>NZ_LR217713.1:0-1076893 GCF_900698925.1 Candidatus Erwinia haradaeae
TTATTCCCAGGTTATATCATAATAATTCACAGGTAATACACAGTTAATTAAATCAATTAAATGATTGATTAATAAAGTAAAATTGAACTTACCCACAGAAAAAGCTGCCATATATAATAATAATTATTATTTATTTATTTTTTAAAAGATTTATTATTAATAGAATTAAATATAAATATTTGATGCAAAACAATCTAGAAAGATCTTATAATATCAATTAAATACTGTTTACATATTTAAGAGGTAGTTCTCTATGTTTTATACCGAGCCTTTTGACATCATTGTAATTGGTGGCGGTCACGCTGGAACCGAAGCGGCGATGGCTGCAGCTCGTATAGGACACAAAACATTATTACTAACCCATAATATTGATACTTTAGGAGAGATGTCTTGTAATCCGGCTATTGGAGGAATCGGAAAAGGACATTTAGTTAAAGAAATAGATGCATTAGGTGGGATAATGGGTCGTGCTATTGATCAATCTGGGATACAATTCAGAAAACTGAATGCAAGAAAAGGTCCTGCTGTACGCTCTACTAGAGCGCAAGCCGATCGAATGTTATATCGTCAGGCGGTACGTTATGCACTGGAAAATCAACCTAATTTATTAATAATGCAGCAAGATGTACACGATTTATTAATAGATCATGATCAAGTAATTGGTGTAATCACTCAAATAGGAGTAGAATTTCATTCTAAAGTAGTTATTTTAACTGTGGGTACTTTTTTAGATGGAAAGATTCATGTTGGCATGAAAACTAATATCGGAGGTCGGGCGGCTCATCCGTCATCCTCTCTTCTTGCGCGTCGACTACACGAACTTCCATTGCGTATTGGACGGTTAAAAACAGGAACTCCTCCGCGTATTGATAAACGATCTATTAATTTTAATGTACTACCTCCTCAATTTGGAGATAATCCATTACCTTTTTTTTCATTTTTAGATGACTTATATCAACCTCCTAAACAAGTACCTTGTTATATAACACAAACCAATGAAAAAACTCATGATATTATCCGTGATAATCTTCATTATAGTCCCATATATAGTGGTAAAATTAAAGGAACTGGCCCTCGCTATTGTCCTTCAATCGAAGATAAAATCATGCGATTTAGTGACCGAAATTCACATCAAATATTTTTAGAACCAGAAGGATTAACTAGTAATGAAATTTATCCGAATGGTATATCTACTAGCCTACCATTTAACATACAAATAAAACTTATTCGCTCTATACAAGGCATGGAGCAAGCAAATATCACACGACCAGGTTATGCTATTGAATATGATTTTTTCAATCCATCTGATTTAAAGAGAACATTAGAAAGCAAATATGTTCAAGGATTATTTTTTGCCGGTCAAATTAATGGAACCACTGGTTATGAAGAAGCTGCTGCACAGGGTCTTTTGGCAGGATTGAATGCTAGTCAGTTTTTAATGGGAAAAGATGGATGGATACCAAGACGTGATCAAGCTTATATAGGTATCTTAGTTGATGATCTTTGTACGCATGGTGTGACTGAACCTTATCGTATGTTTACTTCTCGCGCGGAATATCGTTTAATATTACGTGAAGATAATGCTGATTTTCGTTTAACTGAGATTGGTCGAAATTTAGGTTTAATTGATGATATACGTTGGAAACGATTTAATACGAAGATAGACAATATTGAGAAAGAACGGCAACGTCTGCGTTCAATGAAAATATTGCCTGGTAACACAGAGTCGGTTGTGATGAATAACTTGCTTCCTGGAAGATTAAAAAATAATCATAGCTATGAGGATCTATTAAGACGTCCTGGAATCACCTACCAGCACTTAATGAATCTGACAGGATTTGGACCGGATATAGCTGATCGCCAAGTGGTAGAATCAGTAGAGGCTCAAATTAAATACGAAGGTTATATCGTTCGACAACAACGAGAGGTTGATAGACACATCCGTTACAAATCAACCTTGTTGCCTGCTGATGTGGATTATAAAAAAATTAACGGATTATCTATTGAGGCAGTGTCTAGACTTCAAGATTATAAACCAGCGTCAATTGGCGAAGCATCACGTATTCCTGGAATTACACCATCAACTATTTCAAGTTTGATTATTTATTTAAAAAATCATGGATCGTTGATTAGAGAATAATGAATATAATTACTTAGATAAACAATATATTTAAATGGTTTTATGAATAAAATACTGTATATATATCAAATATATCAAGTTGGAATAGTTTTTATTATGCGTTACTTATATTCATTTATAGTCAACATCAGTGACATAGTATAAATACTATGGATAATATCAATTTATTACATAATAAAATATGTATTTTGTGATAAAAATTTTATTTTATATGCTAGGTGTATATTTTATATGAAAAGTTAATTTATATTTTATAATTTTATTATATATTGTAACTACTATATATAGAAAGTTAATAATAATATTATTGATAATAAAAAAATATTTTTATAACAATTAAAATTTTTACTAAATAAAAATAGACCTCGGACTTTTCTCTATATTTAAGTTAGATCGGTAAAAATCAATCATAGCGCATTAATAATTGGTCAAACGTAATTTAATTTTTTATTTTTAATATTTTATATTACGATACATGACATTAATTAATTCATTTGTGAGATATATATGATAATGTATAGTAATTATATTTTTAAAAGTTAGTTTAAATTTTAAAAACATGCAATTGTCATGATCTATGAAAGATGGTTAATTCAATATTATAACATTCTATAGTAATTTTCTGTTTTTAATTTAGGGGGTTATAATATAGTAGAAGTCTTTATATAAGTTGATAGTGTATATTTTGTTTTAGTGGTCTTTCAGAATCTAATGAAAGTTTTTATATTTAATATTCATAATAATTTTATACCATTTTTAATAAATAAATTTATCTATATCAGTTATATATATAGAATATATAAAGAGTTTGTTGTGTAAGTAAAACTTGATTGTTTAATTTTTCATCTTTTTTGATTATAGATATAGAATTGAATGGGTAAGAACTGCATTGTGCGTATCATAATGCTGGTTATAAATTTTGATTCTAAATCTATAGATTATTATTTTTAGTTTTTAAATATTTTCAATAGTATTGTTATAAAAAAAGATTTATATTGAATTCTAAATACATTTATAGATTATTTATTTATTGGAATGTTAGTTGAGTTGATGTTATTTTTAAAAAAAATGATTTTTAAAATCAATATATTGTTTTAATATATAAGATTAAGAATCTTATATCGATAATACTGTATCTGTCATTTATCTAATCTGTCAGAATTTTTTATTAATATAGGATAAACATGTATTAGATTGTTTTATAACTTTATTAATATAATATGATTTTTAATATATTAAGAAAATTAAGGAAAAAACATTACAGTAATGACATTCTATGATACAACAATTAATATTATATATGGTTAATAACCACTTTAGATCAATTGATCTATCTCGATTTTTGATATTTGATTTGTTTTAATAGAATTTAAGATGTTTTTTAATTCAAAATTTTTTGTTATCACACTTAAATTAAATATTTTATTAAATTAAATTACGTATAATTTGTAATGTGATGAAAAATATATAGATTAAATCGATATGACACTTAATTATATTAATATTGTTTATAAATATGGCAGCTAACATGCATATTTTTTAATAATGAGAATCTGGATATTAACCTATATTTAAGAAATTATTACATTGTTTTTAAAATCGATATTCTCAGGTTAAGTATGACAAAACATTATATCTTTGTAACAGGTGGGGTTGTTTCTTCTTTGGGCAAAGGAATTTTTGCTGGTTCGTTAGCGGCCACACTGGAAGCCAGAGGTCTTCTAGTGACTATTATAAAGCTGGATCCTTATATTAATGTTGATCCAGGAACCATGAGCCCCATTCAGCATGGTGAAGTGTTTGTAACTGGTGACGGCGCGGAAACAGATCTAGATCTTGGTCATTACGAGCGATTTATTCGTACACGCATGAGTCGTCGTAATAATTTTACTGCAGGTCGTATTTACTCTGATGTCCTTTATAAAGAAAGGCATGGAGATTATATGGGAGAAACTGTTCAAGTTATTCCTCATATTACTAATGCTATTAAAGAAAAAATAATCATAGGTGGGGAGGGATATAATATAGTTTTAGTCGAAGTGGGAGGTACCGTTGGTGATATTGAGTCGTTACCATTTCTTGAGGCTATTCGTCAGATGGCGGGTGACATTGGACGTGCGAATACAATATATATTCATTTAACACTGGTTCCCTATATGGCAGCAGCAGGCGAGGTAAAAACAAAGCCAACTCAGCACTCAGTTAAAGAGCTTTTATCGATTGGTATTCAACCAGATGTATTGATCTGTCGGTCTAGTTATCCAGTTCCTGATAATGAACGTTCTAAAATTGCTTTATTTTGTAATGTACCAGAGAAAGCAGTTATTTCGCTAATAGATGTTGGTTCTATTTATAAAATTCCAGGTATTTTAAAATCACAGGGATTAGATGAGTATATTTGTAAAAGTTTTAATTTGCATACACCACCAGCTAATCTCAGAGATTGGGACCAGGTTGTCTATCAAGAATCTCATCCAAATAGCGTTATAAATATAGGGATGGTCGGAAAATACACTACGTTACCTGATGCTTATAAATCAGTCATTGAAGCTTTAAAGCATGGAGGATTAAGAAATCGCATTACCGTTCATATTAAGTTAATTGATTCAGAAGATATTGAAGCTAATGGAGTAGGTTTATTAAAAGACCTAGATGCTATTTTAATTCCTGGTGGTTTTGGCTATAGAGGTGTAGAAGGTAAAATTATTACAACGCAATATGCTCGTGAAAACAATATTCCTTATTTGGGTATTTGTTTAGGAATGCAGGTAGCCTTAATGGAATTTGCTCGCAATGTGGCAAATATGGCAAACGCACATTCAACTGAATTTTTTCCTCATTGTCAATATCCAGTAGTTGCTCTTATTACTGAGTGGTATGATGAAAAAGGTTCTACAGATAAGAAGATAACGTCAAGTAGTTTAAGTGGCATGATGCGATTAGGTAATCAGGAGTGTCAGTTAGCTGATTGCAGTCTAGCGCGTAAGTTGTATGGTTCTAGCACTATCATTGAGCGTCACCGGCATCGTTATGAAGTAAATAAGAGATTTTTGAAAAAAATAGAAGAAGCTGGTTTACTTGTAGCGGGTTATTCCGGGGAAAATCATTTAGTTGAAATCATTGAACTTCCAAGCCATCCTTGGTTTGTAGCTTGTCAATTTCATCCAGAATTTACTTCTACTCCTCGAGATGCTCATCCATTATTTAGTGGATTTATTCATGCAGCTAGTGTATATCAGGAAAATATAAAAAATAAAGATATTGCAGGTATATTACCAGCATATTCATAATATACAAGGTCGAGATATTTTCTCGTTTTCATTTATCTAGTTTCTGAGATAGACCAATGTCCAAAATTATAAAAGTTATTAGCCGAGAAATTATTGATTCACGTGGTAATCCAACTGTTGAAGCAGAGGTGCACTTAGAGGGTGGATTTGTTGGGCTTGCATCAGTTCCATCTGGGGCCTCAACTGGGTCCCGAGAGGCTTTAGAGTTGCGTGATAATGATGAAAAGCGTTTTCTTGGTAAAGGCGTCATGAAAGCAGTCGATTCTATTAATGGACTGATTACCAAGCATATCATTGGGAATGATGCTAAAGATCAATCACGTATTGATCAAATAATGATAGACTTGGATGGCACTCAGCATAAATCACGACTTGGAGCGAATGCTATTTTAGCTGTATCATTAGCTAATGCTAAAGCTGCATCTGCTTCTAAGGGAATGCCTCTTTATGCACATATTGCTGAGCTTGTAAATAATCCAGGTCAATTCTCTATGCCTTTGCCAATGATTAATATCCTGAATGGTGGTAAGCATGCTAATAACAATCTAGATATACAAGAGTTTATGATTCAGCCTATTGGCGCACATTCTTTAAGAGAAGCAGTCCGGATAGGAGCTGAAATTTTTCATATATTAGCACAAATACTGAAATCCAAGGGTATACCTACTTCTGTAGGAGATGAAGGAGGTTATGCGCCTAACCTCAAATCTACGATTGCAGCACTAGATCTTATTGTAGAATCTGTCAAAACTGCAGGATATATATTAGGCAAAGATATTACAATAGCTTTAGATTGTGCAGCATCTGAATTTTATCAAAATGGTCAATATGTTATGCTTGGCGATAGAAAAACATCTTTTTCTTCAGAAGAATTTACACACTTTTTAGAGAGTTTAACCAAGCAATACCCGATTATATCCATTGAGGACGGTCAAGATGAATCTGATCATGAGGGGTTTTTATATCAAACTCAAATTTTAGGCGATAAGATACAGCTCGTGGGTGATGATTTGTTTGTAACTAACCCTACCTTCCTTAAGGAAGGAATTAAAAAAGGTCTTGTTAATTCTGTTTTAATTAAATTAAATCAGATTGGTTCTTTAACCGAGACTTTATCTGCTATTCAGATCGCAAAAAGTGCAGGGTATACTACAATTATCTCTCATCGCTCTGGGGAGACTGAGGATGTAACGATTGCTGATTTAGCGGTTGGGACTTCTGCTGGTCAAATTAAAACTGGTTCCATGAGTCGCTCTGATCGCGTAGCTAAGTATAATCAACTGATTCGTATTGAAGAGGTGCTAGGGTCTCGGGCCGTTTTCCATGGTAAAAGAGAGCTTCAGGGAAAAATCTAATATGATCATTTTTGATTATTAAGAAAATATGTCGCAATAATATTTTCTATTATTTTCAATGATTACTTCTATGTATATCCCATTGTTATTATTAACAATAATCATGCTAACCCAATGTTTTTGGAGAAACGATGAACAATAAAATTATTAACTTGACTGATTCTAGTTTTGAGAAGGATGTTATTAAATCCACAGGATTTATATTAGTTGATTTTTGGGCAGAATGGTGCAGTCCATGTAAAATGCTGTCCCCTATTCTAGATTTAATTTCTATTGAATACGAAGATAAGTTAATTATTGGAAAAATAAACATTGATAAAAATCCGTGTACGGCGCCACAATATAGTATTCGGAGCATTCCGACTCTTCTTCTTTTTAAAGAAGGTCAAGTTATTGCAACTCAAGTTGGTTCTTTATCTAAAAGACAACTAAGTGACTTTTTAGATGTACATTTAAACTAAGACGTTAAGAGAAATATTCTATTTTTTAATATTATCATACGATTTTTTTTCTGAAATCTGGACGATCAGAATGAAGCATGCTATGGTGATGGTTGCTTTAGTATTAGATATATACTTTAAATGATATATAACCGTACTGAATTTACATATAGAGAGAAATCTTAGTATTATAGGGACAATTTCATCATAGCTTATCTTTCATCATCTGATTCTAAAGATTGGTATAATTATTTTTCTTTTTTATTATTACCTCTGATTTAATAGTTATTTTTGGAGCTATTATTAGTAGATTATCCGAGAAGAAAATTATATTAATAGCTTTTAGATAAAAAAATCCTGCTAGTTATTACATATGATTCAAGATATGTCCTCAAGTTTAAAAACTCAGAACCCACCATTATGAATCTTACCAACTTAAAAAATACGCTGGTTTCCGACCTAATCACTCTTGGTGAAAAAATGGGGCTGGAAAATTTAGCGCGCATACGTAAACAGGATATTATTTTTTCCATACTTAAACAGCATGCTAAAAGCGGCGAAGACATTTTTGGTGACGGTGTTTTGGAGATACTTCAGGATGGTTTTGGCTTTCTTCGATCTAGTGATAGCTCTTATCTTGCTGGCCCAGATGATATTTATGTTTCACCTAGTCAGATTCGGCGATTCAACCTACGTACAGGAGATACGATTTCAGGAAAAATTCGCCCCCCTAAAGAAGGGGAGCGATACTTTGCTTTATTAAAAGTCAATGAAGTTAACTATGATAAACCCGAAAATGCACGTAATAAAATTCTTTTTGAAAATCTAACCCCACTACATGCTAATTCGCGGTTGCGAATGGAGATAGGTAACGGTTCTACTGAAGATTTAACATCTCGTGTATTAGATCTGGCATCGCCTATTGGACGTGGTCAGCGTGGATTAATTGTCGCTCCACCTAAAGCCGGTAAAACCATGTTACTTCAAAATATAGCACAAAGCATTGCTTGTAATCACCCTGAGTGTGTTCTTATGGTCTTGTTAATTGATGAGCGTCCTGAAGAAGTAACTGAAATGCAACGTTTAGTGAAAGGTGAGGTGATAGCTTCAACTTTTGATGAACCTGCATCGCGTCATGTTCAGGTTTCTGAAATGGTCATTGAAAAGGCTAAAAGGTTAGTTGAACACAAAAAAGATGTAATTATTCTTTTAGACTCTATTACTCGTTTAGCCCGCGCCTATAATACTGTTGTCCCGGCTTCGGGAAAGATTTTGACTGGTGGTGTAGATGCGAATGCGTTACATCGTCCCAAGCGTTTCTTTGGTGCTGCACGTAATGTAGAAGAAGGGGGTAGTTTAACGATTATTGCTACTGCTTTGGTAGATACTGGTTCTAAGATGGATGAGGTCATTTATGAAGAGTTTAAAGGAACAGGGAATATGGAGTTGCATTTAGCGCGAAAAATTGCTGAGAAACGTGTATTTCCTGCTATTGATTATAATCGTTCTGGAACTAGAAAGGAAGAATTATTAACTGTATCGGAAGAGCTGCAGAAAATGTGGATATTACGTAAAATTATGCACCCTATGGGAGAAATTGACGCGATGGAATTCTTAATTGATAAATTAGCCATGAGCAAAACCAATGATGAGTTTTTTGATATGATGAAACGTTCATGATTTTCAATGATGAACAAGGATATATGGTTATCTTGTATTTGTATTGACCAACAACTTTCATACATATAGTAATATTTAGAATCACTTTAGTGGATAGATGGAAGGATGGTATTGTAAATTCTAGGAATTTATTATATTTTAGTTAGTAATTTTATATTATGTAGGATAACATCCTATGTTTTATTCAATGCGTGTATTATGAATATAGAGAGAAATCTACTATATTTTGAAGCGTGGTAATGCAGTTGCCGTTTATATTAAAAAATAAAAATGTGATTTACTAACTGTTGAGGAATAGTAAGTATCATTTTATAAAAAAATTATTTTTATTTTATATTTTTTTATAATGTAGTTTTACATGCATTAATTAAATAATTAAAAATTATTTGTTATAATTGATAGTTAATGCTAAGAATATAAGAAGATTTTTGATGATGTCACATGATTTTATGGATTACATAGAATAACATGAAAACTTGTATGCATATCATAACTTTCCTAAAAGAAGATTCTATGTCAATACATTATTTTTATATATTGTAAAATTGATGTATAAGGTCATAAATGAATGGAATGAATAACTAAATAATGGTTGATATTCTATCGCTAATCTATATCTAATTCTGATTAGAATAATTAATTTTGATTTTTAAGAAAGGGTTTAAATTATGCTATATCTTGAATGGGGATAAAATAATTAAAATTATTATTGTTATTTTTTTTATAAAATATAGTTATTTTCTAATATAATAATTTTGTTTATTTTCTTAAATCACTGATTATTTAATTAACATTTGTATTGTTTAAAGTCTGGTTAATTTCACGTAATATTATAAATACTTTGGAATAAAAATTTTAGTCTATTAAGATCTTAATCTAATATGCTGTTCTGATACTTTCTCCATGATTACTCTGTAATTTTAATTAAAAAGTGTAGATTCTCATTTTTATATATTTAAGGATTGAATTAAAGATGTTCTGTGACCTATGTTTTATAAACAACGTGCCATCAATATAAAGTTTCTATAAATAAGGACTTATATTTTAACATATTTAGAGGAATATTTAGATTCAGCAGAAAGAAGGTATAGTGCATAGTTAAATAAAAATGAATTATTAAAATTTTAAGAACGAGTTTATATGTTGATATCTAATATCAGGCGACAGATAAACGGAATGGATAATTTTTCTATTTTTTATCTTATTAATTGAAATTTATTAATAAATTATTTTTTTTATCCATATCTTCGAGAAAACTAAAGATCTGATTACACGTTTTAATTATACTAATAAGTACTGTGCATGCATCAGACTGACTCTAAAGAGATAATAAAATAATAGATTGACTTATATGGTTGTTTTGTGCAAGTTGTTCATAGGATAACTTATTCTAAGTTAAATAGAAGTTCTGATAACTTCATTATTTATTAGACATAAATATGATTTAATAATAGTTTATATGGAAAATTTCTTTCTATATAACGTATGGTTATTTTATTTTAATAAATAGTATGTAGTCAGATGGATAGCTTTGTTCTGATTATTAAAAAATTTTATTGAGTCAAAGTCTATAGTTTTTATAAGAAAGGGATTTTTGTTTAAAAATTTTTTTATCTTCCCATCTTAACATACTAAGACATCCTCCCCAGCAACAACCAGTATCGAGACAAATGATACCATCTGGTGTTCCTAGTCCATTGAGCGTCGACCAGTGACCAAAAACTATAGTATAGTCAGGTGCAACAGGTAAAGGCATGTTAAACCATGGTATCAGAATAGAAGATGAGTGATCTTGTATTTTTTTAGTGATAAGGTCTAGTTGACCTGTAGGGTGACAATATCGCATACGGGTGAAGACATTAATATTAAAGCATAACTTTTGCATACCGGTTAGTGCAGGCGACCAGTAATTAGATAGGTTATTATTGAGTAAGCCTAGAAGCGGTAGGTAGTCGTCACCTTGAAGTGCTTTCCGGGTTTCTTCAGCGCATAACTTAACAGTTTTTACGTCCCATTGTGGTGCAATACCCGCATGTGACATCATAATTTTTCGTTCTTCATCAATTTGCAAAAGAGGTTGATGGCGAAGCCAGTTTATTATTTCGTTTATGTCATGAGCTTCCAGTAAATCATGAAGATGATCTGTAGTTCTAGTCTTTCTCAGCCCTTCGTATACTGCTAAAAGATGTAGATCATGATTGCCCAGGACTACCTTAACACAGTTATCTAGATTACAGAGAAAACGTAAAACGTCGAGAGAGCTGGGTCCTCTTGCAATTAAGTCACCAGTTAACCATATTTGGTCTTTGTGAGGTTTAAATTTTGCTTGAGAGAGTAGTAGGTTGAGTTCATGATAGCAGCCATGAACATCACCAATTAAGTAAGTGCTCATATAAGATACCGTAGTAGTGATAATAAGAGATCTATGTGTATTTATGTATATGGAGCTTCATAGATTGAATTAATCTATTAGTGTATACTACAATACTGTATCTCGATAAAATCAGATCAGTATATTATTAAATATAATTTTCTTTTTCTCAATATGTAATGCAATTTTTAGGTCATAATTGAGTTGTAGTAAAAAAGTAACTGAACACCATAGACATTAAGATATACCAATATCTGTTATCTTCATAAAATGAGAACATGTATTTCTATATTCACTCTAATAGTATTTATTATAGATTATTATTGGTTCATAAGACCTGTGCAGTTATTTTCATACATGTAAGGAAGGTTTCATTAGATAGATAAGAACATAGTTTTTTTATATATTGATTGTATTAAATCCTGCGCGTTGAGTTATATAATTTTATTAGAGTGATATATTTTCATTACTACGGCTTGGAGAGGTGTTAATGGTAAAGATCTATTCATGTCTATAACATTATTTATATCTTTTATGAAAGATTATTTAATATTTTTATCGTAAGGCATAATAAGTGAATTCTTAAATTATTCTAAGTTATATAGATTGGTAGACAAGGAGGTGTTCTACTTAACAAGTATTAAATATGGTATGAAAATTTAATTTTTTTATTAAAGAGTATCGATAAGTTTTGTATATTATCATTTGTTATGTCTATGAAATAAAATAATCATGTATAACTTGGTCTAGAGGTCTAAGAAGAATCGTAAAAGAATCACTTATTATAAGGTGTTTGTAATTTATTACTTATTGGTATACTTCATGGATCTAATATCCTGACATATTTTATGATTGAGGGTTTCTTTTTATTATGCAATTTCTTGTTCTTTGTGTTATAAAGATAACATTTAATAAAGCTCTGATTGCTGAAAAAATCTACTAGTCTATACTTATGGTATAGATACTACTAGATATTCAGTAGTATCGATAAGTTATTCTATTTTAAAATAGAATGGATGAAACTGTCCTTAATTTTTCGCAATTTAAAAGAAAATGTTGTAATCTTCAGTTAAGACGCTCTTTAATCCGGGCAGATTTTCCAGTGCGTTTGCGTAAGTAGTAAAGTTTAGCTTTACGCACAGCACCATGGCGTTTAATATTAATACGATCAATAATGGGAGAATGGGTTTGGAATACGCGCTCTATACCTTCTCCGTTAGATATTTTTCGTATTGTAAATGCTGAATTTAGTCCTTTCTTACGAATTGCAATTACTACACCTTCAAATGCTTGAAGGCGTTTTTTGGTACCTTCAAAAACCCAAACCATAACTTCTAAAGAATCACCTGGACGGAATATTGGTACATTCTTTTTTATTTGTTCTTGTTCAATTTGTTGAATAACATCTGTCATGGTAAACTACCTTATTTTAATTATATAGATTATTGTAGAAAATAAATTGATTTATATCTTTATTTTTTTTTATTTTGTATATATTCAATTTTAAATTCAGACAGTAATATTTTTTGTTCTTCAGTTAGTGTTCTGTTTTCTAACAGTTCAGGTCTTTTAATCCATGTAGATCCTATGGCTTGTTTCAGGCGCCAGCGTTGAATTTTACTATGGTCTCCGGATAGTAAGATGGGTGGGACCCCGATCCCTTCTGAGATTTCTGGACGAGTATAGTGTGGATAATCAAGAAAACCATCTGAAAAAGAATCTTGTTCAGCGGATTCTTTCTTTCCTAATACTCCCGGTAAACATCGGGAGATAGAGTCAATCATGACCATAGCAGGTAATTCGCCTCCGCTGAGTATGTAATCCCCAATAGACCATTCTTCATCTATTTCTGTTTGAATTAGACGTTCATCAATGCCTTCATAGCGCCCACAGACTAAAATTAATTTTTTACTAGTTGCGAGTTCATAAACCTTTTGTTGATTTAACTTATGACCTTGAGGGGATAGGTATATTACTTTTCCGTTTGTCCCGCTAGATTTTTTGGCTGCATGAATGGCTCTTTTCAATGGTTCTATGGTCATTAACATTCCCGGTCCGCCACCATAGGTCTTTTTATCTACGGTCTTGCGTTTATCACTAGTAAAATCACGGGGATTCCAAGTGTTAATAGACAGTATACCAGTTTTAACTGCGCGGTTAGTTATTCCATAGTCGGTAATCACTTGGAACATTTGAGGGAAGAGACTAATAACACCAATCCATATTTTTATGTCCTGAGGAACAAGTTTATCTACAGAATTCATTAGAATTCTATCTCCCAATCTACATAAATGGTTCGGTTAGGAAGATTTATTTCTTTTATTACTTTTTGATATAAAAAGGGGATGAGTCGTTCTGTTTGTTTTTGTTTTTTTTTCTCGTTTACTTTAATAACTAAAACATCATTTGATCCAGTTGCCATAATACTATTCACTTTTCCAAGTATATTATTGTTTAGATTTATCACTTGACATCCAATAAGATCCTTCCAGTAATATTCTCCTTCTTTTAATTTTGGAAGTTGGTTAGCTTCTATTATAATCTGACAATAATTGAGTTGTTCTATTGCGGTATTGCGATCATTAATACCTTCTACTTTCATGATAATATTTTGGTGGTGATATTGCCATTTTTCTAGAATTAGAATTCCCCACTGATGTGTTTTTTTTACAAACCACGGTTGATAATCAAATATACTAATTGGATTTTCAGTAAATGGAAAAACTCTAATCCAACCATGCACGCCGTAAGCGGAACCTGTGATCGCAATGATTAATGGATTAGATGGAATATTTTTAATTAACTTTTTGTTGATGTTGGTCATGGTTTAATCTGATGAGATTTTTTTAATTTTCTTAATTAATGCTTTAACACGATCCGATACTGATGCCCCCTGTTTTATCCAATAATCAATCCGTTCTATATTGAGCACGAGTGGTTTAGCATAACCAGAAGCAATTGGGTTAAAGAAACCCACTTTTTCAATGAAGCGACCATTACGAGGAGAGCGACTATTTGTGACTACTACTTGATAAAACGGACGTTTTTTTGCCCCATGACGAGCTAATCGAATTGTTACCATAATACCCTCGGTAGATAAAATAAAGTATTTGTTGCATGATAAGAATGAAGAATTTTATTATAATATAAAAGATTACTTTTTGATGGTTTTGGTGTAAAAAAATTCTAATTAATCTAAATTAGTTATTTGTTATTGATATTTAAATCACAAAAAATATATTTTATTATACTTAGTATCTTATTTTCAGTATCTTATATGTTTTATCATCTTCATGATGATTGATTTTGATATACGTTTAACCTATTTGTTTGCGAGCATTACGAAACAGTCTCATCCAAGGACTATCTTCTCCCCATGTATCAGGGTGCCACGAATGATTAATTGTGCGATATATTCGCTCTGGGTGCGGCATCATAATAGTAACACGGCCGTTTTCATTGGTTATAGCAGCAATTCCATTGGGAGAACCATTTGGGTTGGCAGGATATTTTTGCGTGGGATAGCCAAAATTATTAACAAATCTAAGGGTGATCAAATCTTTCTCTTCTAATTGTGTTAGATTTGTTTTATTTCGAGCTTTGGCATAACCTTCGGCATGTGCAACGACTATGGGTATTTTCGATCCTGTCATACCATCAAATAACAGGGATTTACTTTTCAACACTTCCACTAAACTTAGCCGTCCTTCAAAGCGATCGGATTTATTGCGTATAAAATAAGGCCACTCCTTACTTCCAGGAATAAGTTCTCGGAGGTTTGAGAGCATCTGACAGCCGTTACAAACACCGAGTACTAGCGTTTCTGATTGATGAAAAAAATCTTCAAATAGATCGCGCATGCGGTTATTATATAAAATAGATTTTGCCCATCCCGAGCCAGCACCTAGTACATCTCCATAAGAAAAACCACCGCAAGCAACTAATATTTTTATATCGTTTAATGTAGACCTTCCTTCTATGAGATCACTCATGTGTATATCAATTGCTTCAAATCCGGCATAATGGAACGCAGCAGCCATTTCGATATGTGAGTTAATACCTTGCTCACGGAGAATTGCTGCTTTAGGTCGTTTTCTGGTTGCTATTAATGTTGAAGTAATATTTTCTTGAGGATCAAAAGTTAAAACTACATTAAGCCCAGGGTCATGGTTATCTAATTTAGCTTGATGCTCCTGATCTGCGCAGTCTGGGTTATCACGTAAGCGTTGTATTTTCCAAGTTGTCTCTGCCCACCAGGCGCGGAGCGTTGTGCGACGTTCTTTATATATAATTGATTGACCCCTAGATATGATGAATTGGTTTCCTTTGACTGCTTGGCCTATTAGATAACTACAATGATTTAAGTTATAATCTTTTAAAATTTGTCTAACTTCACTTAAGTCGTTGTTCGATACTTGAATTACAGCTCCGAGCTCTTCAGTAAATAGAGCTGCAAAGATATCGTTACTCAAGTCTTTTATGTCAATTAAGACACTACAATGACCGGCAAAAGCCATTTCTGCTAATGTAACTAGTAAACCACCATCTGATCGATCATGATAGGCCAGAAGTTTTTTAAAAGTCACTAGTTTTTGAATGGCTTTCCAAAAATTGACAAGTTGTTGAACATTGCGTACATCAGCAGTAATTTCGCCTAATTGACGATAAACCTGCGCAAATGCAGTCGCACCAAGAGCATTTACACCATTACCAAGATCAATAAAAATTATTGCGTTATCATTGGTTTGCAATTGTGGTGTAACAGTTTTTCGTACATCTTCCACATAAGAAAATGCAGTCATAATCGGTGATAAAGGAGCAATAACTTCTCGTTTTTCATCATCTTGATTCCACTTTGTCTTCATAGACATGGAGTCTTTTCCGACTGGAATTGCAATTCCTAGCTCAGGACATAATTCTTCGCAAACAGTTTTGACTGCAGCATATAAGCCAGCATCTTCACCAGGATGGCCAGCTGCCACCATCCAGTTAGCGGATAACTTAATGCGCGTGATTGAACCAATTTGCGCAGTTACAATATTGGTAAGCGCTTCCCCAATAGCTAGTCGGCTGGATGCGGAAAAGTTTAGTAAAGATACTGGGGCGCGCTCGCCTATTGCCATTGCTTCGCCATGATAACTATTATGATATAGACTTGCGTTAGTGACTGCACAATTTGCGACAGGCACTTGCCATGGACCAATCATTTGATCACGCGCAACCATGCCTCCTATAGAGCGGTCTCCAATTGTAATTAAGAAAGTCTTCTCGGCAACGGCAGGTAAATGCAGAATGCGATATACGGCATCAGATAGAGAGATGTGTTCATACTGTAAAGGTGACCCTATTGTTTTGTAACTGGTTACATTGCGCGTCATTTTAGGAAATGTTCCCAATAAAAGACTCAGGGGTATGTCGACAGGAGTGTTATTAAAATAGTTGTCAATTAGTGATAATTTTTTTTCTTTAATTGCTTCTCCAATAATTACATAAGGTGTTCGTTCACGTTGGCATATAGTATCAAATAGCTTTAAATTTTTAGGAGAAACTGCCATAACGTAGCGTTCTTGGGATTCATTACACCATATTTGTAATGGGCTCATACCAGATTCATGATTTAAGATATTGCGTAAATAAAAACGACCACCGCATGGTCCGTGATGTATCATTTCTGGTAAGGCGTTAGATAGACCACCGGCTCCAACATCATGAATAAATATGATTGGATTATTAGATCCGAGCTGCCAGCAACGATTAATTACTTCTTGACATCGCCGCTCCATTTCTGGGTTGTCACGTTGGACAGACGCAAAGTCATAATCAACATTAGATCGGTTAGAAGATGAGGAAGAGGCAGCGCCACCACCTAGTCCAATATTCATTGCTGGTCCGCCTAAGACAATAAATTTATCCCCATCATGAATTCTACTTTTCTGAATGTGTTCTTCGAGAATGTGACCCAAACCACCTGCTAGCATGATAGGCTTATGATATCCACGTAATTCACTGCCATTATGACTATTAACCATTTCTTCATAAGTACGAAAATAACCATTTAATACAGGGCGTCCAAATTCATTATTAAAGTCTGCCGCCCCTAATGGTGCTTCAATCATTATTTCTAAGGCACTAGAAATATGATTGGGTTTGCCAAAATCTTGTTCCCACGGTTGTTCAAACCCTGGAATACGAAGATTAGATACAGAAAAACCTGATAAAGCAGCTTTCGGTTGCGCTCCTCTTCCAGTGGCCCCTTCATCGCGAATTTCACCACCCGAACCAGTTGCAGCTCCTGGTCTTGGAGAAATGGCAGTTGGGTGGTTATGTGTTTCTACTTTCATTAAGATATGTACATTATTTTTATTAAATTTATAAAAACCCTTTTGGTCAGCATAAAATAGATTTGAGGGAGCACCTTCCATCACAGCTGAGTTATCGTTGTATGCTGAAAGTATATAATTTGGATTTTTTTTTACAGTATTCTGTATCATATCAAAGAGTGATTTTGATTGTATTTTCCCATCAATACACCAATGAGCATTAAATATTTTATGACGACAGTGTTCAGAATTAGCTTGAGCAAACATATAAAGTTCAATATCTGTTGGATTACGGCGAAGATTTGTAAATGCTGTCATTAAATACTGTATTTCTTCTTCAGATAAAAGGAGATTTAGAGAGATATTGGCTTGATCTAATGCTGTACGTCCTTTTTCTAGGATCTGGATATATTGCATTGGAGCGGGTTTGTTTTGAATGAATAGTTGTTTAATATTTTGAAAATTAGTAAAAGAAGCCTCTATCATTCGGTCGTATAATTTTGATACTAAATAGTTCCATTCTGTTTGATTTAGTTTTCTAGATTTAATATAAAAGGCTTTACCACGTTCTATGCGAAGGATTTTAGTCAAAGAACAACTTCTGACTAGATCTGTGGCTTTTGAAGACCATGAAGAAATAGTTCCCAGACGAGGAGTTACTAGAAGTAATTTTCCAGTCGGTAAGTTTTCTTTAAACAATGAGGGTTTACTTTGTAATAAGTGTTCTAAACATAATTGCTCTGTAATATTTAAAGGTGTTTGAATTTGAATAAAATAGATATACTCAGCATAAATATTTTGCAGAGGGAGATGTTCTTCTTTAAAGTATGTTAGTAATTTTTTAATCAGAGTTGTAGATAAAGCGGGTGGACCGCGTAAAATTTTTATCATAAAAGGTCTCTTATATTCAAAAGAGGTATATTGAATTATGGTAATTCAAGTATTTAAGTATAGATTATTATAATTTTTTAAATTTTTTACAAAATTGTTTGATCGGTATTTATTTTGATAGGTGGCTAACTTACAAGTGTGTCACTGTTGACCAGTGATGTTCTATGTTTTATTTTATTACAAGAATTTTATAAATGATTATTTGATAACTATCTAATTATTTTTTTCATTATTAGGTCATGACCTTTCTTATTTTCTTACTGGTAAGATTGTAACTGATTGTAGCTAAGTAAAATCGGTTGTTGTTCTTTTATTGGTTATTGGTGTAGAAAATTTTAATTATTATAGTAGAGATAAGGGGTGGTTGCGTTCTATAAGAACAAACTGGAGTTTATATATTTCATAATTACTTTATAATAAATATTAGTTTTCTAGAGGAAATTAAGTCATTTTTTATGAACCTTGGTTCATAGGTTTTTAACTTTATAAAAGTGAAGTTTTAATATAGTGTAGCGCCTATTATTCATGTTTAAGATTCATTCTTGAGTTTATTAGAAGAATGCAATCATCAGTGAATAATTTCGTTTTTATATCTTTAGATTAATTTGAGATTCATAGATATTTAGAGTTGCCTAACTTATGAGAATAAAGCAAAAAAGAGATTTAAATAATACAATATTTAATAATCGTATAGTAATCAATTACTTGAATCAATAGCTTATTTATAACGAATATGACATATAACACACTATGTTTATATTAGCAAAGCAATGAAGGTTATGTAATACTTTATTGATACGTTGATGTCTAACAGGGTGAATTTATTCTTATGTAAGAGTTATAGGATGGGCTGATCTTAGAGGAAAAATTAAAATATTTTATTTAATATTATATGTGATTACATAAAAATATGAGTGGATAAACGCATTGTAATTGACATCAATTGTATACAGAAAGATATATTTATTATTTGAATAATTTAGTAATTTTATTTTTTTATTGTTTAATTTTTGATACAAATTGGATTTTTTTATTTTGTCAGAATTTGTAACTGTCACGAGGCTAGTCTTACGACATTAGGATTTTTTTATTTTTAAATGAAAGATTTAGAGACGATGTCAATTACTTAAATAAATTCATCTGAATCATATATTTTATATGTAATTTTAATTATTTGTGTTGAAGTTAATTATCTCTTTAACAGGCATGCTGAGATAATATTATTAAGTATTTATTTTATTTTTGTATTTTAATAAACTTCTATAAATCAAATCATACTTGGTATGAGATGTGTATGATACAAAGTCATTGAGTAATTACTTTTTATAAAGTAACAGTTTTAAACCTTCAAATTTCGATATATCCAGAATGTATAACATCTTCTTAAGGAGGAAGATTATTTTTTATTAAAAAATTCATTATGTGTGTTAGATTTAGTTATACGGAGATAAAATAGAATGAAATAGTTGTTTTACTTTATGTTTTGGCAGTCATTATACAGTTAAAAGATGATAAAGAGATATATCAAAATTTCTATGTTATTTAATTTATTTAATTTTTTTATTATATATTATATAGAATTAATGAAACAGTGCTTAACTGAATGAAGTGGGGATATGAAATATTAATATTTGTTAATTTTGTAATCTTTTTTGTTATTTTTAGATATATTGATGTATATAATTTTAGGTTAAGGTTTATGGAATATGGTATAGAGTTTTTAGAGAGGGTAATAATCATTATTTAGTATCTGTAACAATACTTTAATAAATAAGTTTTCAGGTTAAGCGCTTATTTATAGAAGACAAGAAAGGTTTTTTGTTTTAACAAATTAAATATTAAGTAAAAAAACAATTGCCATAATAATGTAAATAGCCTTTTTATAAAAGGCTGAATTGGAATTAATAAATTATGAGATAAGATTGGTTTTTTTTATTCGTTGATAGCGAAAAAATTGATTCAGCACTATTTTGCATTCTTTCTCTAAAATTCCAGACTCAATTTGGATATGGTGATGTACTTTTAGTGTTTCTTGGATGTATTTTAAGGTACGAATTGTTTCATGTTTCGTATTAGAGGTTCCATATACTAATCTTTTCACTCGACTATGTATGATAGCACCAAAACACATAAGACATGGTTCCATTGTGACATATAAAGTTGAGTTGACTAGACGATAGTTTTGTATAACTCTACCCGCCTCTCGTAGAGCGACTATTTCAGCATGTGCGGTTGGATCATTCAGGCGAATAGGTTGATTCCAACCCTTACTGATTAGATGATTATGAATCACTAATACTGCTCCGATGGGAATTTCTCTATGATACTGAGCGTAATATGCTAGCAAAAGTGCATGATGCATCCAGTATAGGTCAGAGGGATCAGTCAATGTCGTCTCCAGTATTCTGTAATAAAATAATTTATTAATTTTTAATAATTCATCTAAAAATAGAGTGTGCACCAGAAAAAGGATTTTCAACTAGCATTAAGATTAAATTTAATCTATCGATAATGAAATATAACAAAAATTACTTGAATGTTATGCTTATTTTGAAAAAAGAACAATTAAATAATCTTTGATGTAGTGAGTATATTGTACTGTTTTCTTTATAATAAGCGCAGTTTTATAATGAATGGTTATCTTTTAAAATGTTATTTTAAAAAAAATAAATAATTAATATCATGTATTAATAATGTCACTATACTATATATATGCTGAATGAGATTTGTTTATAAACTATGCATAATGAAATTATATTGATATAATTAATATTGATTTTTTAAAATAATTTATATTTTACTATAAACTAAGTTTTGTTATTTACAAAATTAAATAACAGAGATAAGTTTATCTGTGTGTTAGGTATTTTAATTGGTTAACGATTAACACATTCAGTAATATAGATAATATAAATAAAGATAATATTATATAAAAATGATAGATTAATTGATTTAAAAAATAAAAATTATAATAGATATGTCATGGGATGTGTTATTTTTTTCTAATAGTAGCGTAAATTTAAAATAAGTATTAACTTGAATTTTATATTCATTAGAAAGCAATATTAGTTTTGTCCAATATAATAAACGAGATTAATATCTTTATGAATACATAACGATTGTGTATATATATTATCAACATATTATAATCAAGAATAATTAGAATTATTATAAATATAAAAAAATATACAATATCTAAATTGATATCGATTAGTTAATAAGATAAAACTCACTATATTCATTTATTTTTTAGAACATTTCCTAAACTTATGCATTCAAATGAGAAATAGGATTAAATAAATTATTATATAATAATAAAAAATATTATTATATATGTTTTAAATTCATTTAAACATTAAAATATTTTTAAATTTAGTTATTTTCATGTTTTATTTTTTATTTTAGTATTTTTTAAATATATGAATAAAAAAATTGATCAGAAATATTTTACTGAGTAAAATTATACTATTATAAGAAAAAAGCCAAAAGATAATCTTTAGACGATATGAAGTGAATTATGTCAGAATTTAATTAAGAATGGTGTTGATAAACATTTTTTCAATAACAACATTGTTCAAAATATCGTGCTAAAAAGATGGAACTTGATGATGATGAAGAACGAGCTTAAAAAGGCTGCTGGGTGGGCTGCGTTAGAATATGTTATGCCTGGAATGATTGTTGGAGTCGGTACGGGTTCTACAATTGCATATTTTATTGATGCTTTGGCATCAATAAAATATCAAATTGCTGGAACGGTATCAAGCTCAGAAGTGTCGAGTGCTAGGTTGGCATCTTATGGTATTCCTATTTTAGACCTTAACAAGATTAAGATCTTATCTCTTTATATTGATGGTGCAGATGAGATCAATGATAAATTACAAATGATTAAAGGAAAAGGAGCAGCTTTAACGAGAGAAAAGATTATTGCAGCAGTCTCTGATTATTTTATTTGTGTTGCTGATGAATCTAAGAAGGTTAATGTTTTAGGGCATGTTCCTTTGCCGATCGAAGTAATTCCTATGGCACAAAAATACGTAGAACGTCAATTAATGCAACTTGGTGGATTACCTCAATATCGTCAAAATGTTATTACTGATAATGGTAATATTATTCTTGATGTATATCATCTTGATATAAGTGATCCAACTTTGTTAGAAAAAGAGATTAATGCTGTGACTGGTGTAGTGACTGTTGGTTTATTTGCGAATCGTGGAGCAGATATGGCTTTGATTGGTACTACTGAGGGGGTGAAAATATTTACAAAATAATTTATAAAATATGTTACAGAGTCGTTATATTCTATATATTTTTATTTTTTGAATTTTGTGATTTTTCTCATAATTATTATTTTTTATAAAAATAATTTTTTATGACATACAACTCTCATGAGAGAGTAATCTAATTTATTTCTATATACTCGTTTTATGTGTATATTCATTATTGGTATATTAAGGCATGGTTAATTATATTCATTATTATCATGGTGTTTGATGAGTAATCATTATTTATCTTTTCCGCATTTTGACCCAGTGATGTTCTCTTTTGGTCCAGTTTCTTTACATTGGTATGGGTTAATGTATTTAATTAGTTTTATATTTGTGCGATGGATGGCTATGCGGAGAGTTTCTTATTATCGTCATTCTTGGGAAAAGGATGATATAGATCTCCTTCTATATGTTAGTTTTTTTGGAGTTTTCTTCGGAGGTCGTCTAGGCTATGTTTTATTTTATAATCTTCCGTTTTTTCTTAACAATCCATTAGATATATTTAAAATATGGAATGGTGGCATGTCATTCCACGGCGGGTTAATTGGAGTAATATTAGCTATATTAATTTTTTCATACCGAACGAAGCGTCATTTTTTACAAGTGTCAGATTTTATAGCACCAACGATCCCCTTTGGTCTTGGGGCAGGACGTTTTGGAAATTATATTAATGGTGAGCTATGGGGGCGGGTAAACTTTGACTTACCTTGGTCTATGTTGTTTCCTGGTTCACGCAATATAGATATAAGTTTGACAGAAATACATAACGAGTGGAAGGATGTATTGTTGACTTATGGTAGTTTACCGAGACATCCATCTCAATTATATGAGTTAATCTTAGAGGGAGTTTTATTATTTATTATTCTTAATGTTTTTGTTATGAATAAAAATAGGCCTATAGGGTCTGTTTCTGGACTTTTTTTAATTAGTTATAGCTTTTTACGTATAATTTCTGAATGTTTTCGCGAGCCTGATGTCCAGTTAGGTTTATTTTATGGAGTAAGTATGGGACAAATATTATCTATTCCAATGATGATAGTCGGGATTATTATGATTATGCGAGCATACCGTCATTATTAATTCATAAAAAATATATGACTTCTCTATATCTATTATGAATTTTATTTAATTTTCGCTTCATTGCCATCAGGTTGTCTTTAATTTTATTGTGGATTTTGTAGCATGTTCAATTTTTACAAATTTTACTTATGAATTTATCTCATGCAATCAATTTTTAAATTTATATGTATAGTCAATTTTAGTCATCTTAAAAAGGAGCATAGATCAGTTAGAAAATTAATAAGATTGTTAATAAACTTTCTCTAAATATGTTGGTTTAGATATATCAGTTATACTTGATTCATTCATCTGATATTAGAGTGTAAAATAAATTAAAATAGTATAGTGTACCAATTTCTAGTTATTATAAGTTATGATAAATGTCAAAAGTTTTACAATCTTAATTGTTATATCTATACCCTATCTGTTTTAGAGAGTGGTAGAATGGTTTGCATAACTATACGATCACTATACTTGATAGTATGGTGACATTTTTTGCGTGAAAAAAGAAAGAAAAGTTTAATATTATTATTTTTTATTCAGGAAGATTGTCATTGTATCTTGCAGTATTAGAAAGGTTTAGAAATATATTATATTTACATAGGAAAGATTCAGAATAAGAATTAATTTTATTTATTAAAATAAATTTTTATTTTTAAATGTATGATCGAACTCCTATATTACAAATATCTATAATACAGATATCAATAAATCAGGTTTCAGTAAAATTATTTACGATAAAATCGTATTTTTACTGTATTAGATTTGATTTGTTATTTTACGGTGATACGAAAGAATATCAGTTATTTGGAATTAGTTGAGTGATTGGTTAGTATACAGGGTAATGTGTCTATAACTTATCGACTATATATTCTATTATTATTGAAGAAGTGAATATATTGCAACAGGTTAAATTAACTGAGGTATGAATCGATTTGCTTCATATTTATTTTATTAAACTAAAAAGATAATATTAATTATTTATGACTATGATTGAAAAAAATCTATTGATTTTAGTAGATGGCTCTTCTTATCTATATCGTGCTTATTACGCTTTTCCTTCTTTTACTAATAACTCTGGTTTTCCAACTGGAGCCATTTATGGCGTATTAAGCATGTTTCGTCGTTTATTTCTAAAATATAAGCCTAGTCATGTGGCTGTAATTTTTGATGCGAAAGGAAAAACTTTTCGTGATGATATTTTTGTAGAATATAAAATATATCGTCCATCTATGCCGAAAGAATTAAAAGTACAAATTGATCCACTGCATAAGATTATTAAAGCAATGGGAATACCTCTTCTAGTTATTCCTGGTGTTGAAGCAGATGATGTTATTGGTACTCTCGCTTTGGAGGCAGAGAAATATGGTTTTAATGTATTAATTAGTACTAATGATAAGGATATGGCTCAGTTGGTTACTGAAAATATCAAGTTAATTCACTTAGTAAATCATACAATCATGGGACCAAAAGAGGTCTTAGAACAATATGGAGTTCTTCCAGAACTGATCATAGATTTTCTTGCTTTAATGGGCGATTCATCTGATAACATCCCAGGGGTGCCTGGTGTTGGTATGAAGACAGCTCAGTTTTTGTTACAAGAACTTGGTGGGATTATTAACATTTATTCAGATTTAAAGAAAGTTGCCTTGCTTTCTTGTCGAGGCTCTCAAACACTAATGTCTAAACTAGAAATCAATAAAGAAATAGCGTTTCTTTCTTACAAATTAGCAACTATTAAAACTGATGTATTACTTGAATGGACTAGTGATCAGTTAATTAAGAGATCTCCATCTATAAAAGAGTTGATAAAACTTTTGGTATGTTATGAACTGAGAAGATGGGTTGTGTACTTAAAGAAAGATCCATGGTGGTTAGATTCCTTTCATAAAGAAACAATAGCTATACCAAATTCTTCTCTTGTATTGAAAGAGAGAGATTCACCAGCATCTATTCATGAATTATTGTTATCTAATTATTCGAGTATTTTAGATAAACAAGTATTGTCATTTTGGCTCAAAACTATACAAAATAAAAAATTTTTTTCATTTTCTTTACACACTCATTCATCAAGCAAATTAAATACCAATATTATTGGATTGTCATTAGCAATTACCTTGGGTCATGCTGCTTATCTACCAATAGCACATGACTACTTGAATGCACCAGTTCAGTTAGAGTGCTCTTATGTTCTCTCGTGTTTAAAGCCTCTATTTGAGGACAAAAACATAATGAAGGTTGGGCATAATTTTCATTATATACAGAAGATTT
This sequence comes from Candidatus Erwinia haradaeae, assembly GCF_900698925.1. Lineage (NCBI taxonomy): Bacteria > Pseudomonadati > Pseudomonadota > Gammaproteobacteria > Enterobacterales > Erwiniaceae > Erwinia > Candidatus Erwinia haradaeae. Next base: position 26,083 of record NZ_LR217713.1, read on the forward strand.
TTAAGAAGCATAATATTGTTCTTCAGGGCGCATTATTTGATATAATGCTAGCATCTTATGTATTAAACAGCAGATGGCGTAGCAATGATTTATTGAAACTAGCAGAATTTTGGTTAAATCATAAAACAATGACATTAACGGAGATCAATAAACAAGGAAGGAATAACCTGAATTTTTATAAAATACCATTAGATACAGCAACTTATTATGCAGCAGAATGTGCTGATATTATACTTAAATTATATTTTAAACTATTTATGGAGTTAGAAAAAAATCTAGAACTTAGATATATTTTTGAAAACATTGAAACAGTTCTTGCACCTGTAATTGCACGAATAGAAAATAATGGAGTTCTAATTGATTGTAGCATTCTGAAGATGCACTCTAAGGAACTAAGTGATCGTCTTCATGGCTTAGAACAAGAAGCGCATAAATTGGCAGGAAAATCCTTTAACCTTTTGTCACCCAAACAAATTCAAGCAATTATATATGATTTACAAAATATTAACTCTACAAAAAACAAATCAGATGTTCTCTATTCTGGCACAAGAGATACATTAATAGATTTAACAAAAAAAAATTTTTTTTACGAGATTATTTTAGAATATCGAAGTTTATTTAAGCTTAAATCAACTTATACTGATAAATTACCACTGATGATTACTCCAACTAGTAATCGTATTCATACTTCATATCATCAGGCTTTGACCATTACTGGTCGTCTTTCATCTAGTCATCCTAATTTACAAAATATTCCGATACGCAGTGGTGAAGGTCGTCGTATCCGACAAGCATTTATTGCAGAAAAAAATTATTATATTTTATCAGCTGATTACTCACAAATTGAATTGCGCATTGTAGCTCATTTATCACAAGATCCGAATCTTTTATTAGCCTTTTCTAAAGAACAAGATATTCATTGTTCCATGGCATCAAAAGTTTTTGGTGTTGCGATCAACGCTGTTAGTCAACAACAACGTCGTATCGCTAAAGCAATTAATTTTGGTTTAATATATGGTATGAGTTCTTTTGGTTTAGCACGTTACTTAAATATAAGTATAAAGGAAGCTAAGAAATATAGAGATCGTTATTTTGCACAATACCAAAGAGTATTGGATTATATAATGAAGACGCAAAGAGAAGTGGTGGAAAAGGGGTATGTATCCACTTTAAATGGGCGTCGTATTTATTTTCCAGATATCACATCTACTAATATGATTCGTCGTAAAGAAGCTGAACGCTCTGCCATTAATGCCCCAATTCAAGGTACTGCAGCAGATATTATTAAAAAAACAATGATTGATGTGGATACATGGTTATTAACTCAAGATGCTTGTAAAGTTAAAATGATTATGCAAGTACACGATGAATTGGTTTTTGAAGTATGGAAAGATGTTATAGAAGAAACTTCTGTACAGATTCGTAAATTGATGGAAGGTGTCATTAAACTTGACGTACCTTTATCTGTTAATATTGGTGTAGGTCATAATTGGGATCAGAGTCATTAATTTAAGAATATTACCTTAAAGATCTGGGTGTGATTATTTTATGACTTATCACTTTTTTACATGACGTGGAATACATATTAATGTCTTCTATAAGATTAGTTAAGTGAAATGTGTGAAGATAAATTTTTTTATATAATTTGAATGTGCAGGTAATATGTTATTTAAAGTATATGAAATTTAATATTATAGAGGTTGTTGTGATTTAATTGTTCGTTGATTGGTCTATATAGGGTGTAATGCCGTGAAATTTTGTTTATTTCATAAATATCAAATGGGGATGGCATGGTGAGTGATACTACTGTTTTTAGTTATAAAAATTCTGGCGTAGATATTGATGCTAGTAATGTGTTAATTAGTCGACTTAAAGGTATAGCAAAAAAAACTCGTCGTCCAGAAGTGATAGGTGAACTAGGTAGTTTTGCAGCTTTATGTTCTTTACCAAAAAAATATCGTGATCCAATTTTAGTTTCTAGCACCGATGGAGTTGGGACTAAACTTCGATTAGCTATGCAATTACAGTCTTATGATACGATTGGTATTGATTTGGTTGCTATGTGTGTGAATGATTTAATTGTTTTGGGTGCAGAACCAGTATTTTTTTTAGATTACTATGCTGTGAGTAAATTAAATATTGATATCGCTTCTAGGATTATGACAGGTGTAGCTCAGGGTTGTTTAGAGTCTGGTTGTTCTTTAGTTGGTGGTGAAACTGCTGAAATGCCCGGTATGTATCGTGGAGAAGATTGCGATCTAGCAGGTTTTTCTTTAGGCATAGTTGAAAAAGAAGGTATTATTGATGGTTATAAAGTCAGAGATGGCGATGTTCTGGTTGCTCTTGGTTCATCTGGTTTACACTCTAATGGATATTCATTAGTTCGTCAACTTGTAGAGCATACTAAAATTAGTATAGATACTTCTGTCCTTAATGGGCAGTTATTAGCAGAGATTCTGTTGACACCAACACGGATTTATGTAAAAAGTATTTTAACTTTAATTGAACAGATTAATGTTCATGCGATTGTGCATGTGACCGGTGGGGGGTTATTAGATAATTTGCCTCGTGTGTTACCAGTTAATGTTCAAGCTGTAATAGAGGCGTCAAGTTGGGACTGGCCACCTATTTTTTGTTGGATTCAACAGTCTTCTTATATGAATCCTTTTGAAATGTATCGTACTTTTAATTGTGGCGTGGGTATGGTTATTATAATAGATCCCTCTTCATTAGACCAGGTTTTACATATGATGAGTAATGCTGGAGAATTAGCGTGGAAAATAGGTTTTATTAAATCATCTAGTTCCTCTGATCGTGTTGTCATTCATACATGAAACGTATTGTTGTTTTAGTTTCTGGCTATGGAAGTAATTTGCAGGCGATCTTGGATGCATGTTGTGATATGTTGATTGCAGGTAGGGTAGTTGCTGTTTTTAGCAATAAGCCTGAATCAACTGCTTTAAATCGCGCTCATAAAGCTAAGATTCCTGCTCATGTCGTTTTAGAATCCAGGTATTCTAATAAAGATGAATTTGATGATCGCTTGCGAAACGAAATAGGTTATTACCAACCGCATCTAATTATTTTGGCTGGGTATATGCGCATTCTTAGTATAGAATTTGTTGAATATTATTATGGTCGAATACTTAATATTCATCCGTCTTTGCTTCCACGTTATCCGGGATTACATACTCATCAGAAGGTTATTAAGAATGGAGATAATCAACACGGTGCCTCAGTGCACTTTGTCACTAAAAAATTAGATCAAGGGCCGGTTGTATTACAAGCTAAAGTACCAGTTTTTAGAGGAGATACTGTATCTTCCTTGTCTACACGTGTTCAATGTGTAGAGCATGTGATTTATCCTAAAGCAATTAGTTGGTTTATTGATGGTCGCTTAATCATGGATAATGGTGCTGCGTGGTTAGATGGAAAGCGATTGCCTGAAGCGGGATATTCATAAATTTTTACATTGAGCTATTTTCAATAATCAGTGTAATATCTTGTATGTGTTTAAATAATTTTTACTATTAGTGTGTGATTTATTAGGACTGTGTTTGGTGATCTAATTACTTTCAGATGTCACTAAGATTACTTGTAGTCATGTTTAATAAATGTTTACTTCTAACGTAATTTTATTTGTTTTATCTTATAGTTTAAGATACGAGTCCAACCACTCGTGACTAGTTAACTTCTTGCATTGTCAATATTTTGTTTTACAATGTAAAAATAATAAAAAAATGAATTAAAATTGGTGATTGTGATACAGGGTTCATATTAATTAATATAATATTTTGATTTGTATAATCTATTTTAAATGAATCATATTCACAGAGAAGATAAACATCGATTCTAAATTAATTAATATTAAGCAAGTCTGAGGTTTATGGTTAGTTGATTGGATGTGCAGATTGTACCAAATACATAATGATGATCTATTTTTGATGGTTTATTGTTTAAACTATAAACTTGTATTAAGATTTATATATATATGAGTTTGTAGCTTGTTAATTATAATATTGATTTATTAAATGATGTATTATTATTTTTTCTCCTCGTTTGTTCAGTGGTAGAGTAGTTTTACATGATAATTTTTTGATCATATAGTGTCTTGGTTTTTATATAATATTTTTTTTAAAATATGTGACACGGCAATAAAGCCAAAAGTAGCAGTAACCATAGTTACTGTACCTAGTCCCTTTTCACAATCCATTCCTTTTTGCAATTTAATGTTTCTTCGTGAATGGGATATGCAACCATTCTCGTGAAAATAGCGTAAGCGCTCACTTGAAAATACACAATCAATGTTAAGCTTCCCTTTACTATTAGGTATGATTTGAAAATCATATTTAAGTCGATCACGGACCTTAGATGCTAATGGATCGTAGATTGTTTTTGTTAAGTCAGAAACTTGTATTTGTAATGGGTCAATTTGTCCAGCTGCGGCACCAATAGTTATGACTGGTAGATTAGAACGACAACATAATGCTAGTAGCGCCGCTTTTGCTCTCACGTTATCAATGGCATCAATAACATAACTAAAATTATAGTCTAATAAGATAGAGGTATTATTTACAGTAATAAAATCATCAATACAGGTTACACAGCATTCAGGATTTATTTCTGAGATACGTTTTGCCATGACTGCAATTTTTGGTTTGCCTAAGTTTGTTTCTATTGCATGAATTTGTCGATTGGTATTGCTAATACATATATCATCCATGTCGATTAAAGTTAACATACCAATACCACTTCGAGCTAGCGCCTCGGCCGCCCATGACCCCACCCCTCCAATCCCTATAACGCAGATGTGTTTTTCAGAAAATAATGATAATGCAGTTTGTCCATATAGACGTGATATTCCAGAAAAACGTTCTTTCCAAGAAAGAGGTAAGATCTTCATCAGTTTTACCTTTAGAAACACTAATTATAGAAATTTTTAATTAATGATTATCAATAATGTGAACATTGATTTCAGTTATTGAATTGAGTATTACTATAATGGAATATATCATTTTAACATTATTAGTGGAGTAGAATTACGTTTCTATCTATTATAATGAGAATGATAAAAAATCTATTATATTTCTTTGTTTTTGATGAGATCTGCAAAGAATCGTTATATAACTTTTTGTTCTCTTCCTATATTGTTTTCTTGTATTTTTACAGTGAGCTTGATATAGATTACCTATATTTAATTTTTTATAGCGCTGAATAATTTAAGAGAAACATTCGTTCATAAATCATAATTATTTTGTTTACGATAGACAGGTTATTAATGTTGGAAGAATACGTAGCGGTTCAGATCACTATGAATTTCATGTATGTAGTTGACATCCTATGTTGTTATGGTATATAAATTTTAATCATTTGTTATAAGATTATAGAGTTTCTACAAATTATAATTTTTTATGCAAATTCTAAATTAAATTATTTTTTTATTTCTTGATAATTGATGTGATCTTCTTTTATTTTTGTTAAAGAAATCACAATTGTCTTGCGTATTGAAAGAAAATAAATGTATATGTATATATAAATATAATTATATGCAATTTCTATAACAAAAATTTTAGTAAAGACGCTCTATTATTAGTTAGATGATCAAGAAAGTATGTTATTTATATAGTGATTTTTCTATCATGGTCGTGGTGCACATAACTAAGTGATTTATCATAGCTACATGATGTATGATGCCTGTGGTATCATAGATATTTTTCTATTATGGTGTAATATTGTATAGTATAATATGTTGTTATGATTTATCTAACCATGGATATTCATCGTTTTTTATTAATTTTTTAAATGTGGTATAGTTTCATTTTTTATTTAGAAGCATTTTTTGTAAGCAAATACCACTGGTTAGGTATTAGGGTGATCTTATTTATGAGAATAACTAGAAATATAGATATTAATTGTATTTCAATGCTTATCTAAGTATGATATATCAATGTTGTGATCTTTTATAGATATAAAAAATAAAACATTTATAATTAAGTTCAATGATTGAGTATGTAATTAAGGTATTAATGTATGTATGTGTGTATTTTAAGATAAAACACTGACTTAAATATTTTGAATATAAATTAATTATAGAATATTTTTCCATGCACTACAATTTATTAATAAAAGTAAAAATTTTTTTTAAAGTTATATAATATAATATTTCATTAATCGAAAATTGCTATGAATAGCGATATAGATATTGGAGATTTTTCTATCTATTATCTAGCATATGCATTATTTTATAATTGTATAAAATAATTTTTTTATATTTATATGAGAATGCATAATCTAATTTAGATCAGTATTATATCAGTCTATATATATTGCATATTATATTGTATTTATAAATAAAATAAAAGGATAGAGATCTGATATATTTAAGACATCTTTCGATAGAAAGAAAAAGTTTATCTTGTTTTAGTTTAGAACCAAGATAAGATTTATTTAGTAAGTAATATTATTGTTTGTCTATGATGTTATGATATGAAGAGGATATAGGAAATAGAAAATAACAATAGAGAGTAAATAATATTAGTGTGGTGCAGTTGTATACTGCAATATATTGGGTATTTTTAGATAAATATCATAGATTATTGCATAATATCTATTTTTTAAAATTAGTTTAAATCTCTATGAAATATTAAATACTTGTTTTAAAAAATATTTGTATATCTATTTTTAATAGACATTAGAATTAATATATATAGCTTATATAAACTATATATATTAATTTAATTTAAGTTTCTTTCGTAAGAACAATGGCAAAGATAGAGTTTTTATCATTTTTTATCAGATGCATAAGATCATTATATGTATTGTACGAAGAAAAATTCTATTCTTTTATGCTCGAGAATAAGTAGTTCTGTATTTTTGATTCATATAATATAAATTTTTAAAATATTATAAGTTTGAGAATAATATGACAATATAGATTACGAGAGAGACAATGATACGTAATTTTATTTTAGTTAATATGACGAGTAGTGAATTAATATTTTATTTATGTCACTAAACCAATTGGTGCATTGAACACGCGCTATTTTTGGCATAAATAATGGCGCAGAACATTAAAATATAAATTAATAATTTTTTATGGAAATGTAGAATTAATTTCTTATTCTTTATTTGTATTTTAGTTTATTTTATTAAAATTACTTAGTTGTAGTCTATGATTAGAGTGAATAGTCGTTTTAGCGAACCAGAGAAACATCATGTTGTTTATAATTCAACAACACGATCGCTAGATTAATTTTAGAAATGTAGATAAATGTTTCTTCTGTTTATTAAATTTGTATTTATTATAGATTCAATGTTTTTTAAACGGCAATCATATAAATTATTAATTAGTCTTTAAATTCCATGTTTTCTAGAATTACTAGGTATTTGTTGGGTCTTGAATTTTTTTATATTTTAATTTTTTCTTTAAATTAATGGTAATATTATATATGGATAGTAATAGAGAGTTGCTATAGTGATTTTTATCATCTAGTGTTATATAACTTATTATCATTCTACATAAAAATGTTGGCTCCAAAGATAAAAAAATCTTATCAAGCTACACTATAATTAGGTTAATGCATAATGAATTTTAATTACTTAGCAGCTCGTATTTCTCATCGCGTCGAGCAATATAGGTTATTGGTGGAGAGCTAATGCATATGGTATGGAAAGTTATTATTAAAGTTTTTCACTCGATTTGGCGAGTTTTAACTTTGATACGTGAAGTAATTTTAAATGTTGTTTGTATTTTTTTAGTTTTTTTATGTTGTGGAATTTGGATGCAGTATGAAAAACTTAATACAATTTCTCAGTTAAGTAAAGGAGCCCTTATTGTTAATCTGAGTGGTATGTTAGTCGATAAGCCGACTAATAGTCATAAGTTCTTTAATAAGGTAGGCCGACAGATATTAGGCAATAATAGTGAAAACATTAAGGAACATTCATTATTTCATCTAGTTTCTACTATTCGTCAAGCTAAGGATGACCCCAAGATTACCGGCATGGTACTCGATTTAGATAACTTTTCTGGTGGCGATCAGCCATCATTACACTATGTTGGTAAAGTTTTGCGTGAGTTTAGAACCAGTGGAAAACCAATCTTTGCTATTGGATCTAGTTATAGTCAGGCTCAATACTATCTTGCAAGCTTTGCTAATAAAATTTATTTGTCTCCAGATGGGGAGGTAGATTTGCATGGTTTTTCTACAAATAGCATGTATTATCACAGTTTATTAAAGAAATTAAAAATTACTTCTCATGTATTTCGTGTAGGAAGATATAAATCTGCTGTAGAACCTTTTTTACGCGATGATATGTCATCAGAGGCGCGTGAGATCGATAGAATATGGCTGGGTGAGCTATGGCATAATTATTTATGTACTTTAGCTGAGAATCGACATCTTGATATTCAACAAATTTTTCCAAGCGTACAGGAGCAAGTGTATAGGTTAGAACAGTTACACGGTGACTCTGCTCAGTATGCTAAAGATATGCATTTAGTGGATGAATTAGCTTCGCCCTCATTTGTTGATAAGGCTTTGGTAAAGGTATTTGGATGGAATGAAGAGATAAAAAATTATCATGGTATTAATATTTATGATTACCAGCTTAAAAATACCAGTAGTGATAATAATAATATAGCAGTGATCATGGTTAGTGGTGCTATTATGGATCGTGACACTAAAACAGGTTGTGTTTCTAGTGAAGCCAGTATATTAGAAATTCGCTCAGCACGTCTCAATCCAAAAATAAAAGCTATTATATTTCGTGTTAACAGCCCTGGAGGCACTGCAACAGCATCTGAAGGTATTCGTGAAGAGTTAGCTGCTGCACGGAATGCAGGTAAACCTGTAGTAGTGTCTATGGGGGGTGTAGCTGCATCAGGTGGTTACTGGGTTTCAATACCAGCAAATTACATTATAGCTGATCCAAATACTATTACTGGTTCTATTGGAATTTTTAGCGTATTGAATACTATAGAGAACTCATTAGGTGCCATTGGTATACATGTTGATGGAGTGGCAACATCTGGTTTAGCTGAAGTAATGAATACTAAGTCTTTACCAAAAGAAGTTCAGAAAATAATTCAATTGCGTATAGAGCATGGTTATCAACGATTTATCAGTTTAGTAGCTAAAGCGCGTCATCAAACTATTACTGAGGTTGATAAGATAGCACAGGGACATGTATGGACTGGGCGTGAAGCAAAAGATAATGGATTAGTAGATGCATTAGGTGATTTTGATGATGCAGTAATGAAGGCTGCAGAGTTAGCACAACTAACTAAGCCGCAGATTAGTTGGTATAAAGATAGACCAGGATTACTAGATATGTTTTTTAGTGAAGTTGAGATTCCTGCGAATCTAGCTCTTTTAATGCATTTTTTTCAAATGAGCTCATCAACACAAATCTTAGATGGTTTCCAAGAGATAAGCAATAAATCTGGTTTCGGAGGATATTTTCCTTATGATTCTAAGGATCATTATGCTCTTTGCACCAGTTGTCGTAGTGATATAAAGTAAACACTTAGTTTTTTTAAAAAAATAAAAAGATTATACAGACCGCTCTGAGGGTGTCTGATAGGGGTTCATTCATAGCTAAGATTTTTTGACAGTTATTTTTGAGAGCTCGAATGCAAAAAAAATCCATTTATGTCGCATATACAGGGGGTACTATTGGTATGCATTATTCTCATAATGGTTGTATTCCGGTATCAGGTTATTTGAAAAATCAGCTAGATAATATGTTGGATTCTTACAAAGTAACTATGCCTAATTTTACTATGAATGAATATCATCCTCTTATTGATTCTGCAGATATTAAACCAAAAAATTGGCAAATGATTGCCGATGATATTTATCATAATTACCACTTATATGATGGATTTGTTATTGTACATGGCACAGATACCATGGCATTTACTGCTTCTGCGCTTTCTTTTATGTTAGAAAATCTAACAAAACCAGTGATTATAACAGGAGCCCAAATTCCACTGGAACAGTTCCGATCAGACGGAACAAATAATTTAATTAATGCGCTATTTATTGCTGCAAAGTATCCAATTCATGAAGTAACATTACTTTTTAATAACACCTTATATCGAGGTAACCGAACCACTAAAGTGCATGCTGATCGTTTTAACGCTTTTGCTTCTCCTAATTTTCCACCACTACTAGAAGTAGGTCCAAGGATTAGGGTTTTTAATACTCAGTCTCTACCTTTATCAGAAGGAGAGCTAGTGGTTCATCCTATTTTCTCACAGTCTATTGGAATTATTACAATTTATCCAGGTATGTCTGCTCAAGTAGTGCGTTCTTTTACTAGAGAACCTATGAAAGCTTTGATCATTCGCTCATATGGAATGGGTAACGCACCTCAAAATAAAGAGTTTTTAGATGAATTAAAGGGTGCTACTCAGCGTGGTGTAGTTGTTGTTAATGTAACACAGTGTGTTTCTGGTAAGGTTAACATGAGAAGATACATGTCTGGACACAGATTGGCATGCGCGGGTGTGATTGGAGGGGCAGATCTTAGTGTAGAGGCGGCTTTAGCTAAGCTATATTATCTATTGAGCAAGAACTTAACTAGTGAAGAGATTCGAGATCTTATGCAGAAGAACTTACGTGGTGAATTGACAGTTGAGGTATCAGAAGATAGTGAGTTTTTTGATATCTAGATGAATTATTTACAAGTGATTAATGGATAGGATGTATTTTATTAAATATGGTAAAATTTATAGTTGGATAGCTTTGTATCGTCAATTTAATAAGGTTCCGGTCTTTTTTTTAAAGAGAAAATAATATAATTCTTTTTAGTTTTAAGTTTTTTCACTTTAGCTATGATTTTTAGTGGTTTAGATACAGTCACTAGAAGTGTTTAGTCTCGTCTATCAACACGGGTCTGTAACAACTTTCTATCTTCATAATCTTATGACAGTTGTATTGAGGAATGTTGATATATTGGTTAATTCTTCTGTATGACGTATTAAGTTAAGTATGAATTAAAAAATCAACCCCCCCCTTAAAGAAGGGGGGGGTTGATAAAAAAAGAAGGGGGCTTGATAAAAAATCAAACTTACATCATTCCGCCCATGTTACCCATACCTCCACTTGGTCCAGCTTCAGGTGTCTCACCTTTAGGTAGATCAGTGATCATGCATTCAGTGGTAATCATTAAGCCCCCAATAGAAGCTGCATATTGTAATGCGGATCTTGTTACCTTAGTAGGATCGAGAATACCTAGTTCAATCATATCACCATACTCTTCCGTTTGAGCATTATAACCGTAGTTTCCTACTCCTGCTTTTACAGAATTAGTTACTACAGATGATTCTGCTCCTGTATTGGCAACAATTTGACGCATTGGAGATTCCATTGCACGAAGGGCGACTTTAATACCTACATTCTGATCTTCGTTTTGACCACGAAGACTTGAAAGCTCTGAAGCGACTCGTACTAGAGCTACACCACCACCAGCAACTACACCCTCTTCTACTGCAGCCCGAGTAGCATTCAAAGCATCTTCTACTCGTGCTTTTTTTTCCTTCATTTCAATTTCAGTTGCTGCGCCTACTTTGAGTACAGCTACACCACCTGCAAGTTTAGCCATACGCTCTTTTAGTTTATCTCTATCATAATCTGAAGTGGCTTCTTTGATTTGTTGATTAATTTGAGTCACTCGACCTGAAATAGCTAGCTTATCTCCTGCACCATCAATGATGGTGGTAGTATCTTTGCTAATTAAAACGCGTTTTGCCTGACCTAGATCCTCTAGAACTGTATTTTTAAGCTCCATCCCAATTTCTTCTGAAATTACAGAACCACCTGTAAGAACAGAAATATCTTGTAACATAGCTTTACGTCGATCACCAAAACCAGGTGCTTTAACTGCTGCTACTTTAACAATTCCACGCATACTATTAACCACTAATGTAGTTAGTGCTTCTCCCTCAATATCTTCTGCAATTATTAGTAATGGTTTGCTTGCTTTAGCTATTGATTCGAGGAGAGGTAACATTTCTCTTACATTAGAGATTTTTTTATCTGATAAAAGTATGAAAGGAGACTCCAATTCTACAGAACCGGTAGCAGGTTTATTTATGAAATATGGAGATAAATAACCCCTATCGAATTGCATGCCCTCAACAACTTCTAATTCATCCTGGAGACCAGTTCCTTCTTCGACAGTAATAACGCCTTCTTTTCCGACTTTATCCATTGCTTTTGCAATTAACGCCCCTACGGTCTCATCAGAGTTTGCAGATATAGTACCGACTTGAGCAATGGCTTTTGCATCAGAACACGGTGATGACAGTTTTTTAAGCGATTCAACAGCTGCAATCACCGCTTTATCTATACCGCGTTTTAGATCCATTGGATTCATTCCGGCTGCAACGGCTTTTAGTCCTTCATTTACAATGGATTGAGCTAGAACAGCAGCTGTAGTGGTCCCATCACCTGCGGCATCATTAGCTTTAGATGCAACCTCTTTTACCATTTGTGCGCCCATGTTTTCAAATTTATCTTCAAGTTCGATTTCACGAGCTACAGACACCCCATCTTTAGTTATGGTGGGGGCACCAAAAGATTTATCTAGGATTACATTTCGACCTTTAGGTCCTAGTGTAACCTTAACTGCATCGGCTAATATATTTACACCGCGTAACATTTTTACACGAGCATCATTGCCAAACTTGACGTCTTTAGCGGCCATTTTGTGTTTTCTCCATGTAGTTAAGTTTCGTCAATGGCGTGTTTTATGCCTCAATAATCGCGAGAATTTCATTCTCTGAAAGAATAAGAACTTCTTCATTATCAATTTTTTCGGTTTTTGCTGCATATCCTTCATTAAAAATAACGATATCACCTATTTTAACATCTAATGGTTTTATGTTGCCATTTTCCAATACACGTCCATTACCAACTGCTAAGACTTTTCCTCGCGTAGATTTTCCTGCTGCAGATCCAGTTAATACAATTCCTCCTGCCGATTTAGATTCAATTTCTTCACGCTTTATTATTACGCGATCGTGTAATGGGCGAATATTCATTTATAATTCTCCTCTGAGTACAATGTAATGAAAATTAGAAATTAGGATAACAATAGGTTTATAACTCTCTTATGATCATAAGTATGGTCACTTTTGCATTCTTTCAAGGGGTCATGAATATTTTTTTTGTTTAGATTAGAGGAGAAGAAGCATTAATTGTAATGACATATAACTTGGAGTAAAGATGTAGCGTTCTTCAGATATGAGGATGATGTATTAGTTTTAAACCGGACGTTCTTTTATAACCATGATAAGAAAATCACTTTATAAATTATTATAGTATAAGGAAAGTAATTAGTAATGATCTTGAGATTATTGGTGATTATGAGATATTTTTAGAATTTTTTCTATTAGTACTATGATTTTATCTCAAGTGAAGCTTATAATCCATTTTTTGTATATGTAGCCTACAATTAATCGTTAAAACTAAGGTATAAATCTGCTTGATGCAGATTGAGGTAGGAATTTTTTAGAGGACTGACAAGAAGATTTGTTATTTTTTGCACTTTAGAGATTCTTTCATGGTATTTTAATGCACAATATTGGTTAGATTTTTGATATATATGCTTTCTTTTTTAATTATATCAATTACACGTAATTGTGCTAATGCTTTCGTTAATTTGATAGATGCTTCTAGAACGTCGCTGTCACAATCATGTTTTTTTATGATTTCCATAGCTTCTTTTTTTGCAGAAACCACGCGTTGTTCATCCAAGTCATGTCCCCGAATAGCAGAATCAGCTAAAATCATCACTATATTACGATGCACTTCTAATATACCACCAGAGAGATAAATAATTTCTTTTTTACCATTTTTTTTAAGTATTTGAACCATTCCTGGTTTGATTGCTGTTAAGATTGGGGTATGGTGGGGCCTAATACCCAGCTCGCCTTCGCTTCCTGAGACTTGGATGCTTTGTACAATACCAGAAAATATTTGAAGTTCTGCGCTAACAACGTCCAACTGAAAACCTAGGGTCATAGAAAGCTCCTTCTTATCAAGTTGATGTAGTAGTACTTTAGTGCAGTATTTTGAATATCTCTCATGCGGTTCTTTCTTTTTTTAATTTTATTAAAACGTCTTAGCCTTTTCTAATGCTTCGTCAATCACACCTACCATATAAAAAGCTTGTTCAGGAAGATGATCATATTTACCCTCCATTATACCTTTAAATCCACGTATAGTGTCTGTTAACGATACGTATTTTCCAGGTGCGCCAGTAAATATTTCTGCAACAAAGAATGGTTGAGAAAGAAAACGTTGTATCTTTCGAGCTCGTGTCACAACTAGCTTATCTTCTTCTGATAACTCATCCATACCAAGTATAGCAATGATATCTTTTAGTTCTCTGTAACGTTGTAAAAGTGATTGAATACCGCATGCTGTATCGTAGTGTTCTTGTCCAACAATAAGAGGGTCTAGTTGACGACTGGTTGATTCTAAAGGATCTACGGCTGGATAGATTCCTAGAGCAGAAATTTGACGACTGAGTACTACAGTAGCATCTAAATGAGAGAAAGTTGTAGCTGGGGATGGATCAGTCAAGTCATCTGCAGGAACATAGACAGCCTGAATTGATGTAATGGAGCCAGTGCGTGTTGAGGTAATTCGTTCCTGTAGCGTACCCATTTCTTCTGCTAGCGTGGGCTGGTATCCTACTGCAGAAGGCATACGTCCTAAGAGTGCTGATACTTCTGTGCCAGCTAGAGTGTAGCGATAAATATTATCAATAAACAATAGTACTTCCTTGCCTTCATCGCGAAATTTTTCAGCTATAGTCAGACCAGTTAAAGCAACTCTAAGACGGTTTCCGGGGGGCTCATTCATCTGTCCATAGACCAGCGTAACTTTATCAATTACTTTTGATTCAATCATTTCATGATAAAAATCATTTCCTTCACGGGTTCTTTCACCCACACCAGTAAATACGGCAAAGCCAGAGTGTTCAGCTGCAATATTCCGAATTAGCTCCATCATATTCACAGTTTTTCCTACACCCGCACCACCAAATAATCCTACTTTACCACCTTTCGCAAAGGGACACATTAAGTCAATCACCTTAATTCCAGTTTCTAGCAGTTCTTGAGAGCTAGTTTGTTCTGAATAAGCAGGGGCGGGTCGGTGAATGGGCCAGCGTTCTTTGGCACCAATGTTTCCTTTCATATCGATTGGTTCGCCAAGTACATTCATTATTCGACCAAGTGTCGCGCTTCCTACTGGAACTTGAATTGGATGCTGGAGATCTAATACTGTAACACCGCGTTTTAATCCATCTGATGAACCCATAGCTATAGCACGAACTACCCCACCGCCTAATTGTTGCTGTACCTCTAAGATTAGGCGTGTTTGACGAATATAGACTTCAAGTGCGTTATATATTTTTGGTATAGTTTCTTGAGGAAATTCTACATCTACCACTGCGCCGATTACTTGAATAATTTTCCCGGTACTCATTTATTAATCCTCTATGTATGTATTAATCCTCTAATTGTGATCTTATTTTATTTTATCTGATTCAGTTATATCTTAGTGAGAAGATTAGGATTAGTTATTCAAATAGTTGAGAAGTTTATCATAGATTGGATATCTATTTAAGATTGTTCTATATATTTTATATTTTGAGTTTTTTTTAATTATGAGTTAAACAGCAGAGGCTCCTCCAATAATCTCGGTTAATTCCTGAGTAATACCAGCTTGTCGCGCTTTATTATATACTAGTTGTAATTCTTTGATGAGATCCTCACCGTTATCGGTGGCAGTTTTCATTGCAAGCATGCGAGCTGCTTGTTCGCTCGCTAAGTTCTCTACGACAGATTGGTAGACTTGAGACTCAATATAACGTTGTAGCAATGTTTCTAATAAAGTTTTTGGATCAGGTTCATATAGATAATCCCATGTTTTGTTTGAAATTACATTAGTAGAATTGTCTTCAGGAGATAAAGGTAGTAGTTTTACTATTTCTGGGGACTGAGAAATAGTATTAATGAATTTGTTGCTAACGAGATATAATTGATCTATACGCTGTTTATTATACAAATGCAGCATTGCCTGAACAGGACCTATTAAGTCAGATAGAGTTGGTTTATCGTTTATACCATGTAGTTGAGCGACTATATGAGCATCAATTGATCTGAAAAACACCCCTCCTTTTAATCCTATAATAGCTAGATCATTTTCTATTTTTTTATCATACGAGCTCTTCATATGGATCAATAGTTTTTTAAAGAGATGAAAATTTAAACTTCCACATAGTCCACGATCAGTAGATATGACTATATATCCTCTTCTCTTAACATTGCGAATATTTAAGTAAGGGTGTTTGTATTCTAAATTTCCTGAAGTGATATGGGTAATCACTTTTCGTATAGATTCGGCGTAAGGACGGCTCATAGCCATTCTTTCTTGGGATTTACGCATTTTCGAAGCTGCAACCATTTCCATTGCTTTAGTAATTTTTTGTGTCTTTTGTACACAGAGGATTTTATTTCGTATCTCTTTTGCGCTAGACATAAGCTTCTCCGCAAGGTCCTATTTATTATACTCTGAATATAACAATAGAGGATCTTACCAGGATTGTTTTTGTTTAAATTGCTCTAATAGATGGTTTATTTGTTCTTTTATTTCATTATTAAAATTGCCAGATTCATTAATATTAGTTAATAGTGTCCTGTATTTACAATGAGCGTATTCTAGCAGTGATTTCTCAAAACCACCTATGTTT
The DNA here is from genome assembly GCF_900698925.1 of Candidatus Erwinia haradaeae. Taxonomy (NCBI): domain Bacteria; kingdom Pseudomonadati; phylum Pseudomonadota; class Gammaproteobacteria; order Enterobacterales; family Erwiniaceae; genus Erwinia; species Candidatus Erwinia haradaeae. The sequence continues at coordinate 42,856 of NZ_LR217713.1, forward strand.
TGTAGGTTCACGTCATTTAAAAATCCATTCTCTGCAGCAAAGAGCATCAGGCTTTGCTCTGCCACAGACATCGGTAGATGTTGTTTTTGTTTTAGTAATTCAGTTATTTTTTGACCATGATTCAATTGTTTTCGAGTAACCTCGTCTAAATCTGAAGCAAATTGTGAGAAGGCTTCCAGTTCACGATATTGTGCTAAAGCAGTACGAATTCCGCTAGATAATATCTTTATAATGGGAGTCTGAGCTGCGCTACCTACTCGAGAGACTGAGATTCCTGGATTAATTGCTGGTCGGATACCAGAATTAAATAAGCTAGTTTCTAAGAAAATCTGACCATCAGTAATTGAGATTACATTAGTAGGTATAAAGGCAGATACATCTCCTGTCTGCGTTTCAATAATTGGCAGAACTGTTAAAGAGCCAGTTTTTCCTTTTACCTTGCCATGGGTAACTTGTTCTACATAATTTTCATTTACGCGGGAAGCTCGTTCTAGTAAACGAGAGTGTAAGTAAAAAATATCACCAGGAAAGGCTTCTCGACCTGGAGGTCGGTGAAGTAATAAAGATATTTGTCGATAAGCAACAGCTTGTTTGGATAAGTCATCATATACCACTAATACGTCTTCACCGTGATCACGAAAGTATTCGCCCATAGTACAGCCAGCGTATGGAGCTAAATATTGCAAAGCTGCGGGTTCAGACGCAGTAGCTGCAACTATAATCGTATTAGATATCGCATCATTTTCTTCTAGTTTTCGAACTATATTTGCAATAGTAGATGATTTTTGACCAATCGCAACATAAATACACTTTATACCAGAATTGCGTTGATTTATTATTGCATCAATGGCGATTGTGGTTTTACCAGTTTGTCGATCACCAATGATTAACTCGCGTTGCCCTCGTCCAATAGGAATCATTGCATCAATTGCTTTATATCCTGTCTGGAGAGGTTGGTCAACCATTTTTCTGTCAATTACGCCAGGTGCAATGGTTTCTATTGGTAAAAAACCGTCATTGTTAATACTTCCTTTTCCGTCAATAGGCTCTCCTAGAGTATTAACAACACGGCCTAATAAACCAGACCCCACTGGCACTTCGAGAATACGTCCTGTGCACTTAACTATCATGCCCTCAGATAGATTAGTATATATCCCCATCACTACTGCGCTTACAGAGTCGCGTTCGAGATTGAGTGCAATGGCATAACAGTCATTGGGAAGGCTGATCATTTCAGATTGCATGACATCAGTTAGGCCATGTATGCGAATAATGCCATCACTTACAGAAACAATAGTTCCTTGGTTGTGAGTTGTGCTGACGATATTAAATTGAGCAATACGTTCTCTGATTAATGTACTAATTTCAGTGGCATTTAATTGCATTTACTCTTTCCTTTTAAGACTTAAGGACTTTAGTTAGTTGTTCAATTCGATTTCGTATGCTACCATCAATGACTATGTCACCCATTCGTATGACAAGGCCGGCTATTAACGATGTGTCAATTATATAATTGATTTTAACTTTACTGGATAAATGTTTTTCCATAGTTGTTCGAATGTTATTCATCTGCATAACATTTAGTTTTTTAGCAGATAATACTTCCAGATCAATAATGGCCTCATATCTAGTACGAAGTTGAATAAATTTCTCCAATATGTTAGAAAGAAGCGATAAACGTTTATTTTCAGACAATATCCTTATGAAATTTTGCACATGGTGATCTAGATGATCTCCACATATTTTTATAAAAATGTCCGATATAACGTAAGGTGCTAGAGGTTTTGATATTAGAGTCTGAATCGATGGATAGGATACCACTAATGCAGTAAATGTTAATGTTTTTTGCCACTGGTCCAGGCAGTTTTGTCTGATAGAAAAATCAAATGCTGCTTTTGCATAAGGACGAGCTAGTGTCATTGAGTCGAGAGTTTTATTTTTCATTATGATAGCTCATCGATTATTTTTTTTACGATATTCCCATGCTCTGCTTCATCCAAAGATCGTTCTATTATTTGTTGGACTCCTGACATAATAAGTTCTGTAACTTGTTGGCGCAACTCCTCACGCATGCGTTGACGTTCTTTATGAATTATAGCTTGTGCCTCAGTAAGTATTTTTTTACGCTCTTGCATAGCGGAGTCTTTTGCTTCGTTTAAAAGCTGTGCACGATTTTCGTATGCTTCCTCTAAAATAATCCGCGCGTTATTTTTTGCTGTTTGAATTTGGTTAACTACGTTAAGTTTTGATAGTTCTAAATCTTTTTTAGCATGTTCGACGGCAGTGAAGGCGTCAGAAACTTCCTTCTGGCGTTGTGTAATAGCGGTCATTAGTGGCGGCCATACATATTTCATACAGAATCCAACAAATACAATAAATGCGATAGCTTGGCCAAGGATAGTGGCATTAATGTCCATTGAAAGGCACCTCCTAGTAAAATAAACTATTGCCTTTTTCTGTATTTAGGGTCGCGGCGTTATTAATTGTGGTAAAGTTAGAGAACTAGACTACATAAATTGATGTTTATGATACAACGGCAAACATCATGTATAATCCTAATCCTACTGCTATCATTGGGATAGCGTCAACCAAACCCATAATCACAAAGAATTGTGTACGGAGTAGTGGTATTAAGTCTGGTTGACGCGCAGCACCTTCTAGAAACTTCCCTCCCAACATGCCAATACCAATTGCAGCACCAATAGCTGCAAGGCCCATCATAATAGCAGCAGACATGTATAGTAGATCCATATTGAGGTTTGCCATCATAATCTCCATGTTTTTATATTTTTTTTAAACAATATTAATACTAATATTAAATCATATACTCTTTTATATTATCATATACTCTTTTATTATTATAGAGCTATATTTCTTTTATAAAATTATATCAATATTCTTATTCTTCGGATGCCATTGAAAGATAGACAATCGTTAGAACCATAAAAAGAAATGCTTGAAGAGAAATAATGAGGATATGAAAGATTGCCCATGGCACGCTGAGTAGCCACTGCGACCACCATGGAAGTAAGCCTGCAATCAAGATAAAGATTAATTCTCCTGCATACATGTTACCAAAAAGTCTCAAACCGAGAGATATAGGTTTAGATAAAAGGCTAACACCTTCTAAAATAAGATTAATTGGAATGAACACTGGGTGGGTAAATGGCTTGCGTATGAGTTCTGTACTAAAACCTCTTATTCCTTTTATTTTAAAACTATAAAATAGCATTAACAAAAATATTCCTATTGCCATAGAAAGGGTAATATTAACATCTGCAGAAGGGACTATTCTTAATGCTGGAAGGTGAAATAAGAAATGCTCTCCTATTGATGGTAGGAGGTCTATAGGTAATATATCCATCAAATTCATTAGGAAGACCCAGACAAAAATAGTTAAAGCTAGCGGAGAAATGATTGCACTGTTTCCATGGTACATTTCGCGTACGTTTTTATCGATGAAATGAATTATTAATTCAATACAAGCCTGCAACCTTCCAGGTACACCAGTTGTTGCGAATGTAGCTGCATAACGAAATAAAGTCAAAAAAAATATACCTAATATAACAGAGAAAAATATGGAGTCAATATTTAAAATCCAAAATGTGCTTATTTCATCATTTGCATGCATAATTTTTAGATTATTCAGATTGATTCGAAGGTGTTCTAGATGATGAGTAATGTATTCCTTCGGTGATGTAGAGAGTTCTTCTACAGACATGATTTACCTTACCCTGCGTCATTGATGTGAGTTGATTTGAGTATGCAGACTAATAAAATATAAATATACTTTTTATAAAATGCTAGTCAATCATTAATAAGCATTAATAATCTTTAATTCCGATGTTGATTTTTTTATTTTTTATAGCTCATTAAAAGATAATTAGTCATGGTTTTTAACCATAGTTTCTGAGAAGTCTATTAATAAGTAGTTTATAATTTATTATTTATTTAGTTTTTAGTGTAGCAATTATTATTTCTTTTTTCTGAAACTATTATTATATTTGACGAAAATTTAAGCATAACAAACTTTTTAAGTAGAACAAAGTATGTTCTAGTTTTTAAGTGAGATTTAATTTCATGCAGCTAGAAGCGGTTTTAAAGTAGCTCTATTTGAAACTAGTAAAGTTTTATAGAATAATTTTTTTAACTATTGTTATATTTCAACAGAAGGAAGAGTCTAGATTAGAGGTATTACTCAATTATTTTTATATGTAGACTGTGTATTGAGATAGTGATTAGTAGTAAATTGTTTGTTTATTCAAGAAGATAATGTTTATTATGACGTTTTTAAGTACTAAGTTAAATGTTATTTTATCATAATTCAATTATTTTATCATAATTCATATGAACCTTACTTGTCTAAGTTATCAAGTTGGATCGATGATTTGATTATCATCTGATTTGTATATGATTTATTCTTTTCTGTATTTTTGCAAAGAGCGATTGAATTTGTTTAGTTTGTTTTAAGGTATTAATTGAATAATGTTTAGTTTGATCTAATTAATAATGTGTATATTGTTTTTGTGGTCTGTATCTTGATGTGGTCTGTATCTTGATAATGGTAATCTAATTATATTCATTCAATTCCAAATCTCTTTATCCAGTAAAGCGAGGGTGATTAATAATAATTCTTCCATTTTTGAGAAGATTATTGTCTATGTAGTCTATAATTAGTGGTATTAGGCTAGTAAATTTCAATATTTTCAGCTTAACTAACGCATATCGACTCAATTTTAGATTGATGAATTAATCATATAAAGAGAAGTGTCTTGATTAGATTATTTTTTAATTTTTTTATTGCTTCATACTATAACCTGTCTTTAATATTGCATAAATACGGTGTAAATTATTTAGCTGAAAATTAGTAAATTACTATAGTATATACATTATTTATGTATTTTTGGCATGGATTAGACAGAACATGCATGTATCTTGAATTGGTTATTGAGGATATAACCTTTGATTTGATATCTTTAATTTATCTAAGACGCTTGTCTTAAGTAAGCTTAAACTTAACTATACATGAGTATTTAGGATATAATATTGAGGATATAAAATATTATAAAACTTGAAAAACATAACATTGTTAAAAATTTGATTGAGGATTATTAATTATCTATATGGTAACTGTAGATGTTTAGAAAACATATTTTATCGGTTGATGGTAAATGGTGTTTGTTTATTAATTTATCATTTATCATCAGTATATATGGATATAGACTCATGATTTATTTTAATAATGAAACACAATTTTTATTATTTTAATTTATCTTTTAATCTTTCATTTTATTTGTTATTTTAATTTTAATTTGTCTTGATATATAAGTTTTTATTATATCCTTATATTCTTAATTTTACCCTAAACATTATAATCGGTAGTATCTTCGAGCATGTAGTCGAGAATCATACCGGAGCAATATTAATGCATACAGTCTCTTTACATCATTATCTTTTTGTTTTTATGGGTGTATCTGGCAGTGGTAAATCAACTGTTGCAAATACAGTTGCTTATAAGCTACAAGCTGCTGTGCTTGACGGTGACTTTCTTCATCCTCGATCTAATATAAAAAAAATGGCTTCGGGTTGCCCGCTTAATGATGATGATCGACGTCCATGGTTAGAATCCATAAACGCTGCTGCCTTTGCCATGCAGTGCACGAATCAGGTTTCATTAATTGTCTGCTCTGCATTAAAAAAAAGTTATCGCAATATTTTACGATCTGGTCATTCCAATCTTTTTTTTATTTATCTTAGGGGTGATTTTAATATCATAAAGTCACGTCTTCAGGCGCGAAAAGGGCACTTTTTTCAACCACAGATGCTCCGCACTCAATTTGCTGTTTTAGAGCCGCCTGAAGCTGAAGAAAAAGATGTATTCTCTATTGATATTTATCCACCTATAGATGAAGTGATTTCTATTACATTAAAAACTATAGAAAAAGTGATTAAAAATCATAATATAAGTGGGGTTGCATGAATATATTTAGTTTACTATTAACTTCAGTTGGTTCAGTGTTTCTTTTATTTTTTTTAGTTATGAAAGCACGTATGCATGCTTTTGTAGCATTAATACTTGTATCGTTTTGTGCAGGGGTTTTGTCTGGTATGCCATTAGAACAAATTGGCAATACTATGCAAAAAGGTATGGGTGGTACCCTTGGTTTTCTGTCTATTGTTGTAGCCTTAGGCGCGATGTTTGGAAAAATATTATATGAAGGTGGTGCGGTTAATCAAATTGCATTGTATATATTAAAGAGGTTTGGTGCACGTCACTCACCTTATGCTATGGGTTGTGCTGGATTAATTTGCGCTCTTCCGTTATTTTTTGAAGTTGCAGTGGTACTATTAATCAGTATTGCATTTGCAGTGGCAAACCGTACTGGTGAAAACTTGGTGAAGTTAGTTATTCCTTTGTTTGCTGGGGTTGCTGCTGCTGCTGCCTTTCTTGTTCCAGGTCCTGCTCCAATGTTATTAGCATCACAAATGCATGTAGATTTGAGCTGGATGTTCTTATTAGGTTTGTGCGCAGCAGTTCCGGGTATGTTAATTGCAGGCCCTGTATTTGGTCGTTATATTAGTCAACGTGTTAAGTTTATGCAGTTAGATCTAGATAACAAATCTCAGATAGATGTTAAAAGACTTCCTTCATTTGGGTGGAGTATAGCATTACTTTTATTTCCTCTTATTTTAGTGGCTATTAAAACTTGTGGTTTACATTGGGCTGCTTCTGGTACTAATTTGTATGCGTGGTTTCAGCTCATTGGTCATCCATTTACAGCTATTTTACTTTCTTGTTTAGTAGCTATTTACGGATTAGCTCCTTATCAAGGGATCAGAAAAGAAAAGATCATGCAGATTTGCACTACAGCACTACAACCTGCTGGTGTGATCCTCTTAGTGATTGGGGCTGGTGGTGTATTTAAGCAGATATTGATAGATTCTGGCGTTGGTCCAGAATTAGGTAATTTATTAACTGGTATTGGGCTACCAGTGTCAATATCATGTGTTGTGTTAGCTGGTGCAGTGCGAATTATTCAAGGTTCTGCGACAGTTGCATGCCTCACTGCAGTGGGTCTGCTTATGCCGGTAATTGAATTATTACATTATTCTGGCGCACAAATGGCAGCTTTGGCTATTTGTATAGCAGGTGGTTCGATTGTGTGTAGTCATGTCAATGATGCCGGTTTTTGGTTATTTTCTCGCTTTACTGGTGCTACTGAAGGAGAAACATTAATCACATGGACTGTCATGGAAACTATCTTAGGACTGGTTGGGTCGATGGTTGGTGTGATTGCTTTTTGGTTTTTTTCATAAAAGAGTTGGATGGTAAAAATATTGCTGAATTTTAGAGAAGGACTGTTTTGTTTTTTTGTGAGTATCAGTTTAGAATTAATTTGAAGGAATGATTATTTAATATTTATTTTTTAAAAAAATGATCTCAATTTAGGCGAGAAAGGCATGAAATTGTAATTAGATGCTGATTTTAATAATATATCATATGATACAATGATCAATGATCAGTTCTAAGAGACGCTAGTGTTTTTAAATATTTAATTATATAAACGAGATTGTACATCTAAGATTGATATAGATAACTTTAACTATCTTAATTATTTTTTTAATATTGTATTAACAATGGTTTTTTTATTGTCACTATTATTTCTTATTGTGATTCGTATGTATTTTAGATATGCATGCTAGATATAGAGATGGTGTCCCAGTGTCATATATTGGGTTAAACGTTTATTAGAATTAATAATAGTAATTTTATGCATAGATCAGAACAGGCTGTATCTATTGGTATATATTGAATAGATTAGACTAACTAATGAATTAAGCTTAGTGTATTATGATATGAGTTATAGGATAGATTGATAGATTTATTTTTAACACAGAGTTATTACGGATAATTATGATCAAAACAATTTGATCTATATCAAATTATTTTACAAAATACACATTTTGTGTACTGCGTGTAATATAGTTTTTGCTAAATTACTGTAGAATAGATAGATAAAATTAATAATAAATGGTGATTACTGATCATTCGTATAGTATAGATATATGAAATATTAAGTAAATTTTATATTTACTAAATATATTATATATTGTACGTTTATTTTTATCATATCAAAATAGTTAGGATATCATTTTTTCATAAAAATATCCTTATTTTAGTGAATTTTATCAATCGCGAAAGAATTACTAGAATTAGTCAGCACAAATAAGTATCTATGATATAATTATTTGATTTTTTACTGTTGTGTCTCGGGGCACCTGGGCAGTGAATTAAGTTGAGCTGGTAAGGTTTTAATGTAAATAGTTGTTTTTTTGACTGAATTTAAAACGGCGCGAGGGGTAATTGTAGCTCCAGTGAATTGATCAAAATCGCCTCCGTCTTTTTTTATTGCAAACCGATTGTTGTTATCATCAAAGACTTTTTTACCATTAAAGCTGGTAATCCAATTAGAAATACGTAGTTCAATTTTATCACCTAGTCCTGGTGTTTCATGATGTTCTATCACGCGAGTTCCGTATATAACGCCTTCAAAACTAGCTCCTATAATCATTTTAATATTGCCTGAATAACCGTTGGGAGCGGTTGTTTCAATTGCTACAGCAACAGGTATGGAATTCATGCGCGCTATATATAAACGGTGTGATTCATTATTTCCTAACGCGGGGTTGGAAACAAAATAACAGGTCTTTTGTAAATGATTATTATATAGTGCAGGGGGGATGACTTGATCTAGAAGGTGTTGTTGTTTGAGAATTTTTTGATTCTGAATAATAGTATAAGTTAATTCGTGAATCATGGTTGTCATCCCTGTAGTGATTGCAGCAAAAATTGCTAATGTGAGGCTGTTTTTTCTTATAGTATTTAGCATGATTTTATTTCTTTCGAGCGCGCCCGAAAGCGCGAGGTTTTGTGTAATAATCAAGTAAAGGTACACAAATATTTGCTAATAATACTGCAAAGGCTACACCATCTGGATATCCTCCATAACTGCGAATTAGCCATGTCATTAAGCCAATTAATATAGCGTAGATCAATCGACCGTAATTAGTAGTAGAAGCAGTAACTGGATCAGTGGCAATGAAGAATGCACCTAGCATTGTGGCGCCAGAAAAGAGGTGTGTAATTGGGGGTAGTAAAATTTCTGGGTCATAAAAGTATCCTAGTGCAGAAAAGAGGGTGAGTGATCCAATAAATCCCGCTGGAATTTGCCAGTAGATTATGCGTGTTATTAATAAGAAAAGGCCTCCACATAAGAAAGCAGCATTTATCCATCTATATTCTAAATTAACTTCCATTTTTTGTTTATTCATCGAATCTGTTAAAAGTTGTTCCTGGGTATGTTTAGAATGGAGATTGGTTTTAAAGCTGTCTAATGGTGTTGCCTGACTAAACCCATCAATATTTAACTGAAATTTTGGTGTGATACTTGGGGCATAAATAGTATCAAAATGAAAAATTATATCTAGACTTTCAATAAAACTACCTGTGATATTATGCGTGTTCTTAAAGGGTAACCAATTGGTCATTTGTACAGGAAATGAGATCAATAGTATGACATAACCAACCATGGCAGGATTAAATGGATTCTGGCCGAGACCGCCATAAAGGTGTTTAGCAATGACTATAGCGCATAGTGTACCAATAGTTATGACCCACCATGGGGCTAAGGGTGGGATACTTATACCAAGTAGTAAAGCGGTGAGGAGCGCTGAATTGTCTTTTAATGTCTCAATAATTGGATATTGACGTAGGTAAAGAATAACTGCCTCTGCTATAGTTGCAATGATACTGGAAATCAATATTTGTATAAGATTACCCCAGCCGAAGAAGTAGTATTGTGTAATGATTCCAGGTAGTGTAGCAAGCAGAACAAATAGCATTATTCGGCTAGTTCTGTTTTGGTTATGTGTATAAGGAGAGCTAACAATACGAAAAGCCATGTAATTGAGTGTCCTAGAGGATATTTAATTTCAGTATTGTTTAAGTGTTTTAGATATGGATAGTTCTTTTGATTTATCTATCTATAGAAAAAGTAATGATGCTATATTAATATCTTTCTACTTGTATTGGTATTTTCATTGTTTTTATTTTTATATTTTAGAGGCTAGATCTTAGTTTCTTTGTGTTGGGTTTATAATATTGGGTCTGTATGTGTTGATGATTTGGGTTCTTGACCATGGGGATAGAAGATGGATTAGTCAAAGGTAAAATATTTAATAAGTTTTTATGTAATGATTTGATTTTAGTCTATATTTATATATTTTAAAATAAATTTTCTTGAATGCTTTGTAGTACCTTAACATTTCTTTATCAAAGAGATGTTAATCAACTTTTTTATCATAAACTACCTGACGTAGATTCTTCTTATTTTGATATTTTTCCTTTTCTATTCGTTGTATGCGGGATAGAAAACGGATTTTAGCAAGTACCGTACGTTCTTTTTCTGATTGCATTGTGCAAATAGCTTCTTTTTCCTGACGGAAGTACCGTACTAATGGAATTTGGCTAGGACATACATAAGAACAAGCGCCACATTCAATACAGTCGTTAATATGATATTGACGGGCTTTCTCATGTTCCTTTCCTCTACTAAACCAGTATAGCTGCTGTGGTAATAATAAAGCGGGGCAAACGTCAGCACAAATTCCACAACGAATGCAGTTTTTTTCTACTTTATCTTTACCAATTTCGTTAGTAGAAGGAGTAACAATACAATTTATTGTCTTAACTAGTGGAACGTTATCAATAGGTATAGTAAATCCCATTAGTGGGCCGCCTATGATTATTATCTGTTTATTTTCAGGGGTAAAGCCAGTATATTTTAGTAGGTGGCTAATTGGTGTTCCAAGTCGCGCCCAGATGTTTCCTGGGTTTCTCAGAGATTCTCCACTAAGAGTTACAACGCGTTCTGTTAGAGGCTCTCCATTTATTATGGCTCTTTTTATTGAAAAAACAGTGCCAACATTTTGTACTAATACACCAATATCAGAGGTGTGACTTGTGTGAGGAACCTCTTTTCCGGTTAGAATTTTTGTAATTTGTTTTGCTCCTCCTGATGGGTATTTAGTTGGTATAACGCAGACATGTAAATCGGTACTGTTATTTATGGCGGTTTTTAGGGAAGTAATAGATTTTAATTTATTATCTTCTATTCCTATCAGGACCTTTTTAGCAAGTAAAATCCATGCCAATATACGGATACCTTCTACGATTTCATGCGCATGTTCCTGTATTAAACGGTCATCAGAAGTAATATATGGTTCACATTCGGCAGCGTTAATAATTAATGTATGAATTGTTTTGATATTATTTCGTAGTTTTCTATCCGTTGGAAAACCAGCCCCTCCTAATCCAGCTATACCTGCTTCATGCAGGCGTGTTATGATTTCTTCTCTCTTAAATTTTTGATAGTTATTCAGTGAATGCATCGGACACGAGCGATCTTGACCATCTGATTCCATAAATATACACATTTCTGATCGAGGAGAGGGAAACGCTGTCGTATGTGTTTGTATTTTAATAATGGTTCCAGAGGTTGGAGCATGTACTGGTAGAGATCGATCATGGCCGATTGTCAGAGGTTGGCCACGCAATACTGTATCTCCAGGTCGAATGCTAAGTTCACCTTCAGGTCCGCGGTGTTGTCTCAGTGGTATAATAAATTCTTTTGGTAGTGGTATTTGGCGAATAGGTATATTGCTAGATTTTTCTTTCATTGCTGGCGGATGAATTCCTCCAGGAAAATCCCATATTTTATTTTTTTTAATTTTTTTAAAAATATTCCACATGGTTTATACCCAAGTAATTTTGTAAGTAAAAAAGGGCTGTTATTGCCAATAATGAGGTTTTGTAATCCGTGGGTGCATTTCAATACACTGCGTGGGACAATGAGATATACATTTTTGACATCCGGTGCAGATATCGCTAAATACTGTATGTATAACCCTTTTGGATCCAATAATGGCATCTACTGGGCAAACATGAATGCATTTAGTACAGCCAATACAGTTATTCTCATTAATCCATGCAACGATATTCTGGTATTTTTCTGTGCTGCTATTAGATAGAGGTTGTGGCTCAATATTAAGCATATCTGCTATTTGCAGCATGGTCTCAGTGCCACCTGGTACACATTTATTAATATTTTCATTATTAACACTAATGGCGTTTGCATAGGGGAGGCAGCCGGGATAACCACATTGTCCGCATTGACTTTGTGGAAGTAAATTGTCGATTTGATCGATAATCGGATCTTTTTTTACTATAAAATACTTTGACGCGTAACCGAGTAGAGCACCACATATTAAGCTCAATGCGCTCAGCGCTCCTATTGCTACACACAGTGTATAGATCATGACTTGACGAGACCAGTAAAGCCCATAAATGACATTGCCATCAAGCCAGCAGTGATAAGCATAATAGATGATCCCTTAAATGGCTCTGGAACGTCTGCAAATGCTAAGTGTTCTCTCATTCCGGAAAATAAGACTATAATTAATAAAAAGCTGATAGATGCACTGAATCCGTAGATAGCTGATTCCATAAAACTATGGTGGAGATTCATACTTAATAATGGCACACCAAGAACAGCACAATTAGTTGTAATAAGAGGAAGAAAAATACCTAGAACTCGATAGAGATTGGGACTAGTTTTATGAACCATAAGTTCAGTAAATTGAACCACGCTAGCAATAAGAAGAATATATGTTATTGTACGTAAATAATGTAGATGCAGCGGTATTAAAATAAGATAATTAACTATCCAAGATAACATTGAAGAAAGCGTAATCACAAATGTTGTTGCTAGTCCCATACCAATCGCGGCTTCTAATTTTTTAGAAACTCCCATGAAGGGGCACAGGCCAAGAAATTTGACTAATACAAAATTATTCATTAAAACTGTGCTACTAAAAATTAGTAAGTATTTAGTCATATTGGTACCTCGATATAGCATAATATTATGCTATTTCTATATAGAGGGTGTGTCCTTTTTATAATTAAGTGGTTTTATATTTTTAAAATTAGAATAGTAATAGCCTGTTGAATTTAATTGTGATTAAAATGAAGATTCTTGCGTATTATTCTTCTCAATGAGAAGATTTATAAATATTTTTATGGATGAGAGTCATTTTATATAAAATCGCACAGATATGATGATTATAGATAGCACAGGATGAGATATTACGCTATCTTTGTTCTGTTTATTTTATTAAGTGATTCTATTTATATAGACTGGTTTTAACAGACAACCTGATAATATTCTTTATATTATTATTTAACAAAAATCATTGCATGTTGCAACAGCTTGTTATAGGCCGAGGATAGGTATATAGATCTTTATATCGGGTTAAGTTGGTTTCTTTAAATTATAACCTTAGTTATGAATTTTTAGAAGAAAAACTAATTATATCGCTGATGTCGATGTTTATAGAATTATGTTTGTAGTTAGAATTGTCTGTTATGGATTTGATATATAAATCATAATATTTATCTACAAGTAATATTTTTTAAAATCTAATGTTTCTTCTTATATAAAAAATCTAATTATTTATATAATACAATATGTTTTTTATTATAGTATAGATTATAAGTGATTGATAATATTAAGTCATTTTATTGGAATAGTATTCAATTATATTGATGGAGATTAAGGTTCAGGATATATAAGAAGCGTTGTGTCTTAATATTAATTACATTAATTTTTTCTAAAAATGATTACTCTTTAACTATGATACCCTTCACTTCTTTTACAGAATCTAAAGGAGTAGTCATGTTTGTGTTTGCATTGTTTATTGTGGCGTGGTAGAAATTATAGCGGGAATAAGTCGGCAGGGTTTATATAGGATATGGATTTTGCAGGTTGTAATTTCATTGAGACCATGTTCCTGTATTAAAAAAGTGGATTTCGTGTTTTAAATCCTGTTTGTAGATTTTGTTGAGAATAATATGTAGATGGCAATGACAATGAAATTGTTTTACAAAGATAGAACGCTTGTGTTTTTTAATATTATTTAATAAGAAGGTATGTGGCATCAATCGTTAAGATCAAAATGAGATTGATTAGTCTCTTTTTGTATCAGAGATGTGTGTTGTTGTGTTTCTTCATATATTTTTTATAATCGTTAATTCATGTGCTAACTGCGCTAAATATTTGTATATCTATATCTTAATCTCTTAGTTTGTATCTAAAGCAAGAATTGTATTATTAAGTCTATCTATATTATACCTCATTATAGTATATACTCTGAATTGTTCTATACATGATTCATATTATTCATGAAAGAGAATGAATTATATTCTCATTATCTTTATAAGATATATATGTAATTGTATTTTGGTTATCATGTAATTGTGATATTCGTAGTATTAAGGAATGAGTGATGAAGATTAACAATGTTATTTTACTGTCTTTGAATGTGATTGTATTCATATTTTTCGTGGATTACTATGATCTAACGATGCAGATGAATTAAATGATTCTGGAGGGATAAGTGGAGAAAATTATTTTTAATGAGGCAATTCAAGAGCTTAAGACTATTAATGATTTTTTGCGTTGGTCAGTCAGTTGTTTTTCGGAAGCTAATCTCTGGTATGGTCACGGAACAGATAATGCTTGGGACGAAGCTGTGCAACTAGTTTTACCTATGCTGTTTTTGCCGATAGATAGTAATATAGATATGTCTAATGGACGACTTACTTATAGAGAAAGACGCCGGGTTGTTGAACTTGTAGAGCGTCGTGTCAATGAACGTATTCCAGTGTCCTATCTTACTAATAAGTCTTGGTTTTGTGGTCAAGAATTTTATGTTGATAAACGTGTAGTTATACCACGATCGCCCATTGCAGAGTTGATTAGTCAAAAGTTTTCTGGTCTTATTTCTTATCAACCTAAAAAGATTCTTGATATGTGTACAGGTAGTGGTTGTATAGCTATTTCTTGTGCTTTAGCTTTTCCTGATGCTGAGGTTGATGCTGTAGATATTTCAGAGGATGCGTTAGTTGTTGCTAAAAAAAATGTTTTCAGATATAGATTAAAACAACGTGTGACGACAATATTATCAGATCTTTTTTCTAACATTCCTCATAAAAATTATGATTTAATCATAACGAATCCACCATATGTTAATAGGAGTGATGTTAAGTTTTTACCGGATGAATATCTTCATGAACCTACATTGGGTTTAATTTCTGGAGATAACGCTTTAACATTAGTTCTTCGTATTTTAAGTGACGTACAAGATTATTTGGCGCATGATGGAGTTTTTATTTGCGAAGTTGGTGGTAGCATGTCTGATTTACTCACATTGTTTCCAGATATACCGTGTGCATGGATAGATTTTGATCAGGGTGGGGACGGTGTCTTTAGAATGACTAGGGAGCAAATTATTAATATGATCAATTTATACCCAAAACTGCAACATGAATGATTTTGAGTATACAAAATCTACTTAGTGATATTGTATCTGATTTTATTTGTAAAATATAGGACTTGGGTGGTTTTAGTTATGATCTTTCTTCAGGGAAAGATGATTTGTACTTTTAAAGAAGAGCATGATCTACTAATAGTTTAGAAGGGGTTAAGAAGCTTATTAGTGAAAATAGGAAGATAATATCAAAAATAGTCATCCATTAATAAGAAAAATTAATAAGAAAAAGATGAAGTTAAGGGGATTATTATATAATTTTCAGGATGTGGTACGATGATATGTATGATGATATTTTTAATTATTTAGGCAAGATTAAATAGTTTTCTATTTTTTAAGAAGAGTGCGCTATGTTTAGTTGTTTATATTTAGAATCATAGAATAATTATAATGATTTTACTACATGATTTTTACATCAAATGTAAGAAGAAGATACATTTATCTTTTATAATATGATTATTTTATCTTATTGCTTATTTTAAGAGATCTTCAGATCTTAACGGAGTTATTCAGATGATAGTTCTTTTATTTACAAAGTACATAAGATAAAATCTTTGTTTTTCCTATTGTTCTAAGTTATGTTAGATTTAACACTATTAAATTACAAGATTTTTAGTAAAGAAATTTTTATAGAAGGATTTTATACCAGAAAAGGAATAGAGAAAAAGATTTTCATCCATATTGGTGTTTCGTGATGATAAGGCAGAAACTGGTGATTGCATAGTTTCGATATGGATGGTATGGGGTGTCTATTGCTTATATACGATATACTAGAGATATTATTATAAAGTTTTTTTCATTTTCTATCATAGAAAATATCTTACTTAAGCGAAGAGATTAAGTGTATACTATCATAATTAGCGTAATATATGAGAATATATATTCTATAATCGATTATATTAATTTATGTGTATCCAAATTTTTAAGAGATCTGGATTATAATATACAAAGAAGCATTTTAAGTCTGGTAAGTGGCGGAGGTAAAAATGGGCTTGATTATTTGATACGTTAGAAGTGAATGATTGGTTAGGATTCTTAGAATAAATAATTATTTTCTTTTACCTAAGTTATGATCGTCTTTGTTACGTGGTAATAATAGGTACATGTAAATTATTACAATGTATTGTCAGATTTTGCGCGTATGTCTAATTGATTTTTTGTTATGATAATGTTATTAAATATTGTATGAATTGGGATTGTATTGGGTTTATGATTGATAAAGTTATAGTACGATAATGGTTATGATAATGTTATATTATTACTTTGTAGTTAGTAATAAGAATAGAGATGTTTTATAGATAAGACTATACAAGTAAAATATATTTCGTATGCATAAATTCAAGTTCAAGAGATTTTGTTATAGAGGGAAACGTTACAATATACGGTATATTGATTATATTTATATATCTTTTTTTAATTAACTTGTGTTATTATCGGATAATCATAGATGTTAATGATTTTCAATGATTTGTTATTAAAATAATTCCAACGTTATTTTTAGAAGAAGATATAACGATAATTTAATGATTATCTGATTTTTTAATGTATTTTAAATAAAGCATATTTTTTTATTGGATAAAAAGTTTTATCTAAATTAATTATATTTTATTTTTTTATGCTTATCATTTTATGATAGAGATTCTTGATTATGTAAAAGTATCGAGATAAGATTGATGTAGCAACTGTTAGTTTAGATAAAAGATGTATAATATAATTATATTAATATAACGTATAAAGAAGGGGTGTGATCAGTACGAAAAAATATGAAGATAGCATTATAATTTTCTAATTTCTTTAGCTTACTTGATGTGAACGTTAATAATTTTTTTAAAAACATTATTTCATTATCAGAACAATGACGGAATCATATTGACTTATAATATCATGATGTAGATATGGCGAATAATAAATTTAAATTTAATAAAGTAAGATTTTAGAGAAAATAATTATTTATGGGTAAATATTTTATTAATTCCATGCAAAATGAATTTAAGTAATTTTTGATATTTATTGTTGAGGTGTGGTTGATTCAATATAAATACGACATTATTATAATATATATGTCTTAATTTAATAAATTATTTCTACTATAAATAGTTTTATAGCTCCTTTTTAGTTCGGTGATTGTAGAAAAACACTAGTATACCTGGTAAGTATAGTAGAAGGGACAAAAGAAGATTGGTAAGTCCTGATGCATATAATAACCAAATTCCATATATGCTTGCACCAGTTGCCGTGATAGTAATGCCTGGTTTGTTTAATCTTAATGCTACTTTAAAAAGATACATAGTTACTAGTAAATAAGGTAACAAGATCATTTCTGATGCAATAGTAAGGAGAATATTGTAGTCACAATTAGTAAAGTAAGATAGAATTAGTCCAATTTGAACCAAGGCATTGGTGAGATAAAGAGAGATAGTTGGCGCTCCATGAGGATTACGTAGACTGAGACTTGGCATAAGAAAGCTTTGGTTCATTACAGTAATGGGCGGAACTTCTGCTGCCATGATTGTCCAACTTAGATATGCGCCACATACTGAAAGAATTAGACCAATTACTATAATAATAGTGCCTCCGTATCCCATTAAGTTATACATTAATCCAGCCATAGAGGGGTTATGCATTATTGCCAGTTCTTTTCGTGCAACAATACCAAAAGATACAAGTGTAACTAGTATATAAATAGCTAGTGCAGCCAGGACCGCTAATAATGTAGCCGAGCTAATATCATGTTTATTACGTGCTCTCTCCGACATGACTAGTGCGCCTTCAATGCCAATAAATACCCAAAGTGTAATCAGCATGGCATCCTTTACTTGTTGCCAAATAGGCTTTTCTAGCGCTTGGCCGATAAAATCAAACCGGAAGCAACTATATCGAAAATTAATGCTAGCTAGTATAATAAATAACCCTAGAGGCAGAAGTTTACCAATAGTTGCTATAAGATTAACATTTGCTGCAGTTTTGACTCCTCGTACAATTAGTGCGTGAATTAGCCATAATAAAAGAGACGATGCTAAGAGAGAATAGCAGGTATTACCATTTCCAAAGACAATATAGTCTGAGGAGTCACTAAAAATGCTTATAGAAGAAAAAATAATAACTAGATAAGCTACATTAGCGATTATAGCAGATAACCAATACCCCCATGCGGAGCAAAATCCAATTAAATTACCAAAACCTGCTTGAGCATAAATAAAAATACCACCATCTAGATTAGGTGTCAGTTTTCTTAGAAAAATAAATGTTAATGCTAAAAGAATTATGCCCCCTCCAGTGATGCTCCAGGCTATTAAAAGCGCCGCTGGGCTTGCGATGGCTGCCATGTTTTGCGGTAAATTAAAAATACCGGCACCTAGCATGGAGCTTAAAACTAGTGCAGTTAAAGCACTCAATCCTAATTTTTTGTTCAAAAAAACCTCAGATATAGAAAATATTAGTTAATTTAAAAATTTTATGTAATTGGGTTTTTTTACAATAGACACTAAGCATTAATGTAATACTTAAATCACTTTGTATACAGAACTGTGTTAATTTGAAAAATCCTTTCCCTTGGAAAGGATCCTGTTACATAAAGACAGATATTTTATCATTCAGATTTCATTATGTATTGATAATCTATAGAATTAAATTATTTTGTCTTAGCTAGATTATTAGAATTAGTTTAATTCTGTATTAAAGATAGTTGTGATAAGAATACATTCTTTTTTGATTGTTTCTATATATTTATTCTACGTCTCGTGACTATTTTCAGTTTGTTGTTAGCTAGTCTATATTATTTTTATTGTCCAAGGTAATTAGGGCGACATCTTTTTAAAATTATGAAAGATTGTATTATGTAATTTATCTCATGTGGCTCTATATATATAAAATATAATGTTTTACTCAGAGGATTGGTTTTCTTGACTACAAGGACATACAGCCTGTATTACATTAATCTGTGAATTTACAGTCACAGTATATTTTGATTGATATAATCAAATGTTAAGATAACTATATTTACTTTATAGTGTCTTAGATTATCTATTTATAAATATATTTTTTAGAAAAGAAATAGAAAATTCGTGATATATGCAATGATACTATGATTGATCATAGTGTTGGTTCTGTTAGTTTTTTTTATTAAGTTTCTTCGTTGCTCTGACTAGAATTAGATCATTGATTTAAAATATATGTTGCAATATTATGTTTTATTTTTAATAACCATCTAAGTGTGTATGTAATTGAAGTTCTTTTGCGTAAGATAAAAGATCTCCTAGGATTTTCGTTTTATTTTGATTCAATTTATTGAGATCTAATAGAGTATGGATCTGTTCTATATATTGATTAAAATATTTCTGAGTAAGTGTAGAGCGACGCTGTTCCAGCCAAATTTTTTTTTCTATACTGTTTAGAGTTTTAGGAAAGTTACGGGCTCGAAAGCGAAATAATAGCTTTGATAGTCGTTCATCATGAAATGATAAACGTAGACTAGACAATGTTTCTGGATTAGTGTTGCGTATAATTTTAATAGAAGACTGATCTTTTTGGTTAAAGAAACCATTATAAAGCTGTGCATCAACATCCTCTAATTGTAGAATAGGTGGCTCTTCTGAGTACAGTTCTATAATTTTTTTACTTATTTGAGGATGTTGTTCTAATTTTTTAAAGTTATTTAAACAATCCTGGATATTTATATTAATCCTCTTAGTATCTAAGTCTCGTAATGTATGGGCTGGTGCAATTACCGGGCATCTATTAAGATGTACTAGCTTCAGGGGTATGGTAGAGCTTTTATCGTAGTTTTTATGACAGCTATAGAGCTCGTCACGTAATGTATTTGCATTTTTTTCAAATAAGGGCGCAATATTTTTGCTTAGGTCGCAAACTATCAATGTATTTTGTTTTTTTGGATGCCATCCTAGTGGAGAAATTAAGCTAGTATATTTACGTTTTTTACCAAATGTATTGGAAACATATACTAGTATCTGTATTTCTCGTATATTAATTAATGTGTTAAGCTGAGCTTTATTTCTATAGTGGTATAGGAAGTGATAGAGCCTCGGTTGTTTTTTTTTGATGAGTTTAGCTAGCTCAATTGTAGCGTAGACATCATCTATAGCATCATGAGCATGATGGTGCGCGATTCCATTTTCTTGAGTAAGTTCTTCTAGACGCAGACTAGGCAAGCCGTCTAAATCTAGAGGCCATTGTATTCCTTCTGGTCGTAAGGCGTAACAAGCCCGTATTACGTTTAGTAAGTCCCATCTACTGTTTTTATTTTTCCAGCTCCAGGAATAGGGATCACAAAAGTTACGATAGAAGAGGTTTCGACTAATTTCATCATCAAAACACACATTGTTATAACCCATCACGCACGTATTTGGAATGTTGAATATTTTATAAATTTGCTTAGCAAACTGAGACTCATTAATACCGCGTTTACAAGCAATTTGTGGTGTAATACCTGTAATTAGAACAGATTCGGCTTGCGGGAGATAGTCCAGTGCAGGCTGGCAATATATCACTTTTGGATCTCCCACAGGGTTGAAATTGATATCAGTACGTACAGAAGCGAATTGCGCTGGTCGATCTAATAATGGATTGGTTCCAAAAGTTTCATAGTCGTAAAATAGAAGCGTAGGTTGCATTAGTATATTGTTCATAGTGTAAGGATGTTGTAGTAAAGCATAGACTTATCTTTAATGATAGATCATGATTCATTGTTTGACAGTTATTCAAAATGGATAATATTGTTAGTACATGTTTTTGAAAATATTATTGCGTGAGGTAAAACGATTATTTAGTGATAAATAATTAATTGTACTATTAATAATTAATGAAGTGTTAAACATTAGTCAATATGGATGTAGGTTATTTTAATCACATGTTAAGATAAACTATATATTATATAGATAATATAGGAGTGTTGCGTAAGAATTATAATCTGATTCAAATAAGATAAGGTGTATTCTGTTATGTCTTTGAGGAGGTATATTTTAGAGAATATTGTATTTTGCTAATAATGCATCTGTTATGCCAGTTAGTGTTTTGTGTAAAATGGATTTTAATCTATTTTTTTTATTGAAATGTCATTCACTTTATGAAGTTTAGAATAGTCTTCATGATAATAAAACCAGAAAATATACGAAAACTTCATATGTAATAAACTCTTCATTTATTTAAGCAAGTATTTTTTATGGTTATAATGATTTGTTTTATACAATAGAATTGTTTGTATTAGCTAATTATGTTTATTATTTATTATTTTGTTGGTTTAAAGATCTGTAGCTATACTTGAATGATCACAAAAATTGATTTACCTCTAAGAGATAGAAGTAAAAGTATAGTTATTAATAAATCCAAACTCGATTTATTTCAAAGATTTATATCGAAAGTGCTCATTTTTCAAAGCAGTAGTTTATTTTTAATCAATGTAAAAAATTGTTTATCTTAACTTAAGTGGATTTTTAAAATAATTATAGTTTTTCTTGAAAATATTATTTCCCTTAGACTGATATTGTAATTTGCAGTAGAAGTTTGTAGTTTAATATACGATACCTATTTTTCCGCACACATGACCGTTTTGTATTAATTTGTGTGCATGTAAGATATTGTCTATATTTAATCCATATAGAGTTGTATGTAGTGAAGAGGTTAGTTGTTTTTCGTCTAAATTTTTTGAGATCATATTAAGAATATCTCCTTGAGAAGAAAGATCTGAAGTAGTAAAAAGACTTCGAGTGTAGATAAATTCAAAATGTAATGCTGCGCTTTTTATTTTAAGCACCGTTAGATCTAGAGGGTGATTATTGGATACGATAGTACAAATTTGACCTTGAGGAGAAATAATCTCACTAATTGCAGGCCAGTGGCTATCGATATCGTTTAAGCAAAAAATGTAATCTATATACTTTAGTCCATGGATTTTTAGTTCTACCGGCATGTTTTTATAGTTAATAACTAAGTCAGCTCCGCGATTGAGACACCACTTCAGAGATTCTTCGCGTGAAGAAGTGGCGATTACTTTTACTTTGCTGTAGAGTTTGGCCAATGGAATAGCTAGAGAGCCTACTCCACCCGCTCCACCAATAATAAGTAATGTTTTATTTTGATCACTATCATTAATGTGTAGGCGATCAAATAAACCTTCCCATGCTGTTAAGGCGGTTAAGGGAATTACGGCTGCTTCTCCCCAGCTGAGTGTTTTTGGTTTGTAGCCGGTGATTCGTGAATCTACTAATTGAGACGTGGTGTTGCTTCCAGAACGGTTTAGCTCACCAGCGTAGAATACATGATCACCTGGTTTAAAATTCTCTACTTGATCTCCGATAGTTAAAACAACACCGCTTGCATCCCAACCAAGTATGCGTGGATATTGTAGACTTGTCTTTTGATGTTCTTGTCGGATTTTAAGATCAATTGGATTTACGGAGATAGCTTTAACTTCTACTACAAGATCATATGGATTAGGATACAGTGTAGGTTGTTGTATCTCAATAAACTGATTTGGATTCTTTGGATTAATAGAAATGGCTTTGTATTTCATTGGCTTGACTTAAATATATTTAGACATAAGGGTAACTTTTACATTTTAATATTATTACGATACTCATTTCTTATGTCAAAATATTTTAAAATTTAAATAATTTTCTATTTAGTCAGTGTATTTAGCTTATTAAGCACGTTAGTATATCATATGTATAGCACTTAACTTTGATATTGACATCAATCTTCTATAAAATTTTTTTAGAAAATTGTTTATAGTTTATAATCAAGATCAGAATACATCAGTTCTATTGGGTGATATAAATGGCATAGTCATATATGGATATTTTATATTAAACGACTATTACGTAATTCGGCCTTAAGGTAAGCATAATAAATTGGAGCCGCGATGACACCAGATACTCCAAAAGTCGATTCGAGAATGAGCATAGCCAATAGAATTTCCCAAGTTTCAGCATTAATACGACTGCTAAAAATTTG
The DNA here is from genome assembly GCF_900698925.1 of Candidatus Erwinia haradaeae. Taxonomy (NCBI): domain Bacteria; kingdom Pseudomonadati; phylum Pseudomonadota; class Gammaproteobacteria; order Enterobacterales; family Erwiniaceae; genus Erwinia; species Candidatus Erwinia haradaeae. The sequence continues at coordinate 66,271 of NZ_LR217713.1, forward strand.
TGCATTAATAAAGTATTCTAATTTATGAATAAGTATGAGGTACGTTAGGGCAATGCTTCCAGCTTCTAGGGAGATAGAAAGTCCGATTAGCACAATTGCAGTATTAGAGATTAAATTTCCAATTATTGGTAACAATCCAGAGAAAAAAGTTAATACTACAATAGTTTTAGAAAATGGGAAATGTAGTAAAAACATAGGAAGTACAGCAAAAAGAAAGATCCCTGTTAATACGGTATTAACTAATGAGACTTTAATTTGTGCGAAGATTACATTATGAAACGCTTTGCTTAAAATGCGTAACCTATTCAGTATTGCAGAGCTTAATGGCGCATTGGGTCGTTGAATGCTGTCATTACGAAGGGAAATGATTGCTCCTAGCACCATTCCTATTAACATAGTAGCAAAGATGTGTACTGTATTTGTGCCAAAAGTTTGTGTAACGAGATTTTTTCGCAACCATTCTGCAACCTGTTCTTGTAAGTCATTAATATCTAAAGGTAGATAACGGGCTATGATAGGGGATACTGTATGTTTGGCATCTTCTAAAAGTTTGTTAGCAGTAAGATGAAAGGAAGCAAGGTTTTGGAAGTCATGCAATAGAAAGGTAATGAGTTTAGTAATCCCTGCAACTAATGTCAATATAACGAACATACTTAGAAACATAATGCTGATCCATCGAGCAATCGGTCCTTTAACTAATCGTTCAATTATAGGAGTTAGAGCTAGAATTGTTTCATATACAATAAAACCAGATAAAAAACAGGGTAGTAAATGTAATGGAAAGATAGAAAATAGTGCGCTAAATACTAGAAGAAAGCTAGTGATTTGACAAATTCTAACATGATCTGAGCATTTTATTTCCATTACTAATCCTGCCTAAAAGAGCAATGCCGAGTGTATAATAAGTAGAATGTCTGGTGTATTATTTTGTAAGTAATATTAATAAGATTAATAGATGGCATGGCGTTTTATTGTCAAGAATACATGTAACAATCAGTATTCAGAGAGGGCTGAGCTTAGTATGATTATATAATAAAAGAGGTTTAAATATCATATTTCTTTTTATATGATTATTTATACTAAATGTCTTTTTTGATCTATTTTACATGACATTTTATATAGATTCATAATAATATTTTAAAGGAGTCTTATTTTAGCTGAAAGAGAACGTAGCTTGTTTAAAGAAGTTACGAGATGTCTATATAAGTACAATTATTTTTCTAGTTAGGTTTCAACCATAGAATACAGTTTAGAACTAAGCATCTTTTATATGGAGAAGACTAAAAATATAATAAGAGTTGATAGCTCAATAAGTTCTTGTAATCGAGTCAGAAAGAGAGGGTTAGTTATTATGCAGATACCTACATATATTTATTGCGTTTTGTCATTATTTTTTTATTTATTTTGTCATTTTTTGCAGACAAAGACGGAGATAACTGGATAGTTTTGTAAAAGCTCTATGTTTTAAATTTCATTAAAAGACGTATTATATCATTATGAATCACGTGTATTATTGATAATTTTTAAATGCTTGTGTCGAGTGATGTATTAAAAGACTGAATAAAAATATGTGAATGTAGATCTTTTATTAAAAAGATAAGTCTTTTGATTCTTATATCAGTAAAGATTAACCATTAGTTATTATTATAGAAATTATTAGATTTTATTTTATATAATATGAAGATTTTCCTTTTTCTTTCCTAGAAAGACTTTAGGTTCTGGGTTTTTAGTGGAATGATAATCTAATAACTTGAGTGATACAGTTGGTTTATTTTTCTTTTTTTCGCTTATTATTTTTTTAGTTCTGAATGTAAGATATAGGAAAATTTATAATTTTAACAATATATAAAATATTAAATAACTATTCGTTTTTAACTGGAGAGGTATCTATTGGAATCCAGAGCAATTTATAGTCTTTTTATTATAGGTTCAGTCTTAGTAGCTGCAAGTATTTTACTAAGTTCATTATCGTCAAAACTTGGTATTCCTATTCTTGTTATTTTTCTTTTTATTGGTATGCTGGCCGGAACAGATGGTATTGGAGGTATTGCATTTGATAATTATCCGGCAGCTTATCTTATTAGTAATTTGGCTTTAGCTGTTATTTTGTTAGATGGGGGAATGCGAACACGGGCCAGTTCTTTTCGCGTAGCTTTGGGCCCAGCTCTTTCATTGGCAACCATTGGTGTATTGATTACTGCAGGGGTAACTGGTATAGCTGCTTCATGGCTTTTTGGTCTTAATTTGTTAAATGGTTTTTTAGTTGGAGCTATTATTGGTTCTACAGATGCTGCGGCAGTGTTTTCACTTTTAGGCGGAAAAGGTCTGAATGAAAGAGTTAGTGCCACTCTAGAGATCGAATCAGGAAGTAATGATCCTATGGCTGTTTTTTTAACCATAACTCTTATTGAGATGTTGCAGAATGGGCAAACCGAATTGAGTTGGATGTTTGTATTGCACCTTATTCAGCAATTTGGATTAGGTATTCTTTTGGGATTGGGCGGGGGATGGGCTTTAGTTCAGATTATTAATCGAGTCTCTTTGGCCAGTGGTCTTTATCCTCTCTTAGCAGTAAGTGCTGGAATTTTTGTTTTTTCTCTTACGACAACTTTAGAGGGTAGTGGTATTCTTGCAGTGTATTTGTGCGGGTTTATTCTTGGGAATTGTCCGATTCGTAATCGCCATGGTATACTTCAGGTTTTTGATGGTATGGCTTGGTTAAGTCAAATTGGCATGTTTCTTGTATTAGGTTTGTTAGTTAATCCTCGTGATCTTTGGCATATAGCTATACCTGCTACACTTTTATCTCTTTGTCTTATTTTGTTTGCTCGACCTCTTTCAATTATTTTGTGTTTATTACCTTTTCGTGGTTTTACTATTCGCGAACGAATGTTTATTAGCTGGGTTGGTTTAAGGGGTGCATTGCCAATTATCCTTGCAGTTTTTCCCATGATGGCTGGATTACCTAAGGCGGCATTATTTTTTAATATTGCTTTTTTTGTTGTTTTAGTTTCACTAATGGTTCAGGGTACGTCTTTAAGTTGGGCTGCGCGTAGAGCGCGGGTGATTGTACCACCTTTAGCATCTCCTATCTCTAGAATTGGGTTAGATATTCATCCTGAAAGTTTATGGGAACAGATAATATATCAACTGAGTGCGGATAATTGGTGTATCGGTGTTGCTTTACGTAATTTATGCATGCCTTATGATACTCGAATTGCAGCACTTTTTCGTAATAATCGCTTGCTTCATCCTTCTGGTAGTACATGTCTTAAAGAAAATGATGTACTATGTGTAATTGGTCGTGAGCGTGATCTTGCAGCTTTGGGTAAGTTATTTAGTCAATCGCCTCCTATTTCATTAGATCAGAGATTTTTTGGTGACTTTATTTTAGAAGCAAATGCTAGACTGCAGGATGTTGCAAAAATTTATGGCATTGCACTAGATTATGACACAGATAGCGAGCAAACACTTGGTGAGATGTTTTCTGGTGTTATTGGTGCCGTTCCTGTTGTTGGGGATCAGATTGAGTGGAAAGATATGATTTGGACAGTTGCAGAGAAATCAGATAATGAAATCCTTAAGATTGGTGTTCGGGTTCAGGTAGAATAATTCATTTTATGATCTGTTAAAGTCTGATTAAGATTTTTCTACATATTAAATATTGATATATGTATTTTATTTTAAGATATTAAAAAAATAAAAGTATATTAGATGCATCAATTGTTCTGAATATTTGATGTTCTATAGCATTTTTTGTGAAAGGTTTTGTCATTATTTTAAGTATAATAAGCATTGTATGTGTTTCATACTGTTATCTAGATGTTATATAAAAAAAGTTTCTTCTGTTATATCTTCTAGAGGAAGATGACTTTGAATAAAGTATGGTTGATACAGAATAAGTTGATGGGTATTCAATATTGACTAGTAATTTAATGCTAAAGAGGCTAATTAATAGATGTTAATTTTTTGTAATATGACTTTTAGCGACCGGAGTGGCCAAAATTTCCTGTTCCTCGATCACTTTTTGGGAAATGCTTAACTAGATTAAATTCTACTTGTACGATAGGAAGAAAGACAATTTGAGCAATACGATCGCCGGGTTGAATTGTAAAAGGATTAGTTCCTCGATTCCATAGTGAAACCATTAGTTCTCCGTGGTAATCAGAGTCAATTAACCCTACTAAATTACCTAGAACAATGCCATGAGCATGGCCAAGTCCAGATCTTGGTAATATTATAGCTGCTAGCTTAGGATTTGAAATATTCAGTGCTATACCTGTTGGTATTAAAGTGGTACTATCAGCTTGTAGTATCATTGAATGTTCAATGCATGCCATTAAGTCAAGACCAGCTGAACCATTAGTAGCGTAAGATGGAAGAGAAAGCTTTTTATTTATCTGTGAATTTACAATTTTAATATCTATTTTTTCCATGATCTTAGTTCGTAACCCTTTCTATGAAGCGGGAGGTGATAAAACATACTTTTCCATGATTATCGAATTGTATGACTGTAGAATAACCTATTACATGATTCAATTTATAGTTTTATTTAATTATTAATTTTTGTGGATACGCTCTTTTTTGTAATTTATATGAATGAATATTGATGCGTTTTTACTACATACAGGCGTTCTGTCTATATCAGGTTTCATTTTAATGACGCTGTCTCATACGAAGACAAAATTACATTATAAAATAAACTATATAGTTTATTTTATAATGATAAAATCATAATTTGTTTGTTAATTAGTCGGTCTTTTTCTATTTCCAACTCTCGTAATCGCTTTTGTTCTTGTGATATAATCAAAGATGGAGCATGAGCTATAAATCCTTGATTTTTTAATTTAGAATTTATTTTTTTTATAGTTATCTCGAGTTTGGTAATGTCTTTTTTTAGGTTATCGATTTCAATAGAGTAATCTGTAATATGGTGATTGAATATGAGTAGCTCAGCATCATTGATAAGTTTACTGCAGGTTTTAGATGTGTCTTGACCTTCTTTTAGAAGGGTAAGTTTATCGAGACGTGATAGGCTTTTTAGTAGTGGGAGATTTTGATTTATACGACGTAAAACGTCTTTATTTTGGCTTCGAATAAGCAGATTTAATGATTGATTTGGAGAAAGATTGACTATTTTACGAAGATCTCGTGTTGCGATAATAGCTTCTTTTACCCATTCAATATCTTTTATAGCTACCTCGTCTATCAATCTCGTAGAGAACTTGGGTATGGGTTGTAACATTAGCGTTGTATCGCTAATGTTACGTATGATTTTAATGCGTTGCCATATGCTTTCAGTTATAAATGGAATAATTGGGTGCGCTAAGCGAAGCAGGGATTCCAATATATACACTAGTGTATGTCGAGTCCCTCGCAACTGGGTTTCAGAGCCATGACTGAGTATGATTTTAGTAAATTCTAAATACCAGTTACAAAACTGGTGCCATGTGAATGTATGTAATATATTAGCGACTAAATCAAAACGATAGTTTTCCATTGCGTGGTGATAGGCTTTTACCGTGTGATTAAATTTATCAAGAATCCAAAGGTCTGGATTCGATAATATTATGTCGCTATTATTAAAGCCACAATCCTTGTCTTCAGTATTCATTAAGACAAATCGACTTCCATTCCATAATTTATTACAGAAGTGTCGGTAACCTTCTAAGCGCTTCATATCCCAGTGAATATCACGGCCAGTAGACGTTAAGGCTGCTAATGTAAATCGTAATGCATCAGCGCCATATGGTTTAATACCATGTGGAAATTGCTTTTGAGTTATCGTGCGAATCTTGTCTATTATTTTGGGTTTATATATTTTTTCTGTACGTTTTTTTATCATTGCGCTTAAAGAAATGCCATCAATCATTTCTAGTGGATCAATAACATTTCCTTTAGATTTAGACATTTTTTTTCCATTTTCATCACGTATTAGTCCGGTAATATAAATGGTTTTAAATGGTATTTCTGGGATTCCTCTAGAGTTTTTAACACAATACATGGTGAGCATGATCATTCTAGCAATCCAGAAAAATATAATATCGAATCCACTTACTAGTATGCTGGTTGGGTGGAAGGTTTGAAGGGCTTTAGTGGGAAGAGGCCATCCTAAGCTGGCAAAGGTCCACAGGCTTGAGGAAAACCAAGTATCTAATACGTCTTCTTCTTGAGTGAGGTCGATTTCTAAGCTGAGATTATTTTCTATTCGCGCTTCCTGTTCGCTTCGGGCGACATAGTAATTGCCATGCTGATCGTACCATGCTGGGATTCTGTGTCCCCACCATAATTGGCGCGAAATACACCAGTCCTCAATATTGTTCATCCAAGCGAAATACATATTTTCATATTGTTTAGGAACAAATCTGATCTTTCCATTTTTTACAGCTTCTACTGCTATTTTGGCTAATGGTTCTGTATGCACATACCACTGTTCGGTAAGAATAGGTTCAATTACTACACCGCTTCGTTCGCTATACGGAATTGTAAGATAATGTGGTTGAATCTCATCTATTAATCCAAGGATATCTAGAGACTTAAGAATTTCTTGACGAGCTAACTTGCACGCTAGTCCACGAAATTCCAATGGAATTGTTGGATCGTAAATATTAGATTTTTTACCTTCTGCATCAAAAACCTGAGCGTGGTCTCGAATTTTTCCATCTAATGTTAAGATATTAAGCATTGGCAATTTATGACGAGATCCGACGTTGTAGTCGTTGAAATCATGGCCCGGGGTAATTTTTACACAACCAGTGCCTTTTTTTTGATCTGCATGCATGTCGGCAATGATGGGAATTCGACGGTTAACAATTGGTACAATAAGGGATTTGCCAATCAAGTCTTGATAGCGTTGATCGGAAGGATTGACAGCCACTGCAGTGTCGCCTAATATTGTTTCTGGTCGTGTGGTAGTAATAGTTATGTATTTTTGACCATAATTAGTTTGCATTCCATCCGAGAGCATATATCGGATATGCCATATAAAGCCTTTTTTTTCTATATTTTCTACCTCTAAATCAGAAATAGCAGTTTGTAATTTTGTATCCCAATTAACTAAGCGTTTACGTCGATAAATCAACTTATCTTTATATAAGCGAACGAAGACTTCTTTGACAGCAGCTGATGATCCTTCATCCATAGTAAACCGTTCGCGTTCCCAATCTACGGAGTTACCTAACCGACGCATTTGTTGGGATATGGAAAAACTAGCTTGTTTTTTCCACTCCCAGATTTTTTTAACAAAGGAATCACGTCCATACTCTTGAAAGTTTTTTCCTTCCTCTTCTGAAATCATTTTTCCTACGATTATTTGTGTAGCGATACCTGCATGATCGGTGCCTGTTTGCCAGAGGGTGTTTTTCCCTTGCATTCGTTGGTATCGAATCATTATATCCATAATTGTTTGTTGGAAAGCATGTCCCATATGCAACACGCCAGTAATATTTGGTGGTGGCATGATAATGCAGAAGTTTTCTTGCGTAATATCGCCATGTGGTTTGAAATAACCTTGTTTTTCCCAAAATTCATATATAGGTTGTTCAATATCTTTTGGGTTATATGTTTTATCCATTTTCTTTTTTTACGAAAGTGTGTAATTTATTTAGATTAGGAAAATAGTAATTTATAATCAAGAATATGAGCAGCACTGATTTAGCTTCAGTATGATTAATGATTAATATTGTGGTGTATTACTCGTACTCGATTTTTTCGTACTTCTTGATGAGAAGATGTGATGGTGCCGAAGGCCGGACTTGAACCGGCATGCCTTTCGGCGGTTGATTTTGAATCAACTGCGTCTGCCAATTTCGCCACTTCGGCATAAAGGGTAATTCAAGAAATTATTCTATAATATAATTGATTTATTATAGATGCAACTTTCTTTAAAAGTAATATTTTATGAGTTGTTAACTGACATATATTTACATTGTTATTTAGAAAAATTCTATTTTTTTTGTATCAGTTAAAATTATATAGCATGTGGTTGTCGTTATCATGATATTGTTTAATTAAAAAATATTAAGATGAAATATTTTAGTTATCATTTCTTATGGGTAAGGTTTGTGGGGGTATAGCGCTTTGGTTGACTCAAACAAATTACTTAGTATGTTTTTTTCTATATGTTCAATTAAAAAAGATAGAGCGATTGGAGTTTTACTGTACGGATATGTGTTAATTGAGGTTCTACTAACTCTTCATTAAGGAAGACGGTGGTAACAGAAGACCAGTGCATATTATAGAGTGTTACTTACTGATCTGTAATTGATAAATAAATATAGAGGTAGTTTTTAGAGTTATTATATGATGCAAGCGTAGATTAAGAATAAAATAGTAAGCATCAGTGAATTTGTGTAGATATCATCAGTGATGATTGAGAAGTCTTTTTATTAAAGATAACTGAGTACGTCTATTTAATTGTATTTTATTTGTTTTATTAAATTAAGTTATTGAAGCGAAAATTGTAATATAGTTTTACAGAAATGGTCATCCAATCTATTTTTGTTGGCTTATTTATTGTAACATTTAAGTAGGATAACTAATGAGGTGAATTGTGGAATAGTGTTGGTTATAGCGTTTATTAATTCTAGATGTTTTTTTATTTTTATTTTGATTAAAGTCCATATTAGATTGTTTGCTAAATTTACGAAGAGATTATTTTTAAATATATTTAATTATTTTTTTAGATTATATTCAAAATTATTTTTGTTTTTATCAGTATCTTAATGATTGTTTTTATTTTCTAGAACACGAAGGTTATTATTGTAATAAATGTTATGCACAAAATGTTCTGGGCTACTTAGAAAGGCATGATATGTATATTATGATCCATAATGCATGATAATCTGTGCCGGATCTTTCTACAAGAATTGAGCCAAAATATCGATTAAATTAAAAATATTTAATATCTTAGATATTAATAAACGAGTGGTCTTAATTATATTAAGAATGATAACTCTATTCAAAAAGATAAGGAGATTTCATATATTATTAGTATGTGATAGATATAAGAATTTTGTTAATTAAGGTTTTGAATAGATGAACATTTAAATTCATTTTTGGGTGAAGTAACTAAATAATGGTAGAAGCTCTAATTATTCTATGGGATAATGTTGGAAAATAAGGACAAGTTTGATTGAAAAAGAAAAAAGAGAGTATGGTAGATTATTTTTATTTTTTAGTCTTCAATGTACAATCTGGTTTAAATATATAATCCACAGTGATTTTTTTAAAATTAACTTGTTAACTAATAATAGAATTTAAATTCTATTCTATTTATTCTTATCTTATCAAATGTCTTAATCAATGACAGCGATATTAGTAGCGATGTTATCTATATTTAGATGCAGTTAGTTTTTTTTAAAATATGATTATTCTGATTTAGCTTTTATATTTGGAAATAGTTTGAACATATATTGTATAATTTTGGAAAAAATTTTTTATTATGGTTATGCACAATATTTTTTTTATATACTTTAGTAGCTTACTTGGTTAACAGACCGGTGGTAAGAAACATTAATTTAATTTGGGTCACTATTTAATTCTCAGGTTTATTGTTAATCGCATATAAAATTATTTATCTACATATAGACAGGCCTAAGCTCTAAGTGTATGTATTAAAATAATATATTTAAGATATTACTTAAGTCATCTATAATGGGTTTTTTTAATTTTTAACTAAATTATTGATTGTTTTAATTTTTTTTAGATCAATAATGATATTTAATTATATTTTCTATGTCTGTATAGCATTAGAACTCTTGGATTGTAAGGACAAAGGGGTGTAACTAATCACTTTATTCATATGAAGTAGGAATGTTCTAGAGAGTATTTATATGCGTTTTTTGGTTAAATGTAGACTATACAATTGAGAGTATTGATATCATTGATTTTGGTGTATTCAATTTATATAGGATATTTTTTAATTATTTTAATCAGACTAGTTAGGTATATCAATTCATTCTGACTCTATGATGGAATCTTCTTCCATAGCTATCCAAGGTGAAGTTAGTTGAAAATGAAAAAAATTGTTTTTTCCTAATGAGCCCGGTATATAATTATAAGAAAATATTAGATACGGAACTCTATATATGAGCATTATAATGAGAATTATGGAATATTTAGGTCATTGATTATATGAATTTGCTTTTTAATTATATATTTTAATATCTATTGATCGATATTTCTATTGTTTAGGATATTAATATTGCATATAATGACTTCATAGGTTATTTGTAATTTCATTAGATTATTAATTTTATCAGATTATACAGCACAAACAATCATATTTGAGAGTGATTACATGATTAAATAGTAGTAATGTGTTTTTTAGAAAAAATAATATTTTATAGTGCTTGTTATTTTTATATAATAAAACGGTTATTGAGGATATTTGCATTAAATTTTTTAAGAATGTCAGAGTAGGTTTAGCATTTTAGTTAGTTTTATATTATTTTTTCTAACTATAGTATTTAGTATATACACTAAATGATATATTTTTATGAATTATATACTTTTTTTATTTGTTTATTTTGATGTAGAGATAATTTATTTTTTTCGCTAGAACAAAATGACTAGTGTTTAGTATGGTTATATTTTGATTTATTTTATAGTAGTTATAGATTTTTATAAATAGAAAGAGTTGTGAGGCAAGTATATTCTTTTATAGAAAGACGCAGTCTAGTGATAGAGGACATGCTTATTTAGACTATTAATAGTAAATATATACTATAGTAGTATCTATATAATAAGTAGTATATATATAATATAGATCTGAGTTGTTGTAAAGACATCTTTATATAGAAGAATTATATTTATTCTTATAAATATGAAATATATTTTCAAAATAGAAGTTATAATTAATTATGTATAAGGTATATGTATAATCTAATAGCAGAATCTATTTTTCATGGTAGTTTACTGGTCATTCTAAGATAGAGCTATTTGTATTGTATGATGTATACTAATAAAATCTTTCTTGGTATTTTATGTATCTTAAATTAAAACCTAATATTTTATTTAGATATTATAGTTGTATTAGATTAGGCAGGATCTGGAAGAGTTATTTTTAGATCTAATATAATTATTAGAAGGATAGGTTGTGGTAAAATATGTATTTATATTTTAATTTAGATTATTCTCTATTAAATAATTTTGTTGTAATTCATATTGGTTTAAAAATGTTAGTCTTGAATTGACGTGAATCTCCATATATATTTAAAAATGAAGGCAAGAATTATATCTATATTAGTTTGATAATCATAATGTGTTAGATAGTTGTATTATGTTATTTATATTTAGGTATAAAACATATTAAAGAATTTGTATTTTTTATTTTTTTAAATGCATTATATTAATAATATATTAAGTTTTATTTAAATAAATAATTAGAAAATTAACGGATTAAATTAAATAATCCAGGTATTTTATAGGGTTTATAGGGATGATTGCATATGTGAGTTTTTTATTGAATAAAACTCCTCTAATACTTATATGGATTATATTATAATATAATTATATTTAAAATATTTTTTAATAAAGTTAAACGTTTTGTTCTTTGATAAGATACATATCGGTATGCAGACTGTTGTATTATACCATAATACAGGTTTAACTGGATGGTAGCTGTTATGAGCGCCAAATATGTACGGCAGGTTTTTTCAGCAGCTATAGCGGGTATGGTTCTTGCTTGTCTATTGTTGTTTATTAAACTTTATGCCTGGTGGTATACTGGATCTGTGTGCATGTTAGCAGCTCTAGTCGACTCGTTAGTTGATATCATTGCTTCAATGACTAACCTTCTGATTATACGGTACGCCGTGCAGCCTCCTGACGCTAAACATACTTTTGGTCATGGCAAGGCTGAATCTCTTGCAGTTCTTGTTCAAAGTATATTTATCTGTGGTTCTGCTCTTTTTCTTTTTCTTGCTGGGTTACGTAATCTTGCATCACCTCAAGAACTAAAAGCGCCGTTAGTAGGGGTTCTTGTTACTTTAATAGCATTGTTTTCTACACTAGCGTTAGTTATTTTTCAGCGTTGGGTTATACGACAGACTCATAGTCAAGCTATTCGCGCAGATATGCTGCATTATCAGTCGGATATAGTAATGAATGTTGTGATTTTGCTAGCAATAACTTTCAGCTGGTATGGATTTTACCGAGCAGATGCGTTTTGTGCGCTATATGTTGGAACATGGATTTTATATTCTTCTTTGCGTATGGCTTATGAGGCTATACAAGTTTTACTTGATCGATCCTTACCTCCTAGAGAGCACCAGCTTATTATTGATATGATTTCAGCGTGGCCAGGTATACGTGGAGCACATGATATTCGTACTCGTCAGGCGGGCCCTACGCGGTTTATTCAACTCCATTTAGAAATGGATGACCAACTATCGTTATGTGAAGCTCATAAAATAGTTAATCAGATTGAAAAGGCGTTACTTGATATTTTTCCAAGTTCCGATGTTCTTATTCATCAGGATCCTCGTTCTGTGGTGGATAAGGAGCGTCAAGGTACATTTGGGAAATAAAAGATTGTGTGTAATAAAATTATCCTAAGAATTAGGATAATAAGTTACTCTATGTTAATAGATTTGTCTGGGAAAACGAGTGGTTCTTAAGAAAAAAATTGAGTATGGCTATTACCGTAGCAATGGACTGGATATCTTCAGTGATGCAGGAAATTAAATATAATAAAAAGATTACACTGAGTAATCGGTAAGTATTATTGAGTGTGATTAATTACTTTTTATTAATTTATTAGTTTTTTTATTACTTTTATATTTAGCTTCTATGTAAATATTGTCTTGATTGTTGATTTTTTATGAGTTTGATTAATATTCTATGAGGTTTTCATGATTAATAAGATCGGTATCTTAACTAGTGGTGGAGATGCCCCAGGAATGAATGCCGCTATTCGCGGTGTGGTTCGCACTGCCTTAAGTGCAGGTCTTGACATTTTTGGGATTTATGATGGGTATCTAGGATTATATCAAGATAGGATGGTGATTCTTGATCGCTATAGTGTATCAGATATGATTAACCGTGGTGGTACATTTTTAGGTTCTGCTCGTTTTCCAGAATTTTGCTCCAAGGAAGTTCGTAGTGTTGCTATTGAGAATATGAAACAACGTGGTATTGATGCTCTAGTGGTGATTGGTGGTGATGGATCGTATATTGGTGCTAAGTCGTTAACTGAAATGGGGTTTCCTTGTATTACTTTACCAGGAACTATTGATAACGACGTAGCTGGAACAGATTACACTATTGGTTATTTCACTGCGTTGGAAACGGTGGTAGAGGCTATGGATCGTTTACGTGATACATCTTCTTCGCATCAGAGAATTTCAATTGTTGAGGTAATGGGACGCCACTGCGGCGATCTTACCTTAGCCGCTGCAATTGCAGGTGGCTGTGAGTTCATTGTCTTACCAGAAACACTGAATACTCGTGAAGATCTTGTACATGAAATACAAGCTGGAATTGCTAAAGGTAAAAAGCATGCGATTGTAGCAATTACTGAACATCTCTGTGATATAAATATACTAGCAGGATATATTGCACAAGAAACTAAACGCGATACACGTGTGACCGTTTTGGGGCACATTCAGAGAGGTGGAGCTCCAGTAGCTTATGATCGTATACTTGCGTCAAGAATGGGTGTATATGCAACTGAGTTGTTATTAGAAGGTTTTGGTGGGTGTTGTGTAGGTATTCAAAATGAGAAGATGGTACATCATAATATAATTGATGCTATTGAAAATATGAAGCGTCCGTTTAAGCGTGATTGGTTGGAGACTGCTAAAAAATTATATTAAAATTAATCGTACTAATGATCTTCTGTATTGAGCGAGGTGGTTTGGATAGCACTCCATGAGATTTTCTTAGTTAGATATGTGCATTATTTTTAAGAAAGGGGGCGATATTTACAATAACTAGCGTGTCTTGGATATTTATTTTTCTAATTAATAACAGAATTTTAGAATTTCATTTATATTCACAGAATGTAGCCTGTCTTAACAGTAAGAGATTTTTTAGAAGTTTCTCAAGATGGAAAGTAATTTTGATTGCAGATATGGTTTTATAGATATAAGACAGGTAGTAAATATACTTTCTTTTAAAGATACTAATATTTTCTAAGTTACAATTTGTATTATATTATATTTAATAAATAAGGTATTTTGATGCAATTAGCCATGGATCTAAAAAAGATTAGACTAATCACTGTTCATGGAGTCATAACAGGATTATGCATGAGTTAAGGGAAATGGATATGAGATGGAAAGATTAATGTTAGACTTATATTATCTTAGCTAGATCCTTTGCATATATGTTATAAGTTTATAAGATGTGTTGTGGTTTATAAGAAATCAACGATTCAATGTCTCTTGAGTTAATCGGTTTTTCCTGTATAGGAAAATTAGATTATATTCATTTATAGAACAAGAAAAACTATGATAGAAATCTTTAATTATGAATAGAGAGTTAATTAGAATAATTAGAATACACATTCCATAGCTCGTCTTTGGTCATTGTGTTATTCCCTCTCAAGAAGGAGAGGGGTTGAGAGGGTTCTATGATAATTTTAACAAATTTTTTATTAGTACTAAGTATTTTATTTATTTACTTAAAGAAGATTAGATAATAGTGAAGGGTATAAAATAGAATTGTATACTCACACGATCTAAATTTTAGAATATACATTTCTTAAATTCCATCGCCATATTCAAAGCCTGATATTTTTCCACTAAAGCGCTGATCTATCTCCATTAATGGCATGTTTTTATTTGATTTTTTAACAATGCTTGCTGGAACACCCGCAACTGTCGTATGAGGAGGGACTGGTTGTAAGACTACGGATCCGGCTCCTATTTTAGCTCCAGATCCTACTTCGATATTACCAAGAATTTTAGCGCCAGCTCCAATCATAACTCCTTCACGGATTTTTGGGTGACGATTACCGCTTGTTTTACCAGTTCCGCCAAGCGTAACAGATTGGAGAATTGAGACATTATCTTCAATTACTGCTGTTTCGCCTATCACAGTACCGGTGGCGTGATCTAGCATTATCCCCCGTCCAATTTTTGCTGCAGGATGAATATCGACAGAAAATGTGACTGAACTAGCATTTTGCAGATAGATAGCAAGAGATTTGCGATTTTTTCTCCATAACCAGTGGGTAACACGATAGATTTGTAAAGCATGAAATCCCTTTAAATACAGTATTGGTGTAGAATATTTGTCGACAGTTGGATCACGATTCCGCACTGCATAGATATCGTATGCAGCAGAAGTGATCATTGTTGGATCTTCTGCGTAAGCATTTTGAATTATTTCTTGTATGGAGACTTCTGGGATAGAAGCGTTTGAGATTTTATTAGTAAGAATATAGCTCAAGGCATTTTCAAGATGGTTATGTCTTAAAATCATGGCGTGATAAAAGCTGATTAACATTGGCTCACATTCAGCTAGTTTGCGCGCCTCTATTCTGATGTGACGCCAAATGCTATCAGGTTTTATGCATGTCATTACTATGTTCTCCTTACATAAAATTATTGTATTGTTTATGAATCGTGTATTTAATTGTATTTTATTTACTATGATATTCATTTTTTCTTTGTCTGTTTAGTAAACAATATGCAGCTTCTTTGACATTTTTACCATAATATAGAACTTGATAAATTTGTTCTGTAATAGGCATCTCAACGTTGTGGCGCAAAGCCAGCGTTTTTACTTCTTTTGTGGTATGCCATCCTTCAATAAGTTGACCTATTGATTTCATAGCGTATTCCACGCTTTTACCCGTGCCTAACATGGTTCCAAATCGTCGGTTACGTGACTGATTATCTGTGCATGTAAGAACCAAATCACCTAGTCCAGCCATTCCCGTAAAGGTAGAAGGATTAGCATTTAGAGCGGTACCCATGCGACTCATTTCTGCTAATCCACGAGTTATAAGAGCGGTTCGGGTGTTAGAACCAAAGCCAATGCCATCAGAGATGCCAGCTCCAATAGCAATAATATTTTTGATTGCACCACCTAGTTGTACACCGATTAAATCAGTATTTGTATATACTCGCAAGTTTGCGCCGCAATGCAAAATTTGTTGAAGCTCTGAAGCAAAAGAATTATCTGTTGCGGCTAAGGTAATTGCGGTTGGCATACCTTCTGCCATTTCTTTAGCAAAAGTTGGTCCTGATATTACAGCTAAAGGGATTTTATCACCAAGTATCTCATGTGCTACGTCTTGTAGAAGTCTTCCAGTTCCTTTTTCTAATCCTTTGGTAGCCCATGCCAAGCGAGAATCAGAACGAAGATGGGGCCTTATACATCGTAAGACTTCGCCAAAAACATAGCTTGGCACTACTAAGAGAAGATCTCGGCTAGATACTATCGTTTTTTTAAGATCTTTTTCAATGATTAAACTGGGTGGAAAAGGTATATTAGGAAGTATGTTATGATGAAAACGGTTGATTTGTAAACGATCTTGATGAGATTGATTACGTCCCCATAATAGCACTTTATAGCCGTTACGAGCCAAGGTAATCGCTAATGCGGTGCCGTAACAACCAGAGCCGATAATGCCCATAACAGCATTAGAGTTGTGCATCATCTTCCTCAGGTTATTTAGTGTGGTTTGGGTTATGAAGAGATTCTATGAATAGTTTCTCAAAGTTTATTGGCCCAAGATTCAGAGGGGGCAATGTTCCACGTAATATCAAGTTTGCAATACATTCACTTGCATAGGGATGTATAATATTTTGGCAAGATACAGAGAGGGTGTATGCCATGTGATGATCTTCAATGTTCTCTATAAAAAAAATTCCTGCTTGTTGTACTTCACACAGGAATGCAGTGTTGCTACCAATAGTTGCATTTACGGTTATTCGTAGTAAGACCTCATATGTTTTATCAGACAATTGACTTGAGTTCGTTTCAATATTCATTTTAACTTCGGGTTCCCAACTTTGTTGGAATATTTGTGGTGTATGAGGCGCTTCAAAGGAGACATCTTTAGTATAAATGCGTTGAATTTGAAAAGATATTTCAGAAGTGTTTTTTTCTAACATAACATATAACTCTAATAGTTAATACTTCGTTATGAAACTATAACGTAGTGCATACTACGTTATAGCTTGTATGTGTGTAGTTTTTTTAGTTTGGTTTTTATTAGAATAAATTAATGATATTTTTAGTCATAAAAGAACTCACTTTATAATAGTACATTGTGATAGATATCATATAGTACATTTTATCTAGTTACTGCCTGTTTCTTCATTCTTATTGTGTTATTATTCAACTAGTAGTAGAAAGGTGTGTTATTTTAATACATGATGATCTAAGATCTATGCTGTTTTAGTTATTAGTGATTTTCAGTAATTACTTGCAAGAGAGACAGTATTATATTACTTGAAATTCAGATTTAAAACTCTGTTAGCCTTTTGTAATGTTTAAATGCTCATATTGAATTAACTATGTAATAATTTAATATTATGGATATTTTATATAGTGTATTTAGAATAGTTTGTTCTTACTGGAACTGGAAGGAATGCTATTGTTTTACATTTAGTTTGGATTGATTAATTGTGATGTACAATCTCTTTTTGGTCTATTTTTATTTTGATAGAGAAAATTAATTATATTTGGAATATTTATAATTTGATATTTATATCATTAAAAATGATTTGTTTATTTTTTATAGTTTTTAAATGTAATGTATATTAATATAAATATATTTAATTTTAATCTCTTTGAGATCCATTTTTCCTACTTTTGATATATATATAATTTCTTGTTTAAATAGGAATCTGCGTAATATTGCATAGAAATAAAAATCTTAATTTTCTTTGCTTTAAAAGAACGACAAAGATTATTAATGTATTGTTATGGCTTTGACACACATGCATGAGATTTTATTTCTTTTACAGATAAGTTATTATTTTATGCTAATCCCTTTTTTATGAGATATTGATATGGTAAGTCTGTAGTTTTCTTAAATATAAGAATATGTCCCATAAAGTGACAAAAATTAGGTATATCTCGGGTTGTTGATGGATCGTCAGACAGAATGAATAGAATTTTACCGTCTTCTATATTCCGAATAGCTTGGCGAATCATCATGATTGGCTCTGGACAGCGAAATCCTTGAGTATCAATAGTTTTTTGAATAGAGTCATAAAAGTTATACATGGTTTTTTTCTTTAGATTCTTACAAGAATAGATTGTATTGTTTATCGAAAATTGCTTGATTAAATTTAAATGTGGAATTATCGATATATTTTGAATTTCGATCTCATTTTATATTCAAATATCGATTATAAAGAAAATAGTGAATTCATGTTTATATTAAAATTATATCGTGCAAGTATATATTTAAGTTTATGTGATTATGAATTTATATGTACACTGACAATTAGACTAAAAACTATGAATCCCGGGATTTATAGTAATGAGGAAGTAGAATGTCTAGATTACAAGGAATAAAAAATTTATGCTACGTTATACATCTTGGATTGCTTCAATATTAATTTTAATAATTAGCTCCAGCTGCTCTACTATAGATCAAGTGCTATATCGGAACAATCTAAATCAAGGAGACTGCCTAACAACTGCAAGTATTGAAAAAATTCGTATTGGTATGACTAAACAGCAGATTTCGTATTTATTAGGGAGGCCGATGATTCATGATTCATCCCAAAGTAACATTTGGCATTATCTTTGTATAAGGGAATCGAGATATCAGACTATGAATCAACAAGTTCTCAAGTTGACTTTTAATAAAAATGATATTTTGATGTATATGGAGAGTAAGGAATTTAGATTGATTAAAGGAGACAGTGGCAAATAATATTTTATATTTTAATCTGACTTTATTGATTTTTTACCATATCAGATTTTTTTAAAATTTATGTAATATTATTTTTTTATTTTATATGATTTTAGGTGTTCTAGGTTACTAGAGATTTTATATAGATTTTATAAAAATATTTGACTTTTATCCTTATTTTTTAATTCATAATTATGAAGATTATTATCTTATTTCTTTCTCGCGTTAGAGACAAGAAAACGGTAATGAGATGTAATGAGGGGTTTTTACTAAAAAAAATGATATTATAAATTGTAGTCAGAAGATATTTTAAAATTTACTTAAGTTTGAATAATCGAAGCTCATTTATTTTATGACACGAGAGTGACAAGAAGAGATAGGGGCTATATTATAAATATTTTGTATTAGAAAAGGTATAATATAGTGTTTTTCTATAATTCTCATATTAATATATGTTTGATATATGGTTCTTATTTGAACTTGAGAAAACATGTTAAATCAATAATTTATAGTATTGAATTATGATTAGATTTTAAATCTACATTTTATAGCATTAGCGTTTAGCTTCAGGAACATATCTTTTATGATTGAGTAAAATTTATTGTTTATTGTTTAAATATTTTAAAGAATAAACAAAGGGGTATATTATTGAGTCATATACTAGAAAGAAATATTTTTATAAATGAATTATGTATCAATTACACACTAAGATTAGTGGAATGAATAGATGTGCTTATGATTGTGATTTTTTATATAAAAAATTATAGTTTTTGATTTTGATCTAGGAGTTGTCTGTGATGTTTAGAGGCAGTATAGTTGCATTAATTACACCTATGGATAGACGCGGTAAGATTTGCCCTATTAGTTTAAAAAGATTAATTGATTATCATATTAAAAGTGGTACATCAGCTATAGTTATTTCTGGTACGACAGGGGAATCGGCTACTTTAACTGATAAAGAGCGTCACAACGTCATTCTTCTGACTTTAGAGCTAGCAGATAATCGCATTCCAGTGATTGCTGGAACTGGATCTTGTTCAACCTCTAAAGGCGTTATTTTAACTCAAAACCTTGAAAACACTGGTCTATCTGGTTGTCTGACTATAACTCCGTACTATAATTGTCCAACGCAAGAAGGTCTGTACCATCATTTTAGAGAAATTGCTACTAGTACTAATTTACCGCAAATTTTATACAACATTCCTTCTCGCACTGGAACCGATCTACTACCGGTTACTATTCAAAAATTGGCTCAAATTAAAAATATCGTCGGAATTAAAGAAGCTACTGGCGATTTATCAAGAGTAAGTCAATTAAAATCTCTCATTAAATCTGATTTTATTTTACTAAGTGGTCATGATTCTAGTGCGCTAGATTTTATGCAGTTAGGTGGACATGGTGTGGTTTCTGTTACTTCTAATATTGCAGCTTCTGAGATGTTTAATTTGTGTGATTTAGCAAAGAAAAATAAATTTTTACAAGCGCGATCCTTAAATGAGCGCTTATCTTGTCTTTATAAAAAATTATTTATTGAACCCAATCCTATCCCAGTTAAGTGGGCTGCAAAACGATTGGGGTTAATAGAAACTGACATGTTACGACTTCCAATGACGCCTCTAACGCAATCAAGTTGTATGGTGCTTGAGAGAGCACTTCAGACAGCTGGTCTTCTTTAAATTGAAGTTTATATATATTATTACAGAGGATAAAAGTGAATGCTTATTAGTAATAAGTGGTTGATGTTTATATAATTTTTATTTGTTTTTTTCAATAAAAATTTACAATATATTGATATATTTGTAATTAAACTTACAAAAGTGATCTTTTTTTTATAGGTACTTGTTGATAAAGCTAGTATTAGCTAGATAGAATTATGATCTTGATATTGCTATTTCTATTGTTGTTGGATTAGCAATCAAACTATACGAGGAAGTACAAAGCGATAATCGATTGTTCACAAATTAGCATTTTAATGATTATTAAATCACATAATTTTATTTAGTAATAAAACTTAATTTTTCAAAAACCTGTTTTTTATTCCTAAATATAATAATTTTTAAAATTTTTATTTTGGCTCTATTTATAGCACGTATTTAACGATTTTTTTTGAGATTAAATCTCATTTTTCTTTTTTTACACAATGAAAAATAAAAGGACTGTGTTGATCATTATGTTGGTATTCAAGGGTATGGACAAGAAAGTAAGTGGGTTACGAGTATCGTTAGTTTCAGTTTTTAGGAATATAATAATGCTAGCTTACCATATGTGTTAATTTTTTGTGTGAGATGCGGTTTTGGTTGATATTTTAGTTGGACAAGATTTGTAAATAAATATTTATATGAATAGTTTGTTTAGTTTTTTGATTTATTGGATTGAAATTTTTTGTAATTATATTACATTGATCTGATCTGTAGCAGTATAATACTTCTATGATGTATTTTTTTTGCATACATATTATAATAGAATATGACCGTATTGTTACCAGACTTGTTTAAAAATTTGATATACAAGATTGTCTTCATAATGAAGATACTGATAATCACACTATTAACATATAATTTAAATATTTAGTCTAGTTATCAACAGTAATTCATGGTTTGTGAAAAATTGATTTATTTTAGTGGAAGAAGAATTTATCTTTAGGATTTTTTAATCCTAATGTTGTGGCTTAATGATAAGCGTGATTGAGAATTTTACGTATGAGGGGGTTTCTGATTCCAGGATGAAACAGAGGCCTCTTAGAATAGGATAGTTATCATTTGAAAAAGTATTACTTATTTTTAACAAGTAGAAATATTTTGTATTGTATTTATTTAAAGATTTTATTACTTTTTGATAAAAAGGACATTTATAGTTAAAATTAGAATATATTCTTATATAGATGATATTAGAATAATATGAATAGCAAAAGACGGCAGAATAGAATAGATCAATGATATTCATGAATGTTTATTTATTTAAGAAATAGATGATGGGTGGATTGTTTCATGGTAATCTATACATATTATATATGTAAAATGTATGTATAACGTGTAGAGAATTTATGGTGGGTAGTATACATTAGTACATTAGTAAATGAAGTAAATTATTTTTTTAGCAGAATCTGTTAGTGAAATTAAGATCGTGTTATTTAACTGATAGTAAAATAATTTTTTATTTAATCATTTAGGATTATAATTTGATGTTCAGTAATCCTCTTATTTTATTTTTTCAAAATTGTATTTTTACCTTCTTGCGTTGAGAAACAGAATGTTGATTTTTTTATATTGCAGGGATAGGTTTTACCAAAGACCTGAGTTTCTATGCTTTATTATATAAAGTTATCCAGTTTTTGGGTTCTCATGTTTTTAAGATAAGGGCAGAGTAAAGTGATTGATTATCTTAATATTTCTTGCGAATTGAGTTGAGATAGATCTGTATCGTTTTTCTATATGAAGTTCTTTATAGAACGCAATTGTTGATGAGAATGTTTTAGAGGAAATGAAGACGTAATAGAATATTAGCCATTATCATTTTACTTATAGGTCAGTATATATGATACAAAAGAAATGTGAGTTATATCGGGGTAAAGTCAAAACCTTATACAGCACTAATGATCCGGATCTATTGGTGATTAAATTTCGTGATGCAGTCTCTGCACTAGATGGTAAACGTATTGAATATTTTGAACGCAAAGGGTTGATTAACAACAAATTAAATTATTTTATTATGTCAATGTTAGAACAATCTGGCATATCAACGCACGTAGAATCTCTTTATTCTTACAACGAGGTTGTTGTAAAAAATCTAGATATGATTCCTCTAGAATGTGTAATACGTAATCGCTCCGCTGGGTCTTTAGTACAACGCCTGGGCGTAGTAGAAGGACGAGTTCTAGATCCTCCAATTTTTGAGATTTTTTTAAAAAATGATTTGAAGCACGATCCATGGGTGAATGAGTCTCATTGTCAGACTTTAAAGTTGGTAGACATGGATCATCTTGTTTGCATGCGCAGCTTATCTTTTAAGATAAATGATTATCTTTACAGATTTTTTGATGGTTTAGCTTTGATTTTAGTAGATTTTAAATTAGAGTTTGGTCTTTTTGATGGGAAGGTAGTATTAGGTGATGAATTTTCACCTGATAGCGCGCGTCTTTGGGATAGGGATACTCTAAATAAAATGGATAAGGACATCTATAGGTGTGGTTTGCCTGGTTTAATTGATGCGTAT
The DNA here is from genome assembly GCF_900698925.1 of Candidatus Erwinia haradaeae. Classification (NCBI taxonomy): domain Bacteria; kingdom Pseudomonadati; phylum Pseudomonadota; class Gammaproteobacteria; order Enterobacterales; family Erwiniaceae; genus Erwinia; species Candidatus Erwinia haradaeae. The sequence goes on from NZ_LR217713.1 coordinate 89,309, forward strand.
GAGGCTCTAGCAGATCGCTTAGGCGTAATATTGGATTAAGATTTTATATAGGCCTCTTTCCTTCTCGTCGATGGTTTTTGTTAGATTTTATTGGTAATTAAAAATTCTATTCGATATTATTTTTTTGATGATGTTACTCGATAGAAATAGAGATCCTCTGTTGTAGTATATTAAAATAATTATAATATTTTCACCTAGAAACATAATAAAAGATTGTTATGCATTTAGATGTATACTGTATTTGTAAGCATTCATGTTAACAATAAGTAAATGGGATGGGGTTAATGAAATAGAAAATATCGTTGAAAAAAAATAATAATGAAATGTAGTGTCATACATTAGTGGTGCCTACTATGATTATGGATTGATCGTTGGGATTCAGAAAGGGGAGTTCTTTGATCTAATAATCAAAATTCGTTAATAATATGTGTTTACATATAGCTACGCATTTCATTGTATATAAAATGAAAAAAGTTTGTTAAATATCTTACGAATGCGTCTTATTAGAATAAGGTGGCATTTGTTCTAGGTGAGTTGTCTTATGGTAATAAAATTTTTCAAGTTATGGATAAGGTGGGTCTGATATCTTATATAACCAGTTTATTCAGGTAATTGACTGAGTGATACTGATTTTTTTTACAATTAGAAATAGATATTAAAGACATATCAAGTTAGTGCGTACAGTTTATTGGTCATTCTATTTTTAATTTTTTCTATTTATTGCTATGTTTCTATTGTTAGCAGGTTTTTTTTAAACCTGACGCAAAGGTATGTATTGTGATATCCGAGAACTTGATTGTAGCAAAATTTGGTGGAACTAGTGTGTCTAACTATATTGCTATGAATAGAAGCGCTGATGTTGTATCATCTAACAGAAACATACGATTAGTAGTACTCTCTGCGTCTTCTGGTGTCACAGATCGACTAATCGCGTTAGCTGAAGGAAAAAAAAAGAATTCTCAAATTGTTATATTGGATGAAATATTCAATATTCAAGATGCAATTATCAAAAAAATGAAAAAACAGAGGGTTCTTTATCATCATATTCAATGTGTTATGAGAAACATTGTTAGTCTTTCTGAATCGGCAGAAAGAAATCCATCTCTAGAGTTAACTGATGAGTTAATGAGTTATGGTGAAATAATGTCTACTCTTCTATTTGTTGAGATTTTGCGTCAGCGTCATGTAATGGCAGAGTGGTTTGATGTACGTAGAGTAATGCGTACCAATTCTCGTTTTGGTTGCGCTGAACCACATATTCCAGATTTATTAGGGTTAGTGAATCATCATTTAAAGCCGCGCATTAAAGAATCATTAATTGTTACACAGGGATTTATTGGCCAAGAAAAACATGGGAGAACTACCACACTTGGTCGCGGAGGAAGTGATTATACCGCGTCTATTCTTGGTGAAGCGCTTCATGCGCATAGTATTAATATTTGGACAGATGTTTCAGGTATTTATACTACTGATCCGCGTTTAGTGCCTTCTGCAAAACGTATTGACAAAATGACGTTTGAAGAAGCTTCTGTTATGGCTACTTTTGGTGCTAAAGTATTGCATCCATCGACATTATTACCTGCATTGCGTAGTGACATGTCAGTATTTGTAGGATCTAGTAAAAACCCTATGGATGGTGGGACTATAGTTTGTAATAAGATGCATAATCTTCCTGTTTTTCGCGCCATCACTTTGCGTCGTCAACAGATTTTATTAACGTTACGCAGTAGAAATATTTTATGTAATTCTCTTTATATTGATAAAGTATTTAAGATTTTGGCATGTCATAGTTTTTCGTTAGATCTCATGATGTTGTCTGATGCATGCTTTCTATTGACGCTAGATTCTACTCGTAAAAATTTTTTCCAAAATAGTGTATTAACTCAATCATTATTAGATGATTTGTCTTTTGTATGCGACGTAGAAATAGAAGATAATCTGGCATTGGTGGTCATCATTGGTAATCAAATTTCTGGATGTTATCATATTCGTCAAGCGGTATTTAGTTTATTAAATTTATTCAATATTCGATTGATGTGTTATAGATTTAGTAGATCCACGTTATGTTATTTAGTGCATGGACACGAAGCTGAACAAATTATTCAGATATTACATCGCAAGATTTTTGAAGAGAAAACTGAATGGGGTTTATATCTAGATAAAACACAATATTCTGTAGGATAGAATGAGATTGTATTATAATTTTATTATTAATATAGTATATAATATATTTAATATAAATACAAGGTTTTATTTGAAATAGAGAGTCATATATTTTAAATATTATTTTGTATGTTTCTTGTAAAAAGGTTTTTATAAATTTTTTTAGATGTTATGATAACACATTCTATATTACATGTATTTTATATTTGATATTCTATAACAGAGTATATCATGAAATACTGTTCTTCTATGAAATATGTTGGTGATTTATTCATGCTATTCTTAGCTATTAGTCATGTATTTTTCATTGTTAATCATTTAATATGTAGTAATAGGTATTTTTTTAAAAAGTATGGGATACAAAATTATATCAATCATTTTGATAGTTGACAGAATAGTGTTCTATTATCGCAGAATTTATTTCTGTTAAAGGCATGATTAGATATTATGAAATATAAAAATATTTGGTTTTTCATATTGTATTCTAATAACTAAAGCTCTCATTGAGTTTTTATGAAATATTTATATACTTTAATGTTTATAAAAATAATATTTTTTAAAAAATTTTTGATATTCTGAAGAAATGATAATTCGTAAGAGATATGTCATTATAAATAATTTTCATTATAATTTATATAATTTAATATGATCAGATAAGTAGTATTTTATCTCATAAATTAATTTTTAATTTTATATAAAGTTTTCATGTTTTTTTATATTTAATATGTAAAAAATATATAAAAGATAAGTGATTAGATGGTATTGTTTTTAAAAAAATATGTTTTGTATATTATATATTCTAATTATCTATTATAATAGTATTGATAGATCCCTAGATACCAATTAAGGAAGTATGATTGTTGTAATTCATATTAATTATTTTGGTATATCAAAAAATTTCTATGACATGAGTTCGCGATAAGAAGGCGAGTGTTGATATATAATGTATACATTATAACGGTAATAAAGTTATGCAGCAATCTATAACGGAATTTACTTATAATTGGTCTTTTTGTGTTTTTATTTTTTCTTCTATTTTTTTGTGTTTTATAATGCTCCTTGTATCTTGGTTTTTAGGTAGCACTTTGCGAGGAAGGTACACCAACACTCCTTTTGAGTCTGGTATTGCTTCAGTTCGGGGCAGAAAGTTGCGTGTATCAGCAAAATTTTATTTAGTTGCTATGTTTTTTGTTATTTTTGATGTTGAAGCTCTATATCTTTATGCATGGTCAGTTTCTATTCGTGAAAGTGGTTGGATTGGTTTTATTGAAGCTAGTCTTTTTATTTTAGTATTAATTATTAGTTTATTTTATCTTATTCGAAACAGAGCATTAGATTGGTCTCCTACCTCCCGAAATGTGAAAATTGTATATACTACTATTTCGCACGTTAAGAAAAAACATAATGTAAAGGTTAAAAATGGACTATATTTTGACTCGTCCCAACCCACAGAAAGAAAATGATTCTCATCCACTTCAAACACAGGATACTGTATGTGATCCCTTAGATAAATATGTTCATAAAAATGTATATTTTGGAAAATTAGAGCACGCTATACATAACCTTGTTAATTGGGGCCGTAAAAACTCTCTTTGGCCATTTAATTTTGGTTTATCATGTTGTTATGTTGAGATGACTACTGCATTTACGTCTGTACATGATATATCTAGATTTGGTTCAGAAGTCATTCGCTCTTCTCCTCGTCAGGCAGACTTTATGGTAGTTGCAGGAACTTGTTTTATAAAGATGGCTCCGGTTATACAGCGTCTTTATGATCAAATGTTGGCGCCTAAATGGGTTATTTCTATGGGGGCATGTGCTAATTCGGGTGGGATGTATGACATATATTCAGTAGTGCAAGGTGTGGATAAATTTCTTCCAGTAGATATATATATACCAGGGTGTCCACCTCGGCCAGAGGCCTATATGCAGGCTCTTTTACTTCTACAAGAAACAATCAAACAAGAACGACGGCCATTAGCATCTATTATTAATGATCAGGGTGTTTATCGTGCAAACCTTGAATCTGAGCGAGATAGGAAAAATGAAGAACGTATTTCTGTATCTACTTTAAGACAGATAGATGAGATTTGAAATATTGAGTAATTATTCTATAAAGACTGATGAGGTAAGAATTATATTCTTATATTGCTCTTACTACGCAAGATTTATATTGTGTGAGCGATATACAATGATTTTAGTTAGATGAGTAATAATGGTGAGCAAGTTATGATTGATTTAACCACGACAAACTCTATAAATACACCATGTCAGGAAGATAATCATAAGCATGACCATATAATTAGCAAGTTGTATAACCGATTTGGTAAACATGCTTTTAGTATACAAGTCACACGCATGGATTTAGTTGTGATGTGGGTGAAAAAAGCACAGCTTATTGAAATTATTACGTTCTTGCATGCGTTAGTTACACCATACATTATGTTATATGATTTACATGGAATGGATGAGCGTCACAGAGTTACTCGTTATGGACTACCCAAAGCAGATTTTTCTATTTTTTATCACTTTATTTTTATTGAAAATAATTATGATCTTATGATCAAAGTTGCATTATTAGAAAATTCTTTAAGTGTACCAACTATTAGCCATATCTTTTCTAATGCAAATTGGTATGAGAGAGAAACTTGGGAGATGTTTGGTATTGACATTATAGGTCATCCGCATTTAACAAGATTAATTATGCCGCATTACTGGCAAGGATATCCCCTCCGAAAAGATTATCCAGCGCGTGCTACTGAGTTTGATCCTTTTCAGCTGACAAAAGATAAAGAAGATTTAGCCATGGAGTCCCTGACGTTTAAACCAGAGGATTGGGGGTTTAGATCTTCTCGTATAAATGAAGATTTTATGTTTCTTAATCTTGGTCCCAATCATCCTTCAGTACACGGAGCTTTTCGTATTATTCTACAGCTTGATGGTGAGGAGATTGTCGATTGTGTTCCAGATATTGGTTACCATCATCGCGGTGCTGAAAAAATGGGTGAGAGACAGTCATGGCATAGCTACATTCCTTATACTGATCGCATTGAATATCTAGGTGGCTGTGTTAATGAATTACCATATGTGCTAGCAGTAGAAAGGTTAGCTGGTATTACCGTACCAGAGCGTGCTGAGGTCATTCGCGTGATGTTATCTGAGCTTTTTCGTATTAACAGTCATTTATTATATATTTCTACATTTATGCAAGATGTTGGTGCGATGTCGCCAGTTTTTTTGGCATTTACTGATCGTCAAAAAATTTATGATTTGATAGAAGCTATTACCGGTTCTCGTATGCATCCCTCTTGGTTTCGTATTGGTGGTGTGGCTCAGGACTTGCCGCGTGGTTGGGAGAATTTATTACGTAAACTATTAAATTGGTTACCTAAACGCTTAAAAATGTATTCAACATCTACTTTAAAAAATTCTATTTTGATAGGTAGAGCGAAAGGTGTGGCCGCATACAATTTGGCGGAGGCTCTAAAGTGGGGTGTTACGGGATCGGGTTTACGTGCAACAGGTTTGGATTTTGATGTCCGCAAATGGCGCCCTTATTCGGGTTATGAAAAGTTTGATTTTGAAGTTCCTATTGGTGGTGGAATTAGTTGTTCTTATACACGTGTCATGCTGAAAGTAGAAGAGATTTATCAGAGTATTCGTATATTAGAACAGTGTTTGAATAATATGCCAGAAGGTGCATTTAAATCTAATCATCCATTAACAACACCACCATCTAAAGAGAGAACTTTAGAGCATATTGAAACTTTAATAACTCACTTCTTACAGGTTTCGTGGGGTCCGGTAATTCCTGCCAATGAGTCTTTTCAGATGATTGAAGCCACTAAAGGGGTAAATAGCTATTATCTAACAAGTGATGGTAATACGATGAGCTATCGCACGCGCATACGGACTCCCAGTTTTCCACATCTTCAGCAGATTCCTTCGGTAATTAATGGAGGAATGGTATCTGATCTTATAGTTTATCTTGGAAGTATTGATTTTGTCATGTCAGACGTGGACCGATAAAAATGCATGGAGAAAGAATTCCAATTAAAACAATGTATGAGAGTAATGATTCTGAACTGACTTCCATAGAGTATGATTCTATCATGCAGGAATTGAGTCATTATGAAGAAGCTCGCGCAGTTTCAATTCAGGCGCTTAGTATTGTACAGAAACATCGTGGATGGGTGTCTGATTCTTTAATTAAATCTATTGCGGTGGTATTAGGTATTCCAGCTAGTGATTTAGATGGAGTTGCAACATTTTATAGTAATATTTACCGAACTCCAGTTGGTCGTTATGTTATTCGATATTGTGACAGCGTAGTATGCTACATGACAGGTTACCAGAGTATAAAGAGAACGTTAGAATCGTATCTGTCTATATATTCAGGAGAAACAACTGAAGATAATCGTTTTACTCTTTTACCAACTTGTTGTCTTGGAAATTGTGACAAAGGACCAACAATTATGATTAATAATGACACTTATATTCACATGACACCAGAAAATATTTTGCAAGTGCTGGAGAAGTACCTATGAGGAAGATAAGGCGTACCTCTGAAACACATCCTTTAACTTGGCGATTAAGGGAAGATCATCAACCGGTGTTCATCAAGGAGTATCGTAAATATCATGGTTATAGTGGTGCGGAAATTGCTTTGCGCACTATGACGCCTGATGAAGTTGTCCAGATAGTAAAAGAGTCTGGGTTGAAAGGACGAGGGGGTGGAGGGTTTCCTACTGGTTTTAAGTGGGCTTTAATGCCTAAAGATGTGTCGATGGATGTGAGGTATTTATTATGTAATGCGGATGAAATGGAGCCAGGTACTTATAAAGATCGTTTATTAATGGAGCAATTACCACATCAGCTAATTGAAGGTATGTTAATTAGTGCTTTTGCTTTACAAGCAAGGCGTAGTTATATATTTTTACGAGGTGAATATATCGAGGCAGAAATTAATTTACAACGAGCAATTAAGGAAGCTGTGGAAGCGGGATTATTAGGAAAAAATATTTTTGGTAGTGGTTTTAACTTAGAGATTGTAGTTCATATGGGTGCAGGTCGTTATATTTGCGGTGAGGAAACGGCATTAATTAATTCCTTAGAAGGACGTCGCGCTAATCCACGCTCTAAACCACCGTTTCCCGCTTTAGTAGGCGCTTGGGGAAAGCCAACTTGTGTAAATAATGTTGAAACGTTATCGAATATTCCTGCAATTTTATCTAATGGTGTTGCTTGGTATAAAGGGATATCAAATAGTAGTATGGATGCAGGTACTAAAATGATGGGATTTTCTGGTCGAGTAAAAACACCTGGTGTATGGGAGTTACCATTTGGTATTACTGCGCGAGAAGTTTTTGAAAAGTATGCCGGTGGTATGCAGACTGGTTTAAAGCTTAAGGCGTGGCAACCGGGTGGCGCTAGCACTGATTTTTTAATTGAAAAGCATCTAGATTTACCAATGGAATTTTCTAGCATTAGTCAAGCTGGTAGTCGCTTAGGAACAGCTCTTGCTATGGCAGTAGATCATGAAATTAATATGGTATCGTTAGTCCTGAATTTAGAAGAGTTTTTTTCTCGCGAATCTTGTGGATGGTGCACACCTTGTAGGGATGGTCTTCCCTGGAGTGTTAAAATTTTACGATCTTTGGAGGCTAAAGAGGGTCGGCATGGAGATATTGAAATTTTATTACAACTTTGTCGTGATCTCGGACCAGGTAAAACATTTTGCGCTCATGCACCTGGAGCGGTGGAGCCGCTTCAGAGTGCGATTAAGTATTTTCGAGAAGAATTTGACTCTGGTATAAGACCACAATAAATATACAGAATGCGCTTACTTATATCATAAGAGACATATATCTTAAATTTGTCTTAATTGAAGAGGGCGTTGTAAAAAAATAATGCGTTTATTCAGATTAGCTTAAAAGAAGCAGGTGTCTTATGTCTACAATTTATGTAGATGGAAAAGAATATGAAGTCAATAGTTCAGATAATTTGCTGAGCGTCTGTTTATCTCTTGGATTTAATATTCCTTATTTTTGTTGGCATCCGGCGCTAGGTAGTGTTGGTGCTTGTAGACAATGTGCAATTAAGAAGTATCAAAGTGTTACGGATACCCGCGGTCAGTTGGTAATGTCCTGCATGACCCCTGCTGATAATGGGATATTGCTTTCTATTAATGATTACGAAGCAGAAGCCTTTCGAAAAAGCATGATAGAATTATTTATGATTAATCATCCACATGATTGTCCAGTGTGTGAAGAGGGCGGGCACTGTCATTTGCAAGATATGACAGTTATGACTGGTCATAGTTTACGTCGTTATCGGTTTACCAAACGTACTCATTATAATCAGAACTTAGGTCCATTCATTTCTCATGAAATGAACCGTTGTATTTCTTGTTATCGTTGTGTACGATATTATAATGATTATGCTGATGGTCATGATCTAGGTGTATATGGCACTCATGATAATGTATATTTTGGTCGCATTAGTGATGGTACATTAGAGAGTGAATTTTCAGGCAATTTAGTAGAAATTTGTCCCACTGGGGTATTTACTGATAAGACGCATTCTAAGCGTTATAATCGTAAATGGGATATGCAGTTTGCACCTAGTGTTTGCCAACAGTGCAGTATCGGTTGTAATATTAATCTCGGCGAGCGTTACGGTGAGATTCGTCGTATTGAAAATTGTTATCATGGTATGATTAATCAGTATTTTCTTTGCGACTTAGGTCGATTTGGTTATGGATATATTAATCTCAAAGATCGGCCATATTCAGCAATCCAGAATAGTGGTACTAATGTGATTGCATTAAACAAGCACAAGGCGGTTCAAGTAGCTTCTAATATGTTACGTGAAGCGAAAAAAGTGATTGGTATTGGTTCAGTACGTGCAAGTATAGAAAGCAATTTTGCGTTATTTTCTTTAGTTGGTAAGGATAATTTTTCTTCTGGGATGCAAGAAGGAGAGCATTCTTGTTTAAATTTAATACTGAAAATTTTACATAATAGCGGGGTTTATATTCCATCATTACGTGAGATTGAAAGTTATGATGCAATTCTTGTTTTGGGTGAGGATATAACCCAGACTAGTGCGCGGATGGCGTTATCGTTACGCCAAGCAGTGAAAGGAAAAGCTCGTGATCTTGCTTTCAAGCGTAATATAGCAGAATGGCATAGTGCTGCAATCGGTAATATTGGTTTAGGTTCTCGATATCCTCTTTTTTTAACTAATATTGATGCTACTCGATTAGATGATATTGCAGCATGGAGTTATTATGCACCGGTAGAAGATCAGGCTCGACTTGGATTTGCTATTGCTCATAGATTAGATTCCAATGCTCCGTCAGTTCAGGGCTTTGATCAAAACTTATCTAATTATGTTGATATGATCGCTCGGACCCTTCTGAGTTCTAAAAAACCGTTAATTATTTCTGGTAGCCATTCTGGGAGTATAGAGATTATTCAGGCAGCAGCTAATGTAGCTAAAGCATTAAGTGTGCGCTTGTCTAACGTTGGAATAAGTTTAGTCACGTCGGCAGTGAATAGTTTAGGTGTAGGTTTGATTGGCGGTTATTCATTAAATCAGGCGTTAGAGAAGATAGGATCTGGTGAGTCAGATACAGTTATTATTTTAGAAAATGATTTGTATCGTCATGCTCCAAAACATATTATTGATAATGCATTAAGCAATGCACGCTCTGTTATTGCGTTAGATCACCAGCATACTTTAACAACTGATAGAGCTGGTCTAGTTTTTTCTAGTGCCAGTTTTGCAGAAAGTGATGGAACAGTAGTAAATCAGGAGGGTCGGGCTCAGCGTTTTTTTCAGGTATATGATCCATCGTATTATAATGATAAAATTGAGGTTTTAGCTAGTTGGCGTTGGATTGGTTTGATCAAATCTGCGATGAAAAAATCGGATATAGAGTGGCATAATTTAGATGATATCATTGATGATTGCGTTTCGGTCTTACCATGTTTATCTAAAATAAAAAAAGCTGCACCAAATTCTAATTTTCGTATTTTTGGTCAAAAGTTATCACGTTCACCTCATCGATGTAGTGGGCGAACTGCAATGCGTGCGGATATTAGTGTTCATGAGCCACGTCAACCACAGGATCTAGATACTATGTTTGCTTTTTCCATGGAAGGAAATAATCAACCAGATTCATCTCGATCACATATTCCATTTGCTTGGTCTCCAGGATGGAATTCCCCGCAAGCTTGGAATAAATTTCAAGAACAAGTAGGTGGGCATCTTCGTCATGGTGATCCGGGTGAGCTTCTTATTAGAAGCAAGAAGATCACATTAGACTGGTTTACGAATATTCCTAAAGGATTTATGAAACCAGATAAGGGTTGGCGTATAGCTCCTTACTTTCATTTATTTGGCAGTGATGAGATGACTCAGAAATCTCCAGTTATTCAGAAACGTATGCTTAAGCCTTACTTGATGATGAATCTTAAGGATGCGGAGATGCTTCAAGTTAATGAAGGTACCTTGATAGAATTTACTTGTTACGGAGAAACAAGGTGTTTACCTTTGCGTTTATCAAGTCAATTGCAGCTTGGGCAAGTAGGTTTGCCTTTAGGTTTTCCAGGTATTGGAGTTTTTTTATGTGGGGCAGATATTTATAATTTGCGTCGGGTGTTCTAATGAGCTGGTTAACTAGATAAGTGATTGCCATGACTATTCTTATAGTGAAAGCTATATTAATTCTATTATTTGTTGTTGGATCTGGTGCATGGATGAGTTTTGTAGAGCGGCGTGTACTTGCACTTTTTCAAAATCGCTATGGACCCAATCGTGTTGGATGGGGTGGCTCATTGCAAATAATGTCTGATATGATTAAAATTTTCTTTAAAGAAGATTGGATTCCTTCATTTAGCGATCGTTTTACTTTTGTTTTAGCTCCTATCATTGCTTTTACTTCTTTATTAATGGTCATGGCTACTGTACCGATTACTCCTACCTGGATGGTATCAGATTTAAATATTGGTTTGCTTTTCTTTTTAATGATGGCGGGTTTATCAGTTTATTCAATATTATTGGCTGGTTGGTCAAGTTGTAACAAGTATTCACTATTAGGTTCTATGAGAGGTGCAGCTCAGACTTTAAGTTATGAGGTGTTTTTAGGTTTATCGTTAATGGGGGTGGTAGCTCAGGCCGGGTCTTTTAATTTGCTCCAAATTGTTAAAAGTCAGCTTCATATTTGGAATATTATTCCACAGTTTGTAGGTTTTTTAACCTTTTTTATTTCTGGTTTAGCTGTATGTCATCGTCATCCATTTGATCAGCCAGAATCAGAGCAAGAATTAGCTGATGGTTATCATATTGAATATTCTGGAATGAAGTTTGGTCTTTTTTTTGTTGGTGAGTACATTAGTATGATCGCCGTTGCTTCCATGATAGTTACTTTGTTTTTTGGTGGATGGAATGGGCCGTGGTTGTTACCAATTTTTTGGTTTGTGATAAAAACAGCTTTTTTTATTATGATTTTTATTTTAATCCGTGCCGCATTGCCGCGTCCACGATATGATCAAGTCATGTCGTTTGGTTGGAAAGTGTGCCTACCTTTAACACTCTTGAATCTTTTAGTCACTGCCTGGGTAATTTTATGTAAATTATAGGACAGGAGGATGGTAATGAGAGTAAAGGATTTTGCGATTGGTTTTGTTACAATTCTTCGTAGCATTTGGATGACTGGTATTCGTATTTTTTCGAAACGTGAAACACTTCTGTATCCAGATGAGCCTATTTATTTACCACCGCGTTATCGTGGTCGAATTGTTTTAACACGTGATCCAGACGGAGAAGAGCGCTGCGTAGCTTGTAATTTGTGTGCTGTAGTGTGTCCAGTAAGCTGTATTGCATTGCAAAAGTCCGATAAAACCAATGGTCGATGGTATCCAGAATGGTTTCGTATTAATTTTTCTCGATGTATTTTTTGTGGTCTCTGTGAAGAGGCGTGTCCTACTCATGCTTTACAGCTTATTCCAGAGTTTGAGTTAGCTGAATTTAAGCGTCAGGATTTGGTTTATGAAAAAGAAAATTTGCTTATTTCTGGGCCAGGAAAGTATCTAGAGTATAATTTTTATCGTATAACAGGTATGGCAGTTACGGGCAAAGATAAAGGTTTTGCTCAATCTGAATCTCAACCTATTTCAGTGAAAGATTTGTTGCCTTGACGGGAGTCAAGTATGGATTATGTATTTTATTTATGTGGTTTAGCATCAGTTTTAGCAACTATTTTTGTAATTAAGGATCGAAATCCGATACATGCTTTATTATATCTTATAATTTCCTTTTTATCTGTATCTGGTGTATTTTTTTCATTGGGTGCTTATTTTGCTGGTGCGCTAGAAATTATAGTTTATGCTGGTGCAATTTTAGTTCTTTTTGTGTTTGTGATCATGATGCTGAATCTTGGGCGTTCCAGAGAAAGACAGGTAATAGACTGGAGTCGACCAAGTCTTTTTCTTAGTCCTGGTTTATTTTCACTACTTTTTTTTGGGATATTAATTTATTCTATTTCTTCAATAGAAGGTAATAGCATTGTGTCTACTATCATTGATGGAAAACAGGTTGGCATGGAGCTTTTTAGTTCCTACCCGGTAATGGTAGAGTTGGTTTCTATGTTATTGCTATCTGGACTGATTGTGGCTTATCACATTGGAAGGGAGTTGGATATAGATACTGATGCTATTAGGCGTGATTGTCTATCGTCTCTCGTTCCGCCTAATCAGGAGTAATTAAAGATGGTATATCTACATCATGGACTAATTTTAGCTAGTATTTTGTTTTGTTTAGGTTTATTAGGTGTTATGTTACGTCGTAATCTACTTTTTATATTAATTTGTCTTGAAATTATGATGAATGCTTCTTCGTTAGCTTTTGTCGTCGCGGGTAGCTATTGGCAACAGGTTGATGGTCAAATCATGTTTATTTTTACGATTACCCTTGCTGCAATTGAGAGCAGCATTGGTTTAGCTCTCTTGTTACGATTATCTCGTTGTACTCAGAATATGAACATTGACACTCTTAGTGAGATGCGTGGATGAACGTTCTTTATTTAACTATTCTGTTTCCTCTGGTTGGTTTTTTATTACTAGCGTTTACTGGCAATCGATTCACGGAAAATTCAATTGCAATTACCGGTTTATCATGTGTAGGGTTGTCAGCTATTACTACACTATATATTGGTTTTGATTGTTTTCAGCATAGTTATCCGATATTTCATCAGGTGTTATGGACTTGGATGCAAGTCAAAAAATTCAAAATTGATATTCAATTAACTCTAGATGGTTTATCACTGACTTTGTTATTGGTTGTAACTTGTATAGGTTTCTTGATTCACTTGTTTGCATCTTGGTACATGCGTAGGGTAGAGGGTTATTCGCGTTTTTTTGCTTATACCAATTTGTTTATGGCTAGCATGATTCTTCTTATTTTGGCAGATAATTTATTATTAATGTATCTTGGGTGGGAGTGTGTTGGTCTTTGTTCTTATTTATTAATCGGTTTTTATTATTCTAATTCCTCCTATGGTTTAGCCGCTATAAAGGCGTTTATCATGACTCGCATAGGTGATGTATTTTTTATCATCGCATTATGTATTTTATATTATGAGTTTCATACATTAAGTCTTCACGAAATAGTTTCATTATTTTCAAGTCGCTATTGGTCTCTCGATCAGCATAATATGCTATCATGGGCCGCTATTATGTTAGTAGGTGCTGCAATAGGTAAATCTGCTCAGTTACCTTTACAAACTTGGCTAAGTGACGCTATGGTTGGACCCACTCCAGTATCTGCGTTGATTCATTCTGCTACCATGGTTACTGCAGGGGTGTATTTGATCGCTCGCACTCATTCTTTTTTCCTTATTACTCCAGGGATATTACATTTTATAGGTGGAGTAGGTGCGATTACGTTGCTTTTAGCTGGTTTATCTGCTTTAGTCCAGAATAATATCAAGCGCATACTAGCTTATTCAACCATGAGTCAGATCGGATATATGTTTCTATCGCTTGGAGTTCAAGCTTGGGAGGCGGCGATATTTCATTTAATGACCCACGCTTTTTTTAAAGCCTTGTTATTTCTCGCTACTGGTTCACTGATTATTAGTTGTAAGCACGAGCAGAACATTTTCAAAATGGGTGGGTTACGTCATCGCATGCCTTTAGTTTATGTTTGTTTTTTAGTGGGTGGCTCAGCGTTATCAGCTATACCAATTTTAACTTCAGGTTTTTTTAGCAAAGAAGAGATTCTGGCGGGAGCGCTAGCTCACGGTGATTTTAAATTAATGACTATTGGATTAATTGGAGCATTCATCACCTCACTCTATACATTTCGAATGATTTTTATAGTATTTCATGGTAAAGAAAAGATTATATATACTGAGAAAGGTAGAGGGATTGCGCATGATTTACCACTAATTATATTAGCGCTTCTTTCAACTTTTATTGGTTCTTGGCTTGTTCCTCCTCTTGAAGGAATTTTCCCAGAAACTAGCATCCTATCTAGTTCTGATAAGTTTAACTTAGAGATTGCTTCAGGTTTAGTGGTAATGTCAGGTGTTTTTATATCTTCTTTTCTTTGGCTGGGTCAACCTAATTTACTTAACACAATAGCTTATAGTAAATTCGGTCGTTTAATTTCTATCTGGTGGTTTTCTTCTTGGGGTTTTGATTGGTTGTATAGGCAAGTGTTTGTTAAGAGTTATTTCTGGTTTTCTCGGTTACTTTCAGGTGATCCGTTAAATACATTAATAAGTATGCCAATTTTTTTGTTGAACTCAGGGCAAAGAGTTTTGATGTTAAGTGCAAGCGGTTCGCTTTCATGGTATCTAATGTCTATTATTATGGGAGCGGTATTTTTCATAATTGTTTTGATTTTATAGTAACACAAGTTTTATGGTAGATTTAGATAGAATTTTTAGATGCTTAGTCTCATTACATGACGTCTAGGGTTATCTAAAAAATGTTTATTATAGAAGGTGTTGTTTATGTAGTCATAAGCAGACAATTTTATTGTAAATAGAAAGGTTTATTATTTAGAATAATAATAGGAAAAAAACTTTTATGTTATTGCCTTGGCTTATTGCGCTACCCTTGTTTGGCGGTGTTTGCTGCTGGTATTCCGAACAATTTGGAGAGAAGAAACCACGCTGGATTGCCTTAATGGTCATGGGTTTCATATTAATCTTATCTATTTTGTCATGGGCTCTTGGTAGTTATGGATTATTGCAGACTTCGGGACATGCTCAGTGGCAACATGAGTTTTCTACCCAGTGGATTCCTCGTTTTGGTATTAATTTTCATTTAGCTCTAGATGGTTTGTCATTAATTATGATCGTCTTAACAAGTATTGTGGGAATTATGGCCACTTTATGTGCATGGAATGAAATTAAGAAATTACATGGGTTTTTTCATTTTAATTTATTGTGGATTTTATCTGGTGTAATTGGTGTATTTTTGTCTATTGATTTGTTTTTATTTTTATTGTTTTGGGAGATGATTTTGGTCCCTATGTATTTGATTATTATCATATGGGGTCATAAAGACGTAGTTAGTAAGATAGGTGTTACATCTGGAACTAAGTTTTTAATTTATACTCAACTGAGCGGATTGCTGATGTTGATTTCTATTTTAGGACTAGTTATAACTCACTATCACGCAACCGGTGAATGGACATTTAATTATGAACATTTATTAAATACTCCTATGTCACCTGGAGTTGAAAGGTTATTAATGATTGGTTTTTTTATTGCGTTTTCTATCAAAATGCCCATTGTACCTTTACATGGTTGGTTGCCAGACACTCATACTCAGACTCCAACAGGTGGCTCAGTTGATCTAGTAGGAATATTATTGAAAACTTCTGCTTATGGTTTGCTGCGTTTTGTATTACCACTGTTTCCTCGTGCTTCATTTGAATTTTCTCCCATCGCTATGTCTTTAGGAGTAGTCAGTATTTTTTACGGTGCTTTTTTAGCTTTTTCTCAAAATGATATGAAGCGTTGGCTCGCTTATTCTTCTATTTCTCATACGGGATTTTTATTAATAGCCATTTATTCTAATAGTTTTTTATCATATCAGGGAGCAGTAATTCAGATGATCGCACATAGTCTATCTGCTTCAGCGTTATTTATTTTATGTGGGCAAATATATGAACGCTTACATACTCGTGATATGCGCGAGATGGGTGGTTTATGGTCGCGTATAAAATGGTTACCAGGATTTTCTTTATTTTTTGTTATGGCTAATATTGGTATACCGGGGACAGGTAATTTTATTGGTGAATTTATGATTTTAGTTGGTAGCTTTCATTCTGCTCCTATTTTTAGTATTATTGCTACATGTAGTTTGATATTTACTGCAGTATACTCTTTATTTATGATGAAACGTGTTTATTATGGAGCAGTGAAATTACAGACTCCGTTGTCGGGAATGTCACCAAGGGAATATCTAATGATTTTAACGTTCGTGATATTGTCGTTATGTTTAGGTATGTATCCCCAACCGATATTAAATATCTCTTATTCTGGAATGATGAATATTCATAATTGGTTGACCTCTTCTATTTCAGTTATAAGGTTGTAAGTTGCTATGACAATTTTGACCCAACAATTGACAATGTTGCTTCCACTATTAATTCTCGGAATAGGAGTAGTAATAATTCTTCTAACTCTTTCATTAAAGAGGAACCACTTTATAACTTTTATGTTCGTAGTTAGTAGCTTGATTCTTTCTTTGTGTTCCTTGTATTTTATTACTCCTTTGATAGATGTAGAGATAATTCCATTTTTCCAGATAGATTATCATTCTATTTTTTATACTTTTTTAGTAATTTTAGCAAGTTTATCAACTTGTGTTTTTTCTTATCGCTGGCTTGTTGTTTATCCGGGAAATCGGGAAGAATTTTATCTTTTAGTTTTACTATCAACACTTGGTGCTGTTGTTTTGACTTATTCTAATCATCTTATTTCTTTGTTTATTGGTGTGGAATTAATGTCATTACCATTGTTTGGGTTAGTAGGGTATACAATTCCAAATTTGCGGTCTTTAGAAGCGTCTCTTAAATATACAATACTATCTGTTGCGGCATCCTCATTTTTACTTTTTGGTATGGCATTAATATATTCGTATACAGGTAGTTTTAGTTTTAAAAACTTAGGAGTTGATATCAATTCTAGTGTACTTGCTCAACCATTTCTTATGGTTGGATTTGGTTGTATGTTTGTTAGTTTTTGTTTTAAGCTTTCTTTAGCGCCATTCCACCTTTGGACTCCAGATGTTTACGAGGGTGCGCCTACTCCAGTTGTAAATTTTTTAGCAAGCGCCAGTAAAATTGCCATTTTTTGTGTTTTAATGCGTTTATTTATTTCTTCTTCTTTAATGCATACTCAAGCTATACGGATGGTATTTAGTATTCTTTCAATAGCCTCAATATTGTGTGGTAATTTGATGGCAAGTAGACAGAGTAATATCAAGCGTTTATTGGCCTATTCATCTGTTTCTCATATAGGATATTTATTGCTTCCTCTCATTGCATTACAGTTTTCTCAGATTGCACAAGAGGCTGTACGTTTCTATTTTGTTGGATATCTTATCAACAGTATAGGTCTTTTTGGTTTAATTAACGTAATGTCGACTTCATCGGTGGGTTCACATAATCCATCACTTGATGATTATCGTGGTTTGTTTTGGCGAGATCCTTTACTTGCGGGCCTCATGACTATAATGATGTTATCATTGGCAGGTATTCCGATGACCGTAGGGTTTATCGGTAAGTTCTATGTTATTGTTGTTTCTTTAGGCGCGCACTTGTGGTGGCTGATTAGTACATTAATTGTAGGTAGTATTATTGGTGTTTATTCTTATTTTCGTGTCATCGTAAGTCTTTATATGGTTTCCTCTGATATTTTGCAGCCTGCTTGTTCTTCAACTAATTGGGTCTTTACTTTATCCGGAGTGGTTGTAATAGTGTCAGTTGTTTTAGTGTTACTATATGGAGTATATCCACAGTCATTAATTTTTTTAGTATAAATAAAGGTTTAGTTCTCATTAAGAAAATTAATCTTTTAGATTGAAGAAGAAATATCGAGTGAGTTTAAAAATATTTAAATCTTTTAAGTGCATTCTTACATAGAATACAGATCTAAGATTCTTAGCAATGGATTGTATTGTGATTTGGATAAGTGTATTGATTGCAGAAGAGAAGACGATATTAAAGTTGCTATAGTATACCAAGATGCATTAGGCATTATTTCTTGATAAGAGGTACATTTTTCTTTAACTAAGTTGGGTTTTAGTGTTTAGTATTTTAATACCATGTTTGATTTTTTTAGATATATGTATATTTTACTCTAAAATCTATAGTAGCATTAATTTGAAATCTCTTTTGATATTTATTAACTGTAATCTCTTGTTGAACATTTTTGAAGTTGGAATGAGATTTATATCGATTTTCTTTATAGAGCCATGGTTTTTTGTCACACCGGATGTTTATATTAAAATAATAGATTCCTACCTAGGAGGTGGTGTTAGCGTATGATTTGATAATTATATGATTTGATATGAAGTTTTCTTATAAAGATTCTAATATATAGTAATTAGAACAGTTATTGATGCGAATCCATATGGTTTAAGTTTAATTACATTACTTGATGTATTAGATTAATAACGTAATTAATTTCTTCTTTAGTAGAAAAACGGCCAAGAGAAAATCGTATGGATCTACGCGCTATGGGATCGCTGACTCCGATTTCTTGTAAGACATATGATGGGATTATCATTGAGGAGCGGCAGGCTGATCCAGTTGAAACAGCTAGATTTGATAGATTCATTACAAGCGTTTCTGGGTTAGCATTTTCAAAACTAATATTAAGTATATGTCCTGAGTCATGATCTAGAGATCCATTTCGAGTAATTGATTTAATATGCCGAATTCCTTCCCATAATTGATCGCGTAATTTTCGGATACGTTTTATATCATCAGACATTACATTGTTTGCAATGTAATAAGCTTCGCCCATTCCCACAATTTGATGTACTGGAAGTGTTCCAGATCGTAGTCCTTTTTCTTGGCCTCCTCCGTGGATTTGTGTTGCAAGATACACAGGTGGTTGATTGCGCACAAAGAGCGCGCCAATTCCTTTTGGTCCATAAATTTTATGAGAAGAGAGCGACATGAGATCAATGTTTAATTGGTTTAGTAGAATAGGTATTTTTCCAGCACTTTGAGCCGCATCTACATGGAAGATAATGCCGCATTCATGGCATAATTTTCCTATAGAAGAGATGTCCTGGATCACACCAATCTCATTATTTACGTGCATTATGGATATAAGTATGGTATCATTACGTATCGCATTTTTTAAATTTTTCATACTGATCCTTCCAGAATGATCAGGCTGGATATATGTGACAGTGAACCCTTCATTTTCTAGCTGTTTACAGCTCTTGAGTACAGATTGATGTTCAATCGTAGAGGTAATAATATGTCGACCTTTATTTTGGTAAGAGAATGCCGCTCCCTTGAGCGCTAGATTATTAGATTCAGTCGCACCAGAAGTGAAAATAATTGTTTGTGAGTCTGCACATACAACTGTTGCAATTTGGTGGCGACTAATATCGACAGCTTCTTCTGCTTGCCAACCATAACGGTGTGATCGTGATGCAGGGTTACCAAAGGTTCCATCTAAAGTAAGGTAATGCATCATTTTGTTTGCTACGACTGGATCAACTGGTGTAGTAGATGAGTAATCTAGATAAATGGGTAATTTCATTATTTAGCAGGCTCTATGATGGATTTTAGGTTTTGTTAATTGATACTATTGTCATAGTCTTTATGCAGAATATACTGTGAAAAAGATTACTTAGTAAGGATTTTTAAGTATTAAATATAGAGAAAATCATATTGAATTGTTATTCAATGACATGTGGTATGATATGTTTATTTTGCTTAGCGAGTATGTTAAGAACATCTTGATTCTTAATTAGTTCAAAGAAGATGATTCTATTGAAGGAATCGTTAATACCTTTACTGACGTGACGTTATAATAAAGGCGTTAAGCATGATGACCTACTTTGACAGTTTTCTTTGCCTTGACACTTTATCAAATCTAATGCTATATCTACAGAAGAAATTATTGTTCCTTCTATGATGATATCGGATGATTGACAAAGAAAATATTCCTCAATTGGGTCCTCGGACACTAGATACAAGTCCATGTCTGCGTAGACATGAGAATAGTTTCTCGAGATACTATAGAGATATGTCTTCTCGTTTGGAGATATTTGTTAGGTATAGCTAGCTATTCATGAGCATGTAATGTAATATCCAGCACAGAAGTAAAAGCGCAACGGTCTTTAGATCTGAGCCTCACTAATATATATGGCCTAAGTTATTATGAAATAAGTAGATATAGTAAGATATGTTTAGTGTGACATTCCTTATTAAATTTATCAAGTATTTGGATAATATAGATTTAGTAGTATTTTTAATACTTATCATATAATAAGTTTAGTGTGAATAATTGATAATTACTTTACATGAAGTATCATCTAATAGATGGCTCATATAGATATATTGAATGATTATTATCATTTAATTTGTTAATTTTATTGAGGAAAATCAAATGATTATTGAATAATACTTTTATTAAAGACGGTTTCTATGAAATTTTTATCTACATTCTTTTAACTAGATTGATCATATCTTTATTCAGTTAAGTAGATGAAAGATCGGTTAG
Source organism: Candidatus Erwinia haradaeae (assembly GCF_900698925.1). Taxonomy (NCBI): domain Bacteria; kingdom Pseudomonadati; phylum Pseudomonadota; class Gammaproteobacteria; order Enterobacterales; family Erwiniaceae; genus Erwinia; species Candidatus Erwinia haradaeae. Next base: position 110,247 of record NZ_LR217713.1, read on the forward strand.
TGTATTATTATATGAAAATATACATATTATTATGGAGGTCATAATCATCACCTTTTGTTAGATACGTAATAGACATAGAAAGTTAGATATGATTACATTTGAAATGTGTTTTTATATTCATAGTATGTTTTATTATGAATTATTGAAATTTGAGTTTTTTTAGATTAAGATAGCATGAGTTCATTATCTAAGTATTTGAATAATTATGTTATTACTTTAGACTTTAATCATATGTTCATTCTGGATATTAATGTAGTAGTTAGGATGTGATGAATGATTAATGATGTTTCTTTTTTACGAGGTATTTATTGAGTTTTTATATTAAATCGATAATTTAAACTTGTGTAAATCATATTATGATTTCTTGAAGAGAGGATTGATAGAAGAATATCATTCTATTTAAGGTGTAATTTATATAGCGAATACATGATTATTTTTGTCCATAGATGCCTCTGTTAAATAAACTATGTAGTCATCTGTAATGGATGACTCCATTAGAAATTCCATATTTAAGATAATTTTATACATTTTAACACAATTCAATTATTGATGTGGTTATTATTGTTATTTAGACTTAGAATAAGTTTTCTAAGATTCTAGTTTGATAGATAATGAACTGGTTTATAGAAGGAATAATTTTGGATCCAGTGATTAAGAATGATTTCTTATCAGTCTGGTAAATAGTTATTTGTAAATATTTTTATAAGTAGTCTTAGAAAGAATACTTGTTAGTCGATTGTATGGTCGGGATATGTTAAATGATAGAGAGTATTTTCAAGTTATAATATTCTATAGCGTTTCTAATACTAATGCTTATAGTGTTCCGGAAGTCATGATGTATATTTTTAATAAAGAGAACTAAGATCTATGTCTTATACTGTAGCTTTAACTGGAGGTATAGGGAGTGGAAAGAGTACTGTTGCACATATCTTTTCTAATTTAGGTATCAATGTTATTGATTCAGATATTATTGCCCGTCAAGTATTGACTCCCGGTCAGCCAGACTTATTAGCACTTCATGCATATTTTGGTAATGACATACTAATGAAAAATGGTTTTCTTAATCGGATCTTTCTGCGTGATAAGATTTGTAACTCAAGTAATGACAGAGAATGGATTAACAATCTGTTACATCCTACTATTCGTAGGATTGCTTATCAACAGTTGCTGCACTCACGCTCAATGTGGTCTTTATGGGTTGTGCCGTTACTAGTAGAAAATAGCTTACAGAATTATGTTGATCGCGTGTTATTAGTGGATGTAGATCCTATTATTCAATTAGATAGAACAATGATGCGTGGTAATATTCAGCCTGAGCACATTGAAAAGATTATGTCTATTCAGGCTGATCGTTTTGCACGAATATCTGTAGCAGATGATATTATAGATAATAGCGGTTCATTAGATACATTAAAAACCAAGGTTCTTGCATTACATAAATATTATTTATCTTTAGCAGAATCCCGGAATAAGTATTTATTATGATTATTGTTATTTATGAATGCGACTATGTTAAATGTTAATGAACTTATCGATTATAATTTAGTGATAATTTTATGGTTATATTTTTATTCTTGCTAGATCGTTGACGCTAGAGACAAAGAATATATAGATCTTTATATTTTATATAAAATAATGTATTAATTTTTTATTATTTCGCAGACTTGTATATTGTGTGGGATATTGTTCATTATAATATCTTTATTTGATTAGATTTTCGGTAATTTTGATTTTGATCGTAAATGATTACAGCATTGTTTAATTAAGTAATCGACAATAGCTTAGATGAGCATATTTTTGTTGGTATGTATGTTCATTTTTTTATAAATGATTAATAATAATTGATTTTATGATTGGTTAGTCATGAGAGGTAGAATTTTCATGTTCTATCATTGTTTATTAAGAAGAATTTAGTTATTTTCTTAGTTTTATCGGTGTATAAGAGATATGATAGGAGATAATTTATCTGTTATGTAGTCTTATCATAGATGTTTAGAATAAATTCATTACTGGAAGCTAAAATATTTCTTTAGAGCATCGATAGTGCTATAAGAAAGGTGTTGATAAATAAACTTAGATCCAGAGAATTGAATTTTTCTCAGATCTAAATATTGAGGTTTTCCAATAATTTTTTTAGTTAATATTATTCGATTTTTATTAGAGAATTTTTGATCATTAGAAGGACTGAAAGATTTCAAGCGTGTTTCTTATCTATAAAAAAAGAAGCATTGTGAAATTTTATATACTATATGAATTATATACGAAATTTTTCTATTATTGCCCATATTGATCATGGAAAGTCAACGTTGTCTGATCGTTTGATTCAGTTATGTGGCGGGTTAAGTGAGCGCGAGATGGCGGATCAAGTTTTAGATTCTATGGATTTAGAACGTGAACGCGGGATTACTATTAAAGCACAAAGTGTTACTCTGAGTTATCAAGCGGGAGATGCGCACACGTATCAGTTAAATTTTATTGATACGCCTGGTCATGCAGATTTTGCATATGAAGTTTCGCGCTCTTTATCTGCTTGTGAAGGCGCACTTCTTGTTATTGATGCTGCACAAGGGGTAGAGGCTCAAACTGTAGCTAATTTTCATAGTGCCATGGAAATGCATTTATCGGTGATACCAGTTTTAAACAAAATAGATTTACTTACAGCTGATCCAGGTCGGGTTTTAAAAGAAATTCATAATGTTATCGGAATTAATATAGATGATATTGTTTGTTGTTCAGCAAAAACAGGTGTTGGAGTTCCTGATGTACTAGAGCGTTTAGTGCGTGATATTCCTCCTCCAGAAGGAGGGCCTAATAGACCCTTACAGGCATTAATTATTGATTCTTGGTTTGATAATTATCTTGGTGTCGTTTCACTAGTGCGTATTAAAAATGGTACTTTGTCTAAAGGAGAAAAAATCAGGGTAATGAGTACTGGTCAGGTTTATACGACAGATCGTTTAGGGGTTTTTACTCCCAAGCGTAAAGATACTGATTCTCTTCGTTGTGGGGAAGTGGGATGGTTAGTTTGTGCAATTAAAGATATTTTTGGAGCGCCAGTAGGTGATACATTAACATCAGCGAACCATGGCGCAGAGAGTGCTCTAATTGGTTTTAAAAAAGTTAAACCCCAGGTTTATGCTGGCCTGTTTCCTCTACGATCTAATGATTATGAATCTGTTCGGGACGCCTTAGGTAAACTCCGTTTAAATGACTCTTCTTTAGTCTATGAAACTGAAAGCTCTATTGCTCTTGGGTGTGGTTTTCGTTGTGGTTTTCTTGGTTTGCTTCATATGGAAATTATTCGTGAGCGTTTAGAGCGTGAGTATCGTCTTGAGTTAATTACTACAGCTCCAACGGTAGTGTATGAAGTAAAGATGATTAATGGACAGATTATTCATATAGATAATCCATCTAAGATGCCGTTAGCTAATCATATTGCAGAGTTGCGCGAGCCCATTGCTGAGTGTAATATTTTAGTTCCTCAGAAGTATCTTGGTAATGTTATGACGCTGTGTATCAAAAAACGTGGTGTACAAACACGCATGCTTTATCATGATCTTCACATATCTTTAACTTATGATATTCCTATGTCTGAGGTGATTCTTGATTTTTTTGATCATCTTAAATCTACGTCGCGAGGGTATGCGTCACTGGATTATAATTTTAAAAAATTTATGCTTGCTGATCTTGTTCGTGTTGACTTAATTATTAATGGTGATCGTATTGATGCTTTATCTATTATGGCTCATCGCAATGATGCATATCGTTGTGGTCGTATTTTGATAGATAAAATTTCACATTTTATCTCACGACAGCAGTTTGAGATTGTTATTCAAGCGGCTATTGGTAGTCATATTATTGCTCGATCTTCAGTGAAACAATTAAGAAAAAATGTTCTTGCAAAATGTTATGGTGGCGATGTTAGTCGCAAGAAAAAGCTGTTAAAGAAACAGACAGATGGGAAGAAAAGATTAAAAAAGATCGGTCAGGTTGAATTATCTCAGGAAGCATTTCTTGCGATAATGAATCTTAATAAGGATGGTTCATAGAGGGTATCATGGGTTTAGAGGATATAAAATGGCGCATATATTTGCTGTATTTTTAGCAATTAGTACCCTGGGTTCTGGTATTATCTGGTGTATTAATAGAATAAAAGCTGTTCAATATAGATATAGAAAGAATACAGAAGGGCAACGTAAGGCCATGGAGATTACTACAGAAAAAGGGAGAGGGGGATTAAAAGAAGCCATTGCATCGATATTTCCGGTTCTTCTTTTAGTTTTTATCATGCGCTCATTCATATTTGAACCATTTTATATTCCATCTGGATCTATGATACCAACTTTGTTGATAGGCGATTTTATTCTGGTAGAAAAGTATGCTTATGGTTTACGAGATCCGATAACTAATACTGTTTTGATTAAAACTAGTCACCCAAAGCGTGGTGATATCGTAGTATTTCAGTATCCGAAAAACCCAAGACAAGATTATATTAAACGTATAATTGGTTTGCCAGGTGACCGAGTAGATTATAATCCTATTCAAAAGACATTATCTATTATATCGTCTTGTGTTAACAAGAAAGACTGTGATGGTTTGATCAAAGTCACTTATTCTAATGACAGAGAGAATGATAGGATTGTAAGTAAATTTAGCACTAATGTACTAGATCATACCTTTGATCAGTTATTATCGAATGATTTATATTTAGAGGGGTTACATATAACAATTCGTAATGAAACTATTGATAATATGTCGCATCGCATTTTATTATCACATTGGGAAAAAAGTGATCTTAGATCAATTCCTCAGAAGAGAGAGGAAATTCCGTTAAGCTGGTTTGTACCTGAAAAGATGTACTTTGTTATGGGTGATAATCGTGATAATAGCTCTGATAGTCGTATTTGGGGTTTTGTTTCTGAAGATCATTTAATTGGTAAAGCAATTGTTATTTGGATGAGCATAGATAAGCAGATAGGTCAATGGCCTACTGGATTAGCTTTTAGACGCATTGGTATGATTCAGTAATATTGTCATTTGTCGAGTAACAAATATAGGTGATGACTGCATTACTATATAGTAGAGCTTTTTTATAATAAGAAGAGAGGAGTGATACTAGAATTTTTTTTAGATTTATGAGATTATAGCATAATATTAATAGAAGTTGGTAAAGCATGAATCTAAAAAAAATCAATCATCTACAAAGAAAGATAGGATATACTTTTACTAGCCTTCAACTATTAGAAGAAGCCTTGACTCATCGTAGTAGTAGTGGTCGTAATAACGAACGATTAGAGTTCCTTGGTGACTCAATATTAAGTTATGTTATAACTTTTGCTCTATATCATAGATTTGAATCTGTAAATGAAGGTAATCTGAGTCGAATGCGCTCTTCTTTGGTTTGTGGTGATACTTTATTTTCTATAGCAATGGATTTGGATTTAGGATCGTATTTACGTCTTGGTCCTGGCGAACTAAAAAGCGGTGGATTTCGGCGTCAATCTATTTTATCTAATGCTGTTGAAGCGTTGATTGGGGGAGTTTTTCTAGATAGTGATATTAATAGAGTAGAACAAATGATTCTTAGATGGTATGATTGTCGCTTAAATAGCATTAGTTCTGAATCTAAACAAAAAGATCCAAAGACCCGCTTGCAAGAGTTCCTACAAGCTCACCATCTACCTTTGCCGAATTATGTAGTGGTAGAAGTGAACGGTCAAGATCATAATCAGCAATTTATTATTCACTGCCAGGTGAATGGCATATTGGATTTGGTTGTTGGGGTCGGGTCAAGTCGACGGAAAGCTGAGCAAGCAACAGCAGAAAAGGCTTTACGTTATTTAGGTATGAAATGTTAAATTTTATTACTTATGCAGGATTTATTGCTATTGTAGGTCGCCCAAATGTAGGTAAATCAACGTTGTTGAATCGGCTTGTCCATAATAAAGTGTCTATTACATCATCTAAGCCCAATACTACTCGTTATCGTATTTGTGGTATACATACTGAGGGATTATATCAGTCTATTTATATTGATACACCGGGATTGTATTGTAAAGAGAATCAAATTGTTGATTGCGCTATAAATCGTACTGTCATCAGAGCTCTAGATGGTGTATCTTTGGTTATTTTTGTAATAGAAGGAACGCGTTGGACTGCTGCTGATCAAATGGTCATGAGTAGGTTAAAAGAACAAGAATCTGTATTATTAGTAATCAATAAAGTGGATAGGATTTCTGATAAACACACTTTATTACCATACTTACATTATCTGGTCCAGAAGCGAAATTTTGTAGAGATAGTGCCTATTTCTGCTACAAAATCTAGTAATATTAATATTGTCTCTAGTATAGTGCAAAAATATCTTCCACAATCAGAGCATTATTTCCCAGACAAATCTATTACGAATAGTTCTCAAATATTTATGTGTTCCGAAATTATTCGTGAAAAACTTATACGTTTTCTTGGTTTTGAGTTACCTTCGATCATTACAGTTAAGATTAACAAGTTTTCTGTAGAGAAGAATGGCCATCTGAATATTTCTGGTATGTTATTAGTTCGCCATAAAAGTCAAAAAAATATAGTAGTTGGAAAGGGAGGAAGTAAGATTAAAACTATTGGAATGACCGCACGCAAAGATATGGAGTCATTCTTTAAAGTAACTGTTTATTTGGATTTATGGGTTCAAGTAAAACCGTGTTAAATAGACAGTGATTTGTCGATATTTCACCTTAGTCAGATTTCGATCGTTAAAGAGTGGTAGCAGTAAAAGGTTGATGGTAATCATATTAAGTGTATTATTTTATTTATTTTAATAAATCTGACATGATATATTTTATGATAAAAATAAGTTTAATATAATTTTATTTATTATTAAATCTGTTGCGTATGCAATGTAGTAGAATTTTTTATCAAAAAATATAGTTATCATATAATGATGATCAAATAATATTTATTTATATATAAATACTATGAAAGTATTTTAAGTTTTATATTGATGTTCTTTTTTATTGAGAAAGGAAAATTTTCTGAATATTAAAGATTCTATCATTTTTTCATATTTTAACATTTAATATCATTGATGTATCTAGTTAATATACTTTGAACATATCATTTACTGCGATATCCATAAATTAGTTAGCTGACAATACTGTCTGATAGTGACATCTTCTGCTCGTAATGTCGGTGAAATATTTATTGATAATAAGGCTTCATCAGAGAAAAACTTGCATAGGCTATTTCTTAATGTTTTGCGACGCTGACCAAAAGCCGCAGTGGTAATACGGTATAGCGCCTGTGTACTGAATGTTGAGTGATATCTTTTTTCTCTAGGGAGAAAACGCACCATGGTAGATTCTACTTTTGGAGAGGGAATAAAAGCTATTGATGGAATTGTGATAATGGGAGTTATATGACAGTAATATTGTGCCATAACTGACAGTCGACCATAGTTTTTATTTCCTGGTTTGGCTATAAGGCGATTCGCCACCTCTTTTTGTAGCATAAGGTGCATATCTTGAAGCACGCTGATTTGCGTAAAGAGTGAGAAGAGTAATGGTGTAGAGATGTTATAGGGTAAATTACCAAATACGCGAAGTAATTGTCCTTGTTTTTTTGAAAAATCTTTGAAATCAAAAGTGAGAATATCTTGTTGAAACACAATTAATTTTGGTCCAAGAGTGGGATGATTTTTTAGATACAATGCTAGATCCCTATCGATTTCAACTACTACTAAGTTCGTGACTTTTTTTCCCACCTTATGAGTAAGCGCACCAAGACCAGGTCCGATCTCAAGTAATAACTCATCATATTGTGGGTTAATTGCATGTATAATTTCGTTGATATAATATTGATTTTTGAGAAAGTTTTGTCCAAATCGCTTACGTATACAGTGACCTTGATAAACTTGATATTTCATTATATTTTCTTTACATGAATGACCTGGAGAGGTATTTGCAATTTTATATTTCAGTTTTTAATTCTATCTCCAGGTAGATCATTTTAATTATTCAGTGGATTGATATTATATTTAATAGAAAGTATTTTAGAAAGCATTTGATTGGTTAGTCATGTTGTTCTTGTACCGTATTAGAGGGAAAATTCTCTACTTTTTTTATAGGTAAAATGATTTAATTAATTTTAATTTCATTTAGGAAGTAGCTTGGTTATATATTTTTATCGAGATTTTTTCATTATTGGGGTGAATATGTTTCTGGGCAAGAAACATTACACGAAGTAAGTAGCATATTTTATTGATATGTAAATTTTACCAGAGGTCAATGGAGTTAAAGATTGATTCTTTTGGAAATTCATTAGTTATTTAGTTACTATTGAATTAGTTATTATTTTTTAATTAGTTTTTTTATTAATATCAGAATTTACGAATTTATTTAATTAGAAATATTATCCATGTTTCTTAGGTTTACAAGAATTTTGATTCTATTATATCTGTTAGTTAATATGTTTTATGTGAAATAGTGAGTATATTTTCCAGGTACATTGAATTTTACTTGATCAAAGATAATTATAGATGAATGATATTTAAAACATATAAAATATGTACAGAATCAATATATATTTCATTTGTAAAATATGAAATTATTTTAAATATTCAAGGAATATGTGAATTTTAAATCTAATTAAAATTATTACGTATCTAAATAAATAAGATTATTAGATTTTTATATTTATAACGGTAACCTTATAGTTTATGATAATCGAATGAATGTAATCCTTATATCTAAGGTGTTTTTTATTTTTTAAATATATCATATAATTGAATTATGGTTTTTATTGTATATTTAGTGTATTTATATATAGCTGCATAGATCTCACAATCTTATATTTATATAAGAATTATATTGACATATTAGAGTAGATTATAAATCTAATCATGCTACTACGTCAGCATAAAATTCTAATATTGTAATAAAAAATGTATTAAGATTGTTCTGTTGTTTTATGTGAGAAGACCTGCTTCTAGAAGACATTTGATTTTATATATATGAAATAATATAATCGAGATATTAATTTCATAAAGTATACTTTGATCTGTATTTCTTTTTATATTTTTAATATAGATTTAAGATACTATCTAATATAGATGATTTATATTTTTTTATACTGACGAGACTCAGTGGCACGCCCTACAGGATTCGAACCTGTGACCTACGGCTTAGAAGGCCGGTGCTCTATCCAGCTGAGCTAAGGGCGCATAATTACCTTAAGATTGTAAACGATTAAATTTTATTTAGTCAAGTATTTACTCTGACAATATCTAGATTAATATATCTTGATGTTTAATTTTCATCTATTATACTAATTTTATCTATCTAGTAGTTTTTATTTTTTTGGAAGATAGTAGAAAACTTTTTTACATTAATTAATTGGAGAGTCGTAAGTATTGAAGTGTGATGAATAGCGTTTATTTTAATTTTTTATCTTAGGTTATTGATAAGCTATCAATATTTTTATTTATAGTTAGTTTAGAATAACTAGGTTTTAAATACTTATATACATTTATTGAATATTATTCATGAAATACATAAGTGATAAACTAGAAGAATAGGGAAGTTTAGACGATAGAATAGATCATGTAATTAATTTACATAATATTTTTATTATAAAAAATAATAGGTATTTTATTTTTTATGCATATTTTTAGTATTTAATAATGTTTATTATTTATAATTAGTAAAATTTGTTTAATCAAGTAATAAAATTAAATATTGAAAATTATATATAATGTATCTAGGTTTTTATTATGCAAGGAATACAAGTGATTTATAGCGTGTCCTGTAATATATATTTCGGATTTATTTCAGTATGTTGTATTTAGATATTGATTATTTGTGAAATCATAAAGATCTTAAAGAAGGGGTGAGAGATATAAGAAAATAAAACGATAGCATGTGTAGAATAATAACTTAGTGATTTAAAAGAAGATGTCGATGGTATAATGTTATTATTTAGTGGTTTAGTCATGCTTTTTTAGAAAAGAATCAGTTTTAGATATTAGGTACGGATTTTGTATACAATGATCAAATTAAGTATGCTGCTTCTTGAAAGACCAAATAGGATATATTGCTTAGAACAAGGTATGATGCAGATTAATATATTTATATTCTTTAATTTCGAAAGTTATATTGGATTGGTTAACGTTTATAGGTCTGTTTTGAATAGACAAAATAAAAAATTGATATTTTTCTTTTAAGAATCATAAAAAATTAAAGAATAATAATGAGTTAGTGATTTCAACAACTTAATTTAATAGCTTTATGAGCGTTCAAAACATGATCTATCTATAATGTTTTCTTCTACATCTACAGAAGAAGAAACAAATGATTACAAGATAGGTTATATTTAAGATTGTGAACTGTAAAGAAATATTTTTTATTATATCTATTTTTGATTTATGTGTAGTTGGTAATAATATGCTTGTATTATATTAAGTGAGATTGTTAGTGTTGGTTGAGAGATTTACATACTATCTGTCTATCTGTACAGTACTCTAGAAAAAAATTAACGGTTCTAGAATGACATTAATTATACTAGTACTTCAAGTCAGAATGGTATATAAGATTTATATAGTTATTAATAGTAATAAAATATTAAGTGTAATATGAATGACTATGATAGTTATTAAATATCATGTGATTAGATTACTTTATTAGATTGTTGATAATAATATATAAGAACAAGTTTGTAGTACAAATATAGATTAGATTGGAATAAAGTGAATAAATAATTCTATAACTAAAAATTATGAAGAAGATCAGTGAATATAATAAGATTTATTTAGAAATATGAAGAAAATTTATTCTGTATTCAAAGAATTATTAGATGATATGTGATGAATTTTATTTTTTATAGATGCGCTATATTATATATTAATTGTCTAATAACAAAAGTTAGACATCACAATAAGTATTTATAAAATAAAAAGTCTATAACTAAATTATAGTTATATTTCTGTAGATTTCCAGTGCAAATTGATATTAGTTAATATAGTGATAATAATGGTTATAGAAATATATTACATGATATCAAGTTGTAAGTAGTGTCTCGGAGGTGTGACTAAGTAATTGTTCATAGTTATAAAATCTGTAATGTTATAAACTAACTGAAAAAGGTTTTGATTTTTAGTATTTTCTTTTACTTAGGGTTTTTTAAAACTTAAATAATACAAAGGAATTGTTTTTTGATGTTTGCAAAAATTATTGATGGTAAAATGATTGCAAAACAAGTGCGCCAAGAGGTTGCAGAGCGTGTTCATCGACGGATTCAGTCTGGCAAGCGGGCACCTTCTCTTGCTGTCGTTTTAGTAGGTTCCGATCCTATTTCTAAGATTTATATTACGAGAAAATTCCATGCTTGTTCAGAAGTTGGTGTTCTCTCACATTCATATTTTTTGCCTATTAGTACTAGTGAAAGAAAATTATTAAATTTAATTGAAAAGCTAAATTATGATGAAGATGTAGATGGAATTTTAGTGCAATTACCATTACCCCCTTCTATTAATGCACTGCATGTTATACAGGCAATATCTCCTCTAAAGGATGTAGATGGTTTCCATCCTTATAACGTAGGGCGTTTATGTACGCGCTCACCAGCGATATTGAGGCCCTGTACACCATTAGGTATTATCACCTTATTAGATTATTATAATATTGACATATGTAGTTTGCATGCTGTAGTTGTTGGCGCTTCTAATATTGTTGGACGACCAATGAGTATGGAGCTTTTGCTTGCTGGCTGCACCACTACTGTTACACATCGATTTACGACAAACTTATCTCGCTATGTAAAAGATGCTGATCTTCTTATTGTAGCAGTAGGAAAACCTTATTTTATTTCTGGTGAATGGATTAAATCAGGGGCTATTGTTATTGATGTTGGTATTAATCGTTTAAAGAATGGTAATATAGTTGGTGATGTTGATTTTGACCAGGCTTCGAAGGTAGCAGAATGGATTACTCCAGTTCCGGGAGGGGTTGGTCCCATGACGGTTGCTATTTTAATGCAAAACACATTAAAGATTTGTGAAGAAAATGACAAGAGTGTGTGATACAAATACATCTATTTTGATATAGTCACTAATATTTATTAATTTTTTTTATGACAGATTACAGACAAGTATTTTTTCTGATATTATTTATTGCGTCGTATTTATCTAATGAGCTTAATTTAATTAAATAAAATTTTTTAACTATATTGTTTTAAAAATATTGTATGTTGCAATATACGCGCTATGTGTTTTTATTAAATTTATTGTATATTCAATTTTTATATTTTGGATAGAAAAGGGGCTTTTATATTATTTTACTTTTTGATAATGCCATTAATTGCATTTCATCTTCATACTGAAGAACGTCTTTTATTAAACTATAAGTAAATAGCTTTATGTACCATCACTACAATAAGTCAGTCCTCTAAGCATGAGGAAGTGATATAAATATTTATTTAATTCTCGCTGATATATTTTCGTAGGTAGTAACTTATATGCTGTAAGATGTTCTTATTTTAGATAATGAAGTATATTAACTAGGTTTATTTTTTTAAAGGATAGGCATTTTAGGTCCAGAGGAAAGATTGTGTCTTTAGAGTAAGACTAGATTGTATCTAAAAAAACATAAGATCACTTTAATGGAGTAAATAGATTAAGAAAGAATAAAATTATAATTTTTTAAAATATTTAAAATAGATAATACACATCTTCTTAAGATAAGAAGATGTATCTGTATTTAATTGAATTAATGATGTTATATTTTAATTTTTTACTGGTCTGAGTTTCTATATTAGAAAACTTCATACTATTTATTAAAGTGAATAATTAATTTGTAATTATATACAATCATAATTGTATATTATACATATTTTGTATCACTTATTATAAACATAATGCGAATGATTGTAGAAAAGACTGGAGTGCATTAGATCAAGGTTCTATAACAATATCTATAACAGTCAGTTATATTAGTATGATATGTTTTACTATTTCATATATTTTTAATCATTAGTAGTTATTTTTTAAGTTGGATTTATTAATAAATTATAGAAAAGGATTCTAGTTATTTTTTTAAAAACCAAGACCACAATTATGAAGAAATGGTATGAGAGATTATTTTTCATGCCATGTATGGTACATGATGGTTTTAATAAATGAAATCATGATATAATAACATAAAAATCTAGTATAGTTTTACTGGTACTCGTTGGGATAGTGAGCACATAATCTCGTATCCTACGGTCCTTGCTATTACTGCAAGGTCATCTATTTTTATATTTTCTCCCCACAGTTCCACTGTGCTGCCAAGACCAGTGTTAGGGTGGTTAGTTAAATCAACAGCAAGCATGTCCATTGCTACCGATCCGATGGTTTGTGTCATCTCGTTATTGACCTTAATCGGTGTTCCAGATGGAGCATGACGTGGATATCCATCAGCATATCCACATGCAACTATGCCGATGCGTTGTTTGTATGGTGCACAGTAGTTACGGTTATAACCTACGCTAGCTCCTTGTGGAATCTCTTGTATGGCAATTACTTTGCTTGTCAGGGTCATAACTGGTTTTAAGCCACTACGAGAAACATGCTTCCAATCGCCACTTGGTGAGGCACCATATAGCATAATTCCAGGGCGAATCCAGTCGAAATGTGTCTTTGGATGCCATAGCGTAGCGGCAGAGTTAGCTAGTGAATGCGGGCATTTTAATCCGATAGCTGCTTGTGTGATTCTCTTCATTGGCTCGGTAACTCCCTGTGGGTTTTCTGCTTCAGGGAAATGTGACATAAGGGTTACTTCGCCAATATTTTTGCATGACCGTAGTTGATGCCAGATCTTCTTTATTTCATTTGGTTGAAAACCAAGGCGATTCATACCGCAGTTGATTTTAAGATAAACATTCACTGGAGATAATAGTTTAGCTTTTTTTAGTGCTTGAATTTGCCAATGACTATGTATAGCGGTTGTTAAGGAATAGTGATGGATAATTTTTATATCATCTGAGTTAAAGAAACCTTCTAATAGTAGGATTGGTTTATCCCAGCCGTGGTCACGAAGAAAAATTGCTTTATCTAGGTTAAGCAAGGCAAAACCATCTGCTTTGATTAGACTTTTCCAAACATTTTTAATACCGTGTCCATAGGCATTAGCTTTCACTACTGCCCAAATATGTGAAGAAGGAGCCAGATTACGAGCTATAGATAGATTGTGTTTTAATGCATTTTGATTGATTGTAGCTATAATAGGACGAGGCATAGGTCTTCCTGTTGTAGTAAATTAAATAGTGAAATCTCTGAGATTAAGTATGATTTTAAGAGTTTATATTATGTTAAATACTTTATTTATTGGTATGTAGATATAAGGAAATCAATTATTTAAAGATTATTAACGATCAGACGTGAAGCATGAAATCTGATAATAAAACTTATTTTGTTCAACAGTGAATTTATTAATACTATTCCTAGATGTGGAAAGTTAACTGTTTAAAATCATTGTACCAGAATGGCTATTAAATAGATCGAATGGTATTTATTATTCTACTTCTTAAGTGATTTTTGAGTGGATTGTTAACTATAGAATTTTTCTATATGAGCATAGTATTTAAACTAATGGATATTCTTTCAGTTATTAACATATAAGATTATTTTTTTGATAAACTTAAGATCTCTGTTGTATTTTGCGTTAATATTTTCTCTATTAAAGAGTTAAAGAAAGAGTTTCTTATTTCTAACATCTCACAGATGTTAGAAATAAGAAGAATCGGATAAGAATTTTAATTTTTCTTTCTTTAAAATGCACGAATTATAATGAATTTTTCATTTCAGTTTTTGTATTTTTTTGGAATTTCTCAATGGGGCTCGCCGTGTCACTTATACTTTGGAAGCAGTGTCTTACCTGTCTGCAGGATGAGTTGCCTGCCACCGAGTTCAGCATGTGGATACGACCCTTGCAAGCTGAGCTAAATGATAATACATTAGCTTTATATGCACCAAATCGTTTTGTACTCGATTGGGTTAGAGATAAGTATCTATCTAATATAAATGCTCTTCTTAATAATTTTTGTGGTGTAAATGTTCCTTTTTTACGATTTGAGGTAGGAAGAAAATCTATCTCTCGTGCTATAAGACAATCTAGTATTTCTAATAGTGAGACGATAACGAGCACAACGGGTAATCTTTTCATACCAAGTTGTACGCGTTGGGATGGTAGCACTGTGTTATCTCATGTTGTTAATCGTTCTAATTTAAATGTTAAGAATAATTTTGATAACTTTGTTGAGGGTAAATCTAATCAATTAGCGTGTGCGGCAGCTCATCAGGTTGCTGCCAATCCTGGTAGATTATACAATCCTCTGTTTGTTTATGGTGGAACAGGTCTGGGTAAAACACATCTCTTGCATGCGGTTGGGAACAGTATTCTTGCTACTAAGTCTAATTCCAAAGTAGTATATATGCACTCTGAGCGTTTTGTTCAGGATATGGTTAAGGCTCTACAAAATAATGAAATTGAAGCTTTTAAGTGTTATTACCGTTCAGTAAAGGCTCTATTAATTGATGATATTCAATTTTTTGCCAATAAAGAGCGATCTCAAGAAGAGTTTTTTCATACGTTCAATTCACTTCTTGAAGGTAACCAACAGGTAATTTTAACTTCTGATCGTTATCCAAAAGAAATTAACGGAGTGGAAGATCGTTTAAAATCCCGTTTTGGGTGGGGTTTAACGGTGGCTATTGATCCACCGGAGCTTGACATGCGTATAGCAATTTTAATGAAGAAAGCTAATGAAAATAATATTTGTTTGCCAGGAGAAGTTGCATATTTTATTGCTAAAAAATTACGGTCTAATGTGCGAGAACTAGAAGGAGCGCTGAATCGTGTAATGGCTAACTCTATATTTACACGACGCGCAATAACTATCGATTTTGTGCGTGAAGCTCTGCGTGATTTGCTAGCCCTACAAGATAAGTTAGTTACTATTGATACTATTCAAAAGACGGTAGCTCGATATTATCAAATTCAAGTGACTGATTTATTGTCAAAACGTCGGTCGCGCTCGGTGGCTCGACCTCGTCAGATGGCAATGGCTATGGCTAAAGAGCTAACAAATCACAGTTTACCAGAAATCGGTGATGCCTTTGGAGGTCGTGATCACACAACTGTTCTTCATGCTTGTCGCAAAATAGAACAATTAAATGAAGAGAGTTTAGATATTCAAGAAGATTTTTCAAATCTGATTAAAACCTTGTCCTCTTGATTTAGAAAATAGTTATCTTAATTATGAAATTTATTATTGAACGCGAGTTTCTACTCAAACCTTTACAACAAGTAATTAGTCCATTAGCAGGGCGACCTGCGTTACCTATTCTTAGTAATTTATTATTAGAGGTTAGAGAAGGTAGCTTAATTCTTACTGGTACTGATTTAGAAATGGAAATGGTGGTGCATCTTCCATTGAAAAAGGAGTATCATATAGGAGCGATTACTATTCCGGGTCGTAAGTTTTTTGATATTTGTCGAAACCTTCCAGAGAACGTTGAAATTACAGTTATGTTGGAAGATACAAGAATCTTGGTACAATCTGGGCGTAGTCGTTTTTCTCTTTTGACTCTTCCATCCAGTGCTTTTCCAAATTTAGAAGATTGGAAGAGTGAAGTGGAATTCTCAGTACAACAAGTAGTTATAAAACGCTTGATTGATGCAACACAGTTTTCTATGGCACATCAAGACGTTCGTTATTATTTAAACGGTATGTTATTTGAAACTTCAGGTGAAATTTTACGTACAGTCTCTACTGATGGACATCGATTGGCAATATGTTCCATGTCAGTAGAGAAGATATTACCTAATTACTCAGTAATTGTGCCGCGTAAAGGTGTTATAGAACTAGCTCGTCTTTTAGATGGTCGAAAAGGTCTTCTACATGTACAAATTGGTAGAAATAATATTCGTGTACATTCCGGTAATTTTATTTTTACTTCTAAGTTAGTTGATGGTCGGTTTCCAGATTACAGGCGTGTATTGCCAAATAATCCTGATAAAATTTTACATGCGGATTGTAATTTACTTAAACAATCTTTGTCTAGAGTAGCTATTTTGTCTAATGAGAAAGTTCGTGCAGTTCGGCTATATATTAGTTTAAATAACATAAAGATTACAGCTAACAACCCTGAGCAGGAAGAAGCAGAAGAGATATTAGATGCTCTATATAGTGGCAGTGATTTTGAAATAGGTTTAAATGTGAATTATGTTTTAGATGCTTTAAATGCTTTAAAATGTCAGAACGTGCGTATCCTTCTAACTAATTCTATTTCTAGCATTCAAATTGAAGATATGACTAGTCCAACTGCTAGCTATGTTATTATGCCCATGCGATTATAATATATTTATTGTGCTATTGTATAAATAGTATTTAAGGCAGAAGGGGCGAAATGGTGATTTCACCGCAAGATCAAAATGTGAGAAAATTTGATGTCGAATATTTACAATTCTTCTAGTATTAGGGTTTTAAAGGGGTTAGATGCAGTACGAAAACGCCCTGGCATGTATATTGGTGATACAGATGACGGTACTGGCCTTCATCACATGGTATTTGAGGTTGTAGATAATGCTATTGATGAAGTTCTTGCCGGCTATTGCTCAAGTATTATTGTAACTATTTATCCGGATTATTCTGTATCGGTACAAGATAATGGACGAGGTATTCCTACTGGATTGCATGAGGAAGAAGGTATTTCTGCCGCTGAAGTAATTATGACCATGCTTCATGCTGGTGGGAAATTTGATGATAATTCTTATAAAGTTTCTGGTGGTTTGCATGGTGTAGGTGTTTCTGTAGTCAATGCTTTATCTAAAAAATTAGAGCTAACAATTTGGCGTGAAGGTAAGGTGTATTATCAGGTTTATTTCAATGGTGCCCCGCAAGCCCCATTAGATATTATAGGAGACTCAGAATTAACAGGCACTTGTGTCCGTTTTTGGCCAAGTCATGACACATTTACTAATATATTGAATATTGAATACCAAATTTTAGAAAGACGGTTACAAGAATTGTCATTTCTTAATTCTGGAGTGGTAATTAAATTAGAAGACCTTCGTGATGGGAAAAAGAATCATTATCATTACACAGGAGGTATTCAAGCATTTGTTCAACATCTTAATCAGAATAAAACCCCAATTCATCCTAATATATTTTATTTTTCTACTAAGAAAAATAATATTGGTATAGAAATAGCTTTGCAGTGGAATAGTGGTTTTCAGGAAAATATTTATTGTTTTACTAATAACATCCCACAGCGTGAAGGAGGGACGCATCTGTCTGGATTTCGTACAGCTATGACTCGCACTATTAATTTATATATGGAAAAAGAAGGATACACAAAGAAAGCTAAAGTTAATACTACAGGAGATGATGCTCGAGAAGGTCTCATTGCAGTGGTATCCATTCAAGCACCAGACCCAAAATTTTCATCACAAACAAAAGATAAACTCGTTTCTTCTGAAGTAAAAGTCGTAGTTGAGCAACAAATGCATGAACTATTCTCTTCTTATCTTCTGGAGCATCCATCTGATGCTAAAATCATAGTTGGCAAAATTATTGATGCGGCACGAGCACGTGAAGCAGCTCGTCGAGTACGTGAAATAACTCGTCGTAAGGGTATGTTAGATTTAGGTAGTTTGCCTGGTAAATTAGCGGATTGCCAAGAAAGGAATCCGGCCTTATCTGAACTCTATTTAGTAGAGGGGGATTCAGCTGGAGGTTCCGCTAAGCAAGGACGTAATCGTAAGACTCAAGCTATTCTCCCATTAAAGGGCAAGATTCTTAATGTAGAAAAAGCGCGTTTCCATAAGATGTTAGCTTCTCAAGAAGTTGCAACTTTAATTACTGCTTTAGGGTGTGGAATTGGCAGGGATGAATATAACCCAGATAAGTTACGATATCATAATATTATCATTATGACTGATGCTGATATAGATGGAGCGCACATTCGCACACTTTTATTGACTTTTTTTTATCGACACATGCCAGAAATTATTGAGCGTGGACACCTTTATATAGCACAACCCCCTCTTTATAAGGTTAAGAGAGGTAAAATTGAGAAATATATTAAGGATGATGAGGAGATGGAGTCGTATCAAATGACCACAGCTCTTGATTCTGCTACTCTTTATATTGGAAGAAGAGGTGAGTTATTAAGTGGGAAAAAATTAGAAAATTTAGTACTTGCTTTCTATCAGACACGGAGAGTGATAGAAAAATTGGAATATGTTTATCCTTCCTCAATCCTCCATGCACTTATTTACCACCCTACCTTGCATAATTTAACAGAAAAAGAAGTGGTGAAGAATTGGTTGTATCTTTTAGTGGAATATCTGAATTTTCATGATCAAGATGGAAGTAAATATCAAGGTATCATATTTGAAGATCATAAATTAAATATTTTTATACCTATTGTGCGTGGATGGATACATGGTATTAATATAGATTATTTTTTAGATCAGAAATTTATTTGTAGTGATGAGTATCATAGGATATGTTTTTTTGGCGAACAGGTTCGTGATTTACTAAACAAGGATGCATACATCCAACGAGGTGAGCGTTATCAGTCTGTTTCTAGTTTTGAGCAGGCTGTAAATTGGTTGGAAGCAGAATCACGTCGTGGTCTTATGGTGCAAAGATATAAGGGTTTAGGAGAAATGAATCCAGAGCAATTATGGGAAACAACAATGAACCCAGAGAGTCGTAGAATGTTATTAATCACTATTAATGATGTGGTTGCAACTGATCAGATCTTCACCACTTTAATGGGTGATATAGTAGAGCCACGCCGTGCGTTTATTGAGGAAAATGCTTTGAAGGTATCGAATCTTGATATTTAAGCCGAATAACTGATATAGGGTTTTGGTTGACTTAGATAGCTTATTAAGTCGTTGTCTTGAATAGTTAGACGGAAGTATTAAGCATAAAACATATCAGAGAAGGATCTAATTATTATAGATTGTATAAAAGGTGGAGATCGGTGGTGATGTTGTTATTTTGTACCTGGTATCACCAATACTGGTTATGCTTACATTGTCAGCATGCAGAAATATTATAGTATTTTGAGGATAGTATGGCGATTAGGTTAATTGCAATTGATGTAGATGGTACCCTTTTAAACCCAAAGCGTGAGATAACATTACGAGTCCAAGAGATTATACGTAGAGTGAATCGGAGAGGAGTGGCTATAATTTTAGCTACTGGACGTCCGTTTATTGGCATACAGCGTTATCTAAAAGAGTTAGAATTAAACAGAGATGGCCAGTACTGTATTACTAATAACGGCGCGTTAGTACAGAACGCAGTGAATGGAGAGTCTCTATTAGAAGTCTTGTTAACTTTTAATGATTATCTTTACTGTGAACGTTTATCTCGTGTCTTGGGTGTTCACTTTCAGGCATTCAGCAAAACAGAGATGTTTACATCTAATAAGGATATTAGTAAATATACTATTCGTGAAGCTTGGATGACTGGTATACCTCTTCGGTATTGTGATGTTAGTAATATGGATTCTAATTTAATGTTTCCTAAGTTAATGATGATTGATTCGTCAGAATGTTTAGATTCTGCAGTTGCTAGCTTACCTGCAGAAGTATTTAAACGATTTAATATAATGAAAAGTGCACCTTGTTATCTTGAGATTCTGAACAAACAAGTAAATAAAGGACTTAGCTTGTCTTTTTTAGCCAAAAAGATGGGTTTGACTAGGAACGAAGTAATGGCCATTGGCGATCAAGAAAACGATCTTGCCATGTTAGAATATGCAGGAACCAGTGTTGCAATGGGAAATGGCATTGATGTAGTCAAAGAGACAGCAAAATTTGTAACTAATAGTAATCAAGAAGATGGTGTTGCTAGAGCCATTGAAAAGTTTTTAGCGACTTAGAGATGCACAAGTATTTAATATTGCTATTTGATTATGTAGTTGTGTTTGTTAATTTCTATCTTCTTTCTTCAGAAAGAAATTGATAATTTTTAATATTTTTCTGATAACAAGTTCTTAATGATGTGCAAGAGAACTGATATTCAAGTACTTTTCTATTGTATTATGGAGTTATTAAATCGAAGTAATTTATCAGAGGCAACGTTGTGGTTGGTTTTGAAATGAGTATTTTAAAAGAAATTATTGATTTTAATTAAGTTTGATATTTTGGTAGAGATAAGTCCAGTGATCTTCGTGAATAAAAGAAATGAGTTTGATTATTATAGGTGTATGCATACTATAAAGAGCTACAAGAAAATAGTTGATGTTTGTGGAATGTACAATTAAAAAAAATAAGATAGGTATAATATGTATGATAATACTACAGTTAAATGTTAAATGTGATTTTATCTAGATTTTTCAGATAAAGGAGGTTGATTGGTATTATATATCATCCATTTTCTTATAATTTTTTAGCTTAATTAATAGTTAAATGAGCGATGAGGAGTAATTGTCTTTAGGTAATATTTTAAGTGGATTGACTCTCGAATATATTTTGATTAAAATATGTTTTACATAGAAATTGATATACTATTATTTTTATTTTTTTAAAGGATGGAATATCCATTCCATATTATTTTAGGCGGAAATTAGAATGAAGCGTACTTTTCAACCATCTATTTTAAAAAGAAATCGTACACATGGTTTCCGTGTTCGCATGGCAAATAAAAATGGTCGTGATATTTTATCTCGTCGACGGGCTAAAGGGCGATCACGTCTTACTATTGTTCATTCTGTGCGCTAACTATTTTATGAGTCAATTTGGATTGTCAAGAGAGTTAAGGTTGTTAACTACTAGGCATTTTAAGTTTGTTTTTGAATATCCAAAGAGGGTAAGTACTAGATATATCACTATTCTTAGTCGCTTTAATAAGCGAAATCACCCAAGAATTGGGTTAACTGTTTCTAAAAAGAATATAAAGTATGCCCATGAGCGTAACCGCGTGAAGAGATTGATTAGAGATAGTTTTCGTAAGAATCAATACCAATTAGCCGAAATGGATTTTATAGTTATAGCTAAAATTGGTGTCAGCAAGGTTGACAATAATGAGTTAACTGGGATCTTGGAGAGATTATGGCATCATCATTATCGTTTGCATCAAAAATACTGATTTTATTAATACGATTGTATCAGTCTATAATTAGTCCATGTATCGGACCACATTGTCGATTCGATCCAACCTGCTCACAATATACTATTGTAGTTTTACGAAGGTTTGGAGTGATCAAAGGGAGTTGGTTAGCAACAAAGCGGATACTAAAATGTCATCCTTATAATATTGATCACAATGATTCAATACCTCCACAAAAGCATTGATACTAGAGAATATTAATAATGTATTTTCAGCGTAATCTTTTTTTTATCGCTTTTTTATTTATATTATTTATGATTTGGCAAATATGGGAAAGAAACCATCCCTCTAAGGGATGGGAACCTAGTCCGTTATCTAGCGTTAATCAAAAAGTAGATTCTCACTCAGATGAGAATATCTTTGGCATCGGGTTGGATCCGGTGATTACTGTTCAAACTGATGTTCTATCATTAAAAATTAATACACGTGGAGGGGATATTAATCAGGCGGCATTACTATCTTATCCGGATAAATTAGGATCATCATCTCCTTTTTTGCTTTTAGAATCTAGACCAGATTTCATATATCAGGCACAAAGCGGATTAATTGGTCGTAATGGACCAGATAGCTTAAGTAATGGATCTAGGCCTCTCTATATTAGTACAGGTCATTCTTTTAAGATAGGTGATGATCAGGATGAGATTCGAGTGCCATTGACCTTTACAGCAGATAATAATGTGACATACACTAAAACATTCATTTTGCATCGTGGTGATTATGCAATAAGAGTTGAGTATTATATAAGTAATCCGACCGAACATTCTTTAGAGTTATCCATGTTTGGACAAATAAAACAAAGTATAGACTTACCAAAAGATCGTGATAATACAAGCAAAAATTTTGCTTTACAGACCTTTCGAGGTGCAGCTTATTCTAGTTTGCAATCAAAGTATGAGAAATATTCATTTGACAAGATTAAAGATAATAAAAATCTTAATATAACTACTATTAATGGTTGGGTCTCCATGCTTCAACAGTATTTTGCTGTCACTTGGATTCCGCAGACTATCGGAAATAATATTTTATATACTAGTAACCTAGGTAATGGCATCGCAGCTATTGGTTATAAATCTAGACCTGTAACTATTCATCCAGGTGGAACCAGGACTTTGGTTTCGACTTTATGGGTTGGTCCAGAAATTCAGGAAAGCATGGCAAAGACTGCTTCATATTTGGATCTTACGGTTGACTATGGTTGGTTATGGTTTATTTCACAACCACTTTTTAAACTTTTAAAGTTTATAAATAGCTTTATTCATAATTGGGGTTTTTCAATTGTCGCTATTACTTTTATTGTACGTGCTATTACGTACCCTTTGACTAAAGCTCAGTATACTTCTATGGCAAAAATGCGTATTTTGCAACCAAAAATTCAGGAAATGCGAGAACGTTGTGGTAATGATAAACAGCGTTTAAGTCAAGAAATGATCGAGCTCTATAAAATAGAGCGAGTCAATCCGTTAGGTGGATGTTTGCCATTATTTATTCAGATGCCTATTTTTTTAGGTCTTTATTATATGTTGATGGCTTCGGTTGAGCTTCGTCATGCGTCATTTTATTTATGGATTAAGGATTTATCTGCACAAGATCCTTATTATATACTTCCGATTTTGATGGGCATGACTATGTTTTGTATTCAGAAAATGTCACCGACTACTGTCACAGATCAGATGCAGAAAAACATTATTACTTTTATGCCGGCTATATTTACGCTCTTTTTTTTATATTTTCCTTCTGGTTTAGTTTTATACTATATTGTCAGTAATTTGGTTACAATGTTACAACAACACATTATTTATCGTGAGTTAGAAAAGCGTGGGTTACATAGTCGCGATAAAAACAAAACATAAGTATTCATTTAATACTAAAATATATAGATTCAGATTTCAATCAAGGTACAAAATAAAAGAGCAGTTATTATGACACAGAAAATACAGATAATTTTTTATTATATAGTATAGTTATATTCATGGTTGATTTATAATAGAGATATACTCGATATGTTTAGGTAGTATTTTCTCCAAGAGAAACTTGGTAAGAATTCTATAATATGTAGTAGAGAATACATAATTCTTTTGTATGCAGAGAAATTTAAAAATGAGGTATTTGTTGAGTTATTTTTTGTTATATAAAAACGGAGAGGGTTTGAATGACTAAAGAAATACAAACTTTCGCTATTTCTCCTTTGGGTAATTTGGATGCATATATTAGATCAACTAATTCTTGGCCAATGTTAACAGCAGAAGAGGAAAAAGTGTTAGCTGAACGATTGCATTATAATGGTGACTTAGTTTCAGCTAAAACTTTGATTTTATCTCATCTTCGTTTTGTTGTTCATATAGCATGCAATTATGCTGGCTATGGTCTTCCGAAAGCAGATTTAATTCAGGAAGGCAATATTGGTCTAATGAAAGCTGTGCGTCGTTTTAATCCAGGAGTGGGAGTGCGATTAGTTTCTTTTGCAGTTCACTGGATTAAAGCAGAAATTCATGAATACGTATTACGCAATTGGCGTATTGTTAAGGTTGCTACTACCAAATCTCAACGTAAGTTGTTTTTTAACTTGCGTAAGACTAAAAAACGATTGGGTTGGTTTAATCAGGATGAAGTGGAAATGGTTGCAAGAGAATTAGGCGTGAGCAGTAAAGATGTTCGTGAAATGGAATCCCGAATGGCTGCACAAGACTTAACTTTTGATCCACGACCAGATGATGAAATAGAAGCTGGATTAGTGGCTCCTATTGGTTATTTACAGGATAGGTCCTCTGATTTTGCTAATGGTATCGAGGAAGACAACTGGGGTGATTATGCTGCTGATAAACTTGGTTTAGCGATAAAGGGATTAGACAATCGGAGTCAGCATATCATTTGTTCTCGATGGTTAGATGATAATAGTAAAACTACTCTACAGGACTTAGCTAATCAGTATGGTGTTTCTGCTGAACGGGTTCGTCAGATTGAAAAGAATGCTATGAAAAAACTTAGAGGAGCTATTGAGGCGTAATATATACTTCAATATTGATCATGAAGATAAACAGTTATTATCATTTATAATAATGAATGAACAGGAACACATTTATATAGATTATTAAGATAATGATTCACATTATTTTTAAAATAAGACAAAGAGTGAGAATGCAATCAGTATTGTATGATATGGAATAAATAGTATTATATTTTCATTCCTATCTATAAAGAGGTACAAACTTTAATTTCTTGATCGTCATAGTGAGCTTACTATTATGAATAAAATAGTTGTTTAGTAAGAATGATATTGGATCATCTTATATAGACGAAAAATCTAATATTAAATCAGTAGAAGTATTCATTTTTCTATAGTTATGTTAATACGGTATGATATCATAAAGTGATTTTTTATCTTTACAGAATAATAGCGAGAAATTTTAACATTTATTTATTGGTACTATAGAGATAGTAGAAAAGAAAAATTTTTTATTTTGTATGGTAGTAATTGAATATAAATAGATGCAAATTAGATATTTAGAAGTAAATATAATACATTCTTTCTATAAAAATAGAAAGATAACATTTTTTGATTGAATATATATACGAGTGTCACTAATTTCAATGTTAATAGAAATGTTATTTCATATAATAACACTTGATTATATGCTATAGTTTTTGTATTGATTCTCGATTAATGTTTTTATTATCTATTATAGATAATCTATTAACGATAATATAATAATCGTTTTATATAATATGAGTTCTGTCTATAGTTTATTGATCTATCCAGGTATTGAGATAGCAGGTTTTTATATTTGTACTATTAACTGTACTTATTATTTTATTAACAAGAGAAAAGATATTTACATGGTTGTCTGATTGAAAGTTTCAGAGTGTGGATCTTTTTCAGATAGATGAATAAAATAAAAAGTTAATCATTATTTAATAGATCTAAATTTTTGGGATTTTTATTGTTAAATATTTTTCATCAACATTAATTAAGTTAATGCATGTTTTATTATTAATACTTAAATATAAATTAACTTAAATTGTTCATAATGGTCTTGTATGGTTCATAAAATTCAACCTGTATCTTTTATTACTATATCATCTGATATGGAGGGCCAACGCGTAGATAATTTTTTATTTACTCAGTTAAAAGTTATGCCTAAAAGTATGATTTACCGGATTCTACGCAAAGGATTAGTGCGAGTAAATAAAAAACGTATTAGACCAAAATATAAATTAATTAATGGAGATACTATACGAGTTCCTCGAGTTTGGTCAAAAGAAGTGGGAAAAGGAGTTTCTTCAACTAAGGTAGGCTCCGCACAGACGTTTTTAGTAGAAAATTCTATTATTTATGAAGATGAATATATTGTAATACTTAACAAACCAGCAGGTATAGCTGTCCATGGTGGGAGTGGTTTAAGATTTGGTGTTATTGAAGTTTTACGTGCATCTAGGCCAGATGAGTATTTTCTTGAGCTAGTTCATCGTCTTGATCGATATACATCAGGCCTATTGTTAGTAGCAAAAAAACGTTCATCACTACGTGATTTACATGAGCAGCTTCGTGAAAAGAGGGTAAAAAAATATTATTTAGCATTAGTACAAGGTCAATGGCCTATAGATATTACAGCGGTAAGCGCGCCTCTTTCAAAACATTCTGGAAAAGGGTATCAGAAAGAGGTGCGGGTATGTGAGGAAGGAAAATCATCTCAAACATTATTTCAAGTAAAAGAATATTACTCTAAACAAGCTACCTTAATTCAAGCTCGTCCTCTTACAGGGAGGATGCACCAGATTCGTGTACACGCATTGCACGCGGGGCATCCTATTGCGTTAGATAATCTTTATGGCAATTCTTTTTTTAACGAATATGTCAGCATGTTAGGGTTGAAACGTTTATTTTTACATGCTTCTAGTTTATGTTTTACTCATCCTAATACCAGAAAAATCATGTGTATTAAAGCTCCTATTGATCAGAAATTAGAAAATGTTTTAATTACACTTCGTATGAATATTTGAGTATAGATTGTATCAATGTTTGATATAAATTTTAACTACATAAGAAAATAGTCGCGATATGATGTTATCATATGAGATAAAGATAACTTTCTATTAAAAAGCAAATAGCAATGTATAATATTTTCTTAAAAATTATACTCTCATGTTAGGCGATTTTTTGATAAAATATATGAGCAGCATTGAGCGAGAATTTTTAAATCCGAAAATACGTTTAATTTCTTATATAAATGTAATAGCTTCTATGTTTATAGAGAGAGGATAAGTTATATGTTATTTATATTTCATCTAAGTTGATAAACTTAGATGAAATTATTTATATTTAATGAAATCAAAGTGATTAATGAACGTTTTAACATTATTTTTATGTTTTAGTTTTTTTTAATACAAAAATATAAGACTCATGGTATGGGTACATTTTTATTTTTATTTAAATAATAATGGCATTAAGCGTTGTATTAAGATTCATTTTTTTTTATTTAATTTTTCATTAATTAAAAAGATATTTCTTAATATCTATATTATTTATAGTAGATTGATATGTTATAGAATGACATAATAAAATTATTTTTCTTGAAATTAATATTTAATAAATTTTGGTAATTAATTCATTTTTAATGGAAAGAAGTGAAACGTTATTGACTTGCAATATTGTTAATAAACATAATTAGATTAGAAAATAATACGTCGTAAATAGAAGTGTCTGGATTTAAATTGAAGTATATATACATAAGGAAACAGATCGATTTTTTTTTGAAAGGAAAGGGTTTTATATTTTTTGCTAACTATTTATTATGGTATATCTCTGATAGTAATGATATATGTAACATAAAATATTTATATTAATATAAGCATTATGATAAATGGAAATAACTTACTAAGAGTGAGGAATAAAGTTTTTATTTATTTATCACGAAAGATGAATAAGTTAGTATATAGTATTGTTGATTGTTTAAATATTGATATATTGTTAAGAATAAAGATAGTAAAATATTGAATAAGTATAAAGTTGTAGACAGATATGTATTATATTCACTAGATCTATTAGTTATCATTTTAACTAGATCAAACATATAAATTGGTAGATAGTAATAAATTACTGATAAGATCTGTGTACTTAAACTTAAAAGTCAACGACATACTCTCATGTTTTTAGGCAAAATAAAGTATATTCTAAATGATATCCTAGACTTTTCGAGTGAATTTATTTTTGTTCTATGATATGGAACTATACAGACTTACTATAGTAAATAAAGAAGTTGATTGAGATTATTACGAGTCTGTCTGTAAAGTGAGATACTTATACTTCAATATAGACAACCCTGAGCACTTGTAAGTGAGAAGTATTTCTTTGCATGACCAACTAGTTTTATTGTCTATTTGTATTCTATAAGAAGTCATTAGTATGATCACTATAATGTTTAAATAATTTACTTATAATTATCACTATAGTTATTTGTATTTATTCTTTCTTCTAGTAATGAAAACTAAGTTTCGTGATGTGGAAGATGATATGTAGAATTAAATAATAGGATTATGTTCTGAAGCAGGGTACTTGGTTGGTATTTATTTTATAACAAATAATTAAGATGCTTATTAACGACTATTTTCTGACGTGACTAATAAATTCAGAAATGTATATGGGTAATTATTGATAGAAGATCTATGATGTAGAAAAATAACAAAAGTTTGTCTAGATATGTTATTTTGATTTTTATGTCTTTTATCTTTTCTATATTGTAAGGACATTATATATTTGTGTAAATGACCTTTATAAATAAAGATAAGAATTACAATTGCTGAATAAGTATTGATTTGTTTAGTTTTTTAACTGAATTTTTCATATTGTAAGAGAATTTATTCATTTACTATCTTTATATTGAAGATTCAATTATTGTCTTGCACATCCTAATATATATTGATTTATGTTAATCACTCATTTACATTGAATTCAGTTATACTGATCCATTTATGTTGATAAGGGGTTATTCTATCTTAATTTTCTTTAAACAAGAGTGGTTATAGTAATGAGAAAAAAGGATAAGATGGATCTTGAGGAAGAATCTATATTATTTCGTAGAGTAATGTACGATACGCGTCGATTTGTACAGGACACCATAGTACATAGATCTTCACGCAATAAAGTGTATCAAAGAAAAGATAAAAAGAATCAGCCAGTAAAAAGAGAGTCCAGTTATTATTTTTCTGATGAATTTCATCCCCTCATTTCTACTGAGGGTGCATTGCGTTATATACGTAATGATGTAAATCGTTATGAGTTGAAAAAATTATGTCGTGGAGATTATATACCAGATATAGTTTTGGATCTACATGGATTAACACAAGTTGAGGCAAAAAAGGAACTTAGCGCTTTAATTACAACATGTAACCGGGAGAATTTTTATTGCACACATATAATACATGGTCATGGTAAAAATATTCTTAAGAAAAAGACTCCTCTTTGGTTGGCGCAACATCCGTTAGTGATGGCATTTCATCAAGCACCTAAGCAGTTTGGTGGTAGCGCTGCTTTATTGGTATTAATTGAAGTGATCGACTGGTATCGATAGATTATCTTAGACTATTTGTATAGTGATGAAAATTTATACTAGTATGAATATTTTTAAAGTTATAGATTACTTCTTTTCTTATAATTTTCTTACTAAGATAAGATAATTTTGATTTTCTTCAAGTAATGCTATGTTATTTCAATGTTTGTATGTACTGAAAGAGCAGTTATTCTGATTAGTTCAAACTATTGTTTATGAACCAAGGGGTTAATTTATTTTTAAAATACTTTATAGTAGAGTTATGTTAATTTTATTTATAATATTTATTTAATATATTTTAAATTATAATTAATTTTGGTAATTTGATATTTTATTAATTACTTTATATGGATTGGTTTAATTTTTTATTTATTTTCTATAGTATATAATATAGAAATATATTTTTTAGTGAGTGGATCCAAACTGGTGGCATAGATTTTTATCTATTGCAGTAATAATTTATTTGTTTTATTTATTTTAAATAAGTTTTTAGCAATGATTATAGAAACTGCCTAGTAGGATATATAAAATATTTTTAGTCGATGTTTGATTGTCAATATACTAATCTTAGTATTTTTTAGATAGAAGTTTTTTGCATTATATATTGTTAGGTTTTTTTAGGCAAACCCTGAATAAGCTGGAAAATTATTATATTTGTATAGATTATATTACCTATTTCCCATGAATGATAATTACGCTGTTTTTATGGCTACATTATATGTAGATATTTTTATATTTTTCATAGTTAGGTGAAGGTAAGTTAATGATATAATTTTGTCTCTTTGTAGTTTTTTTATAATATAGAAAAGTATATAATATGATTTATGTGGAATCAATATTCTGAGTTATTAAAATCTTTTATAGTTAGTTAACTAAAAAAACCATTTTTTATTATTAATGATATTGATTTTTTTAGGTAATCATAGAATACATTCTATGTAAATATATCTTATTTAGTACATAGTTTTTAAATACTTATTTCAGTATTTAAAATATTTAATTTTTAATATTAAAAATGATTTTATGTACATAAAATCATTTTGATAAGAACAATAATCTATGTTTACATATTAGTAAAATCGTATATCATCAATATTATTATATGTTTTATGAGTATCAGTCATATTATTTTAGTTTGAATAAATAAAAGTGAGTGCTATTAGAGATCAGTTGCATTAGACGATAAATTTTGTATTTATTTTTACTTACAAGTATTAAGAGTATAATATCTAGTTTTTTTATATTTTATTTTAAATAAAATTGATTAGATATTATATAATTAGTTTTAGTTTGAACAAAAATAGACGTAATAAGAGATCATCAAATTAATTTTGAATGTCATAGAAACTATATCAGAGAATATAGTTAGCTATGATTATTTTATATAATAGTTTGATGGATTGTCTATATTAACTATAATAAATTATTAATAATAATAACTAGATAAGCAGAGTATTACTATGAATATAGCTATTTAATAGTTTTTAATTATTTTGGATATTAAGATATAGATATTCCAGGAATAGTAGATTTTGTATTTATTAAACAGAATTGATGATTTTATTTTTTTTTAACATAAATTTCATGTTCTTAGTTAAAAAATTTTATCTATATTTTAATTGTAATAGGTCAGACCTAGCATCGCTGATAAGTGCAAATTCTTTTATCTAAATTTAGCTAGTGATTATTTTTCATAGAATTAAATAGTTTATGTAAATTAAAATACATGATGGTTTGAATGTTTTAGTAAGGTTTTTATTTTCTCTATATCTGTATGTAATCAAAGATGGGTTGTTAGTTGGGATTGGTTGTTTTGTTTAGAAATCAATATTTTTATCAAATATGATACATTAAGGTTTAGATATGGGGATCATTATTTTTATATAGATAACTCTTTCTTCGGTCATCTCAAATAATGAATGATTGAGATTAGGTTCTTGGTTAAAAAAGTTTATAGGTGGTATACATGCATATTGTTTAATTTTTGTTAGTATTTAGATTTAAAATAAAGCCATTGAAATCTAATTTCAATAATAAAATTAATATTGATTTATGGAATTCTACATTGTGTAGCAATTTTCTATTAATATCGTTTAATGTATTAGTAGAAAAAATAAGAGTTTATACAATCTTTTTTATGTTTAGATATTGCCATATTAGGACTATAAGGGTAAATATTTTTAGTTATTCAAAATAAAAATTATAGCATGTTTACAACAAAACCGTTCTAAAAAATAAAAGTCACTGATATTAAAAAGATAAGATATCTATTAAATTAGTTTTCTAGATCAGTTTTAGAGGTATTAATCTATTATTTTGTATGTGAGCATCGTTGCGATACCAGCTGTCCATCTTATTTCGTAAGATATGAATTCCTATATTGTTTTTTGCAGAAAAAAGTTCAACCTGTATAATGTCTCTAAAATTTTTAATTTCTTGACGTACTGCGATCAGTTGCGCATGACTCGCTGTAGTACTTAATTTATCTGATTTAGTAAGTAGAATAAGTGTTTGTAGTCTATTTTCTTGAACCCATGATATAATTTTTTTATCAAGGTCTTTTAAAGGATAACGTATGTCCATAAGGATTAATAGTCCTTGTAAACAGTTTCGAAATCTTAGGTACTGGGTTAGAGTATTATTCCATTTTA
This sequence comes from Candidatus Erwinia haradaeae, assembly GCF_900698925.1. Lineage (NCBI taxonomy): Bacteria > Pseudomonadati > Pseudomonadota > Gammaproteobacteria > Enterobacterales > Erwiniaceae > Erwinia > Candidatus Erwinia haradaeae. Next base: position 142,600 of record NZ_LR217713.1, read on the forward strand.
TTTTCATTTTTTTTGGAATTTTTGCATAACCATAACCAGGTAGATCGACCAGCTTATATCCTTCAGTAATTTGAAATAGATTGATTAATTGTGTGCAACCAGGTTTTTTACTTGTTCGTGCAAGTTTTTTTTGATTTGTTAATGCATTAAGTGCGCTAGATTTTCCAGAATTTGAGTAACCGATAAAAGCGATTTCTATACCTACATCATCTGGTAAATGATGAATAGTAGGTGCGCTGGTTAGAAAAGAGGTGAGGTTATAATCATAGTAAGACACAATTTGTTTCCAGATTCATAAAATTATAGATTGTTATATCTAACAATAAATTTTTGTAAAATGCATAATAAGTTAGATCGTTTGATTGTATGATGAATCTACAGTTTTAATTTATCATTTTTGAGTTAATTAAAGATGTTGTATGAAATTTATTGTTTATAATTGAAGTTTTGGTGTTGTTTGTCACAGAGCTGGGTGAATCAGACAGGCAGTAATAAAATAGCTCTGTGGTATTCTACAGTTTTTAATTATTGGTTACACAAGTTAGTAACTAATCTAATATATGTAATAATTGAAAATGTATTATCAAGAGATAAAGAAATTTTCTTTGATTGGTGATCTAAAGATTATTAATTAATGTGTTGGAAATTAAGTATAGTATATTCCTTATAGGATATCTCTTTTTTAGAATGTCTTGATTTTTTCAAATCTTTCTTTATTGTACTAAATTTAATATTACATTAATTTTAGTATCATTTCATGAATTAATAGGATATCTATAGATAGATATTTCTTTTTTTAAGCGTACTGGGATACGTATCTAATTATATATATAATTATAAATGTTATCTAGCATTCTGATGTTAGTTTTTTTAATTATCTCTCATTTAATTACTTTCAGAAGACTATTCACATATATGAATTTTTTATTATTATAATAAGATTTATCACTGAATCAAGTTATTGGTTTTTTTAAAACGATAGCATCTATATTAGTATAAGGTGTTATAACTAGTAATTAAGTAATTACTATTTGAGATCTGTTATATAGAATTAAGAGAACAACAGAATTAAGATTGTTTCTTTATCTTATCTATATAAGATAAGAATATATAGGATATTGATATCTAGACGTATTTAGTTTATAGATTTTTTTATCGTTCAGTTTCTTCGTTTTTTAGTTTAATAGGATATTTGTTTTTTCTATTGCATTGAATATTTAAGAAAATCTATTTAAGTGTACTATATTATTTTATAGGTAGCTCTACTAACTGCCAAGTCCACTAATGACCTATAGCGTTCGTTGTTTATGTTTTCTCAATGGGTATACATGGATGTCTTGAATAAAATTAAATAGTGTTTTGTTAAGTTTGATTAGGAGACAATTACATATTATATTCTAGGTAAGATATTAGTTAAGAAGCATAGAGTCTGGAGAAAAACAATAATAATAGTATACCTATGAATTTATATTCTTTAGGAAAGCCAGAGCATTATAGTACGATAACAAGATTATTTCTTTTTTATATTTATGGTAAGATCAGTAGAGTTATATTAAACAATATTGAATGGTGTGTCTAAAACGCAGAATGATAGAAAAATGATTAAACTAATGTGTTTCAATATGCCATGATTATATCATGTCATATAATATGATGATTAGAATGAAATTATTAATGTAATGTGAATTAAAGTAGCATGTTAAGTATAATTAAAATTTTTATTTTCGTCATAGTTATTAACAGGTAACTTGAAAGTTTTCGTTATTACTTTTGATTATACTAAATCTCAGGGTTTTAATAAATATAAAAGGATTATATAAAATTATTTTTAATTTAGTCATCAGATGACGTATTGTTGGTATCAATTGTTACATTTCGGATTTTATTAAGAAATTAGTAATAAATAGTAATTAGATAAGTGAATCATTTTAGAGAAAGATTATAAAATTTTTTTAAATATTTATTCTATATATAAAATCTAGTTAGGTCTATTGTGTTTTATAACAATAGAATAAATTATTATACTCTAAGATTATTATACTCTAAGAATTGATGTGTTTCTTATCAAATAAGAAGTTGTCTATATTACTTATGTAGAATGGGTTATTTAATGATCTTTAATACTATACTAATAGTCCGTTGGGGGGGGGGTGAGTTACTTGTGTTCTGTATATCATATTGTTAATAAACAAGATAACTTTGATTAGTTTTTAATTTTCGATATTAAAGTATATTATATAGTATATAGTATTTGAGGTTATAGAAACAACTAATTATAGATGTTAGATTTTTTAACCGTATATTATTTATAGGTAATATTATTAGAGAATGATCTACATTACCAGATGATTGATTCGCCTGTAAGATACAAGATAAATATATTAAAAAATAATTTATAGATTATGTTTGTCGGTTGATTGTTGTTTAAAAAGTAGTTATTTGATATTTTTTACATTTATTTGCATGCGTTTTAATTTTTTCATTTATTAACTTATATAAGTTATTTTATGTGTATAATGTGATTTGTTTGTAATTATCATTGATAATTTTTTTCTAGATTCTGCCGTGTATATTTTTTTAGTATTCGGTAGAATATTAGAATAATTTAATATATAGCGTCTTATGTGCATCTTTCTTTATATTTTAAATTGAGACCAGGCAAGAGTATAGAAGTTAAAGTGATAGTGATAGTTAATAAACAAATTTTATATTAATTATAATTTAAAAATTAGAATATAGATTATTTTTTTCATATATTGATCCGTGATATATAATTATTATAATGTATAGTTTTATAGATAGGGTTATATTAAAAGATTCTATTGTAGTTTTTTAAACAGTATGTAGATTTCTTTAAATCATCAATGCACATAAGTTCAAGTTTCAGTTATTTTCTTGATTATATTTGATCACCACGCCGATAAGATACTAAATCTTGAATAGTCATGACTGGCATATGATGTTGATTAGCAAAGGAAATTACTTCTATAGTTCGCGCCATGGAGCCGTCATCATTAGTAAGTTCACATAATACACCTGCGGGTTTGCAACCTGCTAGTGTGACTAAGTCAATAGTAGCTTCAGTGTGTCCGCAACGAGTTAAGACACCACCGGGCTGAGCACGTAAAGGAAAAACATGTCCAGGTCGATTTAGATCACTTGGTTGTGCGTTATCAGCAATAGCTGTTCGAATAGTAGTTAAACGATCGAAAGCAGATACTCCAGTTGTGACACCATGTGCTGCTTCAATAGTAACGGTAAAAGCAGTGCCATAAGTACTGGTATTATTTTCTACCATCATAGGAAGATCAAGTTGTTTGAGGCGTTTCTCATTAAGACATAAACAGACAATACCACTTCCATATCGTATAACCATGGCCATCTGTTCTACAGTCATTTTTTCTGCAGCAAAAACCATATCTCCTTCGTTTTCACGAAGCTCATCATCTAAGACCATTACACCGCGACCTGAGTATAGCGCTTGAATGGCTTGACGTACACGTTGTGTAGGTGTGCCAAATCTAGAAAGTAAAAACTGAGTCATAGTAAAAACCTTTGTGAATAGTGAGATGACTTGAACCAAGATCATTGCGGATAATTTATGTAGTGAAAAATCATAGGGAATATTGAGATTCTTAGTATGACTCTTAGAAATTTTATTAGATGCTTTTTTATTTATTCTAAAATAATAAATTTATTATTTTATAGAATAAATCAAGTATTCTTAATTTTTGAGAATAATTTAATGATTTATCTATTTTTAAGTATCATCTGGTGATCATAGCTCTGAAAATGAAACAGAGCAATGGAGAAAATATTATAAAGTCTATTTACTGTGATATGCATTATTCATTAAGTATAATTCTAAGATACTATTAGAGAGGTGAGGTAAGCATTATCTTAATTGAGTCTAGATTTTATATGTTCTATTGTATTGAGCTATTCTAATATAACACTTCAATCGTGTCATTTGATGTGTATTGTATAGGTTTATTGTGAATAATATTTCTTTGTGAGGAAATAATATAAAAATAATAATTTGATTTTCATTTTACTGGTTTAGTTCGATTGTGTATGGTAAAGAAGATTAGATTAAAATCTAGATAGATTTATGATAGTTTATTCTCGATGATTAAGTTTGGATAGTATGTTAGAATCAACTACAGAGATTACAATATGAATAGATATTTAACATAATTCTTTAAGTCAAGGGTTCTTATTTTCATAAGAATAAATTATAAACCAACTTTATAGTTAAAATGAGGTTATAGTTTGTAATATCAGTTTTTTTATTGATTTTTTGACAAGCATAAAATTTTCTTTACATGTCTTTTGTTGATGTTTATAGTACAGTTAGTTTGGAGGAGTGGCCGAGTGGCTGAAGGCACCGGTCTTGAAAACCGGAAACGGGCAACTGTTCCAGAGTTCGAATCTCTGCTCCTCCGCCACTACATGTAGTTTATGATTAAAAAAATCAAAATTTACTTTATATAATATAAGAGGAGTAAACTGAAGTAATTATAGTTCATATTTTTTTAAAGACTGAAATCGGAATAATTTTATTTATTATTATACATAGACAGCATGTATTTATTTAATTTATTGTATGTAATTATTTTGGAATGAGAGGATAGATTATCTAAAAAAATAGTGATAGTGTAACATGCAATTGGATTTAGATTAATATTACAGATTTTTTCAGTTTTATATGAAAAAGAATAATATATTATTGTTTTATTATTACTTATCATTACTATGAATATCAATTCGTTCATATTCTTGCAGTGAACGTATGGTAATTTATAGAAGAATCTATACATGAAATAAAATTTCTAGCTAGATAGATTGAGTAAGATTAACTATATATTTTCACATAAGGCTAAATTGGAATGTAGCTCCTTTTATTTTGATAGATTTAACGTATATAATTATTGCAATTTTATTGATTGCATGAATTATTATTTTCTTTTATCTGAATCTTCAATATAAAAATTTTTTATCTCTTAAATAGATAAAATATTAAATGGTTGATAATTATTTTATATGCCTCCTCTGTGTAAGAATAGGTTTGTTATTAATTTATATTAATATGGAAAATTATGTCTATTTTAAATCTATTACATTTTCCCGATGATCGTCTCCGTTTTTCTGCGAAGAAGGTACTAAACGTAGATAATCATACTCATCGTATTATTGATGATATGTTTGATACCATGTACGCAAATATGGGTATTGGACTGGCTGCCACACAAGTTAATATTCACCAGTGTATTGTTGTTATTGATATATCTGCAAATCGAAGTTCACAACTGGTGTTAATTAATCCGAAGATTTTAGAAAAGAGTTCTGAAGTAATGACAGAGGAAGGTTGTTTATCTGTTCCCGATCAAAGAGCTCAGATATTGCGTTTTAATAAGGTAAAAATTAGGGCACTAGACCGTAGTGGTCAAAGCTATGAATTGGAAGCAAGTAGTTTGCTAGCTATTTGTATTCAACATGAATTAGATCATCTTATAGGAAGATTGTTTATTGATTATTTATCTCCTATAAAGCGTTATCGTATTCGTCAAAGATTGGAAAAAATTTATCGTCAACAGTCACATATTTAGTTTATTCGGTGTAGAGAGGGGTTGTTTTATTATGCTACGTATCATGTTTGCTGGTACCCCTGATTTTGCTGTTCGTCATCTGTCTGCGCTTCTTTCTTCTGGAAAAGAAATTGTCTGTGTTTTAACTAAGCCAGATAAAGCATCTGGTCGAGGGAAAAAGATGACTATTAATTCCGTTAAACAGTTAGCAGAGAAAAATAAAATACCTATTTTACAACTAGAATCTCTAAATAGTCCGGAGGCTCAGGAATTAATTTCTTCATTTAACTTCAATATTATGATTGTTGTTGCTTATGGTCTAATATTGCCTAAAAGTATTTTAGAAGTACCAAGTTTTGGTTGTATTAATGTACATGCTTCATTATTACCATCATGGCGCGGGGCTGCACCTATTCAGCGTTCATTATGTTTTGGTGATAGAGAAACCGGAGTTACTATTATACGCATGAATGATAAATTAGATGCTGGGGATATTTTATATCAACAAGTATGTCCTATTGAGTCGTGTGATACTACTGCTACACTAGCTAATAAATTAGCTAATTTAGGAGTCACTAGTTTGCTCAAAACATTAGACATGTTAGAAAGAAAAACTGATAGGGCTTGGAAACAAGATGAAACACGGGTTAGTTACGCCAGTAAAATAAGAGTAGAAGAAGCTCGTCTTAATTGGTCAGAATCTGCTACAAAGTTAGAGAGATGCATCCGTGCTTTTAACCCATGGCCTGGTAGCTACTTTCTGGTTAACAACACGTTGATAAAAGTATGGAGGGCTTCTGTTTTTCCATCTGTAAGTGGTTATTTAACGGGTCAGATTATAAGAGCGGATAAAAATGGTATTCAAGTTATGTCTTCTGATGGCATTCTTAACTTAGAAGAATTACAAATTTCTGGCAAAAAGATTATACAAGCCCAGGACTTACTTAATTCTCGTTATAAATTTTTTATTCCTGGAAGTGTCATTATTTAATATTAAGATGAATGAATGTGGTAATCTTATATTTTTACAAGGAAATTTTGTTCTTTAGAAAATCGCATGGTTCTTTTTTAATTTTATATTTTTAAATTATCTAAAATTTTTTATCAAATATAAAAAATAGGATTTATATAGAATTTTTTTAAGAAAATATTATTTATTAACCATTAATAAGTGGGTTGAAATAGATAAAGATCGTTTTATGATCTTGAGGATCATTCTTTATATGTTTTTGTTTTTTATTATTAATGTGGTTACTATTTATTGTTAATGGAGTTTTATCTTTTTAGTGATGTTGTGAGAATTTTTCTTTATTACAAATAGATAACTCATTATTAGTTTGTTATCTATAAGGGTTTTGAGATAAAAAACTAGAGTCCATGTACCACGATTAATTTTTTATCATATATTATTTATATAATTAAATATGTTTTAATGGTTATTAAAAGAATCGACTGTAATTTTAGAGTTTGATTGAAATTTTTTTAGATAAGAACCAAGTTAGATTATTGAACTATATTAGTTTATAGAAGATAATAAACTATATATTAGATTAATAGGGATAGTAAAACTAAATTTAGATATGATGGATTATATATAAAATATATTATGTATTTAATAGAAATATTAAATCAGTGTGTTCAATATTATTAAATATAATGTTTTTTTAAGTAAATAACCTGCCGTAATGATTAGTTATTTTATCTTGTCTCTCATGATATGCAAAAAATGTCGATAAGAAATTATTCAGTATAATTAGTTATATTGGTATGGATTATTTTGAGTTTAGTTCGTTTTATTATGACCTAGTTAGAAATTAAGGTTAAATTTTTATTTCTTAATAAATATGAGATAACATTGCTTAGAGAACTTGATTTCTTTATAATTTAATTGAATATAATATTTCAATATTTTGAGTTTTTTATAATCAACATATAGTTTTTCCATAAATTTTCTATATCAGATTAGAATTTAATGAGAACTGAACAATGGCAAGTTTATTTTTCTATATTTTAAGAAAAATATTTGATTTATTATATCAAAGTAGATATCGCATCTCCAGGATAATTCATACTGTATTATAGATTTGAACATAATATATGTTAACTCATCTTCTTTAAAGAAATATTTTAATAATTTAACTTCTAGATTAATGAGTTAATAAAAAATATAAGCAAACCTTTTTAGTACAAATACAGTTAATTAGAACTCTGAATTCTTTGATGTAGGATTTCAATCTATATAGATTGAATAATCACCAGAATGACTAGTAGAAAGATCTAGTCTAGTTAAAAAAACTAAATTTGATTACTCTAAACTCATGTAATTACTCACATATAGAGGTCAAATGATCATAAGTTAAAATACAAATATAGGATGATTATTGAAATTTTTTGCATAACAAAAGCACTACTAAGAATTGTGTCTTTGGATGACTGAGATAAGATTTGAGTGAGTTTCTGGTGGAGTTCAGACGTATGTCTGAAGGCTATATATCTTTGTTTTATCTATTCTTATTATGATTTTTAGATTAAAAGTATTTAGTGTTTTATGGATAGAACGAAACAAGTTTTTTGTATTGGTAGTGTATTTTCACTAATATAAATATTATTATGTTAGTATACATTATATATAGATTTTTTTATAGGGAAGAAATATTCTGATGACTAAAATTGTCTTTATATAGCGGAAAGGAATCAACTATAATGTTTACATATTTTTTTTAATTTTCTAATTTTAATTAATTAATATTTCACCATTTATTCTGATGATCTGAATTTTGTACAAGTCTGTGTTCTGATAACGGTATTAAGAGTAATTTACAATTTATGTATCAAAAGGATACCAAGAATATTGCTTTATTTCCGCTGTATAGTTTAATTTTTTATATTTTTATGAGTAAAAGGTATGCATTAGTAGTTATGATATATAATATTTGTGGTAACTAAAAATTTTTCCCTGTCATTGCTGAACTTTACAAAATAATTGCATTAATTTTATTTCTCTATTTAGGGAGAAAATCTAAGATATAAGGTGTTATATTTCTATCATAGAGCGTTGACGTTTATAACCTAGCATGATCTAAAAAGATAGAAAGTTAAAATATATAGTCATGTCTTAGTTATATTAATAATTATTCTTAGCTTAAGAATAAAGCTTGTGCCAAGACTTTGCAAGTCATAGAGATTAAGACAGAATTAAGTATTGATACAATATTAATATTATTGGGTTATCCAGGCTAGTTATGCACAGTACATCATGAAGATATTGAGATGACTGGTTTAAGTTTTTTAGTTATTTTCATGGAATCATAAGAATTCGGTGTGTATGTTAAACTAGATTTTTTATAGTGACAAAATTTTTATATATATTATGAATTCATATTTTAGTATACTCGGAGTAATGATCAACTGTGTTATTTTATCATTTCAAGAAAATTTATAATTGTTTTAACAGAGATCATTCTTTTTTTATAAATTATCTTGTATCTAAGTTTTAGAGAAACAATAATTAATATTATATTAATATATTATACTTTATTATAGGTAAATTAATTGTACTTTATAACTATATCTAGTTAATTAATGATTTTATTTTATCTCTAAAAGAGATTTTGATTATATTTGATTTTGTATTTAATGGTTTAAAATATATTTCTGAAATATTTTCATATATACAATTAAGATGATTTATCTTTTTATATTTTATCTCTTCACAAGAGATAATCTGTAAAATTATTATTTTTTGAAATAATTTTATTTAAATAATAAATCATCGGTATTGTGTACCCTCTTTAAGAGACGATGAAGGTCATTAATTTTTAGAATAACAATATAGTGAGTAATACTTTTATTTTGATACTCATCGAATATCATAGATTCTTCGATGAAGACAACGGGACTTAAGTCCCGTTGAATGTGCATAGGGTCGCAGTGTGACCTGTATGGTGCGATGGGTATTAGAATTGATAGATTAAACCAACGCCTACGGTATCATCAGTATTAATTTGTGCTTTACTAGTAAAGTCATTTTTATCCAATAGATTGATTTTGTAATCTACGTAGGTTAATAGTTTAGAATTAAAATTATAGTAGGTAGCTAAATCAATGTATTTATATAAATCTTGTTTTCCTAATTTACTAATTTTTTTTCCGATGGATTGAAGGTAGGCCAAGGATGGTCGAAGTCCGCAGTTAGACTTATATTGTGCAACTGCTTCAAATTTCTGTTCTTTGTCAACCATTCCTTCGTTTTTAGTAGACTCAGTCGTAGTTTTAATATAAGTGTTATTGCGAGTTTCACCATACATTGCTGCTATATAAACATTATGTGCGTCATACTTCATTGCCGTTGCCCAAGTTTCAGCAGTTTTTTTACCATTAGCAAAGTATGCTGCTTCTTGATCTTTTGTTCGATCTGCATGTGTGTAAGCCGCAGATATTGCTACTCCGACTGGAGTAGCATAGGTTATAGAACTACCCATACCACTTCCATTTTCTGTACGAATTCCATGAGAATGTGTATTATTATTATTTTTTCTTTGATACTGCAGGGCAATATCTAAACCGTCAAGTAAGCCAAAAAGATTACTGTTTCGGTAGGTGACAAGATCATTAGATCGACCAACCATTCCATTATCAGAATAAGCAGAGTTACCGCCGGATGATGGTAGGATGTTGGTCCATGATAAAGGGTCGTAACCTACTCCATAGTTACGACCATAGTCAATCGTGCCATAATTAGAGAATTTTACACCAGCAAACCCAAGACGTGTTTGAGATCCTGATGTAGCGTCTGTTTCAGGAAGATTGGTTTGAATATTATATTCCCATTGTCCGTAACTTGTTAGAAAATCGTTTATTTGACTTTCTCCTTTAAACCCAAAACGAAGATAAGAGTTATCATTGTCATCGTTTAGATTTTTAGAGAATTGATGACCTAAATTAATAGTACCGTATAGATTGATTTTATTACCATCTTTATTATAGATTTCTTCAGCGTTAGCGGCCCCTGCTGCAAGCAGGGCTGGTAGCACTACTGCAAAAATTTTGTTTTTCATCATTTTATTAACCTCATTGGAGTGATTGTCTAGATACCTGATAGCTCATTCTGTCGACAATAATTTTTTACATGATTTTCGGGAAGTTTAGCCCCTTATTTTTCTCTATCCATGGAGATCTTATCATTGGTATCTAGATTAATCTAGTCTGAAAATAACGCTAATCTTTTATTTTAGCAAAAAAATAACATTAAGGATAAAACTATTATGTATCATAGTTGTATTTAAGTTTTGAAAATAAAATTAAAAATTTTAAAAATAGTGTATTACGTGATTTTAGGAATTATATATATTATCAGATCTTTATATGTTTTATATTATTGATTACTTTAGAAGTCTATATGACGCGGTGTTCGTGGAAAAGCAATCACGTCCCTAACATTATTAATACCACTAATATAAGAAATTAAGCGTTCGAAACCTAGTCCAAATCCAGAGTGTGGCACGGTACCGTAACGGCGTAGATCGCGATACCACCAATAATCCTCTTTATTCATGTCTCTTTCTAGTAATTGTTGATCTAAGATTTCAAGACGCTCTTCTCGTTGAGATCCGCCAATAATTTCTCCTATCCCTGGAGCTAGAATATCCATAGCTGCTACGGTTAGTTGATCTTGATTCATCCGCATATAAAAAGCTTTAATATTTTTAGGATAGTTCTTTATTACTACTGGTGATTGACAATGATGGTCAGTAATATATCGCTCATGCTCTGATGATAGATCTGAGCCCCACTGAACAGGGTGGTTGAATTTTTTTCCCGAGGTGAGTAAAATTTTTATGGCCTCAGAATAATCCATGTGTATAAAATCGGTTGTGATTAAATTATTTAATCGGAGTATTAAATTCTTTTCTGTATATTGAGCTAGGAAGCATAAATCTTCAGAATGTTTAGCAAGTATAGTAGTACAGATATATTTCATCATAGATTCAGCTAAGGCTGCTATTTCTTCTAGATTAAAAAAAGCCACTTCAGGTTCTAGCATCCAGAATTCTGCTAGATGTCGACTAGTGTTTGATTTTTCTGCTCTAAAGGTAGGGCCGAAAGTATAAATTTTTGAGATAGCACTGGCATAAGCTTCAGCGTTTAATTGTCCAGAGACTGTTAGGAATGCTTCTTGTCCAAAGAAGTCCATGTTGTAGTTCACTTTTCCATCTTGTGTACGGGGTAGATTCTCCATATCTAGAGTAGAGACACGAAACATATCTCCAGCTCCTTCACTATTTGCAGAGGTAATAAGTGGTGTGGATACCCAGAAAAATCCTTGTTCATTTAAAAAGTGATGTATAGAGTATGCTGCGGTATGTCGTATGCGTGCTATCGCGCCAATTAAGTTAGTACGTGGTCGGAGGTGGGCCATTTCACGTAAATATTCAATACTATGAGCTTTTGAGGACATTGGGTAACTATCTGGATTTTCTACCAATCCTATTACCTTTATATTGATAGCTTGAATTTCAAAATCCTGACCTTTTCCTTGTGACTCTATCACTTTTCCTTTGACTTCTAATGAGCAACCAGCAGTGAGATTTAGCATTTCATATTCTTTTTGATTTGCAACAATCTGGATTGTATTAAAGCAGGAGCCATCATAAAGAGAAATGAAGGAAATACCGGTTTTTAATTTTCTTTGAGTACGAACCCAGCCTCGAATAGTTACTTCTTTTTCTATGGAAAACTTCTCGTGTAGGAGATCAGATATAGATATAACATTCATATGAGCCTCTAAACATTTATCTCAATATAAATAAGATGGATTAGCCTACATTTTATGCTATCGTGTATTACTGATCAGTAGGAGGTGTGTATATCACTTTATTTTGTAAATATTGAATGAAAAATAATTTGATATTGTCATATTATTAATGTTTGAGTGTACTTGGATTTTTTTTAGTATATTTAATGGATTTTACATGAATTACTGCACTAACATTTATGTTAATAAACTAAATATACGATATTAAAACATTTTTGTTGAATTTAGTAATTTCTTATTTACTGATTAGAATAGTTTTTGAGTTTACTTTATGTTAATGTATTTAAGAGTATAACCATAATACATATTTAGTATTGTATAGTAAAATATAACTATAGAGTTCAGCTATAATTGGACATCAAGACAAGATCATCAGATCTCTTAGTTAAGAGTATTTTGAACAAGTATGTTATATGTTCATGTAAGATTCTAATCTTAGAGATTTGCTGATTCATGCAATATAAATCACAATGAACAGATGTGCTTATCAGATCTATTATACTTGTATTTCATTTTCTTATGGAAATAGAAATAAACTTTATTTTTTCCTTCTTTAAGTTTTTTATTTTAAAATGATAGAAAAATATGATAATCTTATATTAAAGATTTAATCTTTAATAACAGTTTTTAAAAAATGAATGATTTAACAATAGAGTTATTTTTATATAATAGTGAAAGATTATTTTTTATCAATTTTCTTTAAGTTGAGTGTTCTGTATAATTGCGTTGATTTTATACAAAGAATATGTAGTTAGTATGTTATTTAATATATCATTATGTGAATTTTTATTAATAAAAAATATTAACTAACGTACAGATCAGTGATTATCGCAATCTACACTGTGCATTTATGTTCTGGTTGTACTATGTTTGTGGAAACATCCTTTGTCGCACTGCTTCAAAGAGACAAATACCAGTTGCCACTGATAGATTAAGCGCAGGAGTTTTTCCCATCATGGGAATATTAATTAATTCATTACAGTGTTCTAGTGTTAGACGGCGAATTCCCTTTTCCTCTCCTCCCATCACTAATGACAGACGTCCAGTCATGTTGCTTTGGTATAAATTTTTTTGAGCTTTTTCAGTGGCTCCGATAATCCAAATATTTTCTTTCTGTAAAGTTTTCATTATCCGAGCTAAATTGGTAACACGAATTAAAGGTATGTACTCATTTGCGCCACTTGCAGCTTTTTTTGCTGCAGCATTTAATGGTGCTGTGCGATCTTTTGGTATAATTATAGCATGAATACCGGCAGAATGGGCACTTCGTATACAAGCACCTAGATTATGTGGATCAGTAACACCATCTAAGATCAGAAAAAATGGATTTTTTAAATTAGTTATTAGATTTTTAAGGTCATCTTCTTTATAGAGAAGATCTTTTTGTGTAAATGCCATAATACCTTGATGCGCCCCTCCTCTGGATTGAATATCCAGCTGATTTTTATTGACTTTTATAATTATAATATTATGAGATTGAAGTCGTTGGATTAAAGTTTTAATACGATGATCTGTACGTGTTATATTGATTAATACTTTTTCAATATGTGTAGGTTTCTGTTCAAGAAGAGCATGAATTGCGTGAACACCAAAAACAATTGGACTCATATTGGACCTTTTAATAATATTAAAGATAATTAAAATATTAAGAATTTGTTTTAATTTAAATAATGGTGATGAGGAATTTATAATTTTTTTTTAAAATTTTAGCGGATATTTGTTGTCACTTCTCTTATGTCAGCGATAAGAAAGTTCGTCAATTATTTTCAGGAATGAACAGGATGATGGGTTGAAATTTCTAGTCTTTGAGAGGATTTTACTGCCCATAAGGTTAGCTCGTAGGTTGATTTGTATTAAAAAGATATAACATTAGAGATAGCTGGATGTTTTTAAGCTAATAACTTAGCTGGTTTTTTTAGAAGGTACTTCTTTTATAGATAAGGAAGGACAACGTCGTCTTTTAGTTTTAATTATTTTTTTAGTTTTAGGCTTATCAAGGTCAACATCTGTTAGAGATAATCTGTCATTATTAGAGACAAGCGAAAAATGGATCTTGCGTTCTTCGAGATGTACAGAATCAATGCGAACCTCCACTTGATCGCCTAGACGATAAGTTATATGACTGCATTCGCCTATTAATCGTTGTCCGATTGAATCAAAACGGTATTGGTCATTCTTTAGTGTGGAAATATGTACTAATCCATCAATAAATAGGTTACTAAGTCGAACAAAGAATCCAAAATTTGTTACTGTTGAGATAACTCCATTAAATATTTCCCCTATTCGATCTTTTATAAAATCACACTTAAGCCAATCTATTACATCACGCGTAGCTTCATCGGCTCGTCTTTCTGTCATAGAACAGTGCTGACCAAATTGTAGCATTTGTGATATGGTATAATGGTAACCGCCAGTTTGTGTGTTTTGATTTTTTAATTTATCCGTGTTTTTTGATAATACATATTTAATTGAACGATGCATGAGAAGATCAGGATAACGTCGGATTGGCGAGGTAAAATGTGCATAAGATTTTAGTGCTAAGCCAAAATGTCCACGATTTTCTGAGTCGTATACTGCTTGTTTCATAGAACGTAAAAGTAAACTCTGAATCATTTCATAATCTGAACGTCCTCTGATTTTTTTAAGTAAATATGCATAATCCAGTGGCTCTGGTTTCTCACCACCAAGCAAGGTTAATCCTAATTCATTTAGGATTGAGCGAAAACTTTTAATATTATCATCTATTGGTCGGTCATGATCTCGAAATAATGTTGGTTCATTATGTTTTTCCACAAAAAGTGCAGATGCAATATTTGCAAGAATCATACATTCTTCAATGAGTTTATGTGCATCATTACGCATGGTCTTTTCAACACGCTTAATACGATAATTGGCATTAAAAATAAATTTTGGTTCTTCCATTTCCAGCGAAATTCCACCACGTTGTTCCCTGGCTTTCTCTAGTTGGACATATAGATTATGCAATGTTTCTAAATTTTTTATGATTGGTTTATATTTCTTTCTTAGTGGTTGGTCACCTTGTAAAATTCTCCAAACTGTATTATAGGTTAGTTGAGCAAAAGAGCGCATGATTGCCTCGTAATGTTTATAACCCAATAAACTTCCATGTGAGGAAATTGTCATTTCACATACCACACAAAGCCGATCCACTTTTGGATTCAGTGAGCATAAATTATTAGAAAGCACCTCTGGTAACATCGGAATTACTTGTGACGGGAAATACACTGAGGTTCCACGATTGATTGCTTCTTTATCTAGAAGAGTCCCGGGTCGCACGTAATAACTAACATCAGCAATAGCTACCCATAATCGCCATCCTCCTTCTTTTTGGGCTCTACAAAATACTGCGTCATCAAAGTCAGACGCATCGTCTCCATCGATTGTCACTAATGGAAGAGTTCGAAGATCAACACGCCCATTTTTAGGGTCTATCGGTATTATTGTATTTATTTTTTTTGCTTCTTCTTTGACTTCACTGGACCATTTATGTGGAAGATTATGTACTCGAAGAGCAATATTAATAGCCATATTTGTGTCTATTCGATTACCAAGTACTTCAATTATTTCTCCAAGAGCTGGATTACGACGACTAGGGCGTTCCGTTAATAGCACAACTACTATTGAGCCAATATTTATCTTTCTTTGTTTTTTTTCCTGGATTAGAATATGGAAACCAAGACGATTATCGTTTGGTATAACAAAATCTCCTGTGGTGTTACTTAAGTAACGTCCTACAATATGGTCATTGCGAGGCTCAATAATACGAACTACACATGCTTCAAAACGTCCTTTTCGATTAACACCCATTTCTTGTGCAAGAATAATATCTCCATGTAGACACGTTTTCATTTGTTCGCTAGATAGGTATAAATCATCTTGTCTTCCTAAGACCCTCAAGAAACCAAAACCATCTCGATGTCCAATGACTCTTCCTCTGATTAAGAGGTTCACGTGTTGTGGAACAGCATACCCACTCCGTGGAGTAAACATTAGTTGCCCATCGCGCTCCATTGCTCTTAATCGTCTGCGAAGTGCTGCCGTTTTTTCTTCTCCACTAATTCCTAAGTCTTGTGCAAGCTCTTCGCGTCGGGTTGGTTGTGTGCGTTGCTTGATATTACTTAGGATATACTCACGGCTAGGAATAGGATGTTCATATTTTTTAGTTTCTCGCTCCTCAAAGGGATCGTGTGGCATTTGGGTTTTCTCCGGTTCTTTTGATAAATTATGGCCATGTATTGTTTCAGTATAATATGGTAAAGTGGATGTTTATTTTTAATAAAAAATCAAGAAACATGGCTCTGATCTATTTTAGAACACTTTTCATTATCTTAGCACTATTTGATTGTAAGAAAGAACTTAGGGCTATATGGATAGACAATCAGTATTGAGTTTATGAATCCGAGCATCTTAGCTTCTTCTATAATGAATTTTTTAGGTAAAAGGAGATTGATTTTCATTTTGGGTTTGGTAACCTAATTATCATTAATCTTAACATTTTATAATATTGTTAAGAATATTAATGAATGTTGTACATTTATGGGAATAACTGATTGAGATTGAGTAGTTTGATATAATCAATTTTCTATCAGTTAACGATAATCCAAGATGTTATAGAAATATAGTATTGAGTTAATCTGATGTAAAAATAGCTGTGATTAATGTCTTAGCTGATCTACGAACTTAGCTATCAAGTGGATTTCGTATAATTATTGTTTGATTACGATCCGGTCCAGTAGAGACCATATCTATTAACACTCCAGTGACTTCTTCTACACGCTGAATATAATTTATTGCTTCACGTGGAAGAGATTCTAAATATTTTGCCCCAAAGGTTGGCCCCTTCCATCCAGGCATTGTTTCATAAATTGGTTCGATTCTTTCCCAGTCTTCAGTAGTTAATGGTGTAGTCTTGGTTTGACGTCCATTCGGCAAACGATACCCTACGCATATTTTTACTTCTGGTAAGTTATCTAAGACGTCTATCTTTGTGATACAACAGCTTGATAGCGCATTAATCTGCACTGCTTTTCGGATTGCAACGGCGTCTAGCCATCCAGTACGACGACGTCGCCCAGTTGTTGCACCAAACTCATTACCTTGTTTACATAAAAAGTCGCCAGTTTGATCAAATAATTCAGTTGGAAATGGGCCTGCACCTACTCGAGTGGAATAGGCTTTTATAACTCCTAGAGAGTAATCAAGATAACTGGGATTAATTCCTGATCCAGAAGTTACTCCTCCTAGCGTTGTGCTAGAAGAGGTGACATATGGATAGGTTCCATGATCAATATCTAACAGTGCGCCTTGGGCTCCTTCAAAAATAATTACATCGCCGCGTTGTTGTGCAGATTCTAGCATTCCAGTTACGTCTGTCACCATATTAGTAATAGTGTCAGCAGTAGCGATCAGGTTATCGAAAACGTTATGATAATCTACTGCTTGAACTTTGTAGTAGTTCACTAATTGAAAGTTATGATATTCCATGGCGTCTTGTAGCTTTGATGATAAAGTTGATTTATGAAATAAGTCACTCACACGCAGACCTCGTCTAGCCACTTTGTCTTCATAGGCTGGCCCGATTCCACGCTGTGTTGTTCCTATTGCTTTAAGACCCCGAGATGCTTCACGAGCCATGTCTAAAGCTATGTGATAATCAAGAATTAGTGGGCATCCTTCAGAGATAAATAGCGCGTTTTTAACAGATATACCGTGTTCCTCTAGACCTTTAATTTCTTGTAATAGCGCAAATGGTGATAACACCACTCCATGTCCAATTATACTGATTACATTATGACGTAATATTCCTGAGGGAATTAAATGAAGAATAGTTTTTTTACCATTAACAACTAATGTATGGCCTGCGTTATGACCACCTTGATAACGTACTACGTATTTCGCGCGTTCAGTGAGAATGTCAACAATTTTACCCTTTCCTTCATCACCCCATTGAGCGCCGAGTACTACGATATTTTTTTTCATTTTATAAAATCACCGATTTCTTAAAAATATTGCAATATGATCACTTTTCTTGAATGGTTTATAGGATACGCAAACAAGAGTTGATTAAACACTGTGTGTTCTTTGTAATGATTTTTATTTTTCTTCAATATCTATGGTTAGTCGATTATATGTTTTTAAAAAAAAAATTACATCGTTTATCAAGTTAATTGAATTTTTAATTAGTTGACAGTAACATAAATATAATGTGATATACATTTAGTTATATATTTTGGTGTATTTATATTAAATATAATTTATTGATATAAGAATTCACGGAATTTATACTTTTTATGAAGTGATTGGAGTATGTTATTTTATAGGATGGTTTAATAGAAAAAATAAAAGAACGGTGTGTATTATATATATTTATAATACGATTATTAGAGGATTTAGTAGTTTTTTAATAGACCTCTCAACTTGTATATTATGTTTTTTTTATTTAAGGTTGGCATTAACCTTAGCTATTGAAAGATAGTTCTATAATTATTGTTTATAGATAAGTATATTTAATGAGATTTTCGTTTAGATTGCGTAGGTGCTGTGGTTTAAGTACTACCTAACGTTTATATTTTTTATATTATTGTAATTTAGGTGAAATGGATTTCTTTTCGTCAAGAGATGGTTACTTTAGACATTAAATGTACTGCAACTAGAGTATGGTGATAATAGCCTCACAAAGAGGAGTGATATTTTTTAAATTTATGCCAGCTATATTTATACGTCCCGAATTAATGATATAGATACCAAATTCATCTCGGAGACGCGTGATCTGTTTTGGAGTGAGACCTGTAAGAGAAAACATGCCATTTTGTATATGGAATAAGTTAAAATTATTTTTTATTTTTTTTTCTTTAAAGAATTGCACAAATAGGCAACGTATCTTTTGAATACGTTCTCGCATTGTTGTAAGCTCTTGTTCCCATTGTTGGCGTAAATGAACATCACTAAGAATAGTGGTAACAATCGCGGCTCCATGTACTGGAGGATTTGAATAATGAGCACGAATTATTGCTTTAATTTGGCTAAAAGTAGTATTTACGATTGAATGATTTTTAGCTACTAAAGTGAGCGCACCTACTCGTTCATTATACAGGCCAAAGTTCTTAGAATATGAGCTGCATATTATTAACTCTTGATGATTAGACGCAAATAAACGGATACTCTGTACATCTTTTTCTAATCCATGAGCAAATCCTTGATATGCGCAGTCAAATAACGGGAGCCAACCACGACTAAGGGATATTTCAGAAAGTTGTTGCCATTCTGATTGAGACGGATCTATTCCAGTTGGATTATGACAACATCCATGAAACAAGACGATATCGCCATAACCGGCTGAACATAGGCTTTTTTTCATATTACTGAAATCGAACACATGGCGTCTGTCATCATAGTATTCGTATTCATCCACTATTAATCCAGCCGAAGAAAATATTTTCTTATGATTAGGCCAGCTAGGATTACTAATCCAGATTCGTTTAGTCTTTGTGTGAGTGGCAAGAAAATCGGCTGCGATACGTAATGCACTAGTGCCTCCAGGCGTTTGAGCAGTCCGCGCTCGTCGATCAGAGATAACAGGGTTAGAAAAACCGAAAAGAAGATTTTGTGTATAATGTCCGAAATTAATCATACCATCAATGTGTAGATAGTTTTTATTGTTTTCTTTTTCTAAAATATATTTTTCAGCTATTTTTACACTAGATAAAATTGGTGTGTTTCCGTTTTCATCTTGATATATTCCTATTCCTAGATTGATTTTATTGACACGACTATCTTGTTGAAACTGATTCTCTAGGTCAAGAATAGGGTCAGTTGGTGCTGTTTTTATTAGTTCAAACATACTTAAAATCCATAATGATTATGTAGTCAGGTAAGTTTTGATTATTAAAAGATTTTCGTTTAAAATGGAAGACATTAGTAAGTTTTTATTTTAGGATGTAGCAAGGTTAATATTTTTATAACGAAAATGTAGATATCTGTTAGTGTTTAATGTTTTCGTGTTTTTAAGATTAGGATATTAAAACTTTTAATATGGATTTAATATATCTATTTATATTCATGGTGTATATGTATTGAATGTATTAGGATTAGCATATTTCGGTATAGTGAATATTTCATACATATTTGTCAAAATTTTATTAATACAAACCAATATATTAAAAGATGGTGTTTCTATTTGATATCGTGTATTTCTTTTATAAAGATCATTCTATGCGTTATCTTAATAAAATATGAAATATTTAGTATCATATTAGGATGATTTAAGTTGTTAATTATAAACTTGTTCCTCATTTTTATATGTTAGAAGAATTGTAATTTCTTAATCAATCTTAGTATCTATCTAAGAACATTTACATGTATTTTGAAATGGTTTCGAATATATAGTAGAAACTTTATAAGGTTATGCTTAATTACAGTGTCATAAAAGAGATTAAAATATAAAATATATTCTTAGATTAATTTTACGGTTAATTTGATTATGGAATGTCTTTTGTATAAGGAAAGAGTGTCATCTCTTTAAGAGGCTTTTATAATATTTTTTGGAAAATTAATATGCATAATTGTGTTAAATATTTAGTTTAGTATTTAGTAAGATCCTGTTCATATAAATTATGAAAATTATATTTTTTATAACCTACATCGTGATACTTGCCACAGTGAAGATCTGATATTAATGTTATTATTTTGATTGTTCTTGATATTTAGAGAAAGTAACTTGCTTAGCGAGATTTTAAATATTATTTGTACTTGATGTTTGTATTGTTGTTTGTGATCTAATTTTTTTATATGGTTTAGATATTATATGGGTTTTCTTTCTTAAAGAAAATAAGTGATATTAAAGGTTATTATTTATGGAATATTGAGATATTTTAATGTTCAGATATTTATAACTGTTCGATTGGATAACATATACAAGTGTAAGTTTATAAAATATGCAATTAGATCATAGATCAGATTGTAAATCTTCTTATTTTCTCTAGAATATAGTAGTCATGATCTTAGATATTCAGGTTTGAAGATATCTTTAGGACATTCTGAGTTATTTACAATAGAGAAAATTAGTTTCAACTAAACCAGCATTATTCCGTACATATTTATAGAAGTAAATTAGGGGGGGGAAGTTATGGTAAGCAAAGTAGATATTCCTGTAGGTTCTGAGAAAATTACGTTTTATAATGGTCAGATTAGAGTACCAGATTATCCTGTGATTCCATTTATTGAGGGTGATGGCATTGGTGTGGATATATCTCCGGTAATGATTAAAGTAGTGGATGCTGCTGTTCAAAAAGCATATGGTAGTGATCGTAAAGTGGCTTGGATGGAGATCTACACGGGTGAGAAATCGGTCAAGACTTATGGTAAAGACATTTGGTTACCAGAAGAAACATTATCTTTTATTAAAGAATGTTGCGTAGCTATTAAGGGTCCATTGACTACTCCCGTAGCTGGAGGTCTTCGGTCTTTAAATGTATCTTTGCGCCAACTTTTAGATTTATATATTTGTCTGAGACCAATTCGCTATTATACTGGAACACCAAGCCCAGTAACACAGCCAGAAAATATTGATATGGTCATTTTTCGTGAGAATTCTGAAGATATTTATACAGGTATTGAGTGGGAAGCAGGTACGTTAGAGGCAGATAAAGTTATTCAATTTTTTTGTAATGAAATGGGTATAAAAAATATTCGATTTCCAGAACAATGTGGAATTGGAGTCAAAATTTGTTCGGAGAATGGGGCGAAACGTTTAATTCGATCTGCTATTCAGTATGCCATTGATTACAATCGTAATTCAGTAACGCTTGTACATAAGGGCAATATTATGAAATTTACTGAAGGCTCTTTTCGAGATTGGGGGTATCAAGTAGCGATAGAGGAGTTTGGTGGTACTGAAGTTAATGGGGGTAAATGGCTAACTATATCCAATCCTTATAGTAATAAAAAAATTGTGATTAAAGATGTTATTGCTGATGCTTTTCTTCAACAAGTATTATTACGCCCATCTGAATATGATGTTATTGCATGTATGAATTTAAATGGCGATTATATCTCAGATGCAGTAGCTGCTCAAGTTGGAGGTATTGGTATTTCTCCAGGTGCCAATATTGGAGATGGGTGCGCTCTTTTTGAAGCGACTCATGGTTCGGCGCCAAAATATGCTGGTCAAGACAAGGTGAATCCCAGCTCAATAATTCTTTCATCTGAGATGATGTTACGTTATATGGGATGGTTTGAAGCAGCGAATTGTATTGACACAGGTATTAGGGGAGCAATTTCCTCTAAAAGAGTAACTTATGATTTAGCACGTTTAATGGATGGGGCTCAATTACTTAGCTGTTCTGAATTTGGACAAGAAATTATTCAAAATATGTAATGATACGTAATATTTGTAGCGTAATAGTTAATGTATATTTGTTTGGGTTTTTACTTAACTAACTATTATGTAATATTATTAGTTTGGTTTGCAAAATGTTGATTTGCTAAGAAAAGTTATTTCTAGTAATCTAGTATTATTTTGAAATAAAGTAGTCACTTTATAATCAGTTTAGGCATACATTATACATCTAGATCACATGTTGTTCAGTCTTAATGTCACTTAAGTCTACATAACATACTGTTTAAAATATATTTCTTTACATTTTACATACAGGATAGAAGTTAATTTTATGACAGTTTTATTTAATAAAATAAATAATAAAGAGTTGAAGGACCAGCTCTTAAAAGAAGATGTCGAACGAACTACATTATCGTTTTATAAATATTTTACTATTGATGATCCATGGAGTTTTCGTCATAGTCTATATTTAGGTTTGTCTCGCTTAAATATTTTTGGTCGGATCTATATAGCCAATGAAGGGATTAATGCTCAAGTCAGTGTGCCATCTCATCTTTATGAATCTATGTTAGATGTATTAGGTGATATTCATTGTCAACTTTCTAATATGCGAATAAATATATCTCTTGATAACAACAGGCAATCTTTTTGGGTTCTACGTTTAAAAGTGCGTCATCGCATTGTTGCAGATGGAATCACTGATTCCAGTTTTGATGCTAGCGATGTTGGTATTTATTTAACAGCAGATGAGGTTAATGGTTTTCATGATAATCCTGAAGTAATTTTTATAGATATGCGTAATGATTACGAATATGAAGTAGGGCATTTTGACAATACTTTCATGACTCCAGGGTCAACTTTTCGACAGAAGCTTCCCATAGTTGTTGAAATGTTGAAAAAAGATAAAGAAAGAACAATAGTTCTATATTGTACTGGTGGTATTCGATGTGAAAAGGCGAGCGCTTGGATGCGTTATAATGGATTTAAAAATATTTATCATATTGATGGGGGCATTATTCAATACGTAAGGGTATCTAGGATGTTAGGATTACCTATTTATTTTAAAGGTAAAAATTTCGTATTTGACCAACGGATGTACGAGAGTGTTTCTAACGATATCATCTCATATTGCCACTGCTGTGGTAAGTTATGTGATAGTCATATCAATTGTCGTAATAATATATGTCACAGGCTATTTATTCAATGTCAGGACTGTTCTGTGCGACTTAACAGTTGTTGTAGTTTATCTTGTATGAAAAATAATCTCCTTCTTTCTAAGGAAAGAGCACTTTTAACAGATTTAACAAGATAATGCGAGTAGCATAACATTTATATACATATTTATTTAATGAAAAGTTAACACGAGGTAAGTAAGAGCCTTATTCAATTTATTTTTTATTTAGGCTAATTATTTATCAGAAGTATGAGTAAAACTAATAAAATCTATGATTAATTTTTTAGGTAATTATTAGATGATGGATTTTGATTTCATGGAATTAATATTTTATTTTAGCAAGTCTATTTTTTATGAGAATGAACATTAGAATCTTTATCTAATTTTATTTATTTTATAAAATCTATAACATGAATTTTAAGTAAAAATTATATGTGAAAATCATTCACAATAAGATATTTACTTATAAGTTGTTCTTTCTTAAAAGAAAAGAATTAAGATAAATAATCGTTTGGTTAGTTAAGTTGAATGATATATGGCCAGTTCTTCAAAGAGATTGATTGTTAATATTATTCTTATTTTTTAATGAGAGTTTGATATCATAGATTGTTTTATTGTTAATTAAAGTTCACATTATATTAAGTAAAATGGGTAAGATAGTTGAATTTTTTTATAGAGATAAACAGTTAAGTGATCTAATAAATTATTTTTTGTATAATTTTGACAAAATGTATCATCTCTGATGTTAAGAAGTAGAATTTAGGATTGTCTTGAGTTATGTTTTTTTATTTATATGAGCATTGATAGATTCAATGATTTTTTTAAAATACCTTTATCTCCGTGTTCTATATGTGTTGATTACACCTTTAATTAAATTACATTATTAATATTAATATGTTATATCATTTAACATAGATAATGTTAAATCATATTCCATATGCAAAGTAAGACTTGTTAAGTATGTTATTGTTCTCGTTTTTTCTTTATCTTAGAAAGATTTTTATATTAACAAGCTACTTATTATATCAGTCTTAATAGAATTTTTATAGATATCAAAGTTAGATTACTTTAATAATTTCACAGTATTGCACTGGTTTTTGTTTTGATTTTATTTTTTTATAGAAACTTACCTAGTAGAATAATTAAGTTATAACGCATAAAGTGTTTCATAATTTTTAGGTAGTATAATGATACTCTGGATTAGATTATATCCATAATAAAATGACTGAGTTAGAGGTTTTAGTAAAATTAGAATTTTAATTAATTTTCATCTAGAAGACTATTGAATTTATTAAATCTAATTCTAATATTAAATATTATTGTTTATTTTTTTAAGTTTTTTATTCCTTTTAGATTAACCATGGTATTTATGGATACTTATAAATTACTTAGTCGTTTAAATAAACAACAACGTATAGCGGTGTCGTATCCGCGCGGTCATTTTCTTGTTTTAGCTGGCGCAGGTAGTGGAAAAACACGCGTCTTAGTGCATCGTATTGCTTGGTTGTTGGATGTAGAAAAGTGTTCTGAAAGATCGATCATGGCAGTTACCTTTACAACTAAGGCAGCAAAAGAAATGAGAGATCGTTTGGATAAGCTGATGGGTATTCCGAAAGAAAATATATGGATTGGAACTTTTCATTCTTTATCATATCGTCTTTTATGCTCTCATTACCTTCAGGCCGATCTGCCGAAAAATTTTCAGATCTTAGGTCCTGATGATCAACATCGTTTGCTTCAAAGATTAATAAAATGTACAAATCTTGATGCAAAGAAATGGTCGATTAGTAAAAGTGTTGGTTATATTAATAATAAAAAAGAAAAAGGTTTACGACCAAAAGACATTACGAGCCATAACTCTTTGACAGAGAAAACATGGATGCGTCTTTATAAGATGTATCAAGATGTCTGTGATCGTTCTGGTTTAGTAGATTTTGCTGAGTTATTGTTGAGAACTTATGAATTATTGCGTGATCAGCCCCAAATTCGTGACTACTATCAAAAAAGATTTACTAATATTTTAGTAGACGAATTTCAGGATACCAATGATATTCAGTATCAATGGATTCGTATATTATCAGGCACAGGTAGTAAAGTGGTTATTGTTGGTGATGATGATCAATCAATTTATGGGTGGCGAGGTGCACAAGCAGAAAATATTCAGCGTTTTATGCAGGATTTTTCTGGAGCAATGACTATTCGCTTAGAGCAGAATTATCGTTCACAGAACAATATTCTTGAGGCTGCTAATGCGTTGATCTCATACAATAACATTCGCTTAGGTAAACAGTTATGGACAGAAGAAAGAGATGGTGACCCGATTTCTATTTATCGCGCCTTAGATGAGTTAGATGAAGCGCGTTTTGTAGTTCGTTCCTTACAGGAGTGGATGCAAGAGGGTCGATTATTAGGTGAGTGTGTCATCTTGTACCGAGTTAATGTACAAGCGCGAGTATTAGAAGAAATTCTGTTAGAAAAAAATATACCCTACCAATTACATAACGGTACGCATTTTTTCCAAAGAAAGGAAATTAAAGATCTTCTTTCTTATTTGCGTTTAATTGTTAATCGTAATGATGATGCGGCTTTTGAAAGGGTAATTAATACGCCTTTACGACGTATTGGAGCGCATACTCTTGATTGTATTCGTCAAATATCTCATGATTATAACATCACTTTATGGCAAAGCTCTCAGGAGATTTTAAAAAAAAGGGGGCTAATTGGGAATATGGCTTCTTCTTATCTTGAGGGCTTTATCTTATTAGTGGATAGGCTAGATACAATTACGAAAGCATTGCCGCTTGATTTGCAAACAAAACGGATTTTGCAGGATACAGGTCTTTGGACCATGTATAGAGATACAAAACAAGAGATGGAGCAATCACGTATAGCTCACCTAGAAGAGTTTATTAATCTTGCTCGAAAATACTCCAGTACTCGACATATGCATTCACAAACGACGCTACTGCAAGATTTTTTATCTGATATTTTGATTGATATGGGAGAAGTAAGTAGCAGAAATAACAGAAAGGATGCGGTTCAGTTAATGACGCTGCATGCATCGAAAGGTCTGGAATTTAGTCAAGTTTTTATTGTCGGTATGGAGGAAGGAATTTTCCCAAGTCAAGCCTCGTTGGATAATGGAGGTGGTTATCTAGAGGAAGAACGACGCCTTGCGTATGTTGGCATTACACGTGCAATGCAGAGATTAACATTAACTCATGCTAAAAAACGTCGTCTGTATGGCCAGGAAGTATCTTACATGCCATCTCGTTTTATTAGTGAACTACCAGACCACTGTGTTAAGAAAATTTTTTGCAAGGAAAGGACAAATTGGTCTTTTCATAATAAAAATGTAGAATCTACTTCTACAAGTAAAGAGTCGTTTTTTACTATTGGGCAATGTGTAAATCATACAAAATTTGGCAAGGGTACTATTATTAATGTTATTGGTATTGGAAAAGATAGACGAATTCAGGTAGAATTTTATAATCAGGGAATTAGATGGTTATTTGCTGTTTATGCTCGGCTATCAATACAGTAATCTCTGAAACTTACTTAAATAAATTTAAGTAAGTTTATATTATACATATATTTATTTGAATACTTGTTACCAAGGTATATTTATTTTATATGTATATTCCCTAAAGCGCAATATATGCAGGATATGGTGTAATCACTAGTTGAATCTTTGGTCTCTTATCATGGAGACAAGAGATGAATCTTGAATTAATATAGTTTATATAATATGAATGTCTTATGATTCTAATGCATAGAATGTTAGTGAGAATAGAAAAGATTATATGATATGGTTAGTCTTTTGATTTAGAAAAAGATTTAATATTATTAATTTTATTGACTGGATTGTATTATATACATCTCGATTATAAAGATCGAGATGTATATAATTTATCAGAGTATTTTAAATTTATTTTTTTATAGATATCTGTACTATAACATATATCAATTATATCTCATATGGAATCAATTTTATTTTTTATATATTAAATTATTATTTAATAATATTAAGGTTAACATAGTTGACTAACCGTCATGAGAAATATCCAAATGATAATAGTGCATGAAGTCTAGCTATTTATTGAGCTTGAATAGTTATATAATGGATTTATAATTTCAATCAATAGATTTTTATGTCATTAGGTAGATCTTATGGTATGCATCATAGCTTAGCATATTTATGTCTTGACATAACTTTAGCTCAGACAAGAGTTCATATAATTTTAGATATGTTATTTTTGTTATTGAGCATTGTGGATTTAAGTTTCTTAGCCTCTTCTTTAATTTATGTTTAAATTTCTAATACAAATAAGGTTTGATACAATCATATTATGTAAAATATTTTTAATAAAATATATATTTTTTATTTTGATTTTGTGGTGTCAGCATATTTAATGCATTTTACTTTTATTATTTATTTTATTTACAATGTAACCAATGATGATTGGTTGCTAAAAAGATATTACTAGCTTAGTCTATCGAAGACTTCGTTCAGATTTTGAACATGCTGATTATCACTACTGGGATAAATACTCTCTATGGTTGTAAAGGAAATGATTATTTATGTATATAGTTTTTTATGATAGACTGTCTTATCTGTAAGTAAGAGGATTGAATATTAAAGATTGAATATTATTTTTCTCTTATTTGGGAAAATCATATTGTAATTAATATAAATTTTGTAGATATAAAAGAAATGGTCATCAATAAAAATATTAGAAATGTATTATGAAATTTTTTATAACATAGTGATATCTGCTTGGAGAATAGTAGATTGTGTTTAAGAACAAACAGAGTAGACTTTTAAAGTGGATTAGTCTGAGAAATAAAAAATGCATTAATCCAGAAAGAGATGTAGATAAAGATTTATTATCTTTTAAGGATCTGGATGTAGAACATAACCAGGATAAACGGTTATATAATAATTCTAAGAATGAAGACATAGGTTCTTTTGTTACAAAGGATTTAGGAGAAGAGTCATTAGAGCAGCAAATATATTGTGACTTACAGTCAAAAGAAGATTCTCAGAGATTAAAGACGTCTATATCTTCTTCCTCAGATGTTTGTTTTCAGACAGAAATAGGTACGAAGAATTCAGTATTGCTTGAAAATAATACTAAAGGATCTGATGCCTCTATTTCAAATCAAGATGAATTATTTAATAATTCTTTCTTGGAACGTAAAAGAAAACAATTAATACAAGATGATGCTTCTTCTCTATTAGAACCAGATCAAATCAAGAATAAAGTGTCTTGTTCTAAGGTTAGTTTTTTTAATCGTTTAAAATCTCGATTAAATAGGACTCGCTCTCATTTAGGTATTGGGTTCTCTCATCTATTTTGTGAGTCGAAAATAGATGAGAGTTTATTTGAACAATTAGAAGAAAAGCTTCTATTATCAGATGTTGGGGTGGAGACTACTCAAAGTTTGATCAATTCTTTAAAGACTGGAATGAAAAGTAAGAAGCCTGATAATCGAGAAGAATTATATGTACAGCTAAAAAATAACATGAAAGAGATTCTTTCTAAGGTTGAAGCACCTTTAAATGTGCAAGGTAAGATGCCTTTTGTTTTACTCATGATAGGTGTGAATGGTGCAGGGAAAACTACCACTATAGGTAAACTAGCGAAGAAGTTTCAGACAAGAGGGCAATCAGTAATACTGGCTGCTGGTGATACATTTCGCGCTGGGGCTATTGATCAGATAAAGGTATGGGGAGAGAGAAACGATATTGCGGTAGTGTCAAAGCATATTGGGTCAGATTCTGCTTCTGTTATTTATGATACGATAAAATCTGCACAGGCTCGTCAAATAGATGTTCTTATTGCAGATACAGCTGGTCGACTGCAGAATAATACCTCTTTAATACAAGAAGTAAAAAAAATTATTCGGGTAATTAAGAAAGTTGATATTACTGCTCCTCATGAGATTATGTTAATAATTGATGCGAGTACCGGTCAAAATGCAATTAGTCAGACTAAATTATTTCACGAGAATCTAGGTGTAACAGGGATTACGTTAACTAAATTGGATAGTACAGCAAAAGGTGGCGTTATTTTTACATTAGCAGATCAATTTAAAATTCCTATTCGTTACATAGGAATTGGTGAAGAGATAGAAGATTTACGTGATTTTCGGTCTGAGGATTTTATAGAGGCTTTATTTTTATAGTATGAATGGATATGATAGGTCTCGTTGTTTGAATGGAGTTCAGTTATTTTTAAGTATATATATTAAATATATACAAGAATCTAAATTATAATTTATATCCAAATTCGTTTTTTTTAATTAAATATGTCATTATTTCTAATTAGAAATTTAATTGTTATTAGGTTTGTTTGATCTTTTTTATAGGTGCAAGAAAGAAGACTATCGGTCTATAACATTTTTTTTGATAAAAGATTGCATCTTTTCAGTATTGTGTATTAAATTAAAAATTTTAATTAGATTCTTTATTTTATAGGTTTCTTGTTTATCCAAATGATAAGATATTTATCAAAAATTTATTGTATTTTATACAATATGATATCTGTATAATACATGTATGAATTTTGATGGTATCTGGATGTGAGTGGTTTTATATTTTATTTTTTAGTTTGAATTTTATCAGTCTGAACGAAAGATAAATTTGATGTATTTTTTATTACGCTTTGTGTTTTATTCTAAACTGTTAATGTTTAGTACAATTTAATTATATATAACGAGTTTTTATGTATAATTCAGTTATAAATCATGATATCTGTATTGGGTTAGTAATTATTTTTTGTCTGTATATTAGATCAATGAGTATTATTAAATAAATTCTAGTGTGTGATTAAATAAATTCTGATTTTCTGATTAAGATCTGTTAAGATATATTTTAATCTCCATTGGAGATATGTGTGCACTTTATGTTCATGTGTTATACTAAGTTTAGTAGAATACGTCTAGTTGAAGAATTTAGTTTAAATATATATTTTTAATTCTGCATAAGTGATTTTTTTAATTCCTTTTCTGTCTTAATGGACAAGGCTTAGTTTTTAATCGCAGTTACTTGACCTGTTTTTGACTGAAAAATTAACAGATTGTCACTAGAAATGATTGGTTTAGCAATAAACCCAGTTTTATCTATTTTATTTTGAGATACGATTTGTCCAGTGTTGGGATTGATCCAATATAAGTACCCTTGTTTATCTCCTACCACTAAGTAGCCATTATATAAGATGGGTGGCGTTAGTTGTCGGTATAGAAGATCACTTTGTTGCCAAATTTTGGTACCGTTCTCAAGGGTTACTGCGGTTAAGCAATCATTTTTTTCTATCAGAAAAATTCTAGTACCATCACTAATGATCTCATGAGATGAGCCAATGTTACGTTCCCATACTATCTGGCCCGATTCTATAGTTAGCGCTGTCAGGTTTCCATTATATGCTAACGCATATATTATGCCATTAATTATTAATGGGGATGAATCGATATCTGTCAGTCGATCGATGGCTGATGAACCATGCGGTCTAGTAATTTTTTTTTGCCAGATCATCTGGCCATCATTAATGTTAATTGCACTAATATAACCATTATCACTTCCTACAATAATGGTTTGGAACTTAATGGTTGGTTCAGATTGTCCGCGTAAACTTAGTGTAGGTTTATCCAGATTAATAGACCATTTAATCAACCCATTACGTTTATCTAAGCCTTGTAGAATGCCGTTACTTGTATGAACAAGTAATATGTTATCGCTTATGACTGGAGAAGATAATACTTCACCAGAAACATTTTTTTCCCATTCAATTGAACCATCTAGGGTATGAATAGAAAATATTTTTGCTCGTTCAGTTCCAACATAAATATGGTTTTCATTAACTACTAAACCGCCAGAGAGTAATGCCGGAATGTTTTTAGAGAACAGATTTGTATGTTCTGAAAGGTCAATTTTCCATCTTTCTTGTCCATCATCAGAATTTAGTGCTTTAATTATACCGTAGCGATTCGCAATATATATAGTTTTATTCGAAGATGTTGGATGTAGTTTTGAGTAAATATTTTCCTTTTCCTCTCTTATTTTAAAACTCCACAGTTTTATTGGTGTGAATTTATTTTGAATAGCTAGCAATGGTGATATATTTCTTGTTTGATCAGTACTAGTACTCCATGAACACCCGCTGACTAGTATGATTAATATCAGGTCTGTTATGAGTAATTTATTTAATTTCATGACTTACCTCATTGCGCTCTCTCAGAGATTAGGTAAAAATATTAGATGTTTATGTATTCAAGTACATCTATATTTAATTCGGTGTTATAATAGGCTTTTCATACCAATGGGTTCTGACTTTTTTCTTGTGTGGAGAACGTTGGATCAAATCAATATTTCTATTTTTTAATTGAAGCATGTGCAATATGGCATTGATTAGAAAATAAATTGTATGTTACATACGTTTTT
Source organism: Candidatus Erwinia haradaeae (assembly GCF_900698925.1). Classification (NCBI taxonomy): domain Bacteria; kingdom Pseudomonadati; phylum Pseudomonadota; class Gammaproteobacteria; order Enterobacterales; family Erwiniaceae; genus Erwinia; species Candidatus Erwinia haradaeae. Next base: position 174,976 of record NZ_LR217713.1, read on the forward strand.
TTTATTAATTAAAGGGTTTATTTATATTGTTTTTGATTGATTAAGAGAAGAAAAGTATATAGCTATATATAGAAATTTTTTAAAATATAAAATAGTTCCTTGTATTGTTAATGTATAATTTACGGTGACAGGTTTATATTCGTGTAATAAAGGAATATTGTATAAACCTGTCTCATGGTCTTGATTAGTATTCTTGAATAGTTTATTGGGAAGCGACAAAAATTGACTCTGCTTCATCCCAATTAACGATGTTCCAAAAAGCTTGTACGTAATCAGATCGTTTATTTTGATACTTAAGATAATAGGCGTGCTCCCAAACATCTAGGGATATGATTGGTATTCCAGAAATTCCAGAAATTGTTTCTCCCATCAGGGGATTATCTTGATTTGCTGTAGACGCAATGAGTAATTTATTACCTTGTTTTACAAGCCAAGTCCACCCAGAACCAAAACGTGTAGTGGCTGATTCTTCAAATTTAGATTGAAAGGATTGAAGACTACCGAAATTCTGTTCAATAGCATTTTTTAAATGACCATGTAACAATGTATTGGTTTTTAAATTTTTCCAAAAAAAGCTATGGTTGGCATGTCCACCGGCATTATTTCTTAAAAAATCTTTTTTATTCTCAGGTAGTTGGTCGATATTAGAAATTAAATCTTCAACTGATAGATCAGAAAATTCTTTTTCTACTAGCGCACTATTCGCATTATTGATATAGCTTTGATGGTGTTTAGTATGATGTATGATCATTGTTTTTTTATCGAAATATGGTTCTAAAGCATCATATGCATAAGGGAGGGCTGGTAGTACATAGCTCATATTTTTTTCCATTTGAGGTTAAGAAGTAACTAACTAAAGTAATCATTCTGAAGTAATATGTCATGGATAATATTACTATTACTATGAAATATATAATAAATATATGATAAATAATATTATGAAGATTAATGTTATATAGATTTGTCTTATGTCGATTCCGCATTAAATATCTTATTAATTTCTCTAATATTAATTATATCTATTTTTATATTTATTCTATAATTTAATTATACTCTTTTATATTATATTTTAGTACATGGGTTATTTTCATTAGTCAGTTCCTTATGTGATATATTTATTAATATTAAATTGAGGTTATACTTTACAAGTAGTTTTCTATTTTTTTTAAAAATTAATTTATATCATCAGGTTTAGAGTATACATGTTTTATAAATTTAGTTATTGGATAATATTACGATTATTTTATGTTATAATAACATCTTGTAGGTGTTGCAAGAATTTTATGGTATTATATTTTATATTTTACATTTCTATAATAGAGGGTCCTTGTATTCATAAGTAATATTTAAAGAAGATTCCTTATCTGATCGATAATAATCTTTGATCTTAGACAATATCAGGCATTTATTTAGGTAGATACTTATTATAAAGTAAGATAATGTTCTTTTCATTTTTATGCAAATAAATTTTTTGAAAGAAAGGTTTAAGCATTGATTATTGGTCTAGAAGTATGTTGATACACTAATCACTAATATAGTGGATATATTAACATTACACATGCATTGCAGTAATCAGTAATAATGAGATACAGGTTGTGTTTTGATTGATGAGTTTAATAAAAAATTAGATATATTCTTAGTGTATAATAGGGTCTGATATTCGAACTCACCATTTCACAACATGGTGGATTTTTTTGTTATTATGGTTTATAGCTCATTTTAGTCTTCCTTGAATTTATAGACGTAATTCTGCTATGCCATAATTTTTATTATGAAATCAGTAATTTATGTAGTAAGAGCGATGACCTCATAAGATTTTTTATTTTTTAAGGGTTTAACTATGAATTTAAAATCTATACCTTCTGGAAAAGATTTTCCACATGACATTTATGTTATCATTGAAATTCCTGCGCACTCTTATCCAATCAAATATGAAGTTGATAAAGATACCGGTGTTTTATTTGTAGATCGATTTGTAGCTACTACTATGTTTTATCCATGTAATTATGGATATATTAATAATACGTTTTCTTTAGATGGTGATCCAATTGATGTCTTGGTTCCTACTCCTTATCCACTGCAAATAGGATCTGCTATCAGGTCTCGTCCGATTGGTTTGCTGAAAATGAGTGATGAATCTGGTCAGGATGCTAAAATAATTGCAGTTCCAGTACATGAGTTAAGTGAGGAGTATGATGATATACAGGACATCAGTGATTTACCAGATTTACTTCGGAGACAAATTATACATTTCTTTGAGCACTATAAAGAGCTAGAAAAAGGGAAATGGGTGAAGATTAATGGTTGGGAAGGCATAGAAGCTGCAAAACATGAACTTATTTCGTGCCATCATCGTTTTAATACTAAAAGGGAGTAATTTAACACAATTATGAATCATCATGGTTTTTCTCTAATATTGGATAGATATGAAAAGTAGTTGTTATTGAATGGTATTATTCAAAGATAGAAAATAAGTCATTTTAATGATTATTATTACATGGACTTTAACAGAGATTAATATTTCTGATTATGTTAAGTTGATTAATTGATTTTGATATTACTTCTATATTTATTTTTTTGTAAAAATTTGATTTTAGAGTGATATATGTTAAGACTTAATTTTATTAATTTATTCTACATGTTATATAGAAGTTTGTTCTAGATGTTTTCTTAACCTATTAGGTTTTAAGATTGTCAAATTTTTTATTTGATATTTTATTATCATAAAATGATTAATCAGTTTTTATATCAATTGAACTGCAGTCTTTATTTTTTATACCTATAGTCGAGTGCAATTTTTAGCACGTTTAAGGACATTTCTCATACGTTTTATACATGAGGTTTGTGTTAGTTATACTCTAAATCTAATTTATTAAGATGTATAGATTAATGTATATATTAGAAAATTAGTCATTAGGTGAATAGCACAGTTTTTATCAAGAGAGAAAGCTATGTCATTTGAATGCATTTATTCTTATTCCTAATATAATATCGTTTTTATAGATATGCCGGAGTTACAGATGTCAAATGGAACTATTTTTAGCAAAATTATCAAGGGTGAAGTTTTAGCGGATATAGTCTATCAAGATGAATATATTACTGCATTCCGTGATATGCTTCCTCAGGCTCCAGTGCATATCTTAATTGTACCTAATTTACAAATTAAAACATTAAACGATGTTGTGGATGGTGATACTCATCTTTTGGGTCGGATACTTATGGCAGCGGTGGGTATTGCAAAAAACATTGGCATTGCAGAAGATGGCTATCGTCTAGTTATGAATTGTAACAAGCATGGCGGACAAGAGGTGTACCATATTCACCTTCACTTGTTAGGTGGGAAACCTTTAGGATCGATATTAGGGGCTTAAAATTATAGAGCCCTATTTTATGCTATGAATGATATAATAATTACTTTTTATTCTAAATTCTTACAAAATTATTTATTATAAAATATAATTACATAGGATTTTAAACAATTGTGAGATATGTCTTTTATGTCAGATGTCTAGATATAGAACAATATCAATTCAAGAAGAGGATAATAACTTAGTTGCAGAAGATTTTTTTATATATCAATTAAGTTGGTGTATTATGTGAATTTTATTTCTCAGTTATGAATTAATGTAAAATATTATTTTTAATTATTTTATTTCAGAGTTATATTTGGTGTGTAATTTTTACAGAGACTTAGGCAAGCTTTGTATTATTGATCATCAAGTAACTTAAAATATTAAAATTTTTTCTGGTATTTGTACTGTGTTAGCATTCATCATATGCTTTATGATAAAATTTATGTTGATATATAAATTTTATATATAATTTTAAGACAATGACAGATAATTGAGATTGTATTTTTTAAACATTTCATCCTATGTACGCACAGACTCTGAATGTTGTGTATATTTAGCTTTGTAAATGATATTCGAATTTATCTTTATATCTATAATATTTAACAAAGTGTTTCATTTTTTATTGAGGATTGAATAGCTGTCACAGCTATGGTGTAGACAATATCATTGATCAGAGCTCCCCGTGATAAGTCATTGACTGGCTTTTTCATACCTTGCAAAATTGGTCCGATAGAGTTTATGCAAGCTGTGCGCTGTACTGCTTTATAAGTAGCATTACCTGTATTCAAATCGGGGAATATTAAGACAGTGGCTTGACCTGCTACTGGTGAATTTGGTGCTTTAGATTGAGCTATATCGTGTACCACTGCTGCATCATATTGTAGTGGTCCATCGATGATTAAATGAGGGCATTTTTTTTTGGCGATATTAGTAGCTTCCCTTACTTTTTCAACATCTGGTCCAGAGCCTGAGAGACCAGTAGAGTAAGAGATCATAGCTACGCGAGGCTCAATACCAAATGTTAGAGCGGACTGTGCAGATTGGATGGCTATATCGGCTAGTTGTTCTGGATTTGGATTGATATTGATTGCGCAATCTCCATATATTAATACTTGCTCGGGAAGGAGCATGAAGAAGATAGAAGAAACTAGTAAGTTGTTTACTTTTTTTTTAATAATTTGAAGTGCTGGTCGAAGAGTGTCTGCGGTAGTATGTAGTGTTCCAGCCACTAGACCATCAACTGCACCAGATTCTAGCATCATTGTTCCAAGCATAATATTATTCATTAATTGTTTTTTCGCAATGATACTGTCCATCCCCTTTGTATGTCTTAGTTCTACCAGGCGATTGATATAAAGTTGCCGTATATTTTCTGGATTAATAATTTCAATTTTTTCGTTCAAATGGATATTATTTTTTATCGCAATACTTTTAATTTTATTAGGATCACCTAAAAGTATACAGGTCGCGATACCACGTTGTGCTGATATAGAGGCTGCTTTCATGGTGCGCAGTTCCTCGCCTTCTGGCAATATAATACGCTTGTTGGCTTTACGCGCAAGATTATCTAATTGATCGCGGAATTTTGATGGGGAAATACTATAATTTTTTTTCTCTGTTGGTTTTACAGTGGAGATCCATTTAGTAGTTAAATGACGAGTGATATATGTGGTCATATGCTGCATAATTTGGATATTACCACTGAGTTTTTCAAGAGTGAGTTTTGTTAGATCTAATGCATTTCGCCAGTTATTGTTTTTAATCTGAAAAACTGGTAAGTCAGATTGAAAAGTCCCCTTACATATTTTTTGTACAGATGTTGTGATGTTATCACGTCCTGTTAAGAGGATCGCGGAGATTTCTGTATCGTTTTTTTCTGCTAAACAGCAGGTCACGAGTAAGTCTAGACGATTAGAAGATATCACAAGGAGTGATTTGCGACGGAATAAAGGTAACATGTTTATTAAAGTGCCAGAATAGAATTTAATTAATGTTATCTGGCGACAAGCAATGGCACCTTCGTTAATGATATTAGCTTTTAAATAATTACAAACATCAAGAGCGCGTGGTGCGAGAGCTTTCAGGGTCCATGGTATGTATCCTAGTACTGGAATTGGGCCATTAGTACATAGTTTTTTAATGTTTATATTTTTTTTGTGGTTTAAGCTAGAACATTGATTTATCTCTGTTAGATTTGTATAGATGTGATCTGAATATTTGAATTGGGTGTTGATTTTATTGATGATTATACCAGTGATTTTTATGTTTTTTTTGTTGCTAAAGCTAGAGTGCAGGATTGCAATACGCTCTTGTAGTTTGTGGCAAGAGTAGGTGTCCACGTCTGTAACAAATATAATCTCAGAATCGAGAGCGCTAGCGATTTTATAGTTTATGGCTAAGGCATATGGATGGTTATGTGTTGCTTGTAATCCTGGAATTAGGATTATGTGATTTTTTTTTGTGTGTGTATTTTTTTTATATTGATAGTATAGAATAATCACTTCTTCTACAAAAGTTTCGATTTGACCGGATTTTAGGAGAGAATCCAAGTGATTTTCTGGAATAGTTGTAGGGATTAATGTTTTTTTAGAATGATCACTATACATAAAACTGTGTTTCTGGAGAGGATCGATTTCATTTTGAAGATTTTTAAATGGTTCAAAGACACTCAGTTTTGTATCTGTATTTTTCTCTAAATTTAGGATACCTAAGATAGTGCCGATTAATTTCATGCGGGTATCGATAGGGACTAATATAATAGGTCGTGACATGATATTTTCTCCTAGATTTTTATACTAGATACAAGCGTGTAATCTAATGACTTTTTCGTAAAACATTTCCAGTTGTCAGGGTGTAAAAACGAATTAAATGATATTTAATTTGATACATATCATACGTAATTATTTATTTTTAAGTATTATTTTTTTTATGTATATTAATATATATCAAATATATAGATATTGTGTTATGTATGGGATATTGTTTTAACTCATATCTTAATGTATTCAATCATTTTGACTTATTTTTTTATTATGTTGTAATGTAAGATAATCAAAATTATTCATTAGTTAGTCGATTAGTTTCCTGGGCTATGACTAATTCTTCATTGGTTGGTAATACAACAATTGGTAAATAACCTTTTTGATTGATAAAACCAGATTGACCAGAATGGATAGAACGGTTTTTTTTCTTATTGATTTTGATGTTTAGAAGCCCGAGTTTGTTGAGTGTTAGTTCACGCACGATGGATGAGTTTTCTCCTATACCTCCAGTAAAAATAACTGCGTCTAATCGACCGTCCATTAACGCAGTATAAGATGCAATATATTTTGCTAATCTATGGCAATAGACATCTATAGCACGTTTTGCATTTTTTTTATTTTTATAGTTTTTTTCCAGATAACGGAAGTCACTAGTGACTTCAGTGAGTCCAAGAATACCAGATTCTTTAGTCAGCAGCGTATTAATATCTTCTATAGTCATGTTTAATTTTTCATGAAGAAAAAAAACAATAGCTGGATCAATATCGCCACTACGCGTCCCCATAACTAGGCCTTCCAGGGGTGTGAGTCCCATGGATGTATCTAGGCATTGTCCGTTACGAATAGCTGCAATTGACCCCCCGTTACCTAAGTGGCAGGTAATAATATTCAGTTGTGAACTGGGTTTATTAAGAAATTTAACTGCCTCTTGAGCGATATAGGAATGACTAATACCGTGAGCACCATAACGCCGGAGACCGTATTGTTGATAAAGATGGTAGGGTAGAGCATAAAGATAAGAAGATTCCGGCATTGTTTGATGGAACGCTGTGTCAAAAACTGCAACATTTTTATTAGATAAAAATGGAAATATTTTTAGCGTTTCTTGAATTCCAATTAGATGAGCTGGATTATGTAGAGGAGCAAATATAGAAGCATCATGGATTTTTTTTATGCATTCTTTATCTATGATGGTAGATTGAGTGAGATAAGGACCGCCGTGAACAATGCGATGACCTATAGCTGAAATTTGATTTAAAAGTTTTGGTTTGTTTTCTTTAATTAATTTAACTATGAAGATCAGGGCTTCTCTGTGTCGTGCTCCATTGTCTATATGTGTTTCTGTCTTCAAGCCGTCTATTATCCAGGTAATTCGAGTTTTTTCTAGACGTAAGAATTCAGCGAAACCAGACAAGTATTGATTTGTATTGCTGGGATCAATAATAGCAAATTTTAAGGAAGAGCTTCCACAGTTTAAAACTAGTATGAGATTATTTGACATAAATGATCTCGTATATTGAAGATACCAGAGAAAGAATTAAAGATTTTCTTTGAGTCATCATGTTATTTTCATTATATTTAAACATGACTTAGTATATCATAATCAATATTTTTTCTAATATCTAGCAGATTTCATATTTATTATATAATTACTCAATGCATATTATAGATAGTGCGTTATTACTAATAAATTTAAGAATAATGTATAACATTTAGTTTATTAATAAAAAAGTAATACTGATATATACATATGGTTAATTTTAAATAAGTTTTAATTGTTTTACTTTATTTTCATATATAAACGAGAACTCTGTAGATCCTTTTTTTGTAATCAATAGTTTTAGGATTATTCTATGAATAGAATGAGTATATGTTTAATTTTTTCTTAACTAATTAGATTTATATATTTTATGATTTTTAATGATATGATTTTTAATCTATTATAGTAATCTTTTAGTTTTTAAAAAAATGAGTATATATATTTTATCTAGTAGATGAATGAATGGTTCAGATCATTATTTTTAATATTTAAACAAATATAAATAGAACAATAAAATTGTTTATTTTATTTTTGGTTAATTATGGTTGCGAGGGATAGTTGTTATGAGTTTTTAAATATAAGTAAACAATTTATAATTTAATATATGTGATTGGATTATTCTAAAAGAATAATCAGTCTTGAGTTGATTATCTAGATTATTTATGAATGGAATATGAGACCTTACAATCATATTTAATCTTGATTTTAGTTGATAGAGTAAATGTGTTGAATTAGAGTCAATAATATATGATGTCATATAAAATAAAATTTTATAAATATATTGATTTAATATTAAATATATCTACAAAGGATGAGTTATAGAATCAATAAAATCTTGAATAACAAGAAGATTTTAATAGGTAATGACGTATATTATAGCATGGTGTTGATATTACATTTCGCTGTGATTAATAGAGATATCTTGAAAAAGTATTAATTTTATAATCCGACTTATATGAACGTAATAGATATTACTCATATAATTTAATAAATATCTTTTGTTGTTGTTCATTTAGATGAACGATGAACTGAACTGATATTTGGTCTTATATTTTATTTTTTATTAGATAAGATGGTACTATATTAGATCGCATAGTTATTTATAGTTCATAATAGTCTGAAAACGTTATTAGCAGTTACAAGTTAGTGGTTTATATATGATCAGATTAGGCAGTAAAAAGATGTGTTATGTATTAAACTGCCACGATAGTCAGATGTGTTGTATTCAATGTATTTATAAGTTTTAAGAAAAATTATTTATTTTTTTATATGGTAATTTTTATAGAAGAACAATATACAAAATTTGGTTTGTTCTATAAACAGATATTAGTCATATAGAACTGATACTGTGTATATAAAAAAATTATAATAGATTATATTGTTATGCATTTAATTGATGAAAAAGTAATATACATTATAGTATATTTTACCTTTTGTGTTTTAAGTTCTATGATATATAGAGATGGATTATTTGATAATTGTGTTAATGTGCTTCAATTTTTTTAGTTTAATATATTGTTTTATAGGTCAAATATAAACAATGCAGGTTAAAGGGTTTGCAAAAAAAATTTTGCTTTGGTATAAAAATCACGGACGAAAAAACCTTCCGTGGCAGCGAAATAAAACATTATATAGGGTTTGGATTTCGGAAGTGATGTTGCAACAGACATCGGTATCTACTGTTGTTCCCTATTTTGAGCGTTTTGTAATAAGATTTCCTGATATCAAGGCTCTCTCGATGTCATCTTTAGATGATATATTATATTTATGGACGGGATTGGGTTATTATTTACGTGCACGTAACTTATATAAATCGGCACAAGTTATTGTTAGCGAGCATGATGGTATTTTCCCCACAAGGTTAGAAGAGGTGTTAGCCCTACCTGGAATAGGCCGTTCTACTGCTGGCGCTATTTTATCTCTTACGCTGGGGAAAAGTCTTCCTATTCTTGATGCGAATGTCAAGCGCATTCTTACTCGTTATTTTTCTATATCCGGTTGGCCTGGACTACCAGGGATAGAAAAAAAATTATGGTCAATAAGTACAGCAATTACCCCCTTCTCTAATACTGGAGAATATAATCAGGCTATGATGGATTTAGGTGCTCTTATCTGTACTAAGTTCAATCCAAGATGTTTAGCTTGCCCAATATATAGGGGGTGTAATTCTCATATTAATTCTTCTTGGATGGAGTATCCAGAAAAGAAGCCTCGTGTTATTCGCCCAAGTCAAAAAATCTGGTTCTTATTGATTCAAAAAGGAGAAAAGATTTGGATGCAAAAGCGCCCATTGCATGGTATCTGGTCTGGTCTTTTTTGCTTCCCTCAGTATGAGAGTGAATTGGAATTGCGTTTATCGATAAAACAGTATGTACTGAGTGATTGTCAATCATACCAAATGGATTTAATTCGTCATACTTTTAGTCATTTGTGTTTAGATATTATACCTGTTGTGGTTAAGGTTTCTTCTATTAGTGAAACAAATCATTATGGTGTTGGTCTATGGTATAACTTACTGCATCCTCCTGTTGTTGGTCTTGCGGCACCAATAGCGCGTCTTCTTAATATCTTACGTTACTCAACATACATGATTTAGTCTTTTTCTAAAAAAGAGGGTACATTGTGAGTCGGATTATTTTTTGTACGTTTTTACAACGTAGTGCCGAAGGCTTGGATTACCAGATATATCCTGGTGATATAGGAAAACGTATTTTTACTGAAATTTCTAAAAAGGCATGGTTTCAGTGGGTTAATAAGCAAACAATGTTAATTAATGAAAATAAATTAAATCTTCTTAATAAGAATGATCGAGAAGTATTAGAAAAGGAAATGATTCAGTTTTTATTCAATAGAGATTCAGTCCCACATTAAAGAATGTTTTTTAAAATAAGTATTTTTTATTAATTAGGAAACATGCTAAATTTTGTTGTAAGTTTAAAATATGTATAAAACATTAATTTATTTATTAACTCTATCGACATTATTAGTTTCTTGCTCTGGAGGGAAAGATGATTCTTTTCATGATCTTCGGAGTAAAGATACCAATTCTTTTGATATCTTAATTGGGCAATTTGCTAATAACATTGATAAGATTTGGGGGATTAAAGAGGTATTAATTACTGGTCCAAAAGATTATGTACGGTATAGCGATCAGTACTATACTCGTAGTCATATTAACTTTGAAGAAGGTTGGATTACTTTTGCGACTGTAGTAAGCGTTAATCCAAAAGCTAGTTTACGCAAAGCGATTATCAATACCCTCTTAACTGGTGATGATCCAGATAATATTAATGTTGATTCCGATATAAACATTACTAAAAATTATAAAAAACCCCTTTTATATGGACAAGTACTAGATGATAATGGAAGGCCAATTTGGAAGAAAGAAAACGCTGCAAGTTATGCTGATTATCTGATTAAGACAAAACAAAAATGTCGTCATTCGGGGTTTCGTCTTATCTGGTCCGTTACCATTCCAATGGTTTCTAATCATCTTGATAAGCGTATCAAAAAATATTTACCCATAGTACATAAAGTCGCTCAACGATATGGGGTTTCTAAGTCTCTTATTTTAGCTGTCATGCAGATTGAATCTAGTTTTAATCAATATGCAGTCAGCGATGCGAATGCACTAGGGCTCATGCAGGTAATGCGGGAGACTGCTGGAATAGATGTGTTTCGAATGCAGGGAAAATGGGGAAAACCTAGTCGTAGGTATCTCTTGGATCCAGAAAATAATATCGATACTGGAGTTGCTTATCTTTCGATATTACAAAGTAATTATTTATCTAATATTATCAATCCGATTTCACGGAGATATGCTGTGATTGCTGCGTATCATGGTGGGGCGGGTAGTGTTTTACGTGTATTTTCTAGTGATAAAAATTCTGCTTTTCGTATTATTAATCAACTGTCTTCTTCGGAAGTTTATCACACACTAAGATATCAACATCCTGCTCCGGAGTCACGTCGGTATTTATACAAAGTTAATGATGCACAAAAATATTACTATCGATACTAATTAGAACTACTATATTTTATATATTGATTGTTTGAGTGATAAATCGGTATGTGATTTTTTTGGATCTTTCCATATTCAAAGGTTTTGATAGCAAAGGATGTGATCACAATATGCTGATCAGTCTTTAGAGATGAATGGCTAAATATGAATAAAAAATTATTTTTCAGTTATTTTTATACAATATCAGTTATTTTCATAGAATATATTAAAGCTAGTTTGGTGATTTTTTGCTCTTTTGAATATGAGGGTCATATTGATTTAGTTTATTGATCTCAAAATATAGATTTATGAATAACATTAGTACATATGAATATTGAGTAGCTTTTTAAAAAAAATAAATACAATGTATTGTTTATAGCTATGTTCTTTACGTCAGATGATAGGTTTTGGCATCATTGAAGTGATTATTTTATTAATTCTATAGTTCTTGATGTAATACATATATTTATTAAATAGGCTTCTATTATATCTGTTTTATGTGGAGATGAAGCAGTATCGTTAAAACTTCTAATTAAATCATTAAATTTTTTTGTAATATTATAATTAATATAATGTATATTATTAAGATAAAAAATGATCTAATATGGTTAGTTGTTAATATGAAGTATTCATTTACAAGACAAAACTGTACTTTCCATATGAGTTTCTTTATTAAGATATATAATACTTAAGTACAAATAATTTAAATTATATTTGATTTTTTATTTTTTTATTCATTGAATTGTGTATTGATCCTATAAATATTATTAATGTAAAGGAGATTATTTTTATTTAAAAAATTTTTATAAAATTAATTTTTATACATCTTGTTTTTAAGATAAAAATATTATGTAAATTATAATATGGATATGTAGTTATACTATAAATGTTAATTAAAATTATTTTAACAAAATACAGTAATTATTGTATTTGTTATATTGATGGTTTTAATTTTAAGTTCATCATGACGTGAACAGAGAATTCCTGGTCTATTGTTAAATACAATATATGAGTATTTTTTACGTTTGAATTTTTTATAAAACCTATAAGATTGATTAGGTTAGATATATAAATCACAAGAGATGAGAGAAAATATTGGCAATTAAGTTTCTATAGGTTTGTCACAATTAGCCCTATAGTAAAAATTGTTATAATGCATGCTAGTTTTTAAGAATGAGATATCCAATGCATGATTTAAATGAGCTGAATACTTTAAACAGCCGTTTTCGTGGTTTTTATCCTGTAGTTATTGATATTGAGACTGCTGGGTTTGATCCTAGAACTAATGCGTTATTAGAGATTGCGGCAGTTACGCTAAAAATGGATAACCACGGTTGGCTAGGAAAAGATAAAACACTGCACTTTCACGTTAAACCTTTTCCTGGACTACTTCTTCATCCTGAAGCTCTAGCATTTAATGGTATTGACCCAGGTAATCCTTTACGTGGTGCGGTTTGCGAATCAGAAGCTTTACATGCAATTTTTCAATTGGTTCGTCAAGGGGTGCAAGTTAGTGGTTGTAATCGAGCAATTATGGTGGCGCATAATGCTACATTTGATTTAAATTTTATGCAGGCTGCTGCTGAAAGGGCCAGTTTGAAACGAAATCCATTTCATCCTTTTGTTACATTTGATACTGCTGCTTTGAGTGGTTTGGTTTTAGGCCAAACAGTATTATCCAAAGCATGTCTTACGGCAGGTATACCATTTGATAATACACAAGCGCACTCAGCATTATATGATACTATGCAGACTGCAGATCTGTTTTGTGAACTTGTAAATCGCTGGAAGCGCCTCGGTGGTTGGCCATTAGTTGATGGTGTATAACTTGTGCTAGGAATGACCCAGAAATTAATACAAGGAGAGAATTGAAGTATGTTTAAATAGAAATATATTATTTTTTAATATGGTTAATTGTTTTAAAATTTAATAGTCACTAACTAGGTTTCCGTAGATCACTGATTTGAAACAATTAGAGCGTGTACATAGTCAAGTTTGTCGATATGTTATTTATGTATAGGAAGAAATAAATGTGTATTTTTTATGAATAAGAATATATATTTTGAATATAAATAAGATTTTTTATCTTATGACAAACAAGATTCAATATGATTGAATGAATAGATTATTTGTAATTATGGAATTTGGTAAAAATTATTATTTTATTTATGATGTTTTATTCGAGAGTTTGAATTGGTCTTGATATGTGTAGAGGGATTTTAAATAATAAATAATTTTTTATTATGATAACTTTTTTAAGATTATATATTTTGGATATGGAATTAATTTAGATATTCTGTGAATCTTAATAATATTCGCAGTATATTTCTATTTTATCATATGTGATTGATTTTGGTATAAATAGGAATACTATGTTTTGATTTTTATATCAATTCATAAAACAATTATATGTGTTGATTTTTAATAAATATTTAGTATTTCTTATATACAGTTTACATTCTTCCAGAAGCGTGAGCAGTCTAGGATGAAAGAGTATTTTTAGGATACGTGTTATATAATATATTTCATGAGTGTAAGGTTTTTTTATAGATAAATATTCTATGCTGCTTGCGATCAGATAGCAAATTTTCTTTATGATTTGATCACATCTCTTTTTTTATATAATTTATTAACTAATGATAGTTAAAAATGATTCAATGTCTTACAATATCTAATTATTTAAAGTTCTATAGTTAAAGATCAAATTTGTTATCTTAATAGCATGAAGAAACTATTTATATGATCCATATATAAGCATTTTCTATTGATGAATATAACATAGAGGATAAAATTCTTAATTTTTCACTAGAAAACATTAGGATGTTTCTTAATTTATGATGGAAATTTTATTAAATATATTGTGGTATCACATAAATGATGGTTATTTTCTCTCAAAAGGATGAAGTGATCAAAATATTGACTTTACGATCATATCATGCACGAAATTTTCGTAATTAATATAGAAAATATGTTTTTGAAAAAAATATTTTCTATATTAATTCTTGATTTAACATATCTTTGTATCAAAATATTCACTACATTTTTCGTAAATATATTTAAAAAAATTAACAATATAAATTGTTTTAATAAAAGACTCTCCATATGGGTTATACTATATTATAATTATTCATTATTATTGTTAAAATCACAAAATAAACCTACACACGAGAAATAAAAACTACATAATGAGAATGGTTTTAATCAAAATATTAACTTACTTGAATATGATAAGTTAAGATTAGTAAGATTACTTTTGGTGATAGGTAACATGAAACAGCTTTAATAATCCACATACAGCTATCAAACAATAAATATAATTTTGTGAAATGTAAATATGAAAACCCTCTAATACCAATTTACAGCCAATTAAAAAAAGAAAAAAAAGTGCTAATATTTTTATTGATGGATAACGCTCAATGTAATGACTAATCAGTTCGGAACTGAACATCATGACTAATACTGAAATTATGACTGATGCCATCATTATTATGAAATTATTAGATATACCAATTGCTGTAATAAGAGAATCTAAACTAAAAATAATATCTAAAAAAATAATTTGTATCATAGCTCCTAAAAAAGAACACATCTTTATTTTTTGTTCATTCTGAACGTCTTTTATACCCTTGTATAACTCTGTGCTTATATTACAAAGCAGGATGAGTCCACCACACAGTAATATTAGATCATGAAGAGAAAACACATGATGTATAAAAGTAATATATGGTTCTTTTAGATGAGTGAGCCATGTTAGAGATGCGAGTAAAATTAACCTTATAACCATTGCACCAGATAAACCTAAAAATCGGGCAATATGTTGCTGATGTATAGGCAATTTACCTACTATTAGTAATAGAAAGACAATATTATCAATACCAAGAACAATTTCTAGAATTGTTAGTGTACTTAAGGTTAACCAATTTTCTAAATTAGAAATCCATTCATACATTGTTTCATAATACCTTTAATGTAGTAATGATAATAAATCAAAAAAAATACATAAATAAAAATTTAATCTTAATTTATTCTATCATTATAGTAGAAATCATATAAACTTCGTATAAATTTTAAAGAAAATAACTAATAGCTTATAACGCTAGACAAGGGAGCTTATTTCAATGCGACATAACATGAATACTTGTGTTACTATTTGTAATAACAATGATTTTGAAAGCAAGTCACTACGTTATACATTCTGTTTAAGAATAAACTACGAGAATTTCATGCATAATATTATGTTAAAATAAATTTTTTATCACACTCTTTTCCTGAGAAAAACCAATATATATACGATTCCGCAATGTTTTTAATGACAACTCTTTATTTAATTAGGTAATATTTTGGCGCTATCGATCGAAAAATAAAGTAGGTAATCTTGATTTTTTTATATAAATAAATAGAACGTTCTTAATTATAGATTATATAAATAGTTTATGTATCATATCCAGATGAGGAATCTTATCTTTAAGTATAGAATAATTAAATAATTGGATATATTTATTAACTTAATTATTTTTTAATTTTTTTCATGTAATACATTATATTAAATACTCTATAATTCGATTATAGGCTAAATATTATTTTTTACAATTAAACAAAATATGTTATATTAGATTTATTTTAATGTATTTATTTATAGTTTTAATATTTAGATTCTTTAGTACTATGAATTGGATTTGTCAATAAACTGAATTTTTTTCACATTAAATAAATCTAATGTAAGTTTATAAAAATACAAATTAGTATAATCTATATTTATTTAGTTTTATATAATAGAATTATGTATCAGTTTATTTTTAATATTTTGAAAACATGTGTATTATGTTTATAATAAGAGATAAATTCAATAGTTTCGATTGATTGTCTACAGATATATAGATAATAGTTTAGGTTATTGTTGTCTAGATGAGTGAGATAAGTTAATTTTTTAAATTAAAGTTCATATATGATATTTGATGACATCATATTAATTATGATTGATGGATAGAAGAATCCTTTGAGTAGAAATAAAAAGTATTTTTAGGATGGTGCTAATTAGTTATCAATTTTGATATTATGGATTTAGGGTTAATGATATTTAATTTTTTAATATTTTTCTAATAAATAGTGTTTATGTATAGAGTTTTCTAACTAAATAGAATCATTCAGATTAAACGTGTTCTTTAAAGCCAGGTCGTCATATATTTTATTGTAAATTAAGTGAGAGTGCGCAGGTATTATCCTTGCATTACTGGATGAATAGGTATGTTTGCAGTGTTTTGTAATGTACAAATGAATATGTTCTTAGTTCTTCCTAATCCTATATATATGGATTAGTAATATCTTATTGATTGTTTTAATGGAAATCTTTCAATAATGATCTGGTCTATTATGGGTTATTTATGAGCTAACAGTAAATTAATTGTTAGATATAGTCTAGATTATTAGATCATATTTTTATCAGATATCAGTGAATTACAAGATAGGAAGCAGTTGTTGTTGCGAAGAGATTCTATTCGCTATGTAAATAGCAAATATATATTTAATTTTTTATATATGAAGATTTTTCTTTTATTCTGATATTTATCATAGAAATTTTGTTCTAAAATTAGAATTTATTTTTTTTAAAAAAACAGAGTTGTAGTAATGTGATTTTTATACATTGCACTTTTACATCCATACATAAAAATGAATAATATTTTTTATTAATTTATTTTTAAGATGCAGTGTATATCATAGATTTTTATACTTTAATTGATATGATATGAATCAGATCAATGTGAGTTAATAGTAATAACTAATCTATAGTGATATAGATATCTTTAATAATTATATTATTACAAATTTAACATTTAAGTATATTCTATTGAGTTAGATTTATTAAAATATATTGATTTAGATTAATAATATTATAACTTACATAAGATTCATTACCCATCTAGCGAAAAGATTTGAACAAGTTAATTAAGACGTAATAATATATATTATTTATTTTATTTTACATTTTATGCATGATCTTCATGTGGTTGTTGAACGTTGTGTTTTTATTGATCAAATAAATAGATTTAATAGTAATTATAATTAGATATAGATAATCTATGTTTGAAGTATAAATATAGTTTTTTATTTTTTCAAACATGTAATTAAATATAAAATTTAATATATATGTATTTATATTGACTATATCAGTGTTTTTATATTTGTATATTACAAGAAGAGATACTGTATATTGTTAGTATTAAATAGTTATTTTTTAATTTTTAATATATTAGAAATTCCATTATAAATAAAATATGATTCAGACATTCGACATATGTGTGTATATTTATCAAATATATATTTTGTGTGTAATGGTTTATATATAATTAAGTTGTAATCAGTAAAAGTGTAAATTTTATTGATGTTAATATTAAATTATATATCTGTTAATATTAGATTATATATCTAAGTTAATAATTAAATAGTTATAGATAATAAAACTATTTAATAAAATATGCATGCATTTCTGCTTTATAAAGTCTCTAATATTCATTAGAGATTGGTTGGATTTATATATTGGATTTTATCATTAATAGTTTATACTATATGTCTTATGGAGTGATATCAAAATTTGATAATGTTTGTAAAATACATACACGATCTCGTAGAGAGATATAATTTAATTTTTTATTTACAGTTTTAAAATAAATAAAGAATAAATTTTTCATACAATCCGAATAAGAAACTATACATTTGAATAAAAAATCATAAATAAATAGTATCGCGAGATACTACAAAATAATTGTAATTATATTAGATTTGAATATCTATATTCATTTTAATTCATTAGAGTTCGTTAAGTCGGTATAGGAAATATAAATGATCTATGTTGGTATATATTTTACTTTCTTTCGAAATATAGTAATCATAGGTTTAATGTGAATAATGCCATCATGTTTAATAGAATAGCTCCGACATAATAGATTTTTTATTGTATGTAATTAATAAGAGAATATAATATTACAGTTAAATTAATTCATTGTTGTTTCTATTGAGGAAACATGGTGGTTCTTGTTTGTTCTATCGTCAATTGCTACAGGTACTTGTATGAAAATTAGTTCTAGTTTATTACAGGGTCAACAGCAGAAAGTGTATAGGAGAAAAATTCTTAGTTTTGTACATCGTCGAGGCCATTTTACTAAAGGTCAAAAGAGAGCATTGGAGGAATTTTGGCCAGAAATAGGCGTTGAGTATCAAAAGGATATCATTAACTTTACCAATGTATTTAATCGTACAGCACCAGTGATTGTAGAGATTGGATTTGGGATGGGGTCTTCTTTAGTAGCTATGGCTTCTGATAATCCACAGTATAACTTCCTGGGTATTGAAGTGTATAAACCAGGTGTAGGTTCTTGCTTATCAATGGTTCAGTCTCTTGGAATTCAGAATATTCGTGTAATATGTCATGACGCAGTAGAAGTTATGGAATCTATGATTCCACTAGGTTCACTATATGTAGTACAAATTTTTTTTCCAGATCCATGGTATAAGGTGCGTCACAATAAACGTCGCCTTGTACAAAGTTCATTTGCTAAGCTAGTTCTTTCTAGGTTAGAATTAAACGGTATTTTTCATTTTGCTACAGATTGGAAAGCTTATGCTGAATATGTATTAAAGGTTATACACAGTATTCAGGGTTATCAAAATCAATCCAGTAATGGTCAATGGATTATGCGTCCAGAATCAAGACCAATCACAAAATTTGAGAAAAGAGGTCAGCAATTAGGTCATGGTACATGGGATTTGATGTTTAAGAAAATAAAATAAAATTATCGTATTTCTGATTTATATAAGATATTTTGAGCCTTATTAGCATAAGATTTGATATAAATACTAGTTAATATTGGTTGATTGATTGTAGGTTATTTTGGTTTTCATTTTTTCTAAAATGATTTTCATTAAATAAGAACATTACTATTCATATGATCTATGTTATATTGTAATTTTAAATTTATATCTATCTTGTTTTGTATTATTATATTCTAATACTAGAAGGTATTGAGATAAGTTTAAAATATCAAAATAATTATAACATAAACATCTCTATTGTACAATTAATTAAGGATTCTGCATGCCCTTTATTACCCTCTCTGATGGTAGCAAGAGGTTATTTAACCAGCCTATTAGTGTGATGGACATTGCTAAAGATATTTCTCCTGAAATAGCAAAAGTCTGTGTTGCTGGGTATGTAAATAATGAGATAGTCGATTCATGTGAGCAAATTTCATCAGATGCATCGGTGATCATAATTACTTCAGAAGACAAAATAGGTATAGATATCATCCGTCATTCATGTGCTCATCTTTTAGGTCATGCAATTAAACAACTTTGGCCACTAACTAAAATGGCAATTGGTCCGGTTATTGATAATGGTTTTTATTATGATATTGATCTTGAACACAAATTAACTAAGGATGATATAGAATTACTTGAACAACGTATGCACTATTTAGCCAATACCAATTATAATGTATATAAGAGGACGGTGAGCTGGAAAGAAGCTCGTGATATTTTTATTTCACGTGGTGAAATATATAAAATAGCTATTTTAGATGAAGACATTAATCCTGATATGCATCTGAGTCTTTATTACCATCAGGAATATATTGATATGTGCCGTGGTCCACATGTACCCAATATGCAATTTTGCCATCATTTTAAGCTTCATAAAATCTCTGGCGCTTACTGGCGTGGTAAGCAAAACAATAAGATGTTACAGCGCATTTATGGTACCGCGTGGCCCAACGAGAACCAACTGTTGTCTTATTTATGTAATTTAAAAAAAGCAGAAAAACGTGATCATCGTCACATTAGTAAACAGCTTGATTTATATCATATGCAGGAAGAGGCTCCTGGTATGGTTTTTTGGCATAATCATGGATGGAGTGTTTTCCGTGAGTTAGAAACTTTTGTTCGTAACAGGCTTCGGGTATATAATTATCAGGAGGTAAAAGGTCCATTGATGATGGACCGTAGTCTGTGGAACCGTACTGGTCACTGGGATAATTACAAAGAGGCGATATTTGTTACATCGTCTGAAAATCGTGAATTGTGTATTAAACCAATGAATTGTCCAGGACATATTCTTATATTTAATCAGGGCTTAAAATCTTACCGAGATCTTCCTTTGCGTATGGCTGAATTTGGTAGTTGTCATCGTAATGAATTGTCCGGTTCATTGCATGGCTTAATGCGTGTGCGTAATTTTACCCAGGATGACGCTCACATTTTTTGTACACAAGACCAGGTCCTTAATGAGTTAAATAATTGTATTCATATGCTATATGATATGTATAGTACTTTTGGTTTTCAAAAAATTTTAGTCAAGCTCTCTACGCGCCCTTTAAAACTTATGGTTAATGATTCGCTGTGGGATCGAGCAGAATCTGATTTGGTTACTTCATTGAAAACTAATAATATTCCTTTTGAATACCAGCCGGGTGAAGCTGCTTTTTATGGTCCGAAAATTGAATTTACTTTATATGATTGTCTTGATAGGGCTTGGCAATGTGGTACAATACAATTAGATTTTATATTACCTTCCCGTTTAAATGCATTTTATATTGACAGAGATAATCAACGTCAGGTCCCAGTGATGATTCATCGTGCTATATTAGGGTCAATGGAGCGTTTTATTGGAATATTAATAGAAGAATATGCGGGATGTTTTCCTACTTGGCTAGCTCCATTACAAGTAGTAGTAATGAATGTAACTAAGATGCAATTTAAATATGTTGCAGAATTAGTCCAGACGTTGCAGAATGCAGGAATTCGTGTTCAATCAGATTTAAGAAATGAAAAGATTGGATTGAAAATTCGTGAACATACTTTACGCCATGTGCCCTATCTATTAGTTTGTGGTGATAGAGAGATGAAACAGGGTGCAGTATCTGTTCGAAAGCGAGATGGTAAAGATTTAGGATTTCTAAATTTATCTGAGTGGTTGGTAAGATTACAAGATGAAATATTCAATCGTAATTTACGATTAATGGATTAATATCTGGAGGAGTAAAGTATTAAAGTCGGAAAGAGAGTTCAACCAGTTCGTCCAAATCGTATAAATGAGGATATTCGTGCTTCTAAGGTACGTTTAACAGATTTTGACGGTGAACAGCTTGGTATCGTTAGCTTGAATGAAGCTTTAGAAAAAGCTAAGATAGCTGGCGTTGATCTTGTTGAAATTAGCCCTAACGCTGACCCTACCGTTTGTCGTATTATGGACTATGGGAAGTTTCTTTATGAAAAAAATAAATCATATAAGGAACAGAAAAAAAAACAAAAAGTTATTCAAGTTAAGGAAATTAAATTTCGTCCTGGCACTGATGATGGAGATTATCAAGTAAAATTACGGAATTTAATTCGTTTTTTAGAGGATGGAGATAAAGCTAAAATCACTCTATGTTTTCGTGGTCGTGAAATGGCGCATCAACAAATAGGTATGGCGGTAATTAATCGTGTGCGCAAGGATTTATGTGAAGAGCTAAATGTAGCCATTGTTGAATCTTTTCCTAATAAAATTGAAGGTCGTCAGATGATTATGATTCTTGCGCCAAAGAAGAAGTAGTTAGTATTGCTATGGTATCATGAGAACTTTATCTCTCTTTTTTAACTAATTATCAAAAGTAGATAGCTGATATGCCGAAGATTAAAACTGTACGTAGTGCTATAAAGCGTTTTAAGAAGACTGCATCGGGTGGTTTCAAGCATAAACATGCTAACCTTCGTCATATTTTGACAAAAAAATCCACTAAACGTAAACGTCATTTACGTTCTAAAACCATGGTTTCTAAAAGTGATTTAGGTTTAGTCATAGCATGTTTGCCTTATAAATAAGATAATTTTTTGTTATTGAATGATGTATTTATTCGGAATCTCTACAATAGAAAGAGATAAGTGTATAAAACAATTAATTAGGAGAGCTCAATGGCCCGTGTCAAACGTGGTGTAATTGCTCGCGCACGTCATAAGAAAATTCTACAGCAAGCCAAGGGGTACTATGGTGCTCGGTCACGAGTTTATCGTGTTGCGTTGCAAGCAGTTATTAAAGCTGGTCAGTATGCTTATCGTGATAGACGACAGCGTAAACGTCAGTTTCGTCAATTATGGATTGCTCGAATTAATGCAGAGTCTCGCACAAATGGGATTTCTTACAGTCTTTTAATGAATGGATTAAAAAAGGCTTCAATAGAAGTTGATCGTAAAATTTTGGCTGACATAGCTATCTTTGATAAAAAAGGTTTTTCTGAACTTGTAGTAAAAGCTAAATCAGCATTAGCATAAGAAAACTTACATAATAAAATATAAATATATAATCTCAATATGTATAAGTATTATAAAGATTATGTTTTTATATTATTTTACTAGTATGTTAAAATTAGTAATTACAGATATACTGGTAATATAAAAATATTTTTTATGGATGGGTATTGAAAAACAACACCTTGGGCGCTGGTTGAAGAATATACTTCTTAAATTATATCATCATAGATAGTTTTTTATATTTCATGTATTTGGATATTATTTTGGTTATAATAAGAGCTTTATATATATTTTATATATTAAAGATTTTAATTTCTAATCAAATCAAATTGATTATATGATAATAATTTATGATATTTTTTAATGTCTTGATTTTAGATAAATGAAGTTTTTTCATTTTTAATATGTAGTTATGGTTTTTATTATTCTTTTTGGATGTGATTTTACAATTTTTTTGTTTGTATCTTTTTATTAGTCCAAGTATTTATTAGTAGGTTATTGCTACATCAGATGGACGTGTGATTTTTTAAATCATTTTAATTGATATAAGACAGTATAGAGATTTGTTGATAGAAAAATAAAAAATTATTTATTATGCACCAACCGGTTTTCTTATAAAATTTTATTTTTTTGTGGGTTTATAAAGTAAAAAGGAAATAGCTATGAAGAGATTTTAAAGGATTTGTCATGCATTACCAGTCTTGCAGATCACAAGTGCAGAATTTAATTACTGATATCGTGTGGATTTTATAATGATAATGAGTTAGTTATAGGTATATGGTAAATACAAAATTAGTTTATCATCTAGGAGGTCACTGCATTAGATTAGTGATTAGTAAATATGCATAAGCGTTTAAATCAATCTTTACTGGTAGTTTATTAGTTTCTCTTGTGATATCCACTAAATTTTATATCAGTAAGCTTAAGAGAGTTATTTACATGGAGTCAATGACTCATAATATCTCTAGATTAATGAATCTAGAGATATACATTATTAGTATAACAGAATAATGTTATTAACAGTATTTAGTCTATAAATATTCTCTGTATGATTGGATCAAAGAGATACTAGAATCCACATTTCTATTAAATTTAGTGTGAAAAACTTACGAGAGAAGTATATTTTAGTTTTTCTCATTGTAAAGCCATTTTTAATTTAGAGAGTAATTTATATTCTACGTTTAGACTGATTAAAATATGTGTTTAATTTTAGAGTCCAAAAATTCATCATACTTTCCTCATGTTAAGTCTATTTTTCCATAATAGTAAAAAATATGATCCTTATTTCCTAAAATATATTTTTATATACTTAAGAGAAGAAGGTGTTAGGTGATTAAATTATCATCACTTAGGGGTTCTTTATATGTTATAAGATAGCTGATTCAGTATGGTCGGAGACAGAAAAATGTCGTATATGGATAATTTAATAAAAAAAGCGAAAATAGCTGTTAATAACTCTAATGATATCGATCACCTAGAAAAAATACGCCTTGAATATTTTGGAAAAAATGGCCACATTACGCTTCAGATAGCTAGATTACGCACCCTTGATGAAAAAGAGCGTCTTGTTCTTGGATCTGAAATTAATCGAGCTAAAGAATCCATAAAGAATGCTTTAACTCTAAGAAAGGATATGATAGAGGTCCTGGAAAGAAAGGCGAAGTTAGATCAAGAGTACATTGATGTTTCATTACCAGGAAGACAGATAGTTAATGGGGGTTTACACCCTATTACTTGTACTATAAATTGTATTGAAACCTTTTTTAGCGATCTTGGTTTTATAGTGAAAGAATCGCCAGATATTGAAGATTGTTATCATAATTTTGATGCCTTGAATATGCCCCGTCACCATCCTGCTAGATCAGAACATGATACTTTTTGGTTTGATTCTACTCGCTTATTGCGCACCCAGACTTCTGGAATTCAAATCCATACCATGAAGAAGCAAAAGCCCCCTATTCGTATTATTGCACCTGGTCGCGTTTATCGTAATGATTATGATCGCACTCATACACCAATGTTTCACCAGATGGAGGGCCTTCTTGTGGAAGAGAATATTAGTTTTGCTCATTTAAAGGGAATACTGTTTGATTTTTTAAAAAATTTTTTTGAAGATAAAATGTCGATACGTTTTCGTGCATCTTACTTTCCTTTTACAGAGCCATCCGCTGAAGTTGATATTATGGGTAAAAATGGACAATGGTTAGAAGTGCTTGGTTGTGGAATGGTTCACCCTAATGTGATGAATTCTGTGGGTATTAATCCAATGATTTACTCTGGATTTGCCTTTGGTATGGGCATGGAGCGTTTAACTATGCTGCGTTATGGTATAATGGATTCGCGTGATTTCTTTGAAAACGATCTATGTTTTCTTAAACAGTTTTAATAAGGACGGATACGATTAATGAAATTTAGTGAGTCTTGGTTAAGAGAATGGGTTGATCCCGCTATAGACACCTCATCTCTTTGTAGTCAAATCTCTATGGCGGGTCTATCGGTAAATAGCATAGAAGAAGTACAATTTCATTCTTTTAATGAGATAGTAGTTGGTAAAGTAGAGAAATGCTACTTGAATCCAGATTCCAGTGGAATCTGGATGGCGCAAGTAAATATTGGTATCGATCGGTTATTGGATATTCCTTGTAGTGCTTCTAATTGTCGTAGAGGGTTAAAAGTGGTTGTGGCAAGGTGCGATCATCAATCATCTTCTAGTGTTAAAATTGATTTTTCTCACGTTCTTGAGAAACTTTCTAGATGGATACTGTGTTCATTTTCTCAGTTAGGTCTTTTTACTGATCAAGAAGGTATTATAGAACTACCTTGTAATGCTGTTATTGGTTCTGATATTGTGCAGTATTTACGGCTAAACGACAATATTATTGATGTTAGCATCACGCCTAATAGAGGAGATTGTTTGAGCATTCTTGGTATTGCTCGTGATATTTCTGTTTTAAACCGCATGTCCTTGAATGAATTAGATATTGTTCCTGTAAGTTCTAGTATACCAGATATAATCCAGATTCATATTGATGATATAGAAGCTTGTCCACGTTATTTAGTAAGAGTTATAAAATTAGATAACGTAAGAGCTATAACGCCATTTTGGATTCAGGAAAAATTACGTCGTTGTGGTATGCGTTCTTTAAATCCAGTAGTTGATATTATCAATTATATTTTATTGGAGTTAGGTCAGCCGATGCACGCCTTTGATCGTGATCGAATTTCTGGTGCAATTATAGTGCGTTATTCTAAAGAAAATGAAATATTTAAATTACCAAATGGTAGCGAAATTAGATTAGGAGATGATACGTTAGTAGTGGCTGATGAATATAAAATATTGGCTATGGCTGGAATTTGTGGAAGTCCAGAGGTTGGTATTACTTTAGATACTAACAGCATAGTTCTTGAATCTGCTTTTTTTAATTCATTGGCAATTGCTGGACGAGCCCGAAAATATGGTTTACATACAGAATCCTCAAGTCGTTTTGAGAGAGGAGTAGATTCAGAATTACAGAATAAAGCTATTGAACGAGCCACGCATCTTTTATTAACTATTTGCGGAGGATCTGCAGGATCTGTTATTGATATTACCTATCAGAAACAGTTACCTGATCGAGATGTTATTATTCTTTATCGTGCACATCTAGATCGTTTAATTGGAAATATAATAGAGGATGTTATAGTAATGGATATCCTCCATAGGCTTGGGTGTCAGGTTACGAAAACATTAGATTACTGGGAGGTAAGATCACCCAGTTGGCGATTTGATCTAGTGCTTGAAGAAGATTTAATAGAAGAAATTACGCGGATTTATGGTTATAACAATATTGTTAATAGTTCAATCAAAACTAATGTAGTTATTTCTAGAAGAAATAACAAAGCTTTATCTTTAAAGCGTGCTAAAACTTTATTAGTAGATAGAGGTTATCAGGAAGCTATTACGTATAGTTTTGTTAATCCAAAATTACAAAAACTATTACATCCTAGGGATGAAGGTTTAGTATTGCTTAATCCTGTTTCAGTTGAAATGTCTGTAATGCGTTTATCGTTGTGGACTGGTTTATTGGGTGCGATATTATATAATCAGAATCGACAACAGTTACATATACGTTTTTTTGAGAGTGGTTTACGTTTTATACCAGATGTAAAAGCGCCTCTTGGAATTCGACAGGAATTAATATTAGCAGGTGTTGTGAGTGGTTATCGTTATGAAGAGCACTGGGACTTGCCTAAGAATTTAGTAGATTTTTATGATGTAAAAGGTGATTTAGAGTCTTTGTTTGAATTGCTTAGTCAAGTACACAATGTAGAGTTTTTTCCAGTGGTTAATCCTGCTTTTCATCCTGGTCAATGCGCTGGGATTTATATGCTTAAAGAGTATATCGGCTGTATTGGAGCGATTAATCCTTTTTTAGAGAAGAAACTTGGGTTAAAGAGTCGTACTATTATGTTTGAAATTTTTTGGGAGAAAGTTTTAGGACGAATTCCGCCTCATGCTCATCCTCTTTCCCCCTTTCCTTTTAATCGCCGGGATATTTCTATAATTGTTCCCGAATATGTACGAGGATCAGATATACTTAAAGAGTGTAAGAAAGCTGGGGGGGAGACAGTAATTTGCGTTAATTTATTTGATATCTATCGTGGCCAGGGTATTGGCCATGGCTTTAAGAGTCTCGCAATTAGTATTATTATACAAGATATATGTCGAACACTACACGAAAAGGATATTGCCGTTATTATAGGTAGATGTATAGAATCTCTTGAGAAACGGTTTCAAGCATCATTAAGGAATGGAAGATATGGCTCTAACAAAAGATAAAATATCAGGATATTTATTTTCAAAATGTTTTGGACTGAAAAAACGCTTCGCTAAAGAACTTGTTGAATTGTTTTTTGAAGAACTTCGTTGTTCTTTAGAAAATGGTGAGAAAGTAAAATTATCAGGATTTGGTAATTTTTATCTTCGTTCTAAAAAGGAACGCCCAGGACGAAACCCTAAAACAGGTGCAGTTATTCCTATTAAGGCTCGTCGCGTTGTCATGTTTCGTCCAGGTCAAAGATTAAAAAATCGTGTTGAAAAAACTAGAACAAAATTAGATTAAAGTAATTAATATTGTCAGATAACTGGATTTATTTAGTAGTCATGAAGTCTTCCGTACAAGTGAAAGTTTTAAAAATCTGAGAATTATATTAAGGCTAGGTCAATTTATATCGAATATTAAGTTATGCTATATGTTATGTAGTAAAGAGAGATCTTTCTTTTTATATTTAAAGGATCGGCTATGGATTTGTAAATTACATTCATATGAGTGCTTCATTTAGAATTGAGGTAGACCGAATAGTCTTTATTATCTTCTTAAGAGAAGTATTCGATATTAGTTAATATGATAGATGTTAATATTACTGATATTCTTTTTTATCTTGATTTTTAACGATATACATTAGAGCATTTTCAATGCGAGTTAGAGTCCGTTCTTGACCAATAGCATGAATAGTCATATAGAGCTCCGGTGATGTTGCTTGACCAGTAACAGCCACTCGAAGTGGCATAGCTATTGTTCCTATATGCACTGAGAGTATATCAGAGCATTCCGTAATTTTTTTTTGAATTGCCTCTATGGTCCAAGTATTTATAGTTGCTAGTTTGATATATACTGTTCCCAAAAGAAGTCTAATCTCTTCAGGGTTTGAAGTTAGATATATTTTAGCTAAATGATGATCCAATGAATTAAATTCTTCATAAAAATACCGACAGGAATTTGCTATATCGGTTAATGTTTTACAACGTTTTCCAAGTAATTTGATTATGTCATCTATTCTTGGGCCAAGGTGGATATTGATCTTGTTTTTCTCAAGATGTTTTTGGAGATGAGAAGAAACATATCCAGAAGGGAGATTATTAATATAATATTGATTAAGCCACTGTAGTTTTTTGTTATTTATAGTACTAGAAGATTTGCTTACTGTATTGAGTGTAAAGAATTGTTTCATGGATTTTGTACTAAATATTTCTTGATTACCATGAGACCATCCCAGTCTCAGTAAATAGTTTAGTAACGCTTCAGGTAAATAGCCTTGATCGCGATACCATGATACTTGAGCTACTCCATGACGTTTTGATAATTTTTTTCCATTAGAGTCAAGAAGCATAGGTAAATGGGCGTAGGTAGGAACAGGCGCGGCCATTGCTTTAAGAATATTAATTTGGCGCGGGGTGTTATTGATATGGTCTGTTCCACGAATAACATGCGTGATTTTCATGTCCCAGTCATCAATTACTACACATAAGTTATAGGTAGGAGTTCCGTCCGACCGGCGGATGATAAGATCATCTAGCTCTTTATTATGATATTGAATTGGTCCACGTATTTGATCATTAAAAACTACTGATCCTTCCTGTGGGTTACAAAAGCGTACTACGTGTATTTTATCATCATTTTGATTATTATATTTATTTCTGCAATATCCGTCATAATGTGGTTTTTCTCCATTAAGCATTTGATATTGACGTAATTCATCTAATCGTTTTTTAGTACAAAAACATTTATATGCATTATGGGTTGCTAACATTTGGTTTATCACTAGGTTATAACGATCATATCGTTTGGTCTGATAATAAGGACCTTCATCCCAATCTAAATTTAACCATTGCATACTATCTATAATATCAGTACTAGATTCCTGAGTAGACCGTTCAGAATCAGTATCTTCAATACGTAAGATAAATTGACCATTATTTTGTCGAGCAAATAGCCATGAATATAATGCGGTGCGAGCACCACCAATATGTAAAGAGCCTGTAGGGCTGGGAGCAAATCGTGTTTTAATTTTCATAAATTAATATTTAATGATTAGAATATGTGATTCGGTTGTACATTACTTTATATTATTTTAATAATATTATCTTTAATATGACTTTAAATTATAAATTTCTGTTTTTCCAATGGGGTATATTGTTAGATAAGTGGCTAATGCAATATTTTATTATTTAAGAATGCAAGGTATTATATATTATAAAGAATCTAATGGATTATATCATGTTAATTGTATCTAGTTTATGTTGATTTAAGTACTGCATATATTGGTGTGATTATAAAATCTTATAATAAATAATTGTTATGATTCAAGGTAATGATAACGATATTTTAAGATAAATGTACAGATACTTCTAATATAAAATAGTCTATTAGAGACTAACTGTCTCTTAATATTATTTTTAATTTTTTACGTGTTAGGAATCTTAAAAAATGAGTCCTAGATTGATTGAGTTATTGTTGTCTCTATCAGCGATGCTATCAATGTTATGGATATTATAATCCATAACTATAGGCATCGATGAATCATATATATCAATAGTTTTGATGTAGGACAGGTATGTCTACTAAGAGGAAAGTAAGACGAGTTTTATTATTCTTTATGTTCGGGTGATTGGGGTAGGTGTATGTATTTTTTATACATCATGATAATCAAGATTCTGAGGCATCTGATCTTTGATCAGATAGTTAATATATAAATTGTTATCAATCGTCAATCGCTAACTCATTATCACTTATTTTCTATTGCAATGATTTATAGAATTTAATCACAAGAGATTAGTGTAGCAGAGGATAAAATAATTTTTTCATTAATTTGAACTGAGTAGACTTATTTTTCTTTTTCTAAACATTTTCCTTAATGAGGGTTGTATAGATTCGGGAGCTGGAACTTATGAAAACAAATAAAACTTTCTATTTTTAGAATACATTATGATGCAATTAGAGTATAGATATATTTTACTTTATTAATAGGTGTATGAAAGATATGTAATATGAAAGTTAGATTTTTAATTTATTTTCTTAAATGGTATTTAAATAATATCGATTCCTTTGTTAAGAATTAGATATTCTTAAGATTTGAGTGATTGTATTAAATAAAAATGTCAAT
Organism: Candidatus Erwinia haradaeae; assembly: GCF_900698925.1. NCBI lineage: Bacteria > Pseudomonadati > Pseudomonadota > Gammaproteobacteria > Enterobacterales > Erwiniaceae > Erwinia > Candidatus Erwinia haradaeae. The sequence continues at coordinate 205,831 of NZ_LR217713.1, forward strand.
TGATACTAAAGTATTATATTAATAATTTATTTTTTATATATGTATTTCTTATATAGAAATATGTGGATTAATCTTTTTGTAGTATATAGCACTTAGTAAAACTTATGAGACTAATATTTTCCATTCTTAAGAGATTTAGTTCAATATGTTATTATGTTGTTAAATTTAGGATTTATATAGAAAGGAAAGTGCGTTTATGAGTAATCTCATCCCTAAAATTAAACCGGTTAATATTGAAGAAGAATTAAAACACTCTTATCTGGATTATGCAATGTCGGTGATTGTTGGTCGTGCATTACCAGATGTTCGTGATGGTTTAAAACCAGTTCACCGTCGTGTACTTTATGCGATGAGTATTCTTGGTAATGAATGGAATAAAGCCTATAAGAAATCAGCTCGTGTTGTTGGTGACGTAATTGGCAAATACCACCCACATGGTGACGTAGCTGTATATGAGACGATTGTCCGGATGGCTCAGTCGTTTTCATTACGTTATAGATTAGTTGATGGACAAGGTAATTTTGGATCAGTTGATGGAGATTCTGCTGCAGCCATGCGATATACGGAAGTTCGTATGTCTAAAATTGCCCATGAGTTACTATCGGATTTAGATAAAGATACTGTTGATTTTGTACTAAACTATGATAGTACAGAAAAGATCCCATCTGTGATGCCAACTCGGATTCCCAATCTTCTTATTAATGGATCTTCTGGTATTGCTGTTGGGATGGCTACAAATATTCCTCCGCATAATATTACCGAAGTTATTAATGCTTGTTTAGCATATTTAAAAATCGACAATATTACTGTTGAAGGATTAATGAAATATATCCCAGGTCCTGATTTTCCTACTGCTGCTTTAATTCACGGTCGGGATGGAATTAATGAAGCTTATCGGACTGGGCGTGGGAAAATTTATATTCGTGCTCGTGCGGTAATTGAAGTAGATAGCAAAACAAAACGAGAAACGATTATTGTTAATGAGATTCCTTATCAGGTAAATAAATCTCATTTAATTGAGAAAATTGCTGAATTAGTAAAAGATAAGCGTCTTAATGGTATTACTGCGTTAAGGGATGAATCTGATAAAGAAGGAATGAGGATTGTTATAGAAGTAAAGCGTGATGCGGTAGCTGGAGTTATATTAAATAATCTCTACTCATTAACTCAGTTACAGACTTCATTTTGTATCAATATGGTCGCTTTGCATCAAGGGCAACCGAAAATAATGTCATTAAAGGATATATTAGAAGCTTTTGTTCGCCATCGTCGTGAAGTTATTACTCGTCGTACATTGTTTGAGCTTCGTCAAGCGGGAGGTCGTGCTCATATTCTTGAAGGGTTAGCATTAGCTTTAGTGAACATTGATTCCGTGATTAAGTTAATTCGTTGTTCTTCTACACCAGCAGAGGCAAAATCAGGTTTACTAGAACGTAGATGGGACATGGGTAGTGTTTCTACAATGCTAAATCCTGCTCTCTTGAAAACGGTTCAAGTACAGCCGTTAAACGCGTCGTCTCCTATATCTTCTGATCAGTATTATTTTACTGATCAACAAGCTCAAGCAATTTTAGATTTAAAGTTACAGAAACTTACTGGACTAGAACATGAAAAATTATTTTCAGAGTATAAGTCGTTATTAAAGAAGATGACTGGGCTTCGATGTGTTCTTGATAGCTCAGTTCGTTTGTTGGAAGTTATTTGTGAAGAATTAGAATTGGTTCGCTCGCAGTTTGGTGATAAGCGTCGCACTGAAATTACTTCGTCTAGCGCTAATATCAATATTTCAGATCTTATTCGTCAAGAAGAGGTAGTAGTTACATTATCTTATCAGGGATATATTAAATATCAGCCATTAGTTGTTTACGAAGCTCAACGGCGTGGTGGTAAGGGAAAATCAGCTGCGCGCATTAAAGAACAAGATTTTATTAATCGTCTATTAGTAGCTCATAGTCATGATACAATTTTATGTTTTTCAAGTTTGGGTCGTTTATATTGGATTAAAGTTCATGAACTACCGGAAGCAAGTCGTGGTGCTCGGGGCCGGCCGATTGTCAATTTATTACCCCTGGTCGCTCATGAGCGTATTACTGCTCTTTTACCGGTTCGTGAATATTCTGAAGGTTGGAAGATCTTTATGGCTACTGCAAGTGGGATGGTCAAGAAAACAGCATTAGAGGAATTTAGGCGTCCACGTCATTCTGGTATTATTGCCGTTAAACTTCGTAATGAAGATGAATTAATTGGTGTGTCACTTACCAATGGTAATGATGAGGCGATGCTTTTTTCTGCAGCGGGAAAAGTTGTTCGTTTTTCTGAAAATTCAGTTCGCACAATGGGTCGGATGGCTTCTGGGGTTCGTGGGATTAAGTTAACCGAGGGTGATCAGGTTGTTTCGCTCATTGTTCCGCGTGGTGATAGTGCTATTATGACTATTACCCAAAATGGTTATGGAAAGCGTACGCAGAATCGAGCTTATCCTATTAAATCACGTGGGACGCAAGGTGTAATTTCGATTAAAGTTAGTAAACGGAATGGGTCAGTAGTTGGTGCTGTACAGGTTACTGATAGAGATCAGATTATGATGATTACTGATGCAGGTACTTTAGTTCGTACGCGTGTAGATGAGGTGAGTATAATTGGTCGCAATACGCAGGGTGTGATTTTAATTCGTACTGCTATTGGGGAAAAAGTAGTCGGATTACAGCGAGTTGCTGAACCGATAGCTGAAGAAAATTTAGACCACATTACTAATATAGAACAGATAGGTAGTGATACTAGACTCTCAATATGATATTGATATAGCGCCATCTTAGAGAATAATCCTGAATAGCCTTTCAATTGTACTTTTGCAAGGCTATTTTATTAAGAAAAATTTAATTATATTATAATATCTATTTTTAATATTATTTTACTAGGATTATTAGTGTTATTATTTTTCCATAATTTTAAGACATGGATAATTTATATCGGTTATGAGGTCTACCTTTGTAGAAGAAGTTATAATATGTACTGAGTTTTTATCTCTAAAAAAATACTCTGTAGAACTGTTAATATTTTGATTAAGGTGAATATATTATTCATATTATATTATTTTGATCACATAAGTCTGATAGATATATTTTATAGCGTTTTTTAATTTTTTTAGTGCGCTTTAGTTTTTCATTAATCAGTATTTAGGATTTAGGATCTAAATTAATGTATAAGGTTTTTTATATATAAATTATTTGAAGGTTTATTTGATAAGTTCGTTTTAGTTATATAAAGATCAGTGGAATATCTTTAGAATTTTTTAGAAAGTGTTTGATTATCTCATTACTCAATATTCATAGTGTCATATTTATATATATTCATATTAAGTAAATAAGTCTGTTAATAGTGGATAAAGTCAACTGATTTTTTTAGTAAATTAATTACATGAGTTGCCATAAAGTGATTGAGTTTCTATGAAAATTAAGTAAATATATTGGAATATTATATTTATAATATAATTATAGATTATTTTTATTTTTAAAGATTGTTATTGAGTTAATTTGGCTAATGAAAGCTATTCCCATTCAATGGTAGCTGGTGGTTTTCCAGAAATGTCATATACGACACGAGAGATTCCTTTTATTTCATTTATTATGCGATTTGAGACATGAGCAAGAAAATCGTGAGTCAAATAAGCCCATTGCGCAGTCATAAAGTCAATCGTTTCAACAGCGCGTAAAGCTATAACCCAATCATATTTTCGCTCATCACCCATAATTCCAACAGAACGAATGGGAAGAAAAACAGCAAATGCTTGGCTGATTTGATCATATAAGTTAGCATGATGTAATTCTTCAATAAATATTGAGTCAGCATAGCGTAAAAGATCGCAATATTCTTTTTTAACATGACCTAAAATTCGTACTGCAAGGCCTGGTCCTGGAAAAGGATGACGAGCTATCATGGACTTGGGTAAACCAAGTTCTAGTCCGATCTTCTTGATTTCATCTTTAAAGAGTGTTTTAACAGGCTCCACCAGGCGCAGTTTCATCTTTTTTGGCAGACCGCCAACATTGTGATGTGATTTAATCATGCGTGTTGTAGTATTGTTAGACATAGCAGATTCAATGATATCAGGATAGATAGTTCCTTGGGCTAACCATTGTATATCGCAGAGTTTTGAGGCTTCTTCGTCAAAGATTTCCACAAATACTCGCCCAATAATTTTTCGTTTTTCTTCTGGGTCTTCTATGTTATCGAGAGAATTAAGAAAACGTTGTTCTGCTTCTATATGTAAAACATTAAGACCAAGGTGATTAGAAAACATTGTCATGACTTGAGTTGCTTCATGAAGGCGAAGAAGTCCATTATCGATGAAGATACAAGTCAGATTCTTGCCTATAGCGCGATGCAGTAAAAGCGCTGCAACTGCAGAGTCAATACCACCAGAGAGACCAATGATTACCTTGTCATGACCTAATGTTTTTTTGAGAGAAATAATAGTATCATCAATAATATTGGCTGGAGTCCACAAGGCCGTGCATTTACAGATGTTATTGACAAAGTTTTTTAATAAGTTTTTTCCTTGATGCGTTTGTGTCACTTCTGGATGAAATTGTACACCGTAGAAACGTTTTTGTTCGTTTGCTATGATAGAAAATGGACAATTGTTAGTTGTAGCTATAAGGGTAAAACCCTCTGGAATTATCGTGACAATATCACAATGACTCATCCATACATTAAGTATTATTTTATTATTGATATTAATTATATCTTTAAGATCGAAGATTAAAGGGCTGTCTTTTATAATTTCAACTTGAGCATGACCAAATTCACGTTTATTGGCAGTTAGCACTTGGCCACCAAGCTGTATTGTCATAATTTGCATGCCATAGCAGATGCCTAGAATAGGGATGTCAGAATAAAATATACAATCGGGAGCTCGAGGGCTATTACAAGAGATGCTACTTTCTGGACCTCCTGAAAGGATGATTCCATTTGGATTAAATGATTCAATTTGTTGTTTAGTTACATTCCAGTCCCATAGTTCACAATATATTCCAAGTTCTCGTATTCGGCGAGCAATAAGAACGGTATATTGTGAACCAAAATCTATGATAAGAATGCGATCTTTATGCATATTTTTTAGATTCATTTGGGTATCCTAAGACTAAGTTATATGTGATATGATTCATGATATGTAAGAACAAGACTGTATCTTAGATAAGGGGCCAGAATGTATTGTCAGGTATCCATGCGATAATTTGGAGATTCTTTAGTAATAGTTACATCATGGACATGACTTTCTGAAACTCCTGCTCTACTAACACGAACAAATTCTGGTATGGTTCGTAATTCTTCAATTGTAGCACACCCTGTTAACCCCATACAGGATCGTAGTCCGCCCATTTGTTGATATATGATTTCTTTCAAGAGTCCTTTATAAGGCACTCGCCCTTCGATACCTTCTGGAACGAATTTCTTGATTGTACTTTGAGCTTGGAAATAACGATCAGAAGATCCTTGATGCATTGCGCTTATTGATCCCATTCCCCGGTAAGATTTAAATGAACGACCTTGATATAATTCAATATTTCCTGGTGATTCTTCAGTACCGGCGAGCATTGCGCCTACCATTACTACTGCTGCTCCAGCGGCGATAGCTTTAGCGATATCACCAGAGAAGCGGATCCCTCCATCGGCTATAATAGGAATCTCCAACCCATGAAGAGCTTCGTTAGCATCTGATATTGCGGTAATTTGTGGTACACCTACGCCAGTTACAACACGGGTAGTACAAATCGATCCTGGCCCAACACCAACTTTAACAGCATTAACACCTGCTTTGGCCAGTGCAAGCGCTCCAGCTCCTGTCGCTACATTACCACCAATAATTTGTAAATTAGGATAGCTTGCGCGTGTTGATCGGATTTGTTGTAGTACATTTTCGGAATGTCCATGTGAGGAGTCAATCAGCAAAACATCAATTCCAGCTGAAATTAAAGAATCGATACGTTCTTCATTATTTTTATTAATTCCAACAGCTGCTCCAACACGTAGGCGACCTTCGTCATCTTTACAAGCATGAGGTTTTTGTTCTGCTTTTTGAAAGTCTTTAACTGTAATCATGCCTAATAATTGAAAATTATTATTGACTACTAGAACTTTTTCTACACGATTTTCATGCATTTTTTGTAGAACTATTTGACGTGTTTCACCTTCCTTAACGGTGACTAAATTTTCTTTTCGAGTCATCACTGCAGATACTGGTAGTTTAAGATTAGTAACGAAGCGCACGTCACGTCTGGTTATGATGCCGTCAAGTTGCTGATTGTGATTAACAACTGGATAACCAGCGAATCCATTAAGTTCAGTTAGCATCTTAACTTCTTCTAGTGAAGTCGTTGGTAACACGGTTTGAGGGTTAGTTACAACTCCGCTTTCATATTTTTTTACCTTTCGAACCTCTTCTACTTGGTGTAATGTAGACATGTTTTTATGAATAAATCCAAGCCCGCCCTCTTGGGCTATTGCAATAGCTAAGTTAGATTCAGTTACAGTGTCCATCGCTGCGGAGATCATCGGGATATTGAGACGGATAGATGTAGTTAGCCAAGTAGTAAGGTCGGCTGTGTGTGGTAATACTTTTGAGTGAGCTGGAACAAGAAGAACATCATCAAATGTTAGGGTTTCTTTCGTAATTCTTAGCATGGCAATATCTCAATGTAGAAGTAAATCAAAGGATTCAAAATATTGCAGCAATATTATACAGGCTCTAATCTATTGCCTCCAGCATTTTTGATGTTAACTTGTATTTATCTGTAATGATATTTATCATATTATGTATAATTTTTATATCTTTAAGCGGCATTTAGATGATTTATTATCAACTAGTGTATGTTTGCTTATAAATATTATTAATAGAATTTTAGTTTAAATATTTCTTAATATACATTTTTTCTATTTTATGTAGCATTAAGTTTTCTGAATTTATATTTCGTTCTAAATTTTTATATTATTTATTTGTTAAAACAGGTTATAGGAGATTCATCCTATAATAATTAATAAATAGAATCTTATTATTATTCTATAATTGCAGTAAATTGTTTATAGTATAAGTATATAGACATATTTTTAAATCAATATTCAGGTTTGTATATATCGAAGAGTATAAGTCAATTGTTGTAAGATTTCTGCAAGTTAGTTAGACACAGTGTTATGAAATTTTGTTATTTTTGTATACTTTGAAAAATAATGTATTTGATATATTAAGTCTAGTAGAATTTTATTCTACACATAAATAACTAAATTTTAAATGATTTACTATTATTTTGCGGATAAGTATCTTAATATAGGTTTGATCTATATTTTTTGTAAAAATATTATTTCGTTTAGAGTGTAAAATGTTAGAGGAGTTGATATATATAGAGATTTTTATCCATTATTATTTTTTTAAGATAATATATAAGATATTGAATTTTGTAGAGATATTGTTAGGTATATTGATGTTTTTCTGAGTAAGTAACAAGGAAAATTAGAGGAAAGATTTTATCTTAAAATCGATACTGATTAGACTGCAATTAAAAAGTAGAATTATATTATGTTATGAATACTATTGGTGTGGATAGTATAATCAGAATGATGTCTTAATTATTTTATGTGAAGAAATATAGGTGATTCATTTTAATAACCAGGCGTTTTTTTATTATAGTGGTTAGGAAATAGTATACAGATACCATGATTCATTGGGATTTATCTAAACATTATTTTATTATTTTATTTTATCCAATTAGAAATTTAAGTTTTATTTAAGTTTTACGATAAGAGTTGTTATGATCAATTCTTTGTCTAGTAGTTTTTTCAGAATTATTCCATAAATTAGGACATTCATTTTTTCTTTATAAAAAATTTAAATATAAATCTTAGTTATTTAGATGGATTTAACATAAGTATGATGTAAAGATGGAGTGATTTAGTTAGGTCTCTCTAAAAAGATTAGAAAATTGAGAATACTTATGATAAAGGATTTTATCAGAATCATTTATTTAATTACTGTTTTTAATTTTATTAAAAATGAAGGGGTGTAAGTTTATAATAATTATCTATTAATAGATGATAAAAAATTAAATGATAATTTTTATTATATTTATATAGCTTGATTCATTGTAAGACGTTTTAGAATCATTTTTTAAGATATGAATCTCCTTATATCAATATACTTTTGTACTCTAATATTCTTTTTAGTTTCTTATTGTTTTTAGTTTATTTTGTATCCCTTTGTGTTGCAATAGAATAAAATGATCATTTTATTATTGAGTTTTAAAGAATTCTTGATCGAGTTTTCTTAAATTTAGAATTAATACTCTTATCTTAAAAATAATTTTACTATATAGAAGGTTATGAAAGAAGCAATACTTATTTTCTATGGAAAAATTCTTTTAGTAGAAATGAATAATAATATCTGCATCATCATGCTATGATGCGCGATATTCATGTGATTTCTTATTTTATGTAAAATAAACATAAGAAAAGTATTTAGTAAATTATCGATGAGTTGTCTGTATTATTTTGTGAATCATTTCATGTATTTTAAATATTGTTAAGTTTTATTGTTTATATTTTATCCCATGATATTCAGATATTTCCTGAACTATAATGAGTTTTTATCAACTATATTCAGGAAGCCGGTATATTTTTTTCTTTAAAAAAATTATAATTTTGATATAAGAAGTAATATTAATATATCATTTGTATATAACTTTACTAGGCTATTTAATGACTAACACTACGATTCAGCTTGAATTTCTCAAGAATAGTATCAAAAGTATTCCGGATTATCCGGAGCCTGGAATAATTTTTCAAGATATTACTAGTTTATTAGCGGATCCAAAAGCTTTTGCACTGAGCGTCCATCTAGTGGTTGAGCGTTATCGTAATTCTAGGATTAGTAAAGTTATGGGCCCTGAGGCTCGTGGATTTTTGTTTGGCGCTCCTATTGCTTTGGAGCTTGGGGTTGGTTTTTTACCAGTACGTAAATCCGGAAAGCTGCCTCGTAAAACTTTTTCTGAGAACTATGCATTGGAATATGGCTCTGGTGTGTTAGAGGTGCACTGTGATGCAATCCAGCCTGGGGAGGTCGTACTAGTAGTAGATGATGTATTAGCTACTGGTGGTACTATTGAAGCAACAATTAAGCTCATTCGTCGCGCTGGAGGTTATATTATAGATGCTGCTTTCATTATAAGTCTCTTTGATTTAGGGGGTGAAGCACGTTTGAAAGATTATGGTGTTAAGAGTTATTCTCTCCTTAGGTTTCCTGGAAAATCGTCTATAATGTAATGGATAGGTCAGATATTCTCATCGTTAGCAATATTGATTACATTTATTTGAGTTTATAATATTGTCAAAAATAATAAGAGTAATGTTAATAATGATATAATGTTGTGCTATGTTGCGTGTTGCAAAAGGAACTTATTTTACACTACATATTTACTATATATGGTTCTAGTACTAATTTATTAAAAAAACAGATACATGGGTTAATAATATAACATTTTGAATGTAGTTGTATTCAATAGACGAATAGTATCACATCAAGGATATTATGATCAGTATCATATCCTGAGTAGAATGTTAGTGGGTTAGTCTGATTGTTATGATTTTTAGATTATAAAGAAATTATAATTCTAAGTTTATTGGCGTATTGATGTATTTGATCAACATGTATAAGTCTAGTATTCGTTATTCTATCATATGGCCCTTCTGTAAATTTATATTAGATGTTTGATCTATATTAGAATGGAAGAGAGATTAATAACTGTCTTATTTGAATTGAGAAAGGTTTTATTTTGATGTTTCTTGTATTAATTAATAGAAATAAGTATCTATTCATAACATGAAATACACGGAAAGTGAGAAGAACAGGTAGTAGAGATTATTAATCTATCAAAAAGAATATTATCTATTAAATTAATCTCTATATGGAATAGATGGAATAGATAGACAGAATAGATAGTAATGATTTATTATTTTAATTTTACTATTTTAGTTATTTTCTTATGAAGTTTTTTTATATTCTATGGTTGGACAAGTGGTATGAGTTATCAGGTTTTAGCAAGAAAATGGCGGCCACAAGAGTTTAGCGAGGTTATAGGGCAGAGACATATTGTATCTGCATTGTCTAATACTTTATCTATGGGTCGCATACATCATGCTTATTTATTCTCTGGTACTCGAGGTATTGGAAAAACAACTATGGCCCGCCTTTTTGCTAAGGGTTTGAGTTGTGAAACGAGTATTACTGCAACACCTTGTAGACAGTGTGGTCATTGTTATGACATTGCTGAGGGTTGTTTTGTTGATTTAATTGAAATTGACGCTGCCTCTCGAACCAAAGTTGAAGATACTCGTGATCTTCTTGACAATATACAATATTCGCCTTCTCGGGGTCGCTTTAAGATCTATTTAATTGATGAAGTGCATATGTTATCACGTCATAGTTTTAATGCACTTCTAAAGACGTTAGAAGAACCGCCATGCCATGTTAAATTTATATTAGCAACCACAGATCCACAAAAGTTACCAGTTACTATTTTATCACGTTGCTTGCAATTTCATTTGAAATTGCTTGATGAGGACCTCATTCGAGCTCAATTACAATATATATTACAATCTGAAAATATTAGTTCAGAAGAGCAAGGAATTAGACTTTTAGCTCATGCAGCAGAGGGTAGTATGCGCGATGCATTAAGTTTAACTGATCAGGCTATTGTTATGGGTAATGGTGTGATTACTGTTAATAGTGTACATGATATGCTTGGTATGCTAGATGACGATAAGGTCTTATCGTTGATTGAGGCTTTGGTTGATGCTAATGGTAAGTTAGTTATGAAAATACTTAATCAAGTGGCCATGCATGGTAACGATTGGGATAGCTTATTAGTAAAACTGTTAGAGATTTTTCATCATATAGCAATAGTACAATTCCTGCCTTCTTCTTGTCAAGGAAGAATGGTTTCTTTTGCGCATCGATTACGTAAAGTGGCTCGTTTAATTTCTCCTGAGGATGTACAATTGTATTATCAGATAGTTTTGATAGGGAGGAAGGAGTTACCGTTAGCGCCAACTCGTCGCATGGGGGTAGAGATGACTTTATTGCGCGCTTTGGTGTTTCATCCTGGAACAGTTGTATCTAGTTCAACAACACCTTTGAGTGAGGATAGAAAGGATCTATTATCTTGTTTATCTACACTAGATGTTAGAGAGATGGCTCAGTAATTGATTTTGGTAAGAGGTTACAGCGTTCAGCGGATACTACCACTAATATTATCGATTCACAAAACTAAGTTAAAATTTCACAAACATAGAATCAGTGTATTAAAAAGAATAAGATTCTTGCTAAGATGCAAGGGTTATTAAATATGGTTTTAACAAAGCTTTCATTGATAAGAAAGGAGGATCTATTGGATCATCCAAATAGTACATGTTTACAGGGTTGACTAAAAAAGACTTTATGTATAATAAGCGGTGAGTTGTCTTTATTAAAAGAGCAACTATATGATTCATTTGACAATATGATTATTCCTAATAAAGACATGTTGATCAATCATATCAAAGATTGATAATAAAAATTATAGAAAAGGTATCTTTTCGATATCCTTGGTCATCTAAGATGTACATCTTAACTATATCAAAATTTTCTGAAAAAGTTATATTTTAAGTACATTGAAAGAAAAAAACTGAATATGGTATTAATTTGCATTGACGCGTTGGTAAGAGGAATTTACGGATTCTAAATGTATATAAAGAATTGCATGAGGCTCTTAATAAGGAGGAGGGGTATGCATATAAATTTAATAATAGTGAAAAATGATGATAATAAATTAATTGAAACTCTTCTAGAGTGGCGTCACAAGATTTATAATGAGAGATTAATGAGGGTGTGTTAGTTGTTTTCCAAAGATACGCATATTCAGAATTTATATTATTTTTGCTAATGCTACTCTAAAGAAAGAGTGTATTCAGCCTTGATGATTGGTTTCTACTTCTTAATTTTTTTTAAAACATTACTATAAAAATTGATTGAGCATCAAATAGTGATATATAATGCTTCTTTTAAGAAGCGATATTAAGACATTCTTTCTATAAGACAAGAGTATAATGACTTTATTAATACATAGGTTATATTTGGATTTACTTAGGCTTCTAGTGTAAAAGCGATGATGTTATGTTAATTGATAGGTACTTTAGGTACTTATAGTATAAATGATGATACTTACTGTAAGTATGGTGACTATCTATTTTTTGATTTAGGTAGGTCATCGCGTTAGTCTTACTTGGTTAGTTTAATTAATAAATAGATATCCAAACATTCTTCAGTATAATTAGAGTAAAGTGATGTTTGTCATACATGGAGGATTATTTTCAATCCAGCATCTTAATAGATTGTATAAGAGAGATTAATGATGTGGTATGTAATACCAGATAATCCTATGGTCTTATTTAAATTATTAATTTTATAACACAATATTTTATGAGATAAAATGTTTGGGTTGAATAAGTATTCATTTTTTTTATAGGTCTTCATTGTTAATGAAGAATGAAAAGGTGTATCTAACTAGTCATCGATATTAATTGAAGAATTCAAGGAATAGTAATATTGTCATTATTGTCAAATTTTTTAGAAGTAGGTTAAATTTAGTAATTGGTTGATTATTCTAAAAATAATTGATATGAGTAATAGTTTTGCTGAGTTGACATATATTGTTATATTGTATGTTCGTTTAGTTCTTAGTATTACATGATAGAATCAGTATAAACTTATTCATTCTTACATAATGTTTCTATCTTATTTTATTCTTGATCCGAAATCTAATGATGAATAAATTGATTGTCAACATGTTGTTGACTATAAAATGATAATTAAATTTTTACTCATCTATTGTGCGTAATAGTTCTTAAAAATTTAACTATTTTCCTAAAAAATATCATAATATATTTGATTTACTCTAGAATTACAAATAGTTTTCAGTATTATAAGTATATTTAATATTAGTTAAAGTATATTAAACCATATGTATATAATCAAACTATTTTTGATTACATAAAACATATATGTAATATTTAGTATTGCATATTGAACAACTGTTTGGTTTATCTAAATCAATTTTTATTGATATTGTTATATACTAGAAATGAAGTTGGAATAATATATAAGTTATAGAGCTGTTTATCATTGATTGATTTTTCAATTTACTTTCAATTGAATACACGAGGTTTATCGATCATAAATTTATATATATTAGAATATATATCACTTATGATATAACGATAAGATCGTATTTTTGAGCATGTAATCCGGCGTTATTAAAGTAAGAGAGTTATGAGAAATATGAATATATCACATGTGTTCTCATCCATTTTTAACAAGTAATGATTGATTTTAGTTTTTTAATTTATGCCCGACCAATATTTCATTGACATGAGTAAGGTCGGGTTTAGTACAAGATTAGAGAAATTTTTATGACATTTTATTTCAAAAGAAGTTGATTAACTTGACGAATAAATTTATTAGGGTCTTCTAGTGTGCCGGTTGCGGTAAGGAGGGCTTGATCTAGAAAAAGTTCAATCCATTGTCTAAAAAGTACATCATTTTGTATATCAGCGGCTTTCCGTACTAATGGGTGCACAGGATTAAGTTCAAAAAGATACTTAACTTCTGGTGCTGCTTGGCCAGAAGCAGAAAATAATTTAGCCATTTGAGGTGTGATATCGTTTATATCAGTAGTAACAATAGCTGGTGTTTCTGAAAGTCGGTGTGTAAGAGAAACGTCTTTAACGCGTGTACCTAGTAGAGATTTAATGCGTTTTATAAAGGGTTCTAGAGATTTGTCGGTTTTGTTTTGCTCTTCATTGTCGTTTTCCGTTAGTTTATTCAATGTATCATCAGATGTACTTACTGATTGAAATTTTTTATTTTTGAATTCTGTAAGATGATTCATCATCCATTCATCAATACGATCGAAAAGAAGAAGAACTTCAATTTTTTTACTGTGAAACATTTCAAGATAAGGACTATTTTTCGCAGCGATATAGCTATCGGAGGTAATATAATAGATTTTATCTTGTTCTGGGAGCATGCGATTAACATAATCATTTAAAGAGACAGTTTGAGCCATATCGTCAAATTTAGTAGAAGAAAAACGTAGTAATGAGGTAATGCTTTCAATATTAGATTTGTCTTCTGCAGGACCTTCTTTAAGAACGCGACCAAAATGTTTCCAAAATGTTTGATATTTTTCTTTATAGTTGTGGGATAATTTTTCAAGCATGTTTAATGAACGTTTAATTAAAGCTCCACGTAGTGTTTTAATGATCGTACTATTTTGAAGAATTTCGCGTGAGACGTTCAACGGGAGATCGTTAGAATCAATTAATCCCTTGATAAAACGTAAATAATTTGGCATTAATTGCTCAGCATTATCCATAATGAAGACTCGTTGGATATAGAGTTTAAGACCATTTTTATGGTCATGGCTCCACATATCCCAAGGTGCTTGTGAAGGGACATATAGTAAGTTTATATATGTTTGTTTTCCTTCTACTTTGTTATGGGTCCAGGTGAGTGGATCAGTAAAATCATTAGAAATATGTTTATAAAATTCTTTATACTCATCTTCAGTTATGTCAGTTTTTTTTCGAGTCCATAGCGCCTGTGCTTTATTAATTTTTTCCCAGATTAAACCATTTTCTTTTTTTTGTTCGGTTTGAATTTCAATTGTTAGATTTATATGGTCTGAGTACTTACTAACAATTCTGCGAACATGCCATTCATCTAAGAATTCGTCTTCACCTTCACGTAAATGCAATGTGATTTCTGTACCTTGATCATCTTTTTCAACACTAGCAATAGTGTACTCTCCGTTTCCAGAAGATTGCCAAAAGACGCCTTGATTGGAAGGAGTACCTGCTGCGCGAGTACGTACAGAAACTATATCTGCTACCATAAATGCTGAGTAAAAACCTACACCGAATTGACCAATTAATTGATTATTTTTGGACTGATCTGATCCTATGGCATCAATAAAAGCCTTTGTGCCTGACTTAGCAATAGTCCCTAAGTTTTCTATAACCTCATTGCGTTGCATTCCAATTCCATTATCATTAAGCGTTAGGACACGTTTCTCTTTATCAATGGAAATTTGTAGACGCAGATCACCCGAGTATAAACCTGGTGTAGAGAGAGATTGAAATCGTAGTTTTTCGGTAGCATCTGCAGCATTAGATATTAATTCTCTTAGAAATATTTCTTTTTTTGAATAGAGAGAGTGAATCATTAAGTGTAAAAGTTGTTTCACTTCTGATTGGAAGTTAAATGTCTCTGTCCCTTGCATTTTATTGTTACCTCAATAAAAACATAGTTATTTAAAAACATAGTTATTTACTATTTAAAAGTAAAAATGGGGTTATAAAAATATATTTCAAGAGTTTGCAAATCGTAGATATCATTACAACAGTTATTATATGAAATTATATTTTTTTTGAATTTCAAATCCCAGCAGTGTTTATGAATCCAATGACAGATGCAATGTGTGAGATACTAGAACTAATAATATGATTGTCTGAAATTTTTATAGCTTTTTATACAGGCTATATCTATATTTCCACAATACGTATCAGTGATATATGTAATCATTACTTCTTTCGAAGTATTTTAGAGAACGATATATTTGTTTTATAATAAGTAAAATTAGAAATTAACATGTAAGATCTAATATGTATTACGATTTTTATATTGTAAATTGATGTGAGGTGGATTATCTATTAGTTAATCCATAGTAATTTTTATCAAAATCTGTGTTCTTTGATTAAAGAAGGTATATTCTGAGTTATGTTTCGCTCATAAGATTGAAGTTATTCTCAGATATGTAAGTTGTCAGGAGATCTGATGTTTCATTTCGTATTGACTGATTCACTATACTTCTTGCTACTTGAGGTAGATAGTTAAGTGTGTTGAAAATAGTTTATTACAAGTTAGGGAACTTGCTTAAATTATGATAGAAATGTTAATACGTGAGTAACACAATAATCGAAATCTTGTAAAAGTTATTTATAGATTTTTAAGAGATATTTCCATCGATTTTATCGTCTCTTTTGTCAGAGACCTGCATACAATTATCTTGTAGAGATTGAAAGTAATGTTTTCGACAGACAGATACATAAGTCTTGTTTCCACCTATCTTTATTTGTTTACCTTTGTTGCAGGGAAGTCCAATATTGTCAAAACGTATTACCATGATAGCCTTTCTTCCGCAAGAACAGACAGTTTTTAGTTCAATTAATTTATCTGACCAGGCTAATAAATATTGACTTCCAGGAAACAATTCACCACGAAAATCTGTACGTAATCCGTAACATAGTACAGGAATATGTAGTATATCCACGACATTAGTCAATGACTTTACTTGTTTGCGCGTAAGAAATTGACTTTCATCGACTAAAATACAATTTATTGGACTATTTTTTTTTTCAGCGTAAACCTCTTCAAAGAGTAGAGTTTTATTGTTATATAGTTTAGCAGGAGATGATATTCCAATGCGTGAACTAATTTGAGGTATCTTAAAGCGATTATCTATTTCAGAAGTATATAATATAGTTCTCATGCCTTTTTCTTGATAATTATAAGCGGATTGTAATAGAGCCGTTGATTTACCAGCATTCATTGCTGAATAGTAGAAATAAAGTTGAGCCACTATCTTTTACTCCTTGGTGATTCAAAACTGGTAAATATATGTAGTGAGTAGGACAATGTTATTTGTTTAAGAACAGGTAGTTAGTAGATTAGATAAAAGAAACAGTTGTTTATGACGTCTTATTTTTCATAGAAGTATTCTCTGAACTATTTATAATAACAATATTTTTAATTCATAAGAAAACCTGTATTTATAGTTTTTTTATTGTTCTGGGATTATGATATATATCTTAATAGGATATATATAGTATATAAATTTTTATATGCACAATGTGATTAGAGTTAATTTTTTATTAGACTTATATAGTAATGCCTAATTTATCTAGGTATAGTTTGGTTTATAGATACGTTATATAATTTTCTATAGATTGAAAAATGATTAGTTATATGATATCTATTAAGAATAAAACAAGATATGCATTTTGTTTTTTGGCCTATGGAATATTTTATATTTAATTTAAGTTTAAGTTATTTTATAAGAAAAAGCGTAGATAATGATAATTATGATTATAATGATGTCATACTGACGGGTCTTTTTTAATAAGAAATCGGTGGCGTATAGTAAGTTTTAGGGGTTTGCAAATATATCTTTAAATTTATTTTTATCGATTTATTATTAAATAAATGATTATCTGTTATTAGATAGATTCTATAATACTAAACATTATTTATTATATCAATCGATCCAAGTTTGACGATTATCATGTTCGTATACGCGAAGTCATTTGTGTAAATCTATAGCATAGAGAATACTATGTACATGTTTTGAATAATTTTAAATGTAATTTAGATGAGTATGGAGATTATTGTATTTTTAGTAGTGTTTAAAAAATTTAGATAAATAGATAATCAAACGATAGATGTTTTATTAAGGTTAAATGGACTAGATTAATAAAAGTATTCTGGATATAGTAATATTAGACAATGCTAATTATATAGTATTCAAACGAAATTTATGAAAGAAGGTTTTTGTGGTTGTTCTATTATAATTATTTTTGTATTTTTTTGAAAAACAAAAACGGTGTATATTCAGACAAGGAAGTGCATATTATTATTAGATTGATATTAGACAAAATGAATCATTTAGAATACAAGATATATTTTTTATTAAAGTAAATAGAGTTCTGATAATATAAGTATATATTTTAAATAGTTTTCTTGATTCGTTCTGCGTTGATATTCTATATGTGGATTAGAGCGAAATATAAGTTATACTAGATTTTATGAAGAAGATTTAGTATAGATTTAATATTATTTAAATGTAAAAAATAATGTTTACACTAGAATTAGTTTCTATTTTTATTTTATTTTTAGAACTAGATAATAAATGTTATATATTATTACGAGTATAAATTTAAATATTAAAGTGAGATAATGATATTGTTGTGAAGTGGTGGGAGAATTTTGGTTACTTCAAGCAGTCTTTTAGATTAAAGCATTTAGTAAGTATGCTGTATCAGTGTGTTTGCTTAGTTCTATTCGATATGGAACTATAGATTGATATAATGAAAATAAAGAAGATAAAATATATCAGTATTATTTATGGAATGATATTTTTATATTTAATGAGAATTAATATTTTTGAGTCCACGCGAGAGGTCTGTTTATTGTATTGCAAGGATAATCATTATATTTCAATATTCTAGAATATTTAAGGTATTTTCTTTTTGTGAATGAATAAGAATGAAACTGTTTTAGTAAAAGTATATTGACTCAAAATATATGCTTTGTTCTTTTTATTATTTTTTTATTGTTAATGAAATATAAACTATTGCAGTTCATGCTTGCTATTACTACTGTTATATATTATGGTCCGGATATATATAATTTAGAGACTTTAACTATGAGTACTTCGCTTAAAATTCTGAATAAAATTCGTACATTACGTGTGCAGGCAAGAGAATTTAGTTTAGAGACACTAGAAGATATGTTGATGAAACTTGAGTTAGTGGTTAATGAGCGCCGCGAAGAAGAAAGTCAAGTTCGATTAGAGTCTGAAGAGCGTCTCCGTAAACTTGAGAAATACCGAGAGATGTTAATTACTGATGGTATTAATCCTAGTGAATTATTATCTAATACATCTTGTAGCCAAACGCTTAGTAAAACTAAACGTGCTGTGCGTCCCGCAAAGTACGTCTATATAGACAACAAGGGAGAAAAAAAAACCTGGACTGGCCAGGGGCGAACCCCCACAATCATTCGATATGCTATGGAGAGATATGGAAAAAATTTAGAAGATTTTCTCCTTTAGATACCCAAAACTTAGCAGGTGAATGGAGTGAGCAGTGTTCGGTTCAGTCATGAGTTTCGATAATATTGATGATTATAGAATCATGATAGTTAGAGTAATAATCTGATGCAAGATAGAATTTAGTTGTGAGGTTTAATAAAGGATCCTGTATGCTATGTTATTAATTTCGTTGCCTGGATAATCATTAATGATCACCAATAGACTTTTATTATAACTGTAAAATTAAATTTTACAAATCAAACAAATTGGTTTGTCAATAATTATTTTTTAAGTGCATGAATGGACTAGTGGATATATTTTTACGATGTTTATTTTTAGTTTTATTAATAATTAAGTCATTGTTCATTCTTAATAGTATATTCTATTAATTAGCGTATAGGGACAATAGTATATATTTCTATTTTCTTATTAGTTATTTATGGTCATTAAAAACACCCAGATATTATCTGGGTGTTTTTACTTGTATATATCTTGAGATATTAGAACATGTTTATTATTTATTTTTATTTTTTTTATTAGTCTCATTATAGATGAGAATGATATGTTTATGAAAGGTTAGATACAGGTTATCGATAAGATGGTTAGTATATTTTATATATCTTTATATTTTTACCAATATAGTTTTCGTATTGAATCTCATTCTTAAATGTATTAACAAGTAACCTGTTCGTTTTTTATATAAAAGAATTTTATTCGATTGTATCGGATCTACTTCTCTGAATATGTTCTTGTTTGGTTTTTTTAGTAAATATGATGCATACATAACATAGTATTTTACTATTCATTTAATTAGATATAAGAATAGTATCTGACTGTTTTCGATTGCTTATTATATATGATACTGGTATCACTTTTTTATGTCATAGATTAGCGATATTTGATGATAGATTTGTGCTTGAGATCTGGTATTATTAGTTATAATAGAGAATGCATACTTTTAGTATTCGCATATATTAGGAGTATTTTGAACAGAGATGCTGTATTAGCAATATGATTCTCAATGTTGATTGTTATATAGAGGTTTTGATTTAAATCAGCATGTCAAAAATATATACACTTGGAATAGTATAAATTTCCGTCGGTAGTGGTTAAAATAAGAATTTTATTGTATTTTAGGATATTAGGTCTGTAAATTTACCTTAAGAGGTAGAGTAATCAGTTGGATTTTAGGTCTAGGTGTTATGTTGTTTTTCTTGCATTTTATAATTAGAAGATTTGGTAGTATCAATTAAAAGGTATAGTGACATGAATTATATAAAGCGATATGATCATGAAAGCCTTCTTAACATTAATCATATTAAAACTTAATTGGTTATAGAAAAGTTATCTTGCTATCTTTTTTTGAGCAATGCGATAATATTGCAAGTGTATTGGATGAAGATGCGTGTGTGGGTTTTTGTAAATTATCTAGAACTAGTTTGACTAGCGCTACGCGTGTACCAGGATGCAACATACATGAAAATAAAAAATTAATTTGGATGTGACTCATATAATAGTAATGAGATGCTCTGTATTATATACTTTTGTTTGTATAAGTAACTAGGTTATTTTTCTAAATGAAATAAGAACAAGGAGATAAGTTACTTTTTTGGTTTACTGTCTAAGATGTATTACAATGTTTTTCTTAAATATAAGATGCTATTTCATTAATAGGTTTTTCCATAGATAAATAGATTATTAAGTATTGGCGCTTTCTCTTAATGTTAGCGATTATTTCGGGTTATTAGTTGTATAATTACATATAGATTATAGGGCTATGGTATTTTATGTGATTATATTCATAGCTTTATAAACAAATGTAATAATAATGAGTAAGTTATGATGAAAAGAATGCTGATCAACGCAACTCAGAAAGAGGAGTGGCGTGTTGCACTTGTCAATGGGCAATGTCTATATGATTTAGATATTGAAAGCTCTGGATATGAACAAAAAAAATCTAATATTTATAAAGGCAGGATAATTCGTATTGAACCTAGTCTTGAGGCTGCATTTGTAGATTATGGTGTGGAAAGGCATGGTTTTCTGCCTCTTAAAGAGATTTCTTGTGAATATTTCTTTAAGCGTTCTAATAGCCATAGTCGACCAAACATAAAAGATTTAGTGCGTGAAGGACAAGAAGTTATTGTGCAAATTGATAAAGAAGAACGTGGTAACAAGGGGGCAGCGTTAACAACATTTATTAGTTTAGCGGGTAGTTATTTAGTATTGATGCCAAATAATCCTCGTGCTGGTGGTATTTCCCGTCGTGTTGAAGGTAATGATCGTATTATTCTAAAATCGGCATTAGCTTTGTTGGATTTACCAGATGGAATGGGTTTAATTGTTCGCACTGCCGGAGTAGGAAAATCTGTTGAGGGATTGCAGTGGGATCTAAGTTCTCGTATTAAGCATTGGGAAGCCATCAAAAAGGCTGCCAATAACCGATCCGCTCCATTTTTGATTCATCAAGAAAGTAATGTGATTGTACGTGCGTTTCGTGATTATTTGCGTCAAGATATTGGTGAAATCCTAATAGATAATCCAAAGGTATTTCATTTGGCCTGCCAGCATATTTCTGCATTAGGTCGGCCAGATTTTAGTAGTAGAATTAAGTTATATACAGGTGAAATTCCATTATTTAGCCATTATCAAATTGAATCACAAATTGAATCTGCTTTTCAGCGTGAAGTTCGGTTGCCATCAGGGGGTTCTATTGTAATTGATACTACTGAGGCTTTAACTGCTATTGATATTAACTCTGCTCGTTCTACTCGTGGCGGAGATATTGAAGAAACAGCATTCAATACCAATCTTGAAGCAGCTAATGAAATTGCTAGACAGTTACGTTTGCGTGATGTTGGGGGTTTGATTGTTATTGATTTTATTGATATGAGTCCTATACAGAATCAGCGTTCTGTAGAAAATCGTTTACGTGAAGAAGTGCGACAGGATCGAGCTCGTATTCAGATAAGTCATATTTCACGTTTTGGTTTGTTGGAAATGTCGCGTCAAAGACTTAGTTCATCACTGGGTGAGTCTAGCCATCATGTATGTCCTCGTTGTAGTGGGACTGGAAATATTCGTGATAACGAGTCACTATCACTTTCTATTTTGCGTTTAATAGAAGAAGAGGTTCTAAAAGAGAATACTAAGGAAGTTCATGCTATTGTTCCTGTACAGGTTGCATCTTATTTACTAAATGAGAAACGTGATGCTGTTAGTGCAATTGAGAAACGCACTCAAGGTATTCGTGCTATTATTGTTCCCAATGATAATATGCAGACTCCACATTATTCGGTAGTACGTATTCGAAGTGGAGAGGAGACTCAAACTTTGAGTTATCATCTTTCAAAATTACATGCATATGAACTTAACCTCTCTCTTGACGAGAGATATGCTGAACGTAAGCGTTTAGAACGCCAAGAACTGACTATAGCTGGAATATTAGAGCCTACACTGGAGAAAAAAGAAGTTTTTTTAAAAGACAGGATAAAGATCGGTGTATGCGTTAAGATGTTTAGGGCTTCGTATTTAAGAGTATATAAATTAAGTATCTGTATGACTCGTGTATTGCGTAAATTATTTAATCAGATTCATAGGCGCTCTTCTCAACAAAACGAAGCATTAGACCGGAAAAAAAATGTAGAAGAATGTTTGGTTAGATCGCATAATCATCAAAATCGTCAATTAAATAATCATATCTCTAATCGCATAATTAGAGATAATCCAGGTAAAATTCGTAATGATGATCTAGATGAGCCTAGAACTGAAAATAAAATATCTTCAATAAGAAAAATCAGTGATTCTTTTCAAGACGACTGTAGTTTACCGTTAGGAGCTGACCTTCCTGTTACAAAAGTGCCAGTCGAGTGTAATTCTAAGCTAGACTATCAGTCTAGACATATACGAAAAAATCGTTATGCCCATTCTAATAAAGATAATAAATTTCTTCGGATTGAGGCTGAGAACACTCCTCATCTTGTTTCAAGAAATGCGACAGAGGTTAAAAAAACAGAAGAAAATGTACATTTAGTACAAACCACTCTTTCTCATAATGATTTGAGCAAATCAACACCAGTGGTTATTCCGGAGAAGACTAAATTTTGCTCTATGTATCTAGAGAAGTCTACTGTAGTTACCGAAGAAGCTAGAAAAATAATGACAGACTTAAAATTAGATGATTCTACTCATGTTCGTGGTAGTAGTATTATTCGCCGTACCCGTCGAACACCAAGGCATTTACGCGTCTCTGGGCATCGTCGTCGGAGATACGTGTATGAACGGTATCCAAGATGTTCACCTATGCCATTATCTCATGCCGTAGCATCTCTTGAGGTTGCCTTAGGCAGGGTATGGATTTTTTATCCAGTAGCGCATGTGAATAAGAATAGTTCCTTGCATAAAGAAACCGATCATTCAACTATTACAGAATCTACTCATAGAGATGCGCTTTCATCAAAATCAGTTTCTCCTGGTATTGATGTATTTTCTGTGTCTACAGATGTTCATTCTGATTCTCGCAATACAGACGCAGAGAACGTCATGTCTTCAAAGATTGATACTACTCCGGTAAATCAACAAGTAGAGTCTACTCAGAATTCTAAGAAAATTGTAGAAAATAAACGAATACTAACATCAGTTAAAGTAGAAAATATTGTTACTATTTTATCTTCAGATAGTATGACATCCACGTCGTCTCCTGTCTTGAACTCTCTCGGTGAATCTATTTTACATCGTAGACATTCTTTTGCTCCTGTCACTAAAGTAACTCTTTTTTCTAAAGAAATTCAAATGTCTTCTTCTAGAAAAGAAGAAAGCCTTAATTAAGATCTACACATACAGCTTTTAGTAAAAATTTATAATGATCCATATAATGATTTTATTTTTTCTAAAGGTTGTGTTAAATAATTTTCTCTATTTCAAATTAAAATTTTGGGATATATCCTACGAAAGTTAAAGAGAATAATATAATTATTCCATAAAATAAAACTTTCTGAGAATATATGAGTTTTATTTATCTCAAATAACTGATTAGCTTCTATTGTTTATGAGTATGTGTATGTTTAGGTAGAATTAAGTAATTTTATAGTTAGTAATAGATTTTATAATCTTATATATATAGTGGTAAGTGGCTTGATGTAAATATTTGCTATGATTTCGTTAGTCGATAAGTATTATCTATGAAGTGGTATTGTAAGTATTATATGATTTAGTTGCTGTGTCTTCGCAAAGAAGACACAGCGTTCCATAAGGTGTGACCAGTCTATATTTCCAATATTGTGTATCTGTGACATGAGAATTATAACATAGTTGATTTTAATGTAAATTTTTGAGATATTACGGTAGTCTGTTATATTGATTTTATAATCGTCAAAAAATACCATTTTCTTAATTAATTAATTATTAAATTTTTATATTTTTTATTTTGTAAAAAAGATCTACTATTTAGTAAATCATTAATAAATGTCCTCAGTGCTTTTCTTTACTAATAGGAGATAAAGTAATTGCGAGTTGATTTATAAATCGAAAGTTCATTTAGAAATAATTATGGAATTATAGTAATGATATCTATACGTATATAGGGGATAGATTATATAGATTTTTTAATTGTTATAATAATTTGTTATAATAATAATGAAGTGTTAAGATAAATAATTTTTTGTACAAAGATAAATATCATTTATGATTGGTTAAGAAAGAAGATAAGCATTGGTTGTGAAAATGAGTTTTCTTTATATCTTATTATTATAAATAATATTATTAGCTTGTTTTGAATTTATATTAGGTGGTTTTGGATCTTTTTTATTTAATAAAGTTAAGATTTTTCTAAGTCTGTGTATGAAAAGTTTATGTGTTTATGATTAAAAATATATTTACTATTACGATGGTTCATAGAACAGGTCTTTGATTGGAACGGCTATAGAATTTTTAGAAACTAGAATTAAGCATAAGAGGTACTGATTGCTTAGATATTAGCAATTAATAAGATTTATGTTTCAGACAAGTTTTGAACACATAGATATATTAATAAGTATATTCAGTCGAATATTAGGAAATAATCTTTTTAGGATTTTGGGCAATTTATAGTTTAGATAGCTTTAAACTATAACAAGATAATTAATTGTTTAAGATTTTATCTTTCTTGAATTTATAAAGAAGACATAATAGATACGGAATATTGATGTTAATGCTTTTGTTCCATCTATATTTTAATATGATCACAACAATAATAAATAGTTAGTGTTCTATATCCTTTATCTATAAGATAATATTGTATGGTTAGTTTTGATTTTTGATAAACAATAAGAATATCCATATATGAGCTATTGATATATTCTATTGATATATATTGATTAATATATGCCATTTTATTACATAGAGTAATCAGTTAATTCATTAGGTGGTTAATATATCTATAAAATATATACATAATAGAATATTCTTTTTATTGATGTTATGTATTTTGTTTATATTTTTTTAAGAAAATGATATGGTTCATTAATGGATTTACAAGGATTTATAAAAATCTAGTCATAGGTAATATTTTTTAATAAAAAATATGAAAACCATAAGATTTATAGAAATAAAAAATTTTATTTTATCAAAATTTTAATACGATATTAAAATATTTATTTTTTTATTTAGTTGATTGTAGAGGTTTAATAGGAGAAGCTTATCTTGATAAGACTTTATTTATATGTATCAGAATTATAAGGATATCATATATATCTAATTTTAAAAATCATTTAGAATATATTTCACTTTATAAGAATTTTAGTAGTATAAGATGTAGAGATTAATATGATAAGTTGTCTTAGAAAATTTTCATTAATGAAATATAATTTAGAGAAAATTAAAGTTATATTTATTATTTTTTATCGTATCTGTAAATTAGATGTATTTTATAGGTCTGATTGATAGAGAATTTTATAACATAGATCATTCAGTTCAATATTAAGAATGCTGATCACAATAAGGGAATAGAAATTGGATATGTAACTTGTTATCACTAAGGTGATTCTTTTGGTAAGCTTTTTTAAAATCGTGTTTATGGTTGTTTTTAATGGTACTATAATGATTTCTATTATTATATAATCAATCAATGTTGAAATGTTTGGTGAATATATGACTATTAAAGTAGGTATTAATGGTTTTGGTCGAATTGGTCGTCTTGTCTGCAGAGCTGCTCAAGAACGTTCTGACATAGAAATAGTAGCGATTAATGATATATTTGATTCTGAATATATGGCGTATATGTTGCAGTACGATTCAACTCATGGTCGTTTTAATGGTACAGTCAGCTCTTTTAATGGATTGTTACTAGTAAATGGTCATTCGATTCGTATTACTTCTGAATTGAATCCAGAAGACTTGAAATGGAATGAGGTGGATGCTGATATTGTAGTAGAGTCAACTGGAATGTTTTTAACTGATCAGACTGCGCGCAAACATATTAAGGCTGGAGCAAAGAAAGTTGTTTTAACTGGTCCTTCTAAGGATGCTACACCTATGTTTGTTATGGGGGTAAATAATCATGTCTATAAAGGTGAGGATATTGTTTCTAATGCATCTTGTACCACGAATTGTTTAGCTCCATTAGCAAAAGTGATACATGATAAATTTGGGATTGAAGAAGCTTTAATGACTACTATTCACGCCGTAACTGCAACGCAAAAAACTGTTGATAGTCCCTCTTATAAAGATTGGCGTAGTGGTCGAGGTTCGGGTCAGAATATTATTCCTTCTTCCACTGGTGCGGCTAAAGCGGTGGGACAAGTATTACCTGAATTATATGGTAAGTTAACTGGTATGTCGTTTCGGGTTTCTACTCCTAATGTTTCTGTCGTTGATTTAACAGCACGATTGGTACAATCTGCATCTTATAAAGAAATATGTGAAGTCATTAGATCTGCCTCCGAAGGTTCGATGAAAGGTATCATTGGTTATACATCAGATCAAGTGGTTTCTACTGATTTTAATGGTACTACTTTTACATGTGTTTTTGATGAACAAGCAGGGATTGCTTTAAATAAAAATTTCGTAAAATTAGTGGCATGGTATGATAATGAAACAGGATATTCTCACAAGGTGCTTGATTTGGTAACTTATATTAGTAATTTTAAATAAATTAAAAGCCGCGAGGCAGTTATATTTTATAAGAAATCACATTGATGATTAGAAAAGAAATTATAAAATCTTTTTATTTTAATATTTTATTTTTTTACTATTTTTATAATAAAAAGAAATAATGAGTGTTGTATGATTTTGGATGTAATAAATATGGTTTATTAATGAGACTGGATGATATTAAAGTATTGAAGTTTTATCTATAATATAAAATATTTATAGTTTGATTTTTTTAATATGTTCGTGCCAGGGTATACCTCATTCTATAAGTTTAGAAGGCATTAAGAGTGTCATAAGTGTGCTTTTGTTATAGTAAAGATTTATATAAAATATTTTTGGATCTGAAATCTCGTTATTTTTGTAACAGTCTTATCTAATTATCAATGAGAAATAAAAAAGAAAATATAAAGAATTAATATAGTTAACATTAGTGTTTGATTAATGAAATCCGGTTAATTGTAGTAGATATTATTTTCTTAACAAGGATTTAATAGTAAAATTTAATTAGTTTATAAGATTTTATCATCTAAGCTGAAGAGGTTAATGGTTTATAAAGATTAATTTTGTAATCAAATCGTTATGGTTAGATGAAAGATTTAACTGATTTGCTAATAGGTAGCATGGGAATTACATTTTGTGATTAATATATAAATCATGGGTTTTTCTAGAAAACTCAAATCTCTTATCTTAAGAGAAAGAAGAGATATTCGTTTTATCACTCTATTTAATATACCTCATTGTTTTCATTTTGATCTATAAGATATAGAGACAAGTATCTTAATATAAGTATTGAGGGTAATAAAGATGGAGAAGGATATCAAATTAGATTCTAAAATATTTAGTTATGCAATGTAATTTAATACAAGTAATGATAATCGTAGTTACTTGATTTTTAATTTTTTAGAAAAAATTAATTTATTTACTAAGATTTATGGTGAGTCTAGGTAATGGATATGACATTTTTTATTTGTTGAGAGAAGATCGTTATTTTTCTTTTCTTATACATTAATATTATACTATGTTCTTTCAGTTGTGTATGCAATACACATTTTTTAAATCACAAGCTTTGATATTATCTTATTTAGTCGATTGTAATTGAATAATTCAAGATACTATTACTTTCTATTTTCTAAGTAGATAAAAGAATTGTAAATAGTATGTAAATACTAGAGACAAATAAGAATTAATTCTAATATAGCTTGATTTTGATTATTTTAATTTATTGTCGATTATCACTATAATCTAGATTAATATTATTGAGTTGAAAAAAATTTTCCACATTATAGACGCGAGCGTTTAACTATCTAGATGATTATGGTTTAGTTCCATTGTATAGAGATCTATCTATATTGAGTTGTTTTATTATTAAGGCTAATTATAAGCCTTAGCAGAATGCTAGAATTGATAGAAATTTTACTTCTAGTGATAATTATTTCATTAAAACGATTTTGGTACAAAATTCTTATGATAGAAAAGAAATCCATCCACAAGTTCTATGCAAATACTGAGCCATTTGATAGCCAAATGGAGGGGATTAAATTACCTCCTCGATCAATAGAAGCGGAGCAATCAGTATTAGGTGGTTTAATGCTTGATAATGACCGTTGGGAAAATATTTCAGAACGTGTGGTGGTTCAGGATTTTTTTAGTCGCCCTCATAGGATAATTTTTAAAGAAATGCAGCATTTGCTGGATCAAGGTAAACCGATTGATTTGATAACGTTATCTGAATGGATGGAGGTGCAAGGTAAATTAAATATAGCAGGTGGATTTGCTTATTTAGCAGAGTTGTCAAAAAATACACCAAGTGCAGCAAATATTGGTGCTTATGCGGATATAGTACGTGAGCGCGCCGTTGTTCGTGAGATGATTTCTGCAGCACATGAAATTGCTGATTCAGGTTATAATCCGCAGGGTCGTAGTAGTGACGCTCTACTTGATCTCGCAGAGTCACGAATATTTCGGATTGCTGAAAATAGGGCTAAAAAGGATTCAGGGCCAAAAAGTGTTGATGAAATTCTTGAATCTACGGTATCACGTATTGAAGCTTTATACCAGAGGCCTCATGATGGTGTGACTGGGATGGATACAGGTTATCAAGATTTAAATAAGAAAACTGCTGGTTTACAACGTTCTGATTTAATTATTGTTGCTGCGCGTCCTTCAATGGGAAAAACCACGTTTGCTATGAATTTATGTGAAAATGTAGCAATGTTGCAAGATAAGCCGGTTCTTATTTTTAGTCTTGAAATGCCTGGGGAGCAGATTATGATGCGAATTTTAGCATCGTTATCACGTGTGGACCAGACCAGAATCCGTACAGGCCAGCTTGATGATGAAGATTGGGCGCGTATTTCTAGCACTATGGGTCTTCTTTTAAAAAAGAAAAATATGTTTATTGATGATTCATCCGGTCTTACTCCAACTGAGGTGAGATCACGTTCTCGCCGTATATTTCGAGAGCACGGTGGTCTTAATTTGATTATGATTGACTACTTACAATTGATGCGTGTTCCTGCTTTATCTGATAATCGTACATTAGAAATAGCTGAGATTTCTCGATCTCTTAAAGCTTTAGCAAAAGAGCTGAAAGTACCTGTTATAGCGTTATCACAACTTAATCGTTCTTTAGAGCAGAGATCTGATAAGAGACCAGTTAATTCTGACCTCCGTGAATCTGGTTCTATTGAACAGGATGCTGATTTAATCATGTTTATTTATCGCGATGAAGTTTATAACGAGCATAGCACTTTAAAAGGTGTGGCAGAGATTATTTTGGGTAAGCAACGTAATGGTCCAGTCGGTACGGTAAGATTAACTTTTAATGGACAATGGTCACGCTTTGATAATTATGCATGGCCGCAACAGTATGATAATAAATAGGTATATAGAATGATATTTTTATCGAATACTGTATTAGATAATATTGTGATATATATAATAACAATTAAGTATGTGTATTTTTTAATACAGAGAGAGTTGTAAAAATAAGGATTTATATAGATGTTAGATTTATTAGATTAGTCTCTTTTCTTAATTTTTTGGTATATTTTAGATAATTTTATTAAGATAGTTAAAATGATAAGTCTTGGTTTTACGTTTTTATTGATTGGTAACATGCATCATAATAAATGGTGATGTATGCTTCTACAGAAATTAAAAAGAATATTTTATTTGTATTAATTTTTCATTTATGAAATATTCTCTTTTTTAGAAAAAAACATATTCATTAATTGAGTGAATTATATTATAAAATAATAATGGTGCTATATATTGTCTATTTTAACTAGCATGCTGTTCTAGTTTATGAGCCAATAAAATTGGATTTCCATTGGAATTATATATTAATATTGATTGTCATCTATGTTTTATTTAATAAGAAACAAAGATTTTTATTTTTTTATTGTTAATAAATAAAAAAATTTAGATTTAAGATAGTAGGTATATTGGATTAGTTTTTTATTTTTTCTTATATACTTGATAATCGGTTTGTCATGAAATAACAAACAAATGTGTCAATCAGCATTACATTAATAGTATAGTGTTATATATTTAAATGTATGAAAAAGAATCTAAACTAACTAAGTTTTAGATTTAACCAGATCATGTAGTAACATAAGAAAGAGACCTTATATCTTTTACAATCAAGAATTCAATCAATATTGAATATATTGATGTGTGTCAGGCAAAATATGTATTCAGTTTTAATTATTTTTAGTTTTTTGACTCAACGATATTTATATTTGTTATAACATATATTTGTAATTTTGATGATGTTAATCATTGACTTATGGGTTAGTATATTTTTGCTTCGTATGTTTAACAAACCGAAAAGTTTATTATTATTTATAATATGGAATGTATTTTCAGTTATTGTTTCGGTAAATAATATAATGGATTAACAGATTTTCCTTTGTAACGAAGTTCAAAATGTAATCTTACAGAGTTCGTTCCGCTATTTCCCATTGTAGCGATAGTTTGACCAGCTTTGACGGTTTGTTGTTCTGCTACGAACATGGTTGCGTTATGCGCGTAAGCGCTTAGATAGTCATTATTATGCTTAATAATGATTAAATTACCGTATCCTCGTAACTCATTACCAGCATATACTACTTGCCCGGATGCAGTAGATACAACTGCGTGACCATATACGCCTGCAATATCAATTCCTTTATTTCCTCCTTCTTCCGAAGAAAAATTATCAATAATTTTTCCATGTGTAGGCCATTTCCAATTTGTTATAAGAGGAATATTTTTTTTAGTAATATTTTTTATCATATGGGTAGAAATGAATTCTGATTTTTTAAGTAGAATGTGACTAGATCTAGGGGGAGCGTTGATTTTATGAACTTGATCTAATTTTTTAGGATAAAAAATATTTGATGTGTGCCTAATATTGTTTTTTTTTGTTTTTATCTTGAAGCTGGAGATAGATTGTTTTGTTTTATTTTTTTTATTTAGAGTGGTGTCTCTATGGTTAGATTTTTTTGTAGTAGTAGTTTTTTTAAGAATATTTAACTTCTGTCCTATAGCAAGGACAGATGGTATAGGAATGTTATTATGACTTGCTAGATGACGAACTGTATTATTAGTAATAGATGCAATATGGAATAAAGTATCACCTTTTTTAACGATATAATTTGTTTGGCTATTTGGTTTTGGTTTGATATTTGTATTTTTTTTCCTATAAACTATAGAACCATGTTTTTTTACTATTTTTTTTATTTTGAGTAATTTAGAGATATTGAGGCTTATTCTTTTATTTAATATAGATAGTGATTGTTTTTGTATTGGATGATTGATTTTTATCTGAGTAATGTTTTTAACTTGATTCAAGTAATTACTGAGCATATCTGATGTATTTTTTTCAACTATATTTATAGTTACTTCGGTATTCATAGTTTTAGAGCAACCTATCAGACCACATCCTAGTACTGTAATTACTATTACAGGATTGGCTTTAAATAGTAGCTTTCCTATTTTCATTAACTCCTCTATTACAGCTTTATACAATTAATGTAGAATTCGTAATCTTAGGTTCCGCTTAATTAGAATAATAAAATAAGAGAGATTAAGATGTTTTTAATAGTATATTATTAGTGAAGCCTTTGAGGTATAATAATAATATCTGAATTTTCTGATTTATTATTAATGTGATAAATAAAGATTTATTTCTATATTATTTTAATAAGGAAAAAGTTGTATAGTTAGTTTTTAGATTTGATTGTATTGTTCTTATCATTATAGTTCCTAACTATTAGTTAATTGATTACAATCAAAGTATGTTTATTTTGTATGTTTTATATGTTTTTTATTCTATTTAGTGACATAAAATTCATATATGAATATGATTTACATGAATTTTTTTATTTAGTTATATAAATAATTTTTATATAACTAATATAGATTAGAGTAAAATTCATGTTTCTTTATGTGATCGGAGATTTTTATTAGTATAGGTAGTGTTATATTCTAGAAGAGCGGACTCAATCAAGTGATCGATGACAGTATTATATACTGTTGTGAATACGTTAATCATGACTTATAAATTTCTCTATATTTATTTAAAGTAAAGATGTGATTATTAAAAATTAGTCACTCAGTTTATATGTAATTATGTGCTAAAAATAGTGAAATAAGTATATTTTTTATTAAAAAATTATATTCTTCTGCATTACTGGATTTTTTTTAGATATATATAAAATACTATACATGATAAAAGGATCATATCCAGATGATTCTGGATAGAATATGTTTATTTATAGGAAAGATTATTGCCTTATTATTTTTTGTATTATATTATTAATATGCGGCCAAGTAGTCTGAAAAGGTTATGCAATTACCATATGTATATAAAGTAAAATATGCATAAATCAAGGAAGCAGTTTGTATTACAAATGTCAATGATTCTACAAAATAGGATTTTGGGGAGATTATTTTTCGGTCTTCTTTTTTCAGTATTTAATAGTTGTACATTTCGTGAGTTTT
This sequence comes from Candidatus Erwinia haradaeae, assembly GCF_900698925.1. Taxonomy (NCBI): domain Bacteria; kingdom Pseudomonadati; phylum Pseudomonadota; class Gammaproteobacteria; order Enterobacterales; family Erwiniaceae; genus Erwinia; species Candidatus Erwinia haradaeae. The sequence goes on from NZ_LR217713.1 coordinate 238,899, forward strand.
TTGTACTAGTTTTTACAATGATTGCTTAATAGATTCTTTTATATTGTTTTGATAAAAACAATTTAATTTGGTTTAGAGCAATTTAGTTCTTGTAATTAAGATTGTGTATTTATCAAGGGTTGTACAGTGCTAAATACAAATTTATGGATGTATTTCATTTTCATCTAAAGTTTTTTTATTCATATTTTATGTATTATAGTTATTTTTGGGCAATATCAAAGTTTCAGATAAGAATTTATTATTTTAGAAAGGTAAATTCCTATTGGTAGATGAGAATTACTTTTTTGTGAGATCTAAGTGAATTGTTAAACTGGGTCTACCTTGGTTATTGGAACAAAGTGTTATATGGGTCTAAATGATACAACTTACATATATTATATTTAATTTCATTAATATTACTTATTACTTGTAAAGAGTAAATCATAAAAATTTAATTTTTAAAGTATTTGATTATATTTTTAATATATTTAATTCTATTGATTGGTTTTTAGAGACATGAATATTAAAATTAAAATATCAATAGAGTTATTTCTATATAAAATAATATGGTTTGTAAGGTGACAGTTATATTTATATGTGCCATATTACTTTTTTATTTTCTTTATTATCCATTTATTAGTAATCTACAGTGAAGATTGTAGTCTAATTTTAGACGTTATGGAATTGTTTTCAGTTGTGTTAAGAAGCGCATTTATAATCCTATTAGGAATATCTATGATTAATTATTTCTAAGCAATATAATTATCATTATAGAAGTTCGATTTATATTGTTCATCCTTTTCTTTATTATTAAATTTTTAGATTGGAAGTCATAATTTAGTATATGATTATGATTTGATGCTAATCATATAACTTATTATCAGTCAGATTGTGTATGATTGACACATCGTATGTATTTATTTTGGGGATGAATAAGTTATTTTGGAATAATATTGAGTTTAATGAGAGATATAATGAGTTATGGATAGAAGCGTTATTAGAATATTTTTATTCAATGAAGAATTGTTACTTTTAAATTCCCCTCTATTATTAAGAGGATGATTGCTAAAAAAGTATCTATAAGATGTATAATAAAGACTGATTTATTATAAATAAATATTATGTATGTTGTTTGCTTTTTATTGTGTTTTACTTTTAATTATATCTATTGTATTAAATTAGAGGGGATTTAGATCGTTTTCTTCCAAAAAGCAATATTTCATGATATACAAGATAAAAAATGTTAAGAATATTCATAAATTTTGATAGGTACATTATTTTGTATTTAAAATAAAAAGTTTAGAATATTGAATTTAATTACTGTTGTACATAGAAATTTGAATATTATTCATGATTTATTTTTAGGCGTAGATACAATCGAGATTCGACTTGACCGGTTATTTTTTTTCGATAGATCTGCCAATTTTTTGGAACTGGAATATCTGTTTTGTTAATTTCACTTTCTATATAAATTAGCGATTCATTTTCTAACCAGAAATTTCTTTCTAAGAGAGTAATCGTTTTTATAATTAAACCTTGATAAAATGGTGGATCGATAAAGATTATATGATGGGGTATGCCCTTTTTAGATATGTAGTGCAATGTATTTGTATTAATAATATGTCCATTACTCGCTCCTAGGATTTTTTTATTTTTAGTTAATTGACGGGCTATTATCTGATTTTTTTCTAACAATGTAATACTGGAGGCATGTCGCGAAAGGGCTTCAAACCCTAGCGCACCACTTCCAGAAAAACAATCAAGACATTTAGCTTGATAAATATCATATGCTAACCAATTAAAAAGCATTTCACGAACACGATGGGTGGTGGGATGCAGTCCGTTACCATAAGGAACAAATAGTTTTCTTCCTCTCCATTGACCACCAATGATACTGATTTTTTTTTGCGGCATAATTTGGTGTTCTTGTTTGGGTATTGTAATACCTTATTTGTTGATTAGAACAAAGCATTACTTATACATATGTAAGAAGTATATTAGCTAGGTATGATTAAAACTTTGGAGAATAGATCATTTGATGACTTAGTATTTTATTATTTAATTTAGATGCTAATGTTATATTTTATTTTTTGTTCAAAATATTTCATCCATTATAGTTTATTTTTATATATGTTAAAATAACATAATGGTTATTTATTCTTCTTCTTGAAAAAGAAGAGTAAGTTATAAATTAATAGTTGATAGAGCGCTTTTATCTGGATAAATTGAAACAACAAGATATTATGTGGAGAAAAAGTGATACATAAAGATTATGTCAATCGTGAACGGGCAATAGGATTAGGGTATAAAAATCCTGTGACTGTCCGTGTAAAACGTAATAGCGGTATATTAACAATTGCATTAGCGATGGTGATTCTTGTTCAATCAATTTTTATAGGTATATTTTTTTTTATGATTCCAGAGAAATCATGTGTTATGTCAGTCACGCCAACTCATCATGAACATGAGATAGGTTTGCCACCAAAACCAGAAGAGCGTTGGTACTACATCCAACAACTAGAGAAGAAGAAATTTCACATATTTATGTTGGGGCGCTTACATTGAGAACCTCTTTATTCGTTTATATCAACAGAAAGAGAAGTTTTAGTTAGAATAAGTGAACGATTTTTAAATTATTACCATCAATCCATTACTCAACTAAAGAGCGGAGGACTAACTGTGAGTTAGTTTATTAAGTCTTCTATAAATAAATAGTACTAGACAGGACATATTATTTATATATGTATTTTTTCATTATTGAAGACAGATTTTTTCTATAGTATTAGAAAAGTATTAACATACTAGGTATGTGGAATGCATTATTAGTTAAAGTAAGAAAGGTAACCTGTAACTTACTGTATGTAGATTGATGTAGTTTTTTTGCATTAGATATCTTATAGATAAATATATAAAGATTTAATTGAATTTAATTAAATTAAAAATTAAGAATATTTTCTAAAAAATACAAGGGTGTAAATATTGAATTTAATAATTATTCATTATATTCGCTATAATTTTATCTTTATATGATGAATTATCTCGTTATATTGTAGATATATCTATGATATAAATTAATATTTGTCTCTTTTATAGAAAAGTTGAAAGTATATTTCAGGATAATTTAAAAAACATTTTACTTTTTATATTTAGGTTATCTACAGTCGGTATATTCTGTTAATATTATTGACCATTTTATAGAGAAAACTATTTTTATTTAAATTAGTTAAGTCAATCAGGTTTCTATTTGATCTTTTAATTTAGGAAGTCTAATGAAGAGAGATAAATAAGTTTGATTTAATCATGGATTGATAGATATTTTAAATATGTACTAGCTTTCACTATGAGAATTATTTGAATAGATTATTATTTTATCTATTTAAATCAGTCTTGAATTGTACATAATAGATTATTTTTTTAAATAAAGCATAATGTTTGATTATATAAAAATGTATAATAGTGATTATGGAGTTATATGAATAGAATGCATCACATTGGATATTTAATCAACATCATTACTTAGATAGAAAGTTTTTAACTAGATATAAAATATATTAAAGTATTTTGAATAAATTTTATTCACACTGTGTTTTAGAAATACTAGGATTATTCTAGTAAGTAAGTCTCATCTTTAAATTAATTTCATTAATAAAATAATATGAAATTTTAGTTAAGAGACTTAGTGATACATCTAATACATTAATCAATTTTATTATGTATTAATTCGAGATTATACTAAATTATTAATGATAGAAATTATTTGCGCAAATATATTCTAAATATAGTTTGATGCGAAATAAGTATCTTCTATGTTACGAGATAGAGAAAATTTTTTCATATTTTATATGTATTTGATTAGTGCTATTTGATCATAAGTTTCATGATGATGTCTAAAATAGAAAATTGTAAAATTAATAAGCTTATCAACTTTATCTAGAATAGTGGGATACATGTGGTATATTAAAATGCTAATATAGTTTTAGTTCTATACTGAAGATATATTTATCTAATTTAGTGAAATATATTATGTGAATATTATCTGCATTAGTAATTTTTTTTAAAATTCTTGAATGTAGGAAGTTAGAGGTAGAAAATGAGTTTCATAATGGTTGATCAATTTTTAATTAACATACAAGAAATATGTCAAGTATGTTTATTTTAAAATAGGCATTGAGAATGTTATTTGTTCATATTTAGATAGTAATGTCTCATCATACCCAATGATGTATAATATTTTATTATAAACATTATTTTTTATGCATTAGTTTCATGAATAATATAGATATAATATCATAATTTCTTGTGATTGAATGTTTGATTTTTAAAATTTTGAAAATTATATAGCATTGATTATTAAGAATTATGATAAATACATCATCTGATACTTTATTGTATAAAAAATTATTTATTATGCCACAAATAATGATAGAGATAAATATCTTAATAAAGATGATGGTATTCTTGATAAGAAAACCTAGAGTATATTGTGATGCGTTATTTTTCTATTTAGTATTAATGAAGATTGTGTGTTTTGATGGTGAGTATGTTAATAAAAACATTGATTGTATGATTGATTTATTAGATTAAGTTTTTATTCAAGGTACGTATATCTTGTATTTTGCTAATTTTTAAATCAGATAAGTATTTAATTTTTTATGCTTAATTTAGAATGTATAGATTATATTTTATAGTTATTTAATAGGTGAAAATATCATTGCTTTAATTATTTGAGATGAAATAGTGAAAGTATTTTCTGATTTTTATGTCTGATTTAATTTTTTGATTTATACATGAGAGCGTGATAATTTTTGATAGCTATGATATTAATATATGGTTTTATTGAAAGAGGGTAGGCTGAATGTATTATACAATTATATTGAACTTATTTTTTATAAATAAAATACATAAGATATAATAGATAAGCTATATTTAAATAAATATAGATTAGTTGTATTTTATGGTATTAATTTATATAATAAATTGATAGTCTATCTTAGTATTTTTTTAGAAAACTACTGTTTAAGTCTTTAGATTAAAGACAAATTATTTTGTTTACGTTATTATTTTCAATAACTATACGGTTATTTCCCAGGATCCTTTAATGTGTGATATGGTGGTATTAAGTAAAAATTTCATACAAGAGAAAGTAAAGAGTCATTTAGATTAAAAAAGAAATCTATAAGACAAAGAGAACTATATTAGATGGATCTAAAAATAGAAGGTTAGATAGTTCTAACCCAAAAGTTTTTAATGTTATAAAAAAAGAAGTAATTAAGTGTAGAAAATATATTCTATTAATATAGATATCTGTATAATATGCTCACCCTCGATCAGTTAAAATTGAGCATATATTTTAGTAGTGACTACGTAGTAATTCTATATTTTCTTAACAAGGTTTATTGTTACATACATGTTAATATGACATAGAAAATTATATAAAAAAATAAGTATAATATTTTATAAGAAGAGAATCAAAAAATTTTCTCCTATTGCTTAGAAGCATGATATTTTTATAGTATATATTTTTTATAAAAAATTTTTTAATTTCAAATGCCACAAATACCAACTAGAAAGTTTAGCTTTTTAAGCAATTAAGTGTATTAAATCTCTTTATTTTTGTCATTCATTTTATGCTAAAACTGGGTGATACTACTGCCATGTATCTATAATAGATAATTATCTATGTACATTACTAGATATTTTTTAAGTGGAAAGTTATTTTGTATAGATTCAGAAATTGTCTTGAAGTAGAGATATATCAGCTATCTCGATAAATAGAGATTGTAATTTATATAATAATGTTAGACGGTTAATACGTAATGCTTCATTTGTGGAATTTACCATAACTTTATTAAAAAAGTTATTAATTATTGTATTCAGAGAAGCTATTTTCATCAACGCTTCTTTATAACGAAAATCTGCATAGTATAGAGGTAATATGCTGTATAGGTTATTAACCTGATCTGCTAATTGAATTTCTTCTGGCTCTATTAATAACTCTCTATGAACTTTTGCATTTAATGTATCTGTTTTTTTGGCTAGAATATTAGAGATACGTTTATTAGTTTCTGAAAGGTCTGTTGCTTGTTTTAGAAAACGAAACTGTGTAATTGCGTTGATTCGTAAATCTAGATCTACTAGTTTAAATGGTCGGCGTGCGAGAACTGCTTGCAATGTATCATTTCTATGACCTTTATCCTGATACCATGATCGCAAGCGACCCAATATAAAGTGAATTACATCATCTATTGTGTTAGAATTAATTAGCTGGTTCTCATATAGACGAACCGTTTCATTAGTGAGCGCATGAATATCAAGGGGCAGTTTTTTTTCAATAATAATACGTAAGATTCCAAGTGCTATACGACGGAGAGCATAAGGATCCTTATCGTTTTTTGGATGCAGACCAATACCAAATATTCCTACTATTGTATCTATTTTATCTGCAATTGCGAGTGAACAAGATGTTTGGCTAGAAGGAAGGCCATCACCAGAAAATCGAGGTTGATATTGTTCTTTGAGTGCGATTGCCACTTCTTCAGATTCACCGTCTTGACGAGCATAATGCATGCCAATAAATCCTTGTGTTTCTGTAAACTCACATACCATTTTGGTCATTAGATCACATTTAGATAAAAGACCAGCTCTCTGAGCTTTGTTAATATTTCCTCCAATTTGCATAGCAATCCATCCTGCTAGCTTTTTAACACGCTGCGTTTTATCATATAAAGTACCGAGATTTTTTTGAAATAAGACGTTTTTCAGATATGGAAGATAATTTTCTAAACGATAATAACGATCCTTATGAAAGAAAAATGCAGCATCTGTTAGACGTGAATGCAATACTTTTTCGTTACCAGAAATAATTTTTTCCGGATTTTTGGATTCAATATTAGAGACAAAGATAAAATAAGATAAGAGCTCTCCTGATTGATGGTATATAGGAAAGTATTTTTGATGAGACTGCATAGTCTGTACGAGCGCTTCATTAGGTATTTGTAGAAAATTTTTTTTAAATCTTCCAGTGAGAACTACTGGCCATTCTACCAATGAAGTTACTTCTTCAAGAAGTTCTTCGCTAAGAATTACTTCTCCTCCTATAATTGAAGCGGCTTTGTTAATTTCTTTTCTTATAAATTCTTTGCGAACATGATAATTTGCTTGCACCTTACCAAGCGTAAATAGTATTTCTGGGTACTGGTTAGCATGTTTAATATTAAAATAGGGAATTCCCATAAATCTATGACCACGAGTGGTACGTGTAGAGCAAATTCCCAGAATTTTGGTTTCGATAAGTGTGTCTCCAAGAAGTAAAATTACGTGGTGTATTGGGCGTATAAACTGAACTTTTGATTCGTTCCATTGCATAACTTTAGGAATAGGGATTCGAGTTAGAGATTCTTCAATAATTTCTGGGAGTAATATTTGAACACATGGTCTGATTTTTTTAAAGCAGTATGTCAACCAGCTACCATTATTAGTAATCAGTTTATCTGCTTGATCAACTCGAATGCCACAGCTTTTTGCCCATCCTTTAGCCGCAAGGGTTGGTTCTCCGTTAGAATCAAAGGCAGATTGAATTGTTGGTCCACGTTTTGTTATTACATAACTTCGTTTTTCTGTACCGAGCTTTTCTACCTGTAAAGCCAAGCGACGAGGTGTAGCAAACCAATGAATCTCACCATGGATAAGGCCCTCTTGATTTAGTCTATTAGTAAAGTTATCTGCAAAAGATTCGGCCAGACTTCGTAGTGTTTTTGGAGGTAATTCTTCGGTTCCAATTTCAACTAGAAAAGTTTGATTATTCATAGTGCACCATATTTTGATTTTTTTTACACCGAGGAAATCCTAGTTTTTTTCTGGATGTTAGATAGGCTTCAGCTACGGATTTAGTTAAAGACCGAATACGTAAAATGCAGTGTTGACGCTCAGTAGATGAAATTGCTTTTCGTGCGTCTAGTAAGTTAAAACTATGTATAGCTTTTAGAATTTGTTCATAAGCTGGAAGTGGAAGAGGTGTTTGAAGTTGTATTAGATTTCTAGCTTCTTTTTCGTGTTGCTCCAAAGCAAGAAAAAGAAAATTAACATCAGCGTATTCAAAATTGTAGGTTGACTGTTCTATTTCGTTTTGGTGAAATAAGTCACCGTAAGTAATTGTACCTAGAGTGTTTTTGCTCCATATTAATTTATAAATGTTACTAACTGATTGAAGGTGCATAGCTAAGCGCTCTAAACCGTAGGTAATTTCTCCGGTAATAGGTTTGCAGTCTAGGCCGCCGACTTGCTGAAAGTAAGTAAATTGTGTTATTTCCATTCCATTTAACCATACTTCCCATCCAAGACCCAAGGCTCCTAAAGTTGGATTTTCCCAGTTATCTTCTACAAATCTCAGATCATGTGTTGTGAAGTCAATACCTAGTTTTATTAAAGAATTAATATAAATGTCTTGTATGTTTTTTGGTGTAGGTTTTATGATTAATTGAAACTGATAGTATTGTTGAAGACGGTTTGGGTTGTCTCCATAGCGGCCATCTGTTGGGCGTCGCGATGGTTGTACATAGGCTACTGCTGTGGGTTCCGGCCCTATGGCGTGTAGGCAGGTCATTGGATGGCATGTTCCTGCGCCGACTTCCATATCTAGTGGTTGTATAATGCTACAGCCTTGATTGGCCCAGTAATTTTGTAAGATTAGAATGAGTCCTTGGACGGTTTTATTGTCAAGATTTGTCATATTGATATTATATGCGCTATAATAAATTATTATATGTAATTAGATATTGTAATAATTTTGATGAAAATTATAAAAAATATCTATTTTAGTTTGGATATAACTTTGGTTAATTATTTTAGTAAATTATAATAAATGATATGTTTTATTATAATAAAGATCTCTATTTAGGTGGAGAACGAAAGTGGTTGTAATATAATTTTTTAATTATTCACTTTTTTGCAAGATACTTTCAGTATTACAGTTTTTTATTTGAGTGTATGAATTAGAAGTATTTTACTTTCTAATTAATTTTTATATATTATGAGTTATAATTTTTTATAAAATTATTAATTTCTACTTAGTAGAGGTAGAAATTGATGAACTTATGATTGCTATGATTTCTATATAAAATGATAGTTAATTTTGTTATATGAAAATATAATAATAGCATACAGAGTTATGAAATTTATACTAGATGAATATTATTCGATTTTAGGATAAATGGTCATATGAGTTATCATAATATAGATAATTTACTTTATAATACGAAGTATAGAGCGTTTTTTTATTTCTGAAAAAGTTTTATTTGTATCTATATTATTGTTGTTATTTTTACTTTTTAAATAATCTAAGTTAGTAGTATCTGATTCTATTGCTATTGGTGCAAGGTGATAGTTTTCTTGTGATTGGTTTACAGTGCGATCTATTTTGATTGTTGTATTTTCAAAACTAGTTCCAATACCATTTTCAATAGAATAAATTGCTTGAATGGAGGTTGGAGGTAATGAAATTTTATGTATTATGCCATTAAAACAGGTATTAAAAGAAATTTTATCATTTTTTATTTCTAGATTTTCTACTGACTTTGGTGAAATATTCAGTATTATTTTCCCATGACTTGCATAAGATATTGGCACTACGACAGAAGGAAAGTTAATATTGACTAATATATGGGGTGTCATCTTATTGTCAATGAACCACTGATACCAAGCACGTAAAAGATAGGGGCGTTGATCTGTAAATTGAGATTCAATCATTATTATGTCACTTTATTGTATGTATTTGCATGGCATTCTCTTCTTCGCTGAGAGAAGAAAGAAAAGAATTATGTGTAAAGACACGGTTCATGTAATCTTTTAAGTCTTTGGAATCAGGCCTGGATATATGAATACCTATTTGAGGTAAGCGCCAAAATAGTGGAGCTAAATAACAGTCTATCAGGCTAAATTCTTCGCTCATAAAAAACGGTGAACGCGCAAAGACTGTTTTCACAGATTGTAGTTCTTCTTGGAGTTTTTTTCGTGCAGTGTCTGCCTGAGATCCCATATTATTCTGTGCTGTATGCATAAGGACGTACCAATCATGTTGAATACGATGCATGATAAGTCGGCTTTCAGCTCGCTCTACTGGATAGACTGGAAGAAGAGGTGGATGTGGAAATCGTTCATCTAAGTATTCCATAATAATCTGAGGTTGATAAAGAGTCAACTCTCGATCAATAAGTGTGGGTATAGAGAGGGGAGGGTGTAATAGAATAGAATCGTTTGTTGAGTTTCTTGTTTCAACTGGTTCAATCTTTATATTTATTCCTTTATGAGCGAGTACAATGCGAACCTGGTGACTAAAAATATCAGTAGGTCCAGAAAATAGCGTCATTGCTGCACGCTTATTAGTAATAGCGGACATGAAGTCTCCAAGGTTAATAAAAAAATTATTACTATAGTTATCTAACTTTTCTGGGTGTCTAAATATGCTAATATTATGGAACCTTTATATTTTCTTTACTAAATCATAAGATATTTGTGTTGTTAAAAACAAATATTTGTAGAAAATATGTAGTTTTCATCTTGGATTTCAGGAAGAGCTCAATATAGTTAATGTAACAGTTATGTTATTTAGTTCTCCTCAGAGTCATTTAAAATAAAAACCCGGTGATGGTTTCCGGGTTTTTATTATTTTATGGATAGAAAATTATCGTTTAGAAAATTGTGGGCGACGCCGTGCTTTACGAAGACCAACTTTTTTGCGCTCTACTTGGCGAGAATCTCGTGTGACAAATCCTGCTTTACGAAGCTCGCTGCGTAGTGATTCATCATGTTTTATTAAAGCGCGCGTAATTCCGTGACGGATTGCACCCGCTTGTCCAGAAATACCACCACCTTTAACAGTAATAAATAAGTCAAATTGATGCATCTTATCAAGTAATTTGAGAGGTTGACATACCACCATCTGAGATGTATCTCGACCAAAATAGTGCTCCAGAGAACGCTGGTTTATCACGATATGACCACTACCTTCCTTTAAAAAGACACGGGCGGAAGAGCTTTTTCGACGACCAGTTCCATATTTTTTATACTCAACCATTGTTTGTAATCCTAATTAAATGTCAAGAACTTGTGGTTTTTGTGCCGCATGGTTGTGTGTATTTCCTGCATAAACTTTTAGTTTACGATACATCTCTCGACCTAATGGTCCCTTTGGTAGCATACCTTTAACTGCAATCTCAATAACTCGTTCAGGTCGTCGTGTAATCATTTCTTCAAAAGTAATTTGTTTAATTCCACCAACATAGCCAGTATGGTGATAATAGATTTTGTTTTTCCTTTTTTTACCAGTTACAGATATATTTTTCGCATTTAAAACAATAATGTAATCACCTGTATCAACATGTGGAGTATATTCTGCTTTATGTTTACCTCTTAGTCGTCTAGCTAATTCTGTAGCTAGACGTCCTAGAATTTGATATGTTGCGTCGACTACATACCAGTCGTGTTGGGCTGATATAGGTTTAGCGGTAAAAGTTCTCATTGTAACACACACCTGAATTAATTTTATGTTAATGCGATATGAGAGTATTAATATATCGGTTGGCATTTATTCGATTGTTTTTACTAGAAAAATACTACTTTGAAACAAAGTTGGACACTAGTAAACACTTAACCTATAAGATATAATCTTATATTAACATAGATTTTATATTATATAAAATTAGATTATAAAAATCGAATCTTTTCTTCTAGTCAATCACTATATCTGAGTATGTTTTTATTCATTTAGAATTATATTCTGTGGGTGAAAAAGCCCTTATATTGTATTTTCTGAAGAAAATATGCAATCTTGAGATGCAAATTTTAGTTGTATCTTGATTTATTGTATTGAATGAAGATATCAATGTAGTGATCAATTTTATTGTATTGTTTTATATAATTCGTTTATGAGAGGTAGAAATTTTAACGATGGGACTCGAACATAGATAGTCGTTATTTTGATATTATTATAGTAATTAAATATGCAATGGTATCTTGATTGAAGATAGATATATTTATTTCCTTTTTTTTGTATAAGCGATTAAAATCTATTCCTTATATCTCTTCAGAAATCTCTTTTATTGGTATATGTTTATTACAGATGCTGATAGATCTGTATCTTGAAGAAATATTGTTCATGATTTCAATAAAGATTTTTTTTCGTATCATTCTAAGGATGTCATCTAAAGGTCGTAATTAGTGAATTGCTCTCTGTGATAATTAACGATTCTATATATTATTGTGATTTTTTCACATTTTTCTTAATTATTTTCATAATTTGATTCAATTACATGTGATAAAATGATTATTTTATAATAAGGTTTACGACGTGCGGAAGGTTTTTACTGAAGGTGAGGCAGTTTTAATAGTTGTATATTGATTACATGAATAGTCTGGAGTTAACAAGATCTGAGGTAATAATTTATAGACATAGGAGCAATGGATCTCAATTTTATATTGATTCGCAATAATTTCTATTAGGCTAATACAAATTTTATCATTTTTGTAAGTGTTGATATTTTGGAAGAACATAATAATATTAGTTTATTTTTTTTGCAGTGACCTATTACTCTTGCATGGAGTATACATAAGCCATATTATTCCTTTTTTATACAAAGTATCCAGGCTATTTATTGGTAATAATATATTTTTACGATGTGCGTTGACGTTTCGTGTGGTTATTTTCTATTTTTAAGTTTATAATTTATTTCTTTAGATCAAGACTTCATTTATATTGTCTAAATCAATAATAGTAGATTTCTGTAATTCAATAGAGGTAACCATTCTTATTACAATGCATCTGTTATATTATTTTCCAGGATATGCTTTTGGCATGATATAGTTATATTCCCTATGTCATTTAGGAAAAGTTTCCTCGCCTTTCTATATATATAAGAAGAATTTTTTTAAGTACTGATCTGTTTTTGTTTAACTGCTAGTTATTTCGATTTGTTGGATACAAATGTTTTTGTAAACCACTTTTTAGCTTAATATATATAAGTTGATTTTAAAATGAGTAAAAATTTTTATTTTTTATAGTCACGACATGTTTTGAGATTGATATATTCAGTGCTAGATATAGCATTTTTCTAAATTTTTGATGATTCATGCATGATTAAAACAATAAAATTTTTTAAAGAGGTTTTATATTGTTAGGACAAGATTCACTATCACTTAATATGTATTTTTTTATATACAAAGAAGTTAGTTAGAAATTTTATAAGTAGATATTTCTTAGATTTTTTTGTGATCTAGATTAATATTAGTCAAGTATTGAAGAATAGAAGGACTTGATTTTCTTATTGAAGATTCGGTGGAGACAAGAAGTTAAAAATTATTGTAATCTAATAGTTTCTATGTATTGAAATAATGTTGCTTATTTATTTCTATTTCGATAAGGCTGATATCTCTTCTGCGCTTAGTCTAATGAAGGGGTGGAATAATGATTAATTTTTCTAATATTTATAATGATAATGATGAGTGGAATTTTTCTATATAGCATAGAAAAAATATTGTCTATGATGATTTTTAGTCAAAATGCGTAATATTTGTATTGATCACAAAAAAATAAGATTATAGGGAGAGTAAGCAGCTAGAATATTTTAAAATATAGAAACTATAAATTAAGCATATTAAGGATAGTGTTTTTTATTATTGATCATATGTTGATTGTTAATAGAATAAATGATCTATTGTTATGAACCAAGAGGGGTAGGTATATTTACGTTAATGTATTTTAATCGGCAATTATACAATAGACTATAAGTAATCTATACTTATTATTTTAATAGATATTGATATGATTGTCGCAAATGATGTTGTAATGCAAGAGTTCTAAATTGTGTGTTTTGTATTTATTAATATTTAGTTTATTCAATAACTTATGTAGCACACAGAGAAGGTAATAATGATTGGCTCTATTGCGGTGTAATTAGGGTGTTGTTAATTATATAGTTTTTTAGTTCATTGTATTTATACACTCTCCATTTAGTTACTATTAAGGTTTTTCCTTATACTACTTAATACTATTGGATTTAGAGATTTAGTCTAGTTTTAAAAAAATAGAGTTTAGATGAATAAAGATATTACCAAAAGGATTAATGGATTATGAGTATAATGATGTGGGAGATAGCAGTTTCTGGATTAGTAATTGGAATAATTATCGGGGTTTTTGCAATGTGTTTTGGTGGTCGGAATTTGCATGAGAAAAAAAAATTAGAAGATAAATTAAAACAAAGTCAAGTTGATCTGATGAGATATCGAGAGGAGTTGCGTAATTATTTAGCACAAAGTTTACATTTATTAGACAATCTAGAGTGTGATCATAAGAAACTACATCAACATATAAAAAATGGCTCTAATGTTTTATTGTCTCATCTAGTAACTTCCAAAAGTTTATATAGATATGATTTAGCTGAATCGGAAGTAGATAAAAATCAAGTTCCTATAAATTTTCCACGAGATTATCCGGAAGAGTCTAAAAATGTATTCTCAAAGCCACCATTCTATACTCCATTAAGTAAATAGATTGGTGTGATTCACATTCCATTAGATTTTTTTATTTTATATGTTGTCTTGTTTAAACAGGTAGTTTGATTAAAAATACAATATTCTTAGAGAAGCATTCTTTTATACAAGAAAGAAAGAGATTAGTTCTTATTATTTATTTAAAGTAATAAAATTCATATGTTATGTAATAGTAATTACATTGGTTTAATTTAAATTTATTTACATTTGAGAAATCATAGTCAAAATTAACTGATGAATTCTTTCTTCTTATTACGACTAAATCCCTATTCACTAGCGTTGTTTCTATAAAATTTAATAGGTAGTACGAGTTTTTATAAATTCTTCTAGTGAATAGTATTATAATTATTTTTGAAACTATCAAATAAATTCTAATGTATACCTCTTCAGTGAGATTATTTATATTTCTATTTTTTATGTATTACTGTCAGGATAAATATTATTTTACTATATTGTCAGTATTATGAAGTAATGTTGTTTATTTAAAATAATTTCATATTTTTTTTAAATTTCTATTACAGATAGGATGACTGAATATCTAAAACCCTTTGGAGTTAGATGTTGTGTTTGGAAAGCTGAGTTTATATTTTATATGTTAAATTTCATATGGGAGTTGCTTTTCTTTTTTTCGCACAGATATTGCACTGAAATATAATTGTTACATATATTTTTACATATATGACTATGTTTGGTTTTGAAAATTATGCTTAAATGATCTATGATCATCATTATGGTTAAAGTGGTAGAAATTTTCAATACAATTGAATTTCATGGTATTAGATTATATTAATTCTTTAATATGTTACGGATGTGATATGAGACAATTTAATTGATTGAAGTGATCGAAAATACTGAAAAGGATAATAATAAGGAAAAACATTATTTATTTCAATATCAAGTCGTTTAGAGAAGATTTTTTAAAATATCAAGAGTTTTATTCTGTGACATTAATGAAAAAATCGTATTATGTATTTATGTGTATTTATTAAATATCAATGTCATTTAAATTGAACTATATAGTTCAATTTCGACGTCACCGTGAATATGACACAAACATGGTAAAATTTCACCTGGTTTAATACAAGTTAAGGGTAGCGTGTTATAGGTGACTACCCCTTTTAAGAGACGGGCTCGACAACAACCGCAATATCCTGCACGGCACTGATATTCGATATATATGTGATATGATTCTATGATGCTTAGCAGCGTATCATGTAAATTATAGTATTGTATTTCTGTTCCAGAGGGATGAAGTATAATCATGAAAGGTGTCATTAGTTATAACTGGAAATCGATAAGATCATCTGTATGTACTTCAGAGTCAATTTGACCAACTAGGTAAGAACTCACTTCTGCTTCTTGAGGTGCGACCTGGACGTTATCTGAGACTAACCAGGAATTAATCCATGGAATAGGATTAGATCGTATTTGAAATGGCTGCCGAAGTCCTACTGCATGCATGCGAATATTAGTAATATATTCAATATATTGCCAGAGAATCTCTTTATTTAAACCAATTATTGAGCCATTTTTAAATAAATACTCCGCCCACTTTTTTTCTTGCCTAACAGCCAGTAGAAAAAGATTATAGCATTCTTGTTTACATTCTGTTGCTATTTCTACCATATCTGGATCATCTAAGCCGCTATGTAGAAGGTTGAGAATATGTTGTGTACCAGTAACATGTAGAGCTTCATCACGAGCAATCAGTTTGATAATTTTTGCATTACCTTCCATAAGTTCGCGTTCAGCAAAAGCAAAAGAGCAAGCAAAGCTGACATAGAAGCGAATAGCCTCAAGTACATTTACATTCATTAGACACAGGTATAGTTGTTTTTTTAGTTTTCTTAGGTTTACTGTAATAGTTGTACTATTCGTTAATTTATGAATTCCTTCGCCTAAAAGGAGCCAGGAATGAGTCATAAAGATAAGATTATCATAATATCTAGATATATCCTTAGTTCGAGATAAAATTTCTTTGTGTGTAACAATGTCTTCAAAAATAACTGCAGGATTATTAACAATATTACGGATAATATGTGTGTACGAACGTGAATGAATGGTTTCTGAAAACGACCAGGTTTCCACCCACGTTTCTAATTCTGGAATAGATATAAGGGGTAATAAAGCGATATTTGGGCTACGTCCCTGAATCGAATCCAGTAATGTTTGGTACTTTAAGTTACTAATAAATATATGTTTTTCATGCTGAGGAAGTGACTGATAGTCAATTCGGTCTCGTGATACGTCAATTTCTTCTGGTCTCCAGAAGAAGGACAGTTGCTTTTCAATTAGTTTTTCAAAAATGTTATATTTTTGTTGATCAAATCGTGAAATATTTACTGATTGACCAAAAAACATTGGTTCTAGTAGTTGATTATTATTTTTTTGTGAAAATATTGTATAGGCCATATTTTATTCCAAAAACATTAAGTAAACATCCTTTTACAAAAGTTTTGAGTAATGGTTAAATTTTACAGGACCCGCTTTCGCACCCTTCGTCTGGATGTATTGGGATGGTTGAATCTTGAGAAGCATCTGATCCATCACGAGTGTTATGATAATATAGTGTTTTAATGCCAAATTTATAAGCAGTTAATAAGTCCTTGAGAAGTTGTTTCATTGGAATTTTACCACCTGTAAAGCGGTTTGGATCGTAATGTGTATTCGAAGAAATAGCTTGGTCAATGAACTTTTGCATGAGGCCAACTAGTTGTAAATATCCGTTGTTATCTGGTATATCCCATAGTAATTCGTATTGATGTTTTAGGCGCGTATATTCTGGTACTACTTGACGAAGTATACCATCTTTTGACGCTTTAATGCTGATATGCCCTCGAGGTGGCTCAATTCCATTGGAGGCATTAGAAATTTGTGAAGATGTTTCGGTTGGCATGAGCGCTGATAAAGTAGAGTTACGAAGACCATATTTCTTTACAGACTTTCGGAGTCCTTCCCAGTCAAGAAGGAGAGGGGTATTGCATATTGTGTCTAAATCTTTTTTGTATGTATCAATGGGCATAATTCCTTGAGAGTAGGTGGTTTCGGAAAACCATGGACAAGCACCTTTCTCAATTGCTAGCTCATTGGATGCTTTAAGAAGCCAGTACTGTATTGCCTCAAAGGCTTGATGTGTTAAGACATTGGCACTATTATCAGAATAGCGTACACTGTTTTTTGCTAAATAGTATGCATAGTTAATTACGCCAATGCCTAGAGTTCGTCGTCCCATAGCCCCTTTTCTAGCTGCTGGGATAGGGTAATCTTGATAGTCAATTAATTCATCAAGTGCACGTACAGCTAATCTTGCTAGTTCTTGAAGATCATCTAAACTGTCAATAACACCAAGATTAAATGCAGAAAGAGTGCAAAGTGCAATTTCTCCATTTTCATCGTTAATATTTTGCATTGGTTTAGTAGGGAGGGCGATCTCAAGACATAAGTTAGATTGACGAATAGGTGCAAGAACAGGATTAAATGGACTATGAGTATTACAATGATCAACATTTTGAATATAAATCCGACCAGTTGACGCGCGCTCTTGCATCATTAAGGAAAATAAAGTAATAGCTTTTATTTTTTGTTTATAAATACTTGGGTCTTGTTCATATTGTGTGTATAGTCGCTCAAACTCTTCTTGGTTTGCAAAAAACGCATCATATAGACCAGGTACATCTGATGTACTAAATAGAGTGATATCTTCTCCTTTCAGCAATCGTTGGTACATCATTTTATTTAATTGTACACCATAATCCATGTGTCGGACTCGATTGCCTTCGACACCGCGGTTATTTTTTAATACTAGAAGACTTTCAATTTCTCTGTGCCATAGAGGAAAGAATAAGGTAGCAGCTCCTCCACGAACACCTCCTTGAGAGCAGGATTTTACCGCGCTTTGAAAATGTTTATAAAAAGGAATGCAACCAGTATGAAAGGCTTCACCGCCGCGAATCGGACTTCCTAAAGCACGAATACGACCAGCATTAATACCAATACCAGCGCGTTGAGAGACATATTTAACAATTGCACTGGAGGTGGCGTTAATTGAATCAAGACTATCACCACATTCAATTAGTACACAGGAACTAAATTGACGCGTTGGTGTTCGAACTCCCGACATAATAGGTGTAGGCAAGGAGATTTTAAAAGTTGAAATTGCATCATAAAATCGTTTGATATAGTTAAGACGAGTTGTGGTTGGATAATTAGAAAATAGACATGCAGACACTAAGATATATAGAAACTGAGCGCTTTCGTAGATATCACCAGTCACACGGTTTTGCACTAGATATTTTCCCTCTAGCTGTTTGACCGCGGCGTAGGAGAAATTCATATCTCTCCAGTGATCAATAAAACTATCCATTTTTTCAAATTCTTCAGTACTATAATCCGTTATGAGGTGTTTATCGTATTTCCCCATAGCTACCATTCGTGTAACTTGATTTATAAGTGTGGGGGGCTTAAATTGTCCATAAGCTTTTTTTCTTAAATGAAATATAGCTAATCGCGCAGCCATATATTGATAATCAGGTGCATCTCTTGAGATTAAGTCGGCTGCTGACTTGATAATAGTTTCATGAATATCAAACGTTCGAATGCCTTCATAGAATTGAATACGCGAACAAAGTTCCACTTGTGAAACGGAGACGTTTTTTAGACCTTTGGCTGCCCAGTTGAGTACACGGTGTATTTTCTCGAGATCGATGCATTCAGCGCGGCCATTGCGTTTAGTGACAAATAGACTTTGATTCATGTCAATTTTTACCTGTTTTAATAAATAATCCCCGTGTTTTGATATATATCTTTTGTATTTAATTCTATATATCAACACGAATATAGCTGTAGGGTAAATGGTAATAATACATGTATTATTCTATCGGTTTCTATCTAGTTAATAAATTGTGATTTCAGGAGCGCACAGAAGCATATAATGTATTTGTTTCTAAGTTCATGTTTCTCTTTTTTCAGTGATGCCAGAAAGTAAACAATTTTTATTTTATTCTTCCATGCGGGTTTCTTTTTTGGATTTGAAGGGGTTGATTGTTAACTGAATGAGAATTTATTACTTATCTAATCTATAATAGAAAAATGATTCAATCATACTGATATTCTTAAGTTTTCCTTCAAAACAGTCTAATAAATAAATTTATTTTTTTTATTTGTTGTTTTATATGATTTTAAATTTCTTGTATTAGTTATTAACAAGATACATAAAGATTTTCATCATTTTGGTTATTTTAATAGAAGAGGTTAACAATCTATTTTAAGATTATAGAGTGTATTATTTTTCATAATATTTTATTTTTTATTGCTCCAACTTATAAGTTTTTTCATATTAAGTTGTGACTTATATAGATATTATATAAGTAATATATTAGGTTTCTATTTATAGAAAATAGAGAGATATCATTCTTATTCTGAACTAGGATGTATAAGAATCAACATATATTTTTATCGTTTTGGGGGGTATGTGACTAACCCGAATAGGTTAGTATATCAAATTCAGATACGTCTGTGTGAGTAGTGATTTTGTTTGTCATAAGTTATTAGGTATAATTTGATGACCTGCGTATTTTCATTTTTAGATAGAATTAATGTTATATAATTACAATAATGTTTATTTGCAATATGATCAATATTGTTTGTAATGACCTTTATGTTATAACTAGGTTTGATGTGTTCGTGATATACATTATGGATGTTTTTATGATGATCTTAATTGCTTAAGGATATGAGTAATACAAGATTTATTTAAAATAAAGTAAATTGATATTTCATCTTTTCTTTAGATGTTTACTAATTTGTATTATTGCTTGATAGAATATCTATATATAATAGTTCAATCACATAGAGATGCTATTGTCATCAAATTTGTACAGATGAGATTAATTCATAAGAGATCACATTAGTATTTATATAAGTCTGATAAAAAATTTTAATTTTACATTTAGTGAAAAATGTGTATTTATAGATTAAAAAATTATAGAGCTGAGTTATGACTTATCACGGGAGAGAAGCAAGTACGCTAGTTAGAGAATTACACTTCTTACACTAGTTAGAGATCTGGATGAATATGGATTTAGTTATATGTTACGTGTTCTAATGAACAATCAGATATTAATAATAATTGAACCATATAGATTGGTTAAAATATTTATGAAGATCCATGTATGATGCAGAAATAGACTTTAATCATGTATTGAATTTTTTTAAAATAGATTACTTGAGTAGAAAACTATAAAAATTGATTGAGGCATTTATTTTCTCATTCTTTAAAAGCAAATAGAAGATGATTTTAGTCGCAGTAAATAATCACAAGAAGGGTTTAGCAAATCTTTGAAAATGGATTACAGATTTTAAGTTATATTAATATTGTAAGTATAAAAATGTATTATCTATTTTATATATTTTAGAGCCTATATGTTATTGATAGTATCTGATACTATTAATTACTTTTTGTATCAAAATTATTGTTTTACTAAATAGTTAATTAGAAATCCTAATGTTTTTTTTATTTCTATTTTAATAGACTTATGTTTAAGGCTTCTTTAATAAGAAATCTTAAACATAAGAGATAGTGGATAATTATTTAGTCCACTTAGTATGGAAAAGTCCTTCTTTATCAATACGTTTGTAAGTATGTGATCCGAAATAGTCGCGTTGTGCTTGGATTAAATTTGCAGGTAGATTTTCTGAACGATAACTATCATAGTAGGAAATAGCAGAAGAAAATGTTGGCACCGGTATTCCGTTTTGTACTGCATAAGAGGTGATTCTTCTTAAATCCGTTTGGTATTGAGACGCGATATTACTGAAGTAAGGTGTTAATAATAAATTAATCAGATCTGGGTCAAAAGTATAGGATTGAGTGATTTGTTCTAGAAATTGAGAGCGAATAATACAACCGGCACGGAATATTTTAGAAATTTCTCCATATTTAAGATTCCATTGATATTTTTTTGATGCAGCTTTTAATTGAGCAAAACCTTGTGAGTAAGAAATGATTTTGCCAAGGTATAGTGCGCGACGTATTTGTTCAATGAATTTTTTTTCATCACCCCTAAATATTTTACATCTAGGGCCAGATAGAATTCTAGATGCTTTTATTCGTATGGTCTTGAGTGATGACATATAGCGAGCGAATACTGATTGGGTAATTAATGAAAGAGGTTCATTAAGATCTAATGCGCTTTGACTAGCCCATTGTCCTGTTCCTTTATGTTCAGCTTTGTCTAAGATTAAGTCAATTAGATAGTTTCCTTCTATATTTTTTTGAGTAAATATTTTTGCTGTAATGTCAATTAAGTAGCTGTTTAGTTCTCCCTCATTCCATTTTTTAAAAATTTGTGCAATAATATCATTATTTAGCTGTAATGCGTGTTTTAAAAGAAAATAGGCTTCAGAGATTAGTTGCATATCGCCATATTCAATACCATTGTGTATCATTTTAACATAATGACCAGAACCGTTTGGTCCTATGTAAGAAATACAGGCTTCGCCTTGCGATACTGCTGCAATTTTACTAAATATTGGAGCAATGAGTTCATATGCGTCTTTTTGGCCTCCAGGCATAAAAGACGGACCTTTTAGAGCTCCTTCTTCGCCACCTGAAACACCAGTTCCTATGAAATTTAATCCATGGTTAGATAACTCTTTATTGCGACGTATAGTATCTTTATAGTAAGAATTTCCACCATCAATTAAGATGTCTCCGTGTTCAAGATATTGTGTAATGGTCGATATTGTTTCATCAGTGCCTTGACCCGATTTTACCATTAGTAAAATACGACGTGGTTTTTCTAATGAATTTACAAATTCTTTAATTTGATAAAATGGAATGAGATTTTTATCGGGGTTTTCTGTAAGAATTTCGTTAGTTTTTGCAGTAGTACGATTGAATATAGAAACTGAATAGCCTCGGTTTTCTAGATTGAGAGCCAGATTACGCCCCATTACAGCCATACCTACAATACCGATTTGTTGCTTTGGCATTCTATTTTCCTCTAAATGCAATAATTTCTGGATTGGACCTCGCGGATGCAAATTTATATAACTGATATTTTATATATAATCTCGGTGGGGTGTTATTAGACTGCTTATCTATATATACAGGTGAATGGTAAGATACCAAGTTATAGTTATTTTCAGTTAATAATATGTATTACTGTAGATTTTTTAGAGAGATATATATAAAGCTATTATAGTTAAAAAGAGATGATCACGCTTTGGTTAGAATAGATGATCACTTTAATGAATTATTATAGTCATTGAAGATGATTATTTTTAATATGGTCGATGTCGATTTAATAGAAATTTTTTCCTATTTTTTTATCATAGGGTCAGATATGGATTTATTGTTCTCATGACCAATGATTCTATCATATCATAATGTATTTTATATTATACATGTGGTTTTGTGGTTTTGAATAGTAATGATTCTTATTTAAATTGAGTTTTATAATATAAAATTCTATATATATTATATAAATATAGCTATTAGTCTGTATAATCAATTCTTGTATTTTTCTTTAAGAAGGATAATGCAATAAAGATATATAAATCTATTTAATGCAATTTTTAATGTGTAATCAAGATCGTTTGTTATGTGATTTTTGGTTGATTTTAGGAGTACAATTCATATTGTAGATTAGTTGTGTGATATTATAATCTGGTAATTTCTATGTTAGAGGCAAGATAGGGGGCGTAAGTTAGAATAAGTTATATCATGTTATTGGTTATGATTAATTAAGAATGGTTGGTTTATATATTTTCCTTGAGTGCCTAAGTATTCTCTAATTTAATTATATTATTATTTTTTGCGTACTTAAGATTAGCGCTTAATATCCACAGTAGACATGGCGAGCTTTTATCACTCAACATTATTATTGAGAAGACATAGATTGAATTATACTGGTGTGATCTTTACTCTTAAGCACTCTATAATTGTTAGATGACGCGACAGCTTAGATGCTTATCATTGCGAGAGAGGTTGATAGAGAGATAGAAAAAGGGACGCCTGGCATTAATATTTATTATGTCGACTTAATTGAGATATTATCTTTTTTATAGTGACAATATTTAGAAAAGATGTATAGAATTTTTTTTATATAAGTATTTGACTGAGTTACATCTTTTAATGATAGAAATTCAGAAATTAAGAAGTAGAATGAGCTATAATATTGTTATAGCCAATATAGATATATGAAAGTTAATTAAAAATTGTTATCTATATTATTTTATTATTTTAATTTAACTACTTGATGCCTTCTTCATCTAGATTATGGAGTTATTACTATTACTACTAATAATGTTAATTATTAGTATGTTAGAAAATTTTGTCTAATGTGTAATGATGGAGTTATAAATCTTATTCTGTATATTTTTTATTTGAGTGATATTTACATTATTTTAATAGAAATAAGAGCTTACTAGAGGTTCTCTAATGATATGGTCTTATCTATTGATCGAATTTTTCTAAAGAAGTTAGATACTAGAGGAAGGAATAGTGACTGTTAATTATCATTATGGATAATATGATTATTATATTTAAGTATTTTTATTTTTTTATTTTTTCTATTTTGTATTAAAAAATTATGTTTGATATACATTAGTAAGTGCTTTGAATGCGGACGCGGGAAGGAGTGACTCAACATTACCACCGTTTTGTGCTATTTCTTTGATTAATGAAGAAGAGAGGTAAGTAGATTCTTCTGTAGCCATAAGGAATATAATTTCTAATGTAGGGTTTAAATATTTATTCATGTGATATCTTTTCGTTTCGTTTTCAAAGTCTTCTACGTTGCGCAGCCCCCGAATAAGTACGTTAGTTTTTTGCTCTTGAGCTAGGTGTATTAATAAACCACTAAACCGAATTATTTCTACATTTTTTAAATGTGCAACTGCTTCTTTGGCACATTCTACGCGTTTTTCAATAGAAAACATTGGATTTTTACTGGGATTGGTGGTAATGGCAAGGATTATTTTGCTAAATATCAGTGTTGCACGTGTGATAATGCTTATATGTCCATTAGTTATTGGATCAAATGTTCCAGGATATATTGCTTTATTGCTCATGGATTTTTTTCTTTGTAGAGCGATTTAGGGTCCATAATATTGTATATTTATTAAAAGTATACTGAGAATTTACTATGGCTAATATCCATCCTTGTGTACCATCTAGAAAACTTGCACGTATTAATAATGTTTGCATAAAAGTCCATATAGTGTTTAATAAAATACGTATGACATCACTATGTTTTCCATCCTGATTACTCTGTATAGCCCACGCTTTGGCATGGGCTAATTGTTTCAATTGAAAAGAAAAAAAATCACTACCGGTGATATGCAACAGGTCTCCATATAGTAATTTAATTTTGGTTTTTGGTGCGCATAAGGCTTCATGTACTAGATTGCTGTTATATTGAAAATGACGTGGATATAGACGTATTACTCGATCTGGATACCAGCCCCCATGGCGCATAAATCGTCCTAGAAACAGGTTAGAGCGTGAGACAAGATAGACTGTGTCTGTTTCTGGTTCTTTTAGTACGTTTTGGATTGAATTTTTTAAATTATTTGTCACGCGCTCATCACTGTCAATCATTAAAATCATAGAATGGTGTGCATAGCTCTGCGCTATTTGTCTTTGTTTGCCATAACCATTCCATGAATTAGTTGTGTAAACGATTGCTCCATATTGACAAGCGATGTTTTGAGTTTGGTCAGTACTGTTAAAGTCAAGTACAACAATTTCATCTGCCCAATTAACTGATTCTAGGCATTCAGGAAGAAATGCAGCTGAGTTTCTAGTGATTATGACTACGGAAATTTTTTGTCGTATTTTCATAGTAATTGTGTTGTGGGGGGAGAAATGGTTGAAGTATATGTAGTAGTTGTTCTCGAGTCCCTTGGTGATTTTGTAATACGCGTTGTGCTTGAGAGCCATAATAAACGCGTAAATTTTTATGGAGAAGCAGCATAATAATTGATTTAGTTAAGGAGTTAGCACTAGTCACTGTAATAAGACCATTATTTTTCTTAATGCTTTCACAAATATTTTTAAAGTTGAAAGTGTAGGGTCCCATGAGTATTGGAATAGCATGTGATGCAGGTTCTAAGGGATTATGACCACCATGTTGTACTAAGCTTCCACCAACAAACGCTAAATCGGCAATGCCATATAGCAACATAAGTTCACCTATTGTATCAACAATTACCATCTGAATGTTAGAAGAAGGAACTAAATTGCTACTACGCAGTATATAATTTAAGTTATATTTTTTCGTTAAATAACATATTTTTTGGCAACGTGAAGGATGGCGAGGTGCTAAAATTAATAATAGGTCAGGAAAGTCTTCTAATAGTTTCTGATGTGTCTCTAAGATAATCTTTTCTTCTCCATGATGGGTGCTGGCTGCAATCCATGTCGGTCGACTAAATGTCCATTGATGACGAAGCCTGTTAGATTTTTTTTTCATTTCTGATGTGACAGAAATGTCGAATTTTAGGCTTCCAGCGATTATTATTTTAGTTTTGTCTGCTCCAAGTTTAATAAAACGCTCTCTATCTTCATGAGATTGTGCTGCGATTAAGGCGATGCGCTGAAGTAAAGGTTTCATAAATATACTAATTCTTTTATAAGAACAGGCAGAGCGTTCTGATAATCTAGCATTAACTATTATTAATGGAATATTTTGATTGTATAAAAGAGAAATCATATTAGGCCATAGCTCTTTTTCCATGATAATAACTAATTTAGGGCATGTTTGTTTGAAAAAACGCTTCATGGATCCAGGTAGGTCATATGGTAGGTATGCATGATGTATGCTACGATCTGCCATGGTGCGAGCCAGTTCTGACCCTGTAGGTGTCATAGTGGTCAAAATAATAGGTATATTGGGGTAATTATCACGAAGGGATTGAATGAGAGGTAGTATTGCTAATGTTTCTCCCACTGAAACAGCATGTAGATGTATTCCATGTGGTTGAATTTTTTTAATAGAAAACCCATAACGTTCAGGCCAGCGCTCTCGGTATCTAATGTTTTTGTAACTGAGACACCAGAGGCGCAACCAGATTATAGGTTGCAATAGATATAGTAACATTGTGTAAAGAAAAAGCATAATTTTATTTTTTTTATACAAAAAAAGAGCACAATCTAAGAATGTTTGATCATTTAAGAAATATTGAATTAGGTAAACAACGATATAGAAATATTGAATATTCTCGTTTTGTCATGTGTATTATGAATATCTAAGTTAAAATAATCTACTATTTACGCATAGTGACAGATTTATAAAGAGTTTGCAAGGTAGAATGTGGTAAAGATGAGAAAGCAGACTGAGTTAATATAAAACAATTGATTTAATTTAATGTTTGTGCTTACTCATTTCTATGAAGCATATAGTTTGTTTCTTATATATTACGATATTCAAAGTTATAGTATTTCTATCTGATATTTTCATGATAACTATGATTTTTTATTATTACGTCTCTTTTCCAATTAATATAGTGACTTATGATGTTGTTGTTGGTTTTAGATAGATATAATATATGTCTTGAGAGGTATCATAGTGGTGCACTTATGGGCTAAAAATATTATTGGTTACATATAACATGTATCATTTAGTATAATAGTCACGGATAATTAATAACACTTTATATCTATATTCATTTTACATGGATCTCTTATACTTCATAAGTTATGACAACATAAGTTATTACAACGATAAGAATATAACGAATTCTTTATATTGTATATTTTAATAATAAATATATTGAATAAAAAATTTTTTATTGTATTTGGGTAAGTACATGTATATTATATCTGATTTTTAACCTTATTTTTTTTATTCTTATTTATTCTAATAAACCGTTTTTTATTACTAGCATGAGTCTATATGTAAGTCGAAGATTTTTTAGACTAAATAAGTTGAACAGTTGGATTTTACTGTGTGATATGTGTTGAGAAAAATACTATGAATATTAGGGTGTATGAAGATTGTAGTATATTAGTTGTTATTATTCTTTCTACTATGGCGCTGAGAATTTATTAGTAATTAGAAGAATTAGGTCAGATAAAAATTTTAGTATGGATACTATATTTAGTATGGATACTATATTTAGTATGGATACTATATTATAGTTTATAAATATTTAGTTTTAATAACTAACAAAAGTATTTGTAATATTACTAATATTTTTAGGGGAAAGGTTTTGGCTTAAAAATGTCATAGAAATGCAAATAAATTTTTTTTAGTCTTTGTACAAGATGCGTTCATGGCATAGTGTGTTCTTATAGAATGAAAAAAGAAGCTACAATTAACCAACAAGAGGATAGTTATTTAGTATAAGAGGATAATTATTTAGCATATAGTATGAATTGGATGAATTAAAAGTATCATGTTACTTATTTTATTTTTTTTGTAAGGATCGGAAGATCATTAATTAATATTAAATTTTTTAATTTTTAAAGTTAAGTATTGATTAGGTATTTAATCATACGTAAAATTTTTATCATTTAAGGTATACGTATTTTTTCTACAATAAATCTACGATAAAATTTAATTTTATTTTACCGGTTAGATGATATGAATGATTTTTTAACGTAGGATATCGTAAGAAAACAGAATTATTATTTATTGTATTGATTATTACGTGGTAATTAAGATATATCGTTTATATAGAAACATAATATAGATGTGTAAGTGATATATCTCTACATATACATTATTTTTTAACTTTATATTTAAGGTAAGGATAAGTTGTATAGGCTAGGTATTATAGTTTTTTTATAACTGGGTAAGATATTGACTAATTCTTCTTAGATGTAATGAATGTTTTAGTTGTTACTGCAATAATCTTGACTTAGTGCATCATGAAGAATCGTTAACTATTTTAATAACTAGAGTGTATTTTTATTACACTTGATTTGAAGATATATAAGATAATGTCAATTAATTTAGTGGTATATTAGCATGATGTGTCTCATTTTTTTATTTTAACTCGTGTGTTTAATGATTAATAAGATGAGGTTTTTTGATTTTTTCGGCACGAGAGGATTTGAACCTCTGACCACCGACACCCCATGACGGTGCGCTACCAAGCTGCGCCACGTGCCGAAGTGTTATTTTACTTTTCACACAATTTAAATGCAAATAATTTAAATAAGATTCCTTAATGCAATGTTCTTATAATTTAGAAAAAATGAGGGTTTGAATGTAATTCCTGTATATAAGGGGGCGTGATATACTTGGGGTATACTAAGAAAAGTAGCGTTATATGAATAACATGAGGATATAAATGATTCTTTAAACGATCGTATGATATGAGAAATTTTTATTCATCTATCATTAATTTTCTATCGTATGTCTGTAGTTTATGCATTAAGAATACAGCGGGCTGTGGACAGATGAAACTATTTTTAAAAAATTAATATTTATATATTTTTCTAGTTTGAAAACACGAAACTAATAGTATGTTTTTTAGTTTTTTTTGATAAGACCGGGGTTCTCTAATGATAGACAGAATGTATGAATTTAGGGTTAGAAAATATCCATTAATCTATTAAATAATATATTTTTATTGGTCTCTTGTATATTTTGGATGTATAAATTCAGATTATGCAGAAGGTTTTTTAAAGTAATAAACATATCTTATGTATGTTTCAGTAGAATATGTTAATGATATTAAGATTTATCATAATATGAGATGAGGTAATTTTTTTAAGAATAAACATGTATTAGTAAATTACTAAGCCTGGAAATGATATGCAATATGATATGTATAGTTTAATTTTTTCAGAATATGTTTTAATATATTCAAAAGAAGAGTTATGAAACGTTGAGTCTTTTAATACGTATTTTGGAGTTTGTTTGTTAAAAATCAAAAGCTTGATCAGATAGTGATCTAATTTTGGAGGTTTATTTTTATTGATTGTAGGACAGGAAATGTTATGGGATTTATTTAATTTTATCTTTTTCTTTTAGGTTCCTCAAAAGATCCAATAAAGATCAAATATAGATTGGTATTATATAATTAGTTAATTAAAATTAAATATTTTTAATGATTATTAAATATTTTTAATGATTAATGAGTACAGATATCAATCTTATTGATAATTTGCAAGACTATAAAAAATAGTATAGTACTTTACTATTGATGGTCTAGATATTATATTTTTATTGATTGATTCCGATAGGATTTTAAAGAAGATTGATTATTGATATTTATAGAAAAGAAATTAGTGTTTCATTGCCCTGTACATCAGTTATTTATATTTATGAATATTTATTGTTATGGCAGTATGTATATATTATTTTATTATAAATCCTGTTAGGAATTATTAGCTTTTATATCATACAACCGATAAAAAATAAAGCAATCCATTCAGAAGAATTACATTAGAATATATTATAATGTATTTGGTTACGAGCTTTGTCTTGAGCTATTGTATTATTTATTTGGAGATAGAGAGTATGTGTTGTTTTATTTGAAGTTTATTACCAAAAGACGTAGTTGAAATCGGATGATTTATAATTAGTTTGTAGCTAATTAAAGATTATAGTTTATGTAAAAATAGTGATAATGAATCATCAAACAATGATGATTGCCATATACTTATGGATACTTTTTTAGACTTGACCCTGCTGTGTATATCAATGCTACCACTAAGAAAAAACGCATGACTTAGAGTTGAAACTATAAAAAATGCCCGCATTTACGCTTTATAAGATGATTTAATATAAATTAAAGTGGAGATGTCTAAATGGGTAAGATAATTGGTATTGACTTGGGTACTACAAACTCATGTATTGCCATTATGGATGGAGGGCAGGCACGTGTAGTAGAGAATGCAGAAGGGGATCGAACCACGCCTTCTGTCATCGCTTATGCTCAGGATGGGGAAATTTTAGTTGGACAGCCTGCGAAGCGTCAGGCAATAACTAATCCAAAAAATACTTTATTTGCAATTAAACGATTAATTGGTCGTCGATTTCAAGATGATGAAGTACAGTGTGATATTAAAATTATGCCATTTAAAATTGTTGCATCCGATAATGGTGATGCATGGTTAGACATTAAAGGAAAGCATATTGCTCCGCCACAGATTTCAGCCGAAGTTTTAAAAAAAATGAAGAAAACCGCTGAAGATTATTTAGGTGAATCGGTAAATGAAGCTGTAATTACCGTTCCAGCTTATTTTAATGATGCGCAGCGTCAGGCTACTAAAGATGCTGGACGTATTGCGGGTTTAGATGTCAAACGAATTATTAATGAACCTACTGCAGCAGCATTAGCTTATGGTCTAGATAAAAATAAAGGTAATCGTACAATTGCAGTTTATGATTTAGGTGGTGGTACGTTTGATATTTCTATCATTGAAATTGATGAAGTGGATGGAGAAAAAACATTTGAAGTTTTAGCTACGAACGGAGATACTCACTTAGGAGGTGAAGATTTTGACAGTCGTATGATTAACTACCTTGTATCCGAGTTTAAAAAGGATCAAGGTATTGATCTTCATAATGATCCATTAGCGATGCAACGTTTAAAAGAAGCTGCTGAAAAAGCAAAGATTGAGTTATCTTCAGCTCAGCAAACAGATGTTAATTTACCGTATATTACAGCAGATTCTACTGGTCCGAAGCATTTAAATATCAAAGTTACTCGTGCAAAATTAGAATCTTTAGTTGAAGATCTAATTTTGCGTTCTATTGCTCCTTTAAAAGTTGCTTTAAAGGATGCCGATCTGTCGGTGTCTGATATTAATGATGTTATTTTAGTGGGAGGGCAAACTAGAATGCCAATGGTACAGGCTAAAGTAGCTAAGTTTTTTGGAAAGGAGCCACGTAAAGATGTGAATCCGGATGAAGCAGTAGCAGTTGGAGCTGCTGTGCAGGGTGGAGTTCTTGCTGGTGAAGTTAAAGATGTCTTGCTTTTAGATGTGACTCCATTATCACTGGGCATTGAGACTATGGGTGGGGTAATGACTTCGCTGATTTCTAAAAATACTACAATTCCAACTAAGCATAGTCAAATATTTTCTACAGCCGAAGATAATCAATCTGCCGTAACCATTCACGTAGTTCAAGGTGAAAGAAAACGGGCTATAGATAACAAATCTCTTGGACAATTTAATCTTGATGGTATTCAGAACGCTCCGCGTGGTATGCCGCAAATTGAGGTTACTTTCGATATTGATGCAGACGGTATTTTACATGTATCCGCTAAAGATAAAAAGAGTGGTAAAGAACAAAAGATTACTATTAAAGCTTCTTCAGGTCTAAATGATAATGAAATTGAAAAAATGGTACGAGATGCAGAAACTAATGCTGAATCAGATCGTAAATTTGAAGAATTAGTACAAGTTCGCAATCAGGGTGATCAAATTGCGCATAGTGTTCGTAAGCAGATAAGAGAATCAGGTGACAAACTTAATAAAGACGATAAAGATACTATTGAATCAATTTTAAATTCTTTACAAAATGCATTAAAAGGTGAAGATAAATCAGCTATTGAGTCTAGTATGAAACTATTATTAGAGGCCTCTGATAAATTAACAGAGTGTGCTAAAAAACAGAGTGGAACTAGCGGTACATCTGATTCCACGGAAAATATCAAAAAAGATGAGAATGTTGTCGACGCTGAATTTGAAGAAGTAAAAGATAGTAAAAATAATCGCACTTGATAGGGTATGGTAGCCCGTTAAAGCAACTGGTCATAACTACCACGGGTGTGGATTGTATCCATCCCCGTGCACCCGTGTTTAAGGGTAGGATTAATTAAAATGGTGAAGAGAGATTATTACGAGATTTTGGGTGTCACTAAGTCGGCAGATGAGCGGGAAATTAAAAAGGCTTATAAACGTTTAGCCATGAAGTTTCATCCCGATCGTAACCAGGGTGATAAGCGGTCTGAAGGTAAATTCAAAGAGATTAAAGAAGCTTATGAGGTTTTGACCCACCCCCAGAAACGAGCCAGTTATGATCAATATGGTCATTCTGCGTTTGAGCAGGGAGGTGTTGGCGGGGGTAGCCAAGGTGGTTTTAGTGGTACTACTGCTGATTTTGGAGATATTTTTGGTGATGTTTTTGGAGATATTTTTGGTGGTAATCGACGTCAACAGCGTTCTGCGCGTGGAGCAGACTTGCGTTATAAAATTGAGTTATCGCTTGAGGAGGCGGTACGAGGGGTGTCTAAAGAGATTCGCATTCCCACTTTAGAATTGTGTGGGGTGTGTCATGGTAGTGCAGTAAAATCAGGTACCAAGCCACAAACTTGTTCTACTTGTCAGGGAGCGGGTCAAGTACAGATGCGACAGGGATTTTTTACCGTCCAGCAGTCTTGTCCTGCTTGTCATGGACGAGGATCAATAATAAAAGATCCGTGCAATACCTGTCATGCTCAAGGCCGCATTGAAAAGTTAAAAACTTTAGTAGTAAAAATACCGGCAGGTGTAGATACTGGTGATCGCATTCGGTTAAGCGGTGAGGGTGAAGCGGGAGAGAATGGTTCTCCATCTGGTGATTTGTATGTGGAAGTACAGATGAAAGAACATCATATCTTTGAGCGCGAAGCGAATAACTTGTATTGCGAGGTACCTATTAGCTTTGTAATGGCAGCACTAGGTGGCGAAATTGAGGTTCCTACATTAGATGGCAGGGTAAATTTAAAAGTTCCATCAGAGACTCAGACAGGTAAATTGTTTCGTTTACGCAATAAAGGGGTGAAATCATTGCGAGGTGGTTCATCTGGTGATCTTTTATGTCGTGTTGTTGTAGAAACTCCTGTTCGTTTAAATGATAAACAGAAAATGCTTTTACGTGAACTAGAAGAAAGTTGTAGTGGATGTTTTGGTGAGCAAAATAGTCCACGTTCTAAAACGTTTTTTGATAGTGTGAAAAAATTTTTTGATGATCTTACGCATTAAATAATCTTAAAGCATTAATTTTTTCTGACAGCTATTTATGATAAATTACATAGTCTGTCAGATTTAATTTTATTTTAGATATACAAAATAAAATGCAGGATCTTAGATTGTATTTTAATGTAATAATTACAATGATGGGTATATTATTATCGTGGATAAAGTATTCATATGTTTGACTTGGTTTAAATGTAAATTTTTATTGTTATTTGTACAAATAAAATGATGGAGTCTTAAGTCTTTATGATATTTATTATGTTGTCCTATTTGTTAAGGAGAGGGCATGGGTTAGGTTGTTTTTATTAAAAAAGGGGTTCTTTTAAAAGTATATTCTGATGATGTTTTATATACATGATGTTGGATATATTAGTATAGTGAATCTATAAGTAATTTTTACTTTATTATAGAAAGTTAGATCATGTAATTAAGATAATTAATATACTTTTACTTTCTATAGTATTTACTAAATAAGTACATTATAATTTTTTCTAAATAAAATATGATTTTAAATTTGATTAAATTTTTGTACATAAATTTTGTCGATTTGTTTATATAATAGAATTATTGATATTTTATAATTGTTGAGATTTATACCATGAAGATATAGAGTCAATTATTTGTTGATATAACCGAAAATAGTTGATAATTAAAATTTTTCTGATGAATCAAAAATTAAAGTGCATATCATTTCATAATGAGGCCATTGTGAATTAGCTGTTCAGATGAATCCATTGATTGTTAATTGTATTTAAGTTAATTTTCTTAATCGAGAGAATAATTTTATAAATTTTATTTTTTAAGATATGAAATATCATTTCTTATTGTACGTACAGATGTAATTTGACAAGATTTATGATAGAAGAGAGGTAAGTATAATAAAAGATGAGTTTTTGAGAATTCTTGTATTTTCTTGTCTATATAAAAAATAATCAATATTATTCTTTACCTATCTATAATATTGTATGATGTCGTTTAGATTATAAATGTTATCCATTAGCTTAATAAGCTATCTTATATTAATGAGTTTCATGATCATCTTAATAATGGGAGCTCCTTGATAAGGATAGTATAGTAACAGGTTACTACCAGACCGTGTTATGTAGAAAAATTAGATGGATATAGGTTGAATTAAATAAATATTAAAATTTTGTGTTGATTAAATTTGAATAGGTTTATTATCATACTAATATATAGTGTTTATAATCGATTAGAGGTTAGTTTTTTCAACATTTGAGATTATATAGAGCTTATATTTAATTGAAGGGTAGTTATATTTTATATTATCTTTATGGAGTTTTATTTCAATGCATCAAGTGCCAAAATTTGATGGTTTAAACATTGATTATAGTGAAATGACTAAATTTGCAGTGATGGCTTCGCGTTGGTGGGATTTAGAAGGTGAGTGCAAGTTATTACATACGATGAACCCGGTGCGTCTTGATTGGATTAAGCATTATACTAGTGGTTTATCTGGAAAAAAGATACTAGATGTTGGGTGTGGGGGTGGTATTCTTGCAGAAAGTATGGCGAGTTTAGGTGCTAATGTTGTGGGTTTAGATATAGAGAAAGACCTATTACAAGTAGCTAGGCTACACGCATTGGAAAATGGAGTTAAAGTTCAATATGTACAACAAACAGCAGAAGAACATTTAGTTAACTATGCGGAAAAATATGAGGTAGTTACTTGTTTGGAACTATTAGAGCATGTACCAGACCCCTATTCTGTGATTTATGCTTGCTCTCGATTGGTAAAACCAGGTGGGGAAGTGTTTTTTTCTACTATAAATCGAACTAAAAAATCTTGGTTTTTAGCCATCTTTTGTGCAGAATATATATTAAGAATATTGCCACAAGGAACGCATAAGATATTGAAATTAATTCAACCTAGAGAGTTGCTTCATTGGATTGATAAAACGAAATTGTATGTGTATCACATAACTGGTATAGATTGCAATCCCTTAACTAAGTTGTGCAAATTAACTTCTAACGTGGATGTGAATTATATGGTGCATGCGCATAAAGAATTAGAATATTAAGTTATCTTGATATTGTGCATTATGTGTATCACATGATAATGTTATAGGTTAGATCTGGTTATCAATTGAGATTTCTTAATCTAATATCATCTTATTAATAAGTGACAATAGAATATAGGTAACTATCTAATGATTAAGAAGAGCTTGTTGCATGAAAAATCTAATGATTGATTAGGTTGTATATTTTCGATATTACATTTATGATATTGTTAATCTTAAGGATTTACCTTTTGTTTAAAACTGAGATATGAATAAATTATTTTATTCCATTGGATTTGGTAATAACAATATTAGATTCCATCAATTAGAAATGTTTTAATTCAGATTGAGTTTATTATGAAAATTTCATTTTAAAGGGATGTTAATATTAGTAAACATAGATTTTAATTGAGTATCTTTTTTAATCATACTTTGACATCTCTTATTTTTAGTATATAGTATATCTGAAATAAAATAAGATCCTCTGTAGTTCAGTTGGTAGAACGGCGGACTGTTAATCCGTATGTCACTGGTTCGATCCCAGTCAGAGGAGCCATTTAAAATAATCACTTAAAAAATTGAAATTATGCATTTATGGTGTATTTAAAAAAATAAAATACGAGTCTTTTTTAAAGAAAAAAATTATTTATAAGATATTATCTTTTTGATTAGAATCATTAGTAATTAAAAATAATGGATTATTAGTAACAATTATTATATAATTAAAATTAATTGGACTTTAATTTTCATTTTAGCGAACACTTAGATGGACTATATGAGTAGATTTATAGGATCGGTACAATTGTAAGTATATATATAATAACTTATAAACACTTTACCTACATATGTACATATATTAACATAGTAATGTTATTAACATAACATTGTGTTTTATTTTTTTTAATAAAAATATTAATCTGCATGCGTCGTTTTGTGCAAAGAATCAGCATGAAGTTGATAGTTATTTCTTATACATAGAAATAAGATAAAAATATCTTATTAATTTTTTTTAAATTAGTATTGATATTCAATTAGTTATGTATGCTATGATAGAATTTTGTAGTATATTTTGTGCTTTATCAGTGTTATTAGTGATAATTTAATTTTTGATCGGGAAAGGTAAGGGGTTTTGATTTTGGATATTTGATATAAAAAGTTAGTAAGATTCTTTGATTATGAAGAATGCGTTATTTTTAATACAAAATAAATGATTGTAATAGTATTGAATTGTATTCAATACTATTTCTTTTTTATTTTTAATATGATTGATTCATTATTTTTTAGAATTGTAATAAACAATATTAAATATAGTGAACTCATTAAGAATCTGATTAATATTGTTAATATAAAGTTAGTAAAATATGAGAAGTTATAAGATATAGAAAATGCTTAGAAAGCTAAGGTTGGTTATATATATTGATGCCTACCTATTACCTAGGTAGGCATCATGAAAGTAGCAATGTGTATGATAGAAGCTTAATTTTTAAAAAAAACGTTGTACTGATATGTTTGCTATTGCTTCTAGCGCAATACGCCATGGGGATATTGGCAGTATCTTAAGTGCTATTATAGCTTTATCGGCTTCTCTTTCCGCAGCTTGACGTGTTTTGTTTAATGAATTACAATTAATCATTGTTTCTAAAATTTGCTCGAGACAAGAGCCTCCATCTCCTTGAATAATGGCTGAGCGAATGAGATTAGCTTGTTCTTGGGTTCCATGATTCATAGCATGGAGTAAAGGTAGGGTGAGTTTTCCTTCTTCAAGGTCATTTCCTATATTTTTTCCTAATGTCTCTCCATTAGAGCTATAATCTAGTAAATCATCTATTAATTGAAAAGCGGTTCCAACATATCGACCATAATCTTGCAAGGCCCTTTCTTGATCTGTGCTAGCTTCTGCTAAAATAGCGGAAGATTGTGTTGCTGCTTCGAAGAGTTTCGCGGTTTTACTATAAATAATCTGCATATAATTCTCTTCAGTCATATCGGGATTATTGCGATTTAATAATTGTAAAACTTCTCCTTCAGCAATGATATTTACAGCGGCTGACATGACTGTTAGTATTCGTTTTGAATTCAGACTTGTCATCATCTGAAACGCACGAGTATAAATAAAATCACCAACCAAAACACTAGCAGAGTTTCCAAAAGTGGTGTTTGCAGTTGCTTGACCTCTTCGCATGTTTGATTCGTCAATAACATCATCGTGTAGGAGTGTTGCGGTGTGAATGCATTCAATGAGTGCTGCTATGGTAATATAATGTTTATTTGAGCAATTATTTATTGCTCGCGCAGCTAGAACAGAAATAATGGGACGGATGCGCTTTCCTCCTCCATTAATTATGTAGTAAATTACCTTGTTGATAAGAGACACATCTGAGTGCAGTTTGGTAAGTATGGTTGAGTTAATCTCTTCCATGTCTTTTGAAATAAGTTGATTAATTTGCTGTAAGTTCATTAGTCTATTTAACAATTTATCAGTTCATGTCTAGGATATATGTATTGATTGATTTTTGGTATAACAATTCAGACAATATAAAAAGATTGTACTGGAAAAATATTATGTGATCTTTTCTTTTATATGTTTAGCGATTTATATAGTATTGGGTAATAGATGCTTGTCTTTAGTCATAAAGTTTCGTAAAATTTATAATTCAATATTATTAATAATGTGGTATCAAATTGAATCAGGCAGGTGCAGAAGTGGAATTGAATATGTATGCAGTTTTTAAAAGTGGTGGCAAGCAGTATCGGGTTAGAGAAGGTCAAACTGTTCGTTTAGAAAAATTTGATCTAGCTGCTGGTGAGAGAATAATTTTTAATCAAGTTCTGATGATAGTCAATGGTATAGATGTGAGTATTGGTTCGCCTATTGTTAGGGGTAGTTTAATTCATGCAGAAATTGTTTCTCATGGTCGTGGTAAGAAAATAAAAATTATTAAATTTCGTGCTCGTAAGCACTATCATAAGCAACAGGGGCATCGTCAAAGCTTTACTGATGTGAAAATTACTCGTATTAGTTCTCCAGAGGATGATCTAAAAAATGGCGCATAAGAAAGCGGGGGGCTCAACCCGAAATGGACGTGATTCTCATTCGAAAAGGTTGGGGATAAAACGTTTTGGCGGTGAAGCTGTATTAGCTGGTACAATTATTGTACGTCAACGTGGTACTAAATTTCATGCTGGAAAAAATGTAGGGTCTGGGCGCGACCACACTTTATTTGCTACTGAAAATGGTAAGGTTCAGTTTGAAGTAAAAGGCTCAAGAAATAGAAAATATGTTAGCATTATTAGTATGTAGATTATTTAAATTATATCTCAATAACGATAGATTTTTTATTTATAAACAATTAGTGTATTTTATTATTATAAGTATGGCTTAATGTTAGATTCAGATTAGACCTACACAGATCTTTAATCGTCAATTAGGATCATCAAGATGCATAAACGTGATTTTTCATCGATTATTATGATTTATTTTTTTAAATTTTCATTTTTTCTTTCAAAGGTAAGGATTATAATACATGATCTATAATGAGTGAATAATCTTTCAAAAAGAAAGATAGCTATTGGGATGATTAAGGATAGAGATATGATCTAATTTTTTATCAAAAATAGATATTAAGTATAGATATATAAATAGATACGTCAGTACTTATATACTAGTCTTGCTAAGATTAGTATTTTACAATATATAAAATAATATTTTTTGATATCAATTTAGAAAAATATCCTTCTCTAGCTGGCTGAAGAGGATGTGTATGATGATCGTCATTTATAGTGAAAATAGAGACGTATATAATTGATGAATTCTAAATTACTAGATCGTAACTCATTATTGTTCATATATAATATAATTGGTGATATCAAGAGTCTTCATTCTGAGATGCTTTATGGTATCTATCATATATAATTTTTTACTTTAAGTTAAATGAGAGCGTTTATGTATATTTTAATAAGAATGGATTTTGTTTGTTTATTAGAGTGTAGATTGTTTTTTATAGAATAGTCATTACGGCGTCTATATTTCATTTTTTCTTGGAAAAAATCATCAATGTTAGGAAATAAAATTATTAGAGGGATATAGTAAAAAGATTATTGCGGAATATGTTTCAACAATTGTGAATGTTTGATTGTTTAATTTTTTATTTCAATATAAATTTGATTGCAGTAGTTATAATTTTTTAGCTGATTTTGAGTAATAGGATTCAGAATAGAAGATGATGTGTATCATTAGAAAAATGACCCATGTTGTTTAACATGGATGTAGAGATAATCATTCTTTAGTTGTATAAGTGTGCATTGTTTTCGGTATTATATAAACATTTTATTTTTATTATTTATTTATAATTTATAGAAAAATGTTTTATACATTACATAGTTTACTCGCTTTTACTCACTTGATCATTAGTATTAGTTTATCCATATATTCTTGATAACTACCTATTATAAAAGGTAGTTTGAGAAAATTTTTTAGTTACAGTATATGACATTATTTATAGGGATTAAAAATATTTCAAGTATAGTTCAAATGGAAATTATAAATACTGTAGCAACATTTTTTATAGTTTTTATAGGTTGTCGTATTTTATATTTAATGAATGTGAATAATTAAAATAGCTATAATAAGTTGATAATGAGTTTGTAAACACATTATTTTTAATCTTTTATATTTTTTATATTGTTAAAGAATTTGGAATAGATTTTTAATAAAAGGATTTTTGGTATTAAATGGTCTATGTGTGATTTGTAGTTGATCTAATTATATGCATTATTTTTATATCGGTTCATTTTTTTTGAAAATTAGAATAAAGCTGTGTAAGTGATGGAGAAGTAAAATGAAATTTATTGACGAAGCAGCTATAGTGGTTGTGGCTGGAAATGGTGGTCACGGTTGTATCAGTTTTCGTCGTGAGAAGTATATCCCACGTGGTGGTCCGGATGGTGGAGATGGAGGCGATGGTGGTGATATATATATAGAAACTGATTCAAATTTAAATACTCTGTCGTCCTTTCATTTTGAAAAAATTTTTAAAGCTGGATCTGGTCAGCATGGAAAAGGTTCTAATTGTACTGGTAAGCGCGGGAATGATTTATTAGTAAAAGTACCTTTTGGCACTCGTGTTATTGATAAAGGAACTGGTGAAGTACTTGTAGATATGGCACATCATCAGAAAGTTATGTTAGCTAAAGGTGGCTACCATGGATTAGGTAATACAAGATTTAAATCATCGGTAAACCGATCGCCTCGTCAGAGGACCATGGGGACTCAAGGTGAAATACGTGATTTACATTTGGAGCTAATTCTTTTAGCAGATGTGGGTGTATTGGGACTTCCTAACGCAGGCAAATCAACTTTTATTCGTGAGATTTCTGGCGCTAAGTTAAAAGTTGCTAATTACCCCTTTACTACATTGATACCTCGTCTTGCTGTTGTGTTCGTAGATAGAGAAAGGAGTTTTGTAATTGCTGATATACCTGGTTTAATTGAAGGAGCTTCCAAAGGTATAGGTCTTGGTATTCGCTTTCTTAAACACCTTGAGCGATGTCGTATATTATTGCATATAATTGATTTATCTTCGATGGAAGAAATGAACATATTAAGAGATATAAAAATTATTATGCATGAAATAGGGCAGTATAGTCAAACATTGTTCCATAAACCCCGTTGGTTGGTTTTCAATAAGATTGATTTATTAAGTAAGGAGCAAGCAAGATTAGTCAGTCAAGTGATTGTGCAGGAACTAGGTTGGCATCATAAATATTATTTAATTTCTTCTATAAATCATTCTGGTGTAGATGATTTATGCTGGGATTTAATTTCAGTGCTTCAAATGCCTCTACAGATAGACTCTTTGGATTCAATCCTATAATCATGTAAATGGAATTTATCATGAAATAGTAAAGAAGACAATCAAGATTATTCGGTATCTAAGCTATAACGCATATAGATATAGTATAAGACTAAAAAGAGTTGGGTATTCTTAAAGTGTATGGTTATCATTACTTTTTCTCTATATATTATATTAAGATATGAAATATTTTAGATTTATTTATATTATGAAACTGGAATAGGAGAGTAAAGTTACTATTACTATAATAGTGGTAATCTGATATTATAATAACTTTATTTAGAGTTGTAATAGAATAATATATTTCTGGTATATAAATCCTTTTTATTTAGTTTGACTGTTTATATTTTTATTTTTATTTTTAATCAAATTACATCGCGTAGTAAAAATTATTTTGACCTATAGGTATCAGCTGATAAAGTAAAGATCTTTAATATTAGGAGTAAAGGGCCTCAGGTGGTTTAATCGACTGATTTTATAATTGATATAAATATACAATCGGCCTTGTTGGTATTTCTTTCTATGTCTTCCGATACGCTTATTAATACAATCTGTGATTGTTTTAACAAAAAAATACTGTATTTTCTCGTGTCTTTTTTCGGAGTTATGCATGGAATTTCTTTTAGACCCCTCGATATGGGCGGGTTTTCTTACGTTGGTTATGCTTGAAATTGTCTTAGGCATTGATAACTTAGTTTTTATTGCCATATTAGCAGATAAACTTTCTCCAAATCAGCGCGACAAGGCCCGCCTGACTGGATTGTCACTCGCAATGATAACACGACTAGGTCTTCTTTCTTTAATTTCCTGGATGGTTACTTTAAGGCGTCCATTTTTTAGTATAGGTGACATTAGTTTTTCTGGACGTGATTTAATTTTACTGACGGGAGGTGTTTTTTTATTATTTAAAGCGACGATTGAACTTCATGAGCGTTTAGAAAATCACGATATGAATAGTTTAGGTCATAAAGGCTATGCTAGTTTTTGGTCAGTTGTAATACAGGTTATTGTTCTTGATGCGTTGTTTTCTCTTGATGCAGTTATTACTGCAGTAGGTATGGTAAATAACTTATCGGTGATGATGATTGCGGTGGTGATTGCCATGGGTGTGATGCTGCTTGCCTCGAAGCCCTTAACTAGTTTTGTGAATAGTCATCCGACTGTAGTTGTTTTGTGTCTTAGTTTTCTTTTAATGATTGGGCTTAGTCTAGTAGCAGAAGGTGTTGGTTTTCATATACCGAAAGGTTATTTGTACGCAGCAATTAGCTTTTCTATTATTATCGAGTTATTTAATCAAATGGCTCGACGCAATTTTATGCGTTATGAGGAACGTCGACCTATGCGAGAAAGAACCGCGGAGGCTATTCAGCGTTTGATAGGAGGAGATCGACAGAATGAGTCGCATGGTATAGATAATAGTACAATAGAAACTATTGCACCTCAAGAGGCTTTTAAAGATGAGGAGCGTTATATGATTAACGCTGTTTTAACTTTAGCGTCACGTTCTATACGGAGTATTATGACGCCACGAGGAGAAATTTCTTGGGTAGATCTAACTTGCTCTCCAGATGAAGTGCGTATTCAGTTGCTGGATACACCACATAGTTTGTTTCCAGTATGTCGTGGTGGACTAGATAAGATTGTTGGTGTTGTTAGAGCAAAAGAATTGTTAGTAGCATTAGATCATGATATCGATATTTCTTCTTTCTCTACTACTACACCGCCAATTATTGTTCCAGATACTCTTAATCCATTAAACCTCCTTGGTGTTCTTCGTCGAGCGAAAGGTAGTTTTGTTGTTGTTACTAGTGAATTTGGTATAGTCCAGGGTTTAATTACACCCTTAGATGTTTTGGAAGCTATTGCTGGTGAATTTCCTGATGAAGACGAAACTCCTGATATTATGGCAGATGGAGATGGGTGGTTGGTGAAAGGTGGTACGGACTTGCATTCATTACAACATGTATTAGATTATAAAGAATTAATTAAACCAGAAAATGATCATGAATCTTTAGCGGGTTTATTAATTAAATGCCAAGGTCGTTTACCTTTAACTGGTGAGGTGATTGATATGCCACCACTGCGTTTTCAAATTGTAGAAGCTAGTGATTATTGTATCAATCTTGTACGTATTATTAAATTTTAATAATATAACTAGTTGATACAACTATTATTATATTATTAAAAAGATGTTACTCAGTGGCTGATATGTATTATGAGATTGATTTTAATAGATCTAATTTTCTTGGTAAGATTTGAATCAAGTATTTTTCTTAAAAGAATAATACTTTTATATAAGAGTCCTATACACATATTATGCACAGATTTAGAGATAAGAAATAAGATATTAGAGTATGCTAGAAAATCTATCTTTTTCGATACGATTGAAAAGTTGTATTAAAAATACATTTATTATTTATGTTGATTAATATCAAGAAGGAGAGGGTTTTAGTATAGAGTTTTCTATTACACATAATTCCATTTTTATTATATTTAATAAAATTAAATGCTTCTATAAGAAAGTTATTAAAAATTAGTAACTGTTTATGATAAATAATTTCTGATAAAGAGAAATTATACTATGTATTAGAATAAGTTTCATTAAGACTAGTTTAGATTCTTATTTGAATATATAAACGTTATATACAAGAATAAGATTGTATATATTACTTAATAACGCATAGCTCTATTAGAGCAAACCTCGATATTTCTGGGATGAAAGCCAATTGTAAGGTAATTACAAAATTATAGGTTAATGAAAATTTTTATTAAAAGAGGATAGTAGTTTTATATGCAATATATTGCATATAAATGTATAAAAAATTTTTTTCTTATTATGGGTATGGAGAAGGGTGATAACTAGTTAGAGAAATATTTTTATGGTAGTTAGATGGTCCTTAATGTGATAGTGAGTACAGATTGTGTTTAATATAAATGTTATTCCAAGATATGTAAAAATTATGCGCAGGACACAGATGGATCTTTTAAAGGCGTTGGTAGCGGTTAGTTTTATGACTGTTTTTTCTCGGTTATTAGGTTTTATTAGGGATGCTGTTATAGCAAGGATTTTTGGCTCAGGTATAGTGACTGATGCTTTTTTTGTTGCTTTTAAGTTACCTAATTTATTACGTCGTTTTTTTGCTGACGGAGCTTTTTCTCAAGCGTTTGTTCCTTTTCTCTCTGAATATAAAGGTAAGAAGAATCTAGAGGTGACTAAAGTCTTTATCACACATGTTGCTGGATTGTTAACGCTAGTATTAGGGATAGTTATTATTTTAGGAATAATAATTGCTCCTTGGTTAATTAAGGTAACAGCCCCTGGTTTTGCTAACACTGTTGATAAAATTGAGTTAACTACAACGCTTTTACGTATTACACTTCCTTATATATTACTAATATCTTTGTCCTCATTAGTTGGATGCATTCTTAATACATGGAATTACTTTGCTGTACCAGCACTTGCTCCTGCATTTCTTAATTTAAGTATAATTTTTTTTGCATTATTTG
Organism: Candidatus Erwinia haradaeae; assembly: GCF_900698925.1. Classification (NCBI taxonomy): domain Bacteria; kingdom Pseudomonadati; phylum Pseudomonadota; class Gammaproteobacteria; order Enterobacterales; family Erwiniaceae; genus Erwinia; species Candidatus Erwinia haradaeae. Next base: position 283,721 of record NZ_LR217713.1, read on the forward strand.
CTGCGCCACATTTCCATCCTCCTGTTACGGCATTATCTTGGTCAGTATTAATAGGTGGTATTTTACAACTTGGTTATCAACTACCATATTTAAAAAAAATAGGTTTATTAGTTCTACCGCGTTTAGTTTTTCACGATATGGATGTCTGGCGTTTAGTGCATCATATGGGTTCATTAGTCCCCGGTGTTTCAGTAAGTCAGGTTTCTCTTATTATTAATACTATCGTTGCTTCGTTTTTGAGTCCTGGTTCTATTTCATGGATATATTATGCTGATCGATTGATGGAATTTCCTGTTGGAGTGTTAGGAGTAACGTTAGGTACTATTTTATTTCCTTTATTAGCAAAAAGCGTGAGCAGCGGCAATTTTACGGAATATTCATATCTAATAGACTGGGGCTTGCGTTTTGGTTTCCTTATAGCCCTCCCCAGCGCGGTGGCATTAGGTATTTTAGCGAGACCTCTTATTATAGTTTTGTTTCAATATGGTAATTTTACTGATTTTGATGTAGGAATGACTCAACATGCATTAGTGGCCTATTCGGTGGGATTAATAGGATTGATTATCATTAAAGTATTGGTACTGGGTTTTTCTGTTCACCAGAATATAAAAACTCCGTTAAAGATTTCAGTATTTACATTATTAGCCACACAGATTATGAATATAGTGCTAATTGGGCCATTCAAGCATGCTGGGTTATCGCTTTCTATTGGATTGGCTTCTTGTCTAAATACTGCACTTCTTTATCGGCAATTACGTAAACAGAAATTATTTGTCCCTCAGCCGGGCTGGATATATTTCTTTTTTCGATTAATTATCTCTGTTTTAGTGATGGTTGCTTCGTTAGTTAGCGTGCTATATATTATGCCCATATGGGACAGCGGGGGTATGATGGAACGATTAGCACGATTAATCATAGTAATTTTCATTGGTTTTAGTTCTTATATTCTAATGTTAGGTGTACTTGGTTTTCGTCTCCGTGATGTGATTCCTTTGTATAAAACGGGAGAATTTAGTTGAAAAAGATACATTAATTGGTGATAGAATAGTAGTAATTATATAGTTTTTCTGAAAGATATAATGATGGAATCATGTTGTATGGTGGCTATAGTTTATGAATAGGGTTTATTTTGTAAAATAATTGAGGGATATTGCATTTTTTATAGATTATAGTATAGATGTTTATATCAAAATATAGTGCTAAATAATTATGTTGTATTAGTTTTTGATTTAAAAACTTAAGTATTTATAAAATCTCTATTTACTTTAGTATATGCAATTTTTTATGATTGATATATATTCATAAATATTGTAATAATAACTATTGAAAAAGAATTATGGTATTTGAAGTGATTTTTTATAATTTTTTTTAAATAAGTTATAAAATGAAATTTTTATGTTGATGGTTAGTAGTTTTTCTTTTGTTTAGTTTATATTTAATGAATAATAAAGTCGATTTTTTATATATTCTAATGACTCTTGAGATATAACAAGAGATGTTCAGGTTTCTAGCTTTGGATTGGATTACAAGAATAATAGAGAGAAGGGTGTTTGTAAGATGTTATCTTTATTGAAAGAATTAATGAGTGTTTGTATCTTATTTTTTAATGTATTTTATAATGATATTTTGTAATGAAAATAATATCGATTGGTTTTTATTTTTTATATATCTTGACTCCTATAACTGTTTTAGCGGATCCACAGAGTATTTTACAACAGCGTTTAGCTCAAGTCAGTGGTATATATTTAAAATTTCATCAGAAGGTTATGGATAAAAATAATATTTTGATACAGGAGTCTGATGGTGAACTTTGGGTGCAACGACCTAATCAATTTTACTGGCATGTATTTAGTCCGGATGAAAATATATTACTGTCGGATGGACGAGACATGTTTTTTTATCATCCTTTAATTAATCAAGTTGTGATTTATCGTATAAAAAATGATCTGAGTTATAGTCCATTAATGCTAATTGTAGGCAAGAAGAATTCTGATTGGGAAGATTATAATATAATACAAAAAAATGATAACTTCTTTTTTACTCCTAAAAAGAGTGAAAAAGATCTTATTAAATTTTCTATTGAAATCACTAAATCTGGTATAATTAATCGATTTAGTGCTATAGAGGAGAGCGGATTGTACAGTAGTTATGATTTTCACAATCAAAAAAATATACTAGTAGATATGAATCAATTTAAACTTATATTTCCTTCCGGAGTGACGATCGATGATCAAAGATAGAAGAATCTTATCTGAAGAATGAAATTTACCTTTATATACCAATATAGAGGTCATAGATTTCTTTAATGGCTCGTATTATTTGATTGTTTAACATGTATATTTATAATAAATAAATTAATATAGAACTATTTATTTTGAATAACGATTAGTTTTATCTGTTAACATAAATAAAGTTTTCTAAAAAAATATTTTAAAATTCAAGATCTATATGTTATAATAATTTTGATTTAACTTTTATATGTCTGTGAAAATATATAGAAGATTCTACAGTATTTTACTATAAATATTTTTAGTTTTTTTATGATAGTCTTGACATAAAAGAAGAATTAGAAATCGATCTGTGATCCTACTTTGTAGTTAGGGTTACTGATAGGCGATAAATTTAGATCAGAGATTTGTTTTTTTTATTCTAGAATAGAATATTTTGATATTTTGATATATCTATAAGATATAAATTATAGAGTACTGATAAATTTTAATATTTTAGTTTGCGATGATTTATTAAATTTTTGAATTAGATATTTTAACGATTATATGATCTAGTGAGCATATTTTATAATGATGATTTTCGTATTTTGAATGTTTCATATTTGATATTTAATTACTCTAAGTATATTTCAGTTATTAATGTTTTTAATTTTTCAGTTTACAGAGAAAAAGTATGTAATATAACTTAATAAGTAATCTCTGTTTCTAATTTACTTAGAAGTCACATAAATTTGAATTCTTTAGATAAGTTGGGAAATATTTCAATTGATTGTTATATAAAATATTTCGATATATTCACTATAAAATGAATATATATAATTTTTAATGATAAAAGATATGGTGTGAGTATATTTTTTATTCCTTGGGTCATTTTATATAAATTGATAATTCATGCGTACTACTCAATATCTTCTTTCTACTCTTAGAGATGAGCCTTCTGATTCTGAGCTGGTCAGTCATAACTTAATGTTGCGTGCTGGAATGATTCGGAAGTTAGCATCTGGGTTATATATTTGGTTACCAACTGGTTTGCGTGTATTAAAAAAAGTGGAAAACATTATACGTGAAGAGATGAATAATATTGGGGCATTAGAAATTTCTATGCCTATTGTGCAACCGGCTGATTTATGGAAAGAAAGTGGGCGCTGGGAGAATTATGGTTTAGAATTACTTCGATTTTTTGATCGGAGTAATCGCTCTTTTGTCCTTGGTCCGACTAATGAGGAAGTAATAACAAATTTAATTCGATACGAGCTTAGTTCATACAAACAGTTACCATTGAACTTATTCCAAATCCAAACTAAGTTTCGTGATGAAATACGTCCTCGGTTTGGAGTTATACGATCTCGTGAATTCTTAATGAAAGATGGTTATTCATTTCATGCAACGCAGAAATCTCTTCAGGAGACTTATTTTGCTATGCATCATGCTTATAGTCATATTTTTAAGAGAATAGGTTTGAATTTTTGTGTCGTAGAGGCAGATAACGGAAGTATTGGAGGTCAAATTTCTCATGAGTTCCATATTTTCGCTCAAAGTGGTGACAATTGTATTGCATTATCTACTGAATCGGAGTATGCGGCCAATATAGACATTGCTGAAGCAATATCGGTTTCTGGAAATCGTAACTTTTCTACTAAAATAAAACGTGAATTTAAAACAGAAGGAATTACAAATATCAAAGATCTTGTTACTCAATTTGATCTTTCACTTACAGATGTAGTACAAACAATTGTAGTAAAAGCTTCTAAAGAAAGTAGTTCTGAATTTATTGCTCTTCTAATTCGAGGAGATCATCAATTAAATATCATTAAAGCCGAAAGTATTGATATTGTTGCTAAACCATTGAGTTTTGCTAGTGAAGAGGAGATTCGTGAAAAGGTAAGTGTTAGTTTGTGCTCATTAGGACCAGTTGGTCTTAATATACCTATTATTGCTGATCGCTCTGTGTCCTTGATGAGTAATTTTATTACAGGGGCGAATATTGATGGATGGCACTTGAGTGGTATTAATTGGGAGCGCGATTTGCCAATACCGCGCATTGAAGATATTCGTAACGTTGTTTCAGGTGATATCAGTCCTGATGGGAAAGGTACTATTTTTATTAAACGTGGAATTGAGGTAGGTCATATTTTTCAGTTAGGTGAAAAATATTCACGTGCGCTAGATGTATTCGTGCAAGACAAAGACAGACAACGCAAGATTGTCAGAATGGGTTGTTATGGTATTGGTATTAGTCGCTTGATAGCGGCTTCAATTGAACAAAGTCATGATGAGCGCGGTATTATATGGCCAACTGCTCTCTCTCCCTTTCAGATAGCAATTTTACCTATGAATATGCATAAATTAGATCGTATTAAACATATAGCTGAGGATATATATAGTCAGTTATCTTCGCTAGGTATTGATGTAATTTTCGATGATAGGAAGGAAGGGATAGGTGTAATGTTTTCTGATATGGAGTTAATTGGTATACCACATCTTGTTGTTATTAGTGAACGTCATCTTCGGAATGCAGAAGTTGAGTACCAATGTCGTCGTTCATATGAAAAACATATTATAAAAATTAGTGATATCATACCTTACTTAACAGGTTTGTTAAAAAAAGTGTCTAGTTTGGTCTAGACTAGTATATGTCTTCATAAAGATATAGAAAAATATTCTATATAATGTATAAATTAGAAATACGACTATACTTTTTATTCAATATTAAACCAAATAAAACTAGATCTATAATCTATAATAATAGATTTAAATTGTACTATACTAATAATATGGTAAACACATTATTTGTTTTATTGTTATAATTTCCATATTTATTTAATTTTTATTTATGTTGCATAATGCCTTTAATATACAATCCATGTTATTTTTTTATCATTAGATATTTTTTTCTGCAAAACAGAAATAAAGAACCAATTAAACCAAAGCACATCATTGCTAAAGGCAAGAGCATCATTAAACATATTAGTTGATTAGCATGGGAATGAAATATTGGTGTTTGTCCGAACATAAATCCTATCATGATAAGAATTAATACCCAGAGAAATGAGCTAGTCCAGTTGAAAAACTGAAAACGCAAATGATTTAAACCAGATAACCCGGCTAAAACAGGTAGAATAGTACGGACAAATGCAATAAAACGTCCAAGAAATAATGCAGATAATCCATATTGATGGAACATATGTTTAGATTTTTTATGATATTGAAGAGGAAGGTATGATAACCATTTTTTTACAGTATAAGTATTTCCTAGCCATCTCCCTTGAAGATAACTAACCCAGCACCCAAGACTAGCGGCAGTAGTTAGGATAAGTAAGGTAGTTACACAATTAATTGCGCCCTCGGCTATTAATGTACCCACGAGAATTAATAAACTATCACCTGGTAAAAAAGATGTTGGAAGTAATCCATTTTCTAGAAATAAAATTATAAATAAAACTAAATATAGTGTCCAAATAAGGGTGGGGTCTTCAAGGATAACGTAATCTTGTTTCCACAAGGCCTGAATGAGAGAGGTTAAGATACTCATTAGTTATATTAGCTCCACTACAAGATGTGAATGCTTATCTTATTAGATATATAAATTGGATGTAATTCGTTGTAGATTTTTTTAATTATATCTGTTTGATAATCAAGTCAGATTGTGATTAGTTATTTTCATGTGGTTCTCAATGGGTTGAGGTATGAATATAACCATAAGGACTGATTATTTTAGGTATTTTTGATTAATGATTGCATTATGGTATCTACTTATAGTATGTTTTATATCCACTTTCTTAATATTCTGTTACGTAGTAACAAGATAATTGTTTAATAATATATTTAAAATAGTAGTTGTCAGTAGTATTTGACTGGACTGGTAATCGTATTAATAAAGATTATATGCGGATTTCTTATATAATATAAGATATAAACTATATAGATAGATAGTGATATTTTAACAAGGTTAATGTACGAATATAAATATTCGTATTCTAAATATTCCATTAATTTATCACAAGATGATAAAGGATAGCTCTAGTTGATTTATAAAAATTATAAGAATATAATAATCATTGATTTTAAGTTTTGTTTTGTAAATTACATAAGTACGTATGGTTGAAAATATATGTTTTAATATATTTTGTAACATAGGATGATTATAAATAAGAACTTATGATCAAGTGTTTTAGTGTTAAAAAATCACACCACTTTTAATTGGCTGGTGGTTTAGTTATTTAATATTAAGTGTGATATACTGTATTTATTTTTTAATCAATATTAGATTTTAAAGCTAATATTGTAATTATATAGATAAATTTGATCTTCATACAGCTGTTTCAAAAGTTTATATACGATGAAGTTTATTTTTTTATTAGTAATGTTTGATTTTTTTCTTCTTTATGTGAAAGAATAGGTTCTTTTTTTCCTTCCACAACCAACCGGTCAATAATTACTTTTTCAACTGTATTTATGGATGGAAGGTCATACATGATTTTTAGTAATATATTTTCTACTATTGATCGAAGTCCTCTTGCTCCAGTTTTTCGTTCTATTGCTTTTTGCGCGATAGCCCAGAGAGATTCTTCGAGGAATTCTAACTTAACATTTTCCATATTAAATAATGCTTGATATTGTTTAGTGAGTGCGTTTTTAGGCTCTCTCAGAATACTAACTAGTTCCTCTTTATTAAGGTTATCTAGCGTTGCTATTATTGGAAGACGACCAATAAATTCCGGAATAAGACCAAACTGAATAAGATCTTCTGGTTCGACTTGTGCGATCAGCTTATTTTCTGATATTTTTTCTGACTGCCCTGTCACCAACGCATTAAAACCTATGCCAATTCCAGTATCTATTCTTCTTGCTATGACTTTTTCTAGCCCTGAGAAAGCACCTCCACAAATAAAAAGGATTTTAGAGGTATCGACGCTTAAAAATTCTTGTTGTGGATGCTTTCGTCCTCCTTGTCGTGGCACAGATGCAATAGTTCCTTCAACTAGCTTTAGGAGGGCCTGTTGAACCCCTTCACCAGACACATCGCGAGTAATTGATGGATTATTTAATTTGCGAGATATTTTATCAATTTCATCAATGTATATAATTCCATGTTGAGCTTTTTGTATGTTATAATCACATTTTTGTAGCAGTTTTTGAATAATATTTTCTACATCTTCGCCAACATATCCTGCTTCAGTTAGGGTGGTAGCGTCTGATATGGCAAAAGGTACATCAAGTAGGCGCGCCATAGTTTCTGCTAATAATGTTTTACCTGTCCCCGTTGGACCAATCAGAAGAACATTGCTTTTTCCTAGTTCAATATGATTTGGAATTTTAGCATTACGAATGCGTTTATAGTGATTGTATAGAGCTACTGAAAGCACTTTTTTAGCTTTATCTTGTCCAATAACGTATTCATCGAGATGGATACGAATGTTGTGTGGATTCGGAAGTAAATGAGCTGGATCTGGTTCTGTTTGATCGTTTTTTTTGTCTTGATCGATCATATCATTGCATAAATTAATGCATTCATTGCAGACATATACTGAGGGTCCTGCAATTAGTTTTTGTACTGTATATTGGCTTTTTCCGCAAAAGGAACAATGCAGGATTTCACCTGAACCGTCTTTGTTTTTATTGGTCATGATTCTTTCTCTTTATAATTTTCTATTCACTACAAGGTTAGAAATATATCTCTAGTTTAATATGCGGTAATTTTGTATAAAAAAATAATTGTATACAATATGAATTGTGGTGTGATGTATTAGGTGCGTTGAGAGAGAATAGCATCGACTAAACCGTATGAAACTGATTCTTGAGAGGATAGGAATCGATCTCGATTAGTATCATTATCAATTTTTTCAACAGTTTGACCAGTGTGTTTTGCCATTAACTGGTTCATTATTTTTTTTGTTTTGATAATTTCGCGTGCATGAATATCGATATCAGAGGCTTGTCCTTGAAAACCACCTATGGGTTGATGAATCATCATTCGTGAATTAGTTAAACAATAGCGTTTACCCTTTGTACCAGATGTGAGCAGTAGCGCTCCCATAGAACATGCCTGTCCTATGCAAATAGTGCTTATGTCTGGTTTAACAAATTGCATGGTGTCATAAATCGACATTCCAGAAGTAATAACTCCACCAGGAGAATTGATATAAAGGTGAATATCTTTTTCTGGATTATCAGCTTCTAGAAAGAGAATTTGCGCTACAATTAAATTGGCCATATAATCTTCAATAGGTCCAGTAAGAAAGATAATTCGCTCCTTCAGAAGGCGCGAATAAATATCGTATGCACGTTCTCCTTGAGAGGTTTTTTCAACGACCATTGGTATTAAAGTCATAAAATCTCTAGTGCTCGCGTTAATTTTACTATGTAACACAGTTATCTCCTAGTTTACTCTTGGGTAGTAATTAATTTACATGAGAGGTGTTTAGGATTTCAGAAATCTTCAATGAAAGTTTTGTGTCTAAATGTTAATAATTATAAGATTTCATATCTAGATGAGCATTATTTGGGGTCTTTCTTGGGTATTTCAAGGTTGTCATGGAGTTTAATTATTGAAAGGAAGCGATTTTATGTTATATAATTATTAAAAAATTATGTTATTGGAAGGGAAGTTGTAACTGCTGGTCATCAAGAGAAAATATTTTACTTTTCATATCGGTATATTCCGAAAGAATAGTGATTTATTTTTCAGAAGGAGGGTCATTTTATAAAAAATCGATATATATAAGAACTGTGTATAAGTAATTACTATATCGTTTGAGAATATGTATTTCTAAATACTTGATTTAGTTTTTATTTCTTTCACTATTATTAAATAGGAATAGATTTGATCTAATATATATGATGAACCTACTAGATAAGAATCAATATATTATTGATTTTCCGATTAGCAATAAATTAAGAAAGATGTTTTTAATTTTTTTAATGGAGTGCACTACATTTAATGGAGTGCACTACATATTGTATTAGAATATGATTCATGTTAAATGCTATTGTTAGATAATAAAGAATTTTAGATACCAAAATTTTTAATATGGATCAAAAAGTAAATCTTATGTAAGTCCGGATAATAGAAGATTCTTTATGAAAATATGTAATTAGTTTCTATAGTATGTTACTATAAAGTATGTTAATACAAATATTATTATATATTTTTTATGATAGATGAATTGATTTATCAAAAGAGAGAAGATTTTGATTTAAATATTATAGAATAATTCTATTGGCTGATTTTTAAAATATCGGAAATAGGATATTTTTCCTTTTTCCTGAATTTATTTTATTTTATTTATATATTATCTATGATGGTATGATTTTAAATTTATTTTTATATTAGTTTTTCATATCTCTCTACTTTCTTGAACTAAGGTGCTTATTTTGTCCTGATTTTTATTATTTAATATCTTATGGTATGGGATATATTGGAGAAGGGATTTTCATTATTGAATTTTTCTTATAAAATAACTAAGTTAGTAGCTTACTATAGTTTAATTCGTGGTGATCAGCCTGCTGGATTACTTCTTTTACTATGGCCTACTTTATGGTCTTTATGGTTATCAAAGATGTCTTCTCCATCTTTTTATGTTTTCTTTGTTTTTATATTAGGTGTTTTTTCTATGCGTTCTGCTGGTTGTATAGTTAATGATCTTGTTGATTGGAAAATTGATGGTTATGTTAAACGTACATGTAAGCGGCCTATCCCGAGTGGATTAGTATCAAAAAAAGAAGCAAAAATACTTTTTTTGTTTTTTATCTTTTTGTCTTTTTCTTTAGTTTTAACGATGAATCAAAAAACGATTTTTTTGTCTTTTATTGGTTTATTTTTAACCCTAATTTATCCATTTATGAAACGTTATACTAATCTACCACAGGTGGTTTTGGGTATAGCTTTTAGTTGGCCCATTCCCATGGTGTGGGCAGAGGTTACGCAAAGTCTTCCGAAAATTTGCTGGTTATGTTTTTTAGTAAATACTGCTTGGGTAATGGTTTATGATACGCAATATGCTATGGTTGATCGATCTGATGATTTAAAAATTGGTGTACGATCTTCAGCAATTTTATTTAATCGTTATGATAAATTGATTATTGGATGTTTACAATTATCAGTATTAATCGTATTAATATTAATCGGATGGCAAGTTCATTTAGCTCCGAGTTTTTATTATAGTATTTTCATTATGTTTTTATTGTTTATGTATCAGCAGATACTAATAGCTGATCGTCATCCAGAAGATTGTTTTAAAGCGTTTCTTAATAATAACTGGGTTGGATTTGTTTTATTTCTTGGTATTTTGTTTAGTATATAAGTTAGAACATCTTATATAATATTATTATTTAAATTTTACATAGGAATTATTTACATTAGGTATATTTTATAGTTTTTCTTATATGGATTATTATAAATAAATTTTGGACTAGGTAAGAAATAATAATGCCAACCGCAATAAATATATGAACAAGAAATTGTCTATATATGACATGGTTCTCATAATTTTGTATAGATATCGCATCTATATACAATAAAAATTTTATTTGAATTGATATGATGTATAATTACTGAGTTTTTAACAAAATCTGTTAAAGATCCCAATACAGTGATATGGAGGCTTAGTTGAAATAATTAATTTTAACATTGCGAACCAAAATAAAAGCATCAAAGATGTATTTTTGATAAGTTTATTCTGTATATTGAAATTATAATTTGATAGTTTGTTTTAAAAACATCTACACATTCATAATTGAATGATTTAAAATTAAAGAAAAAGTTTGTATATCTAGATATTAATATCATTCAAGAGCTTATAGCTTTATTGTTAAATCTGAATTAGAATCATAAATATAGTTAATAAAAAATTACGAATCTTTTAATTAAGATGAAATGATTTTTCAAATATCAAAGTTGTTAACTCATAGTTTGTAGTTGATTTTTACTAGATTTAAATATTGTTTACAAATAGGAAGTAAGTCATATTTTATTAATTTTTGGATATTCAATCGAGATGGTGGAGAGAGATAGGTTTCTATCATTTTTTTTGCTAGAGAGTTGGTATTTAATTCTGTCAGCGCTCTATCTTCTCCGGCTTCTGTCAAAATTTCCTTCGGCCCTCCAGGGCAGCATGTGCTAATAACAGGTGTTCCGCACAGTAACGCTTCTACAAGAACATTGCCAAAACCTTCGCTGTCTGAACTTAGGATTAGCATAACTGCATTTTTAATTAAAGGGTAAGGGTTATCTTGAAATCCAGTGAGTATAACTTTTTTTGAAATATTCAGTTTTTCTATGAGTTCTGTGATTTTTTTGACTTGTTTTGTGTTTCCTGTACCAACTAGAACCAGGAGAGCTGGTATATTTGATTGCGCATAAGCTTCAAGCAATCGATCATGACGCTTAGTTGGATGAAATCGTCCTACATGTATCAAGTATGGTTTTGGTGGTAGATTACAATCTTTATTAGACTGATTCAGAATGTAACTAATGTTAAATGGATTATTAATTATAGCTAGTTGATTGGGTAAAATAGAGAAATTGTATATTAAATCTTCTTTGATAGCTTTAGAGACTGCTAAAATATTTTTTCCTCGGTATACTTTCATAATTTTTCTTTTTTTGATCCATCGGCTAAATCCGTATCGATGGTTTAAATAAGATGTTGATAGCATGCTATGTACACAGTACCATATTTTTTTATCAGAAAGTAAATTAGCAGAGGATACTATACGGTCAGTTTGGTGTAGGTGGGAAAAAATTAAGTCGAATTGGCCTTCATTCTCTTCTTTTTTTTGAATAATTTGCCTGAGCTGATATGCCTTTTGTTGAGATTTTGTTAATAATCTTAGCCAAGAAAAAGAATGGTTTAAAGTTTCCACAACTTGATATCTAACTCCTATTGGAATTGGATAGTGACAAATATTGCGTAATGATAATAGACTAATCTCATGTCCTAATATTCTCATTCCTTGACACAGAGTGAGAACTACTTTCTCTGCTCCTCCACCGGGAAGACCATCAATAATCATTAAAATGCGCATAAGTTAGTCCATCACTGTTTGATAAAGAGATATTAGTTTTTGAGTTAGTTGATCAGAAGAAAGTGATATAGTTTTTTTCCGTATATAGTTGCTTATATGGCTATCATATGTCGACGGAGGGAGATTCATAATGGCGTCTCTAATTGAAGGAATGTTAAGTGCATCACAAATATAGCCTGTTTTACCAGATTGAACAAATTCTTTACCCCCACAAGTAGTGGAGGTGATAATTGGTAAACCACAAGCCATCGCTTCAAGAATCACATTGGGACCGGGGTCGTACAGAGATGGCAGAATGAGTCCGTCTGAAGCTTGATACCATTGGCACATATTATGTTGTATGCCAACAAACAGAATACGGTTAGTACAGCCAAGCTCATTAGCTATTTTTTTGTATTTTTCTTCTTTTTTATCCCTGCCAATCACAATGAGATAGTAGTGTGTCATTGCTACTGCATGGATTGCATATGCAAGTCCTTTACGTTCAAAACCAGAACCAACATAGATGAGTATACGCGCCTGTAATGGAAGGTGGAGTTGTTTTCGAATATTGATTTTTTCTTGTTCATTAGCAGGAATAAATCGTTTAGTATTAATAGAATTATAAATAACGTGAATTTTATTACTAGTTAAACCAAATCTTTCAATAATTTCTTTTTTTATCATTTGTGTATTGCATATGACTGCCCTAAGTTCTGGTGCTTGGTACATTTTATTTTCAGCTTCCATAATATAATTATGGTATTGACTGCTAAGTAGTATTTTTTGTCGCCATTTAGGTAGTGTGCGACAACGTTGTTCTAACCAGATTTGATGTATACCGTCTCCTGCGCGATATATGTGACATCCCGAAATCCTTTCATGACTCTGAATAAGATTAAAGTGTTCTCGTTTCCAGAGTGTACGAGCGGCTTTTGCAAAGCCTCGTTCTCGGCTAATACGCCCTAATTTAATTGGATTACATGGATGAAAAGTTGAGTGTGTGAGATATTTTTTCGGCCATTGTCGTGCAATGATATGTAGATTGAGTTTTTTAAGTCCTGAGGCTTCTAGCATGCTAGTAATAAAATGTTCTGCCCCACCATCAAAGCGATGTTGTTGTCTAACGATTGCAAGGTGTATATTCTTCATATTTATTATTTTAGTGTATCATTTAGTGTTGATGTGATATAGAAGTTAAGATATTGTTTTGATTTTGTAGAATGGATAGGTTTTAGATTAGGTGGAGTCATTACGTCTTATTGATTAAGATTGATTTCTAAGTTGATGAATTCAACGCACCATAGTATTAGTGTTCAGTCAGATAAATTATAATATATTATATTTTCAATAATTGAGGTTGTTATTAATTAGAAAAATTGGTTGTGATAAAAAGATGATTTTTTAAATCAGTTATTTTCTATTTTAACGCACAGTAGGTATCAGAGATAGGATATATTTGATTTGTAAGATAATGTTCATTAATTTTAAGAATTATTTAGACTGTTACTCAGAGGATCGAGTGTCACAGAATATTTTATATTAAAAGGTCTTTAAAGATTAAAAAACAATTTTTTTATTCTTTTGATTCAGGAACTAATACTATCGAGAACAATATTCGTTCTCCCTGGATCTTTGTAAGAATGTTTATAGAATAAGTAGACATATCTTAGATTGAATATAATGTATTTTCGATGTTATATGGTCATGAAGATATCTTAATGTTTGAATGTTTGCGTATAATAGGTTCAACCTTAGAATTTTAATTATTCATGGAAATAAACTCTATAAATTAATATAAACTCGGTATTGATTTGATAGGATTTATCTCAGTTATAAGATATTTTTATGCAGACTTATGTTTACATAAGATATGTTTTTAAATCGCAAACAGTTAATATTATAAGTATAGTTTTGTTAAAAACCTCTCGGTTTCTAGGAAAGAAGAATATGTCAAGAGGTTCAGATTTTATTAATTTATATGATGTCTTTCGTGTCTTAATATTGAGGGAATAGTACGAAATGGGTTATAGTTTTCGAGCTGGTCAACCTGCTCGACAAAGTGATCTGATTAATATTGCGCAATTAATTTCTCAGTATTATCTTTTTCATCCTCAATTAGGTAATATAGATCATGCAGTCAAATTTGGCACCTCTGGTCATCGTGGTAGCGCTGTGCGGTATAGTTTTAATGAGACGCATATTTTAGCTATTACGCAAGCTATTGCTGAAGAGCGCAGAAAAAAAGGTATAACCGGGCCTGTTTATGTAGGAAAAGATACGCATGCTTTGTCAGAGCCAGCAATGTGTTCAGTATTAGAGGTTCTCGTTGCTAATGGTGTGAATGTTATTTTACAAAAGGAAAACGGTTATACACCTGCGCCTGCTATTTCTCATTCTATCATTGAACATAATAAGCGAGGTAGTTTAAAAGCTGATGGGATTATCATTACCCCTTCACATAATCCACCCGGAGATGGTGGAATTAAATATAATTTACCAAATGGTGGGCCCGCTGATAGTCAATTTACAAAAATATTAGAAGTCCGTTCTAATTTTTTGATTCAGGATCAATTAAAAGAAGTACAACGCTTGCCTTTTGATCAGGTATGGGCAAGTGGTTATTTGGAGGAAAAGGATATACTTCAGCCTTATGTTGAGGGTTTATCAAAGATTATTGATATTCCGTCAATTCAGAAGGCTAATTTAAAGATAGGTGTCGATCCTTTGGGCGGATCTGGCATTAAATATTGGCAGTATATTGCAGATTTTTACCAAATTGATTTAACTGTTGTTAATGATTCGATTGACCAAACATTTCGTTTTATGCATCTTGATTATGATGGGGTTATTCGGATGGACTGCGCATCAAAACCTGCTATGGCAGGTTTATTATCAGTACGTAATCAATTTGATATATTATTTTCTAATGATCCAGATTATGATCGTCATTGTATTATTACTTCTGATGGAATGATGAGTGCCAATCATTATCTTGTAGTAGCTATTCATTATTTATTTCGCCATCGGCCTTTATGGGGGGAAAGTCTTGCTGTAGGAAAAACGGTAGTCTCCAGTAGTGTGATAGATCGCGTAGTTCATGATTTAAATCGTCAGCTTATAGAAGTTCCAGTTGGGTTTAAATGGTTTGTCGATGGCTTGTCTAATGGAACCTTAGGTTTTTGTGGTGAAGAAAGTGCAGGTGCTTCATTCTTATGCTTTGATGGACGACCATGGTCAACTGATAAAGATGGTATCATCATGTGTTTATTAGCAGCAGAAATTATGGCGGTTACTGGTAAAAATCCTCAACAATACTACAATGAGATTGTTAATTTCTTTGGTGAATTTAGTTATAATTGTTTACAAATTCCTGCTACATCGATACAAAAAAAAATTTTATCAGAATTATCACCTGATATGATCAGGTCTGATGTGTTAGCGGGTGATCTAATTATTAATAGTATAGTCATTGCGCCTGGAAATAATGAGGCAATTGGCGGCCTAAAGGTTATGACTAAGAACGGTTGGTTTGTATTACGTCCATCTGGTACTGAAGATTTTTATAAAATCTATTGTGAAAGTTTTATTGGAGAGGATCACCGAAGAATAATAGAAGAAGAAGCGCGTGATATCGTTAGATCTCTGTTGCATTCTGCTGGATAAAATAATGAGGAAGTAATTGGTAAGATAATTGTTATAGTGATCGTTTTGTATAATTTAATTACTAATTTTTTTAATTTTTTAGAATGTTTATATCAATAAAATGGTTCTAGTCACTTAATTTTTATACGTGGATTATTTTAAGATCACTTTTATAAATAAAATAGATCTTAAAATAAATAATAGCGTTAACAAGGAAGTTTTGAACGACTCAGATCTCTATATTATTTTTAAGGTATCAGCATATAAAATGCTTAGTTTTAGTAAAGAAAAAGCGAGTAGTTATATTAATCTATATCGTATAAAAGTATTTTTGTGGAATTTTATAAAATTTTACTTATAGGTAAAAAGTAAAAATTATTTATTAATATTACTCTACAATGTATTTTTTATAGAAGATTTATTAGAAAAAGAGATAATAAAAATTATTTTTTTATGGGTGCAATATTTTATGTTAATTGATAGTGATAATTTAATATACTGATATTAGATTTAGTCTAAGAGTTTTTCCAGTTGTTTTATTACAGTAATATACACTGGATTAATAGATGTGTTGTTTTTATTAATTTAGGTCTGGTTTTATAATGGATTGTAGAGCCTAATTATATATTATTAGGTAATAATTTTATAGGTCATGATTTTCAATTATATTGAATTTTTTTATTAATCGGCAGTTATGACTTAAATAATTAGATAATTATGGAGTTCTTGGATATTAATAGTTTTGTTGTTCTCCTTATTAGGAATTGTTGTTTTATCAGATAAATAAATAATAAATTTTAGTTATAAATTTTAGTTATAAATGACAGAGAATATATGTAATGGATATATCGTTTTTCGTATGAGAAGATCATTAATAGTGCTAATGGGACATGTTTTCTGACAAAATCAACTTGTTTTATGATTATGAATCATTGAGAAATAGAGTCCATAAGAATGAATCGTATCTATATTGTTTTAATACGAGGCATGTAATTATAGGTATTCATTTTTTCAAATATTTTAGTTCTTATAGAAATAGTGTAGCGTGTTTCAACGCTTATAAATATTGTGTTATACGATATTGCATCTCTTGTTTTCTAAAATAACTTGCATTTACATTTATACATGAGTTAACGTTATTTTTTATATTGAGGTGTAAGAAGTTTCAGGATATCGTCCGCAATAATTGATATAGTTATGAACTATATAAACATGATTTATAATTACATATTATATTAATATTTTTGATAAAAATTTAACATAGTAGCAAAATGTAAACTTGTAGCATATTGAGTTGGTGCGATAAATCTTGTAATAATTATTTATTAAATAATAGATATTATTAATTAATGATCTCTATGGTTTTTTTTAACCATGCCCTAAAATCATTTCCAAGTGTTTGATGATTTATTCCAAATTCAACAAAAGCCTTCATATAACCCAGTTTATTACCGCAGTCATAGCTCTTTCCTTTTAGATGGTATGCCTCAATTTTTTCTTTTTCTATTAGCATTGCAAGTGTATCGGTGAGTTGGATTTCATTATTAGAGCCAATAGGTGTTTTAGATAGCAAAGGCCAGATTTCTTTGGAAAGTACATAACGTCCTACTACTATAAGATTTGATGGTGCTTTGTCTTCTTCAGGTTTTTCTATTATATCCACTATAAAAGTTCTGTCACCTGGGTTTAATTTCGTTCCTCCACAATCCACTACACCATAGGATGTGACATCCGTCATTCGTTCAACCATAATTTGACTGTATCCCGTCTTATTAAATACTTCAATCATATTTGCTAGGTTATCTTTTGATAAATCTGATTCATGTTGACTTAGGATAACATCGGGAAGAATCACCACGACCGGATTGTATCCAATGACTGGCCATGCGCAACTTAAGGCATCTCCAAGTCCTTTAGTGAGTTTCTGACGAACCTGAATAATATTAATATATTTAGGACAGATAGAGTAAATTTCTTCTATTAGTTTTTTTTGAATTTGCTGTTCCAGTGTAGTTATTAATTGCAAATCAGAATCAAAATGATTTGCGATAGAAAATTTAGATGTATTTGTCACTAGAACAATATCATTGATACCAGAAGAAACGCACTCATTTACGATATATTGAATAAGTGGTTTATCAACTAATGGTAGCATTTCTTTTGGCATTGCTTTTGTAGCAGGGAGCATGCGCGTTCCTAATCCAGCAGCTGGAATAACTGCTTTGATTCTTTTTTGACTATATTGAGACATGGTACTTACTCTTTTTAACTTATTTGAAATTTTATCATCTTTTAAAGGATACAGACAATATACATAGAATTTGGATTATGACTATTATCCTTATAGATTGTTGATTAGGTTTAGAGTTTCTTTGATTTGTGTTAGATAAATATGACTTAGATTATGCGTGATCATTATTATTTTATTTTGGAGTATAATTATAAAAGAGTCTAGCTTGAGTGTTTCTATAGTGAATAGAATTGAAATTCTATAAAATTTGGTTTGCTATTAGACACCAGATATTGTCATACTATAGTAGTAATGACATTCTTTCTAAATGATTTAAGAGTTTTCGAATAGTATAAGATACTTTAAAAGTATTTATTTTTTGTTTATAGACGAAGAGCATATGATTAAAATATGAGTATGAGTATTTATTAAATATAAATATCTATTCTAATAATTAAGGAGATAATAAATGAGTATTGTTGAAAAAATTCAGAGACAGATTTCTGAGAACCCTATTCTGTTATATATGAAAGGCTCGCCTCGATTACCAAGTTGTGGTTTTTCGGCTCAAGCTGTTCAGGCTCTAGAAGCATGTGGAGAGCGTTTTGCATATATAGACGTCCTGAAAAATCCGGATATTCGTTCTGAGATGCCAAAGTATGCCAATTGGCCAACGTTTCCTCAGCTATGGATTAATGGTGAATTGTGTGGAGGTTCTGATATTATCATAGATATGTTTCAGAGCGGTGAGCTGCAAAAGTTAATTAAAGATACCGTTCGCCAGAGAACTTCTTCTCTAGAAGAATAGAGAAGAATTTCATTCTATAGATCATTTAATTCTAAATTATATTTTAGTTTTATCGAAAATTACACAAAATAATATCATTATTGAGTATATAATATAATTGAAAATGTAATCATGGTAAGCGAAACACATGCAGTCTGTTTAAGGGATGATTATTGAATTGGGTTTTAATAATGTAATCTTATTGTTATGATGAAGAGTGATATGAATGTAAGAGATTGATCGTACTAAATAGATATGTTTTAACATGAGTTTTATATAATTAAAGTATAGTCAATTGATTGAATGATATTAATTATTAAGGAAGAAAAAGATCTTCAGAACAGTATTTTTTATAGTATCACGCTTCTTTAATAATAAGAGATTTGTATTAATATAGATTATATTATTAGTATTTTTAATACAACTAAATAGGATTAGAGGACTGTGGTTAGTCGATGTGGGAGGCGTGTGATCTTTTTTGATCTCGATGGTACGTTACATCGAGAGGATATGTTTGGTTCTTTTATATTATGGCTTCTATGGCGTCAACCGTTAAATTTTTTTTTACTCATTTTTATTTTTCCTATACTGGGATGCATTTTTTTAGTACAAGGTTATTCATCGCGATGGTTGACAAGTTTTCTTCTTTGGTCTATTACGTTTGGACACAGTGAATCAACTCTGGCGAAGAGAGAAGAAGAGTTTGCTAATTGGTTTAGGAAGTATCTCACTCCTTTTCCAAAAGTACAAGCACATCTAATGCAGCATATTTCTTCGGTAGACACTGAAGTTTGGTTAATTACTGGTTCACCTAGACGTCTCGTAGAGATCGTATATGGTAATTCTTATTTTTTGCCTCGAGTCAAACTTCTTGCGAGCCAGATGGTAAGGTTTTGTGGGGGAAGGGCGCTCTTAGTTCGTTGTGTAGGGTATGAAAAAGTATTGCAGTTGGAGTTAATTCTTGGTAAACCTTTAAACATTAACATTGGTTATAGTGATAGCAAAATGGATGATCCTTTATTATTTTTTTGTCGAAATGCTTTCCGCATCTCTTCATCAGGGGAGTTAACTAAGATTAAATAACTAAACTATGGATATTACAATGAATTATACTATTTTTATATAAAATAAGTCCTTCTGTTTTTAAAAGTGTAGATCTTTGTATTCTGTATGGTTCTTATTATCGTATTTTACATATCATCATATTTAGATTTGTGCGATATTTCTGATTATTTTTGGATATGATATTTTATCATGTTGGGTGATTTAGTAAATAACTTATAATAATATATTGTTTATTTTATTATATTCATGTTTATGACGTCTTCGTGTCATTATAATTATGTTTAATTTTACTGATATCTTATAAGAACACTTTTAGTATAAGATTTTAACTAGTTAGTAATTTCTTTAATTCTTCTGATACATGTAATTAATGTTATCTTTTTTTTAATTAAAAAAGAGATTTTACTTCTAAGGTAGGAGTTGGTTTTTGATATAGCGATTTAATTTGATGAGATTGAATGAATACTATATGAATTCTAATTATATGATAATTTTTTATGAAGATCAGCAATATTAAATAATATAATTCAGATATTAATTGAATAGAGCTGCGTGCACTATAGACATAGTATTTAGGGTAATTTATGTACAAATTGATGAGACATATTATAGAACATCTCTTCAACTGTGATTAAGATTTTTATTTTAATATCAAGGACAGAACTAATTTATGAAGGCGTGTCTACAAGGTTTGCAGAGCATCTAATCGGTGGGAGTTCTTTGTGTGATTGTTATTGATATATGATAGGCTCTGATTAATAAAGGTGTTTCTATACTAATATTAATGATTATTGTATAATATCGTATAAAATGGTTCTTTTTTTATTAAGAGATCAATCATAATCTATTTTGTCTGTCTTTGATTCAAAAATTAGGTTGAGCTCATAGGAGATGTTGATATTCAAGTTTTATAGGTCAGTTAATCTCTTTTTATGGTTTTTAAAGAAATTAGAAACTGTGACAAGTGGATGGATTATATTCTTAAGAAGGAGTATATTAATTTTTATAAAGTACTATATTAGATGAGTGTATTCATAGCAATGTGACTTGTTAACAAATGTTATTGTTGTTGAAATAAATTAATATTTATTTTCAGAAATATTTATTTCTTTATTCATGAATTACATTGATTAGATAATAGCAGAATGAAACTATTAAATTCATTTTAGAATGAAAATTCTATCAAGTTATTCAAGAAATAGATTGTCTGTTATCATTTTTATAATAGATTATACTAAGAATTTTTTAGATTAGATAGAAAAGTGGGTTTATAAGTTCTATCTTTATAGAAGATAAATAAACATAATTTTGTTATTATTTTATCTAATTATATGAGAGATGATTCATATCAATGGAAAAAATTTATATACATCAAGTTATTTATTAGTTGATTCATAACTTTGTCGAAAGCATGTTTAGAATCTTTAATGTTTGGTCTAGAAGAAGGTGCGACATGATATTACAATTTGTTATGTAATCTGCTCTTATTAAAATAGTAATATGTGGATTAAGGTAAAATTTTCTTGTTTTTTGATCTAGTAAGTAAATTGATTCTGTATTTTTTATTTTCAATCACAATATTGCATTAAAATAAAATATATTCAACTTACAATAATGCTATAATTTTATGTGAGTTTCGTGGGGATCTTCAATAGGACGAATGTTAATTTCCTATCTATGGAATAAAATTTTATATGTATAGGAACGTTTAGTTATTTTAGAGGTGGTGAGTTTTTTGTGAGTTATTGATTTTTTTAGGAATAAAGAGATCAGTTGTAATGTTGATATATTTCGTCAGACTTGAGAATTAGATTTACATATATATTTCATATTGTGATCAGATAATAGTTAGTCTATTTTAAGCTTTATTTATTATAGTTGAATTAATAATGTCATTATAAGGAAAAGATATGTTTATATTATACATAACTGATTAGTAGAATTATACATAGACAGAGTACAAAGATATTCTATATAGAATTATAGACCTTTAGTCTTAGTATAGGATGGTTGAATCTTGATATATTAAATAATATTTAATATTTGAGCTAATTTATCGAGTGAGATTAAATATCCCTAAGGTCATATTCAAAGATATTGATTCATGTTATGAATTAATCGTAATAAGGGTATGAAGAAAATAATTATAGATATCTATATTATTCATTTAGTTTTCTTTTATATCAGTTGGTTTATGAGAATTCGTTATTAATCAATTATAAGATATTCGATGAGTGTGTAATGATAGTTAATATCAGGTCTGCGACAATATATTGTATCTGATTAACTAATTTTGATAAACTTATAGTTTTTTAAAGAGGTTGTGTTTAATTTATGTTGGATTGGCGTAAGCTATACTATAATTTATGGAAATTTTGTATAAGAATTTTAGTAAAAAGCACAGTCATTCCCGATGATCCAATATCTGAACTGGGTATCGATATATCTCAACCAGTGGTATATGTCTTATCTGATGAGTCACAAGTTGATTTATATACATTGCAAATGCTCTGTAGTAAGAAGAATCTTCCTGATCCATTAGGAGAATGGGGGTTTGATGATAAGAATATACCACATGTTGTATTTATGCATAAAAAAAAAGTCTCTTTCCTTGTCTTTGCCAATCTGTAGATTTAGTAAGTTTTTTGCATTATGCTATTGGCCTAAAGCATAAGAAGCCTGAGATTAATATTCAAATTGTGCTTGTTTCTATAATATTTGGTCGTTCTTTACTTAGAGAACGAAAGAATAAGAAAGGTGTGCCTTCTTATGTAATTTTAAATAGTATATATAAATTTTTAATTATATTGTTTGTAGGTCGTGATAGTTTTATTCGTTTTTCGAGATTAGAATTACTTAATTATGTTATGATGAACAGTCAGAAAAAAGCACAGGACTCTAAGGTTCTGATAAGAGAAGTTCGTATGCATTTTTTTCGTCATCTTCTAGTTATGGTGGGGCCGATTTTACCAGTTCGAAAGAATTTATTTCATAAATTATTGGAATCGAGAGCAATAAAAAAGGCTATAGACGATGAGTCCCACAGTAAACAGATCTCTAAAGAGAAAGCAAGAAAGCATGCTGCGAGTTTTATAAAAGAAATAGCTTCTAATCCATCTGATTTGGCTCTGTATTTTACTTCGCGTATTATGAAATGGGCGTGGAGACGACTCTATGAAAAAATTAATATTACAGGGGCTGAGCGGATACGGTGCTTAGCGCAAACTGGAAATGAGTTAGTATATGTTCCTTGTCATCGAAGTCATATCGATTATCTTCTTCTCTCCTATGTTATTTATAATCAGGGATTAGTTCCGCCTCATATTGCCGCTGGTATTAATCTTAATTTCTGGCCAGTTGGTTTTCTTTTCAGGCGCTTGGGTGCTTTTTTTATTCGTCGTACTTTCAGGGGTAATAAGCTTTATTCTACGGTTTTTCGTGAGTATTTAAGCGATCTTTTTACTCGTGGAGCTTCAGTGGAATATTTTGTTGAAGGTGGGCGCTCACGTACGGGTTATTTGTTAAATCCAAAAACTGGTATTTTATCTATAACCATACAGGCTATGTTACGTGATGGTCACCGCCCCATTGTTTTTGTGCCGATCTACATTGGTTACGAACATGTTTTAGAATCTCAGACTTATGCTGATGAATTACGTGGAACTACTAAAAAAGAAGAAGGAATTTTATCCATTATACGAGGATTGTTTCGTTTGCGCAATCTTGGTCAGAGCTATGTTAATTTCGGTGAGCCGCTTTTATTAACAGAATATTTAACTCATCAAGTACCAAATTGGCGTAAAAATATTAGTTCGCTAGAACCTCAACGACCAGTGTGGTTAACTGCAATAGTTAATGAGATTGCGCAAAAAATTATGATACGCATTAATAATGCTGTAGTTGTGAATGCAATCAATTTATGTGCAACTGCTTTATTGGCTTCGCGTACGCATTCTTTATCTCGTCAACAATTGATGAATCAGATTGATTGTTATATGAATCTTTTACGAAACACATCTTATTCTTCTGAGTTAACATTACCAACAATGACATCACGACAGTTATTGGATCATGCGTTAAAAATGGATGAATTTAATGTATTTCAAGACAGCGAAGATGACATTATCACGTTGAAACCTACACAAGTAGTATTGGCTACTTATTATCGGAATAATATTTACCATATTTTAGTCATACCCGCATTAATTGCGTCTCTGCTCATCAATAAGAGAGTGGTCAGCTGTCTTGATCTTCTTCAACATATAAGTGTAATTTATCCTATTATTAAAAGTGAATTATTTCTTCGATGGGATGTTAATAACCTATCTACAGTATTAGATAGGTTCATTGTTGAAATGGAACGACAGGGTTTGTTAATAGAAGAAAAAAATTTTTTGCGATTAAATCCAGATTCTTTTCATATTTTACAGCTCTTGGCGGAAGGGAGTCGTACTATAGTACAACGTTATGCTATTGTTTTTTATCTTTTGAGTATTTGTTCTACAATTAATCGTGGTATGTTAGAAGAAAAGAGTCGTATTATAGCACGACGTTTATCTATTGTATCTGGTATTAATTTTTTAGAGTATTTTGATCAGCTAGCTTTTAGTTCCTTAGTGTTAACTTTACGCAATCAAGGTTACATTCAAGATTCAAGTTATCCTGATTGCGTACGAGCGCGAAAGACTTATCAGTTATGTTTGGATTTAGTGGACGAGAACATACGAATTGTTATTGAACATACATTAAGAGATTTGTAGCTATATTAGCTAGTTAGACTAAAAGCGATACGAAATGAGTTTCAGGATAATGTGTTCTATAGTGTTCTGTATAGTCTATTAGATATTCAGAAGAACTCAGGATTAATTTAAGAATGTTATAAAGTGATATACAGTGAGGTGTTAAGCGATGTGTTCAAACATTTAGAGCAAATGGGGATAGTATGAGATTTTTGGTTACAGGAGCAGCTGGATTTATTGGGATGCATGTTACTCAATCCCTTTTAAGCGCAGGTCATGAGGTGGTCGGAATAGATAATTTAAATAATTATCATCATGATATGACATTAAAAATAGATCGCTTGTCTACTATTGGCAATTCAGATAACTTTACCTTTATTAAATGTGATATAGCTAATCGTGAGGTAATGGAAAATTTATTTCGAGATCACGGTTTTCAACGTGTTATTCACCTTGCCGCTTATGCGGGTGTTCGTAACTCTCTATTCGATCCTGTTTCATACGTTAATTCTAACATCTTAGGGTATTTAAATATTTTAGAAGGTTGTCGTTACAATAAAGTAGAACATTTGTTATATGCTTCGTCCAGTTCAGTATATGGTCTTAATGATGATATGCCATATAAAATAGATGGTGACACCACTCATCCAATCTCTTTTTATGCTGTTACTAAAAAATCTAATGAGTTAATGGCTCATAGTTACTCCTATTTATATGGGATTCCTACAACTGGTCTTCGATTTTTTACTGTATATGGACCGTGGGGGCGTCCCGATATGGCGTTATTTAAATTTACCAAAGCAATCCTGTCTGGTGAAAAAATCGATGTCTACAATTATGGTAATATGAAACGTGATTTTACGTATATTGATGATTTAGTTACCTCTGTGATGGCTTTACAAGACATAATTCCAACAAATAGAGGTATAGATCTAGTTACTAAAGATGTGGGTTATCTTTCTAACAGATGTGTACCTTATCAGATTTATAACATTGGTAATAGTGAACCTGTAAGTTTAATTTCTTATATTCATGCTCTAGAAAAATCATTGGGACGGGTAGCAGATAAGAATATGATGCCTATTCAGGCTGGAGATATGCTTGGAACACATGCTGATATTAGTTTATTAGTAAAAGTGCTGGGCTCTGTATCTCACACTTCAGTAGAAGTAGGTGTGTCACATTTCGTTTCATGGTATAATCATTATTATAACAATATGCAATAGATTTTTTTTATTATTGTTTATTCAGCATCACATGTATGTACCAAGTATTTAAGAAGAACAAATATTAGTCTCATATGTTATAGAATGTTCATTTAATTGGTTAAATAAACACGATGAATAATGAAAATATTTTCAGATTAGATTGTATTTTAGTATCGTGCAAATGAAGTATGTCAGATTTTATTTGGAGTAGGTTTTTAAGAATAAAACGTTCTCAAAACATATATGAGGTTGATCAAAGTTGTTTTTTTGTTAGATCTTTTACTGTGCACACTAGCTTCAATGTATTTACTTATCTTGCTAATACAATTTTATTTATATAAATATATTTTATAATTATATTATATTACTGTTTCAGTAATCCAGTTTGATAGGATTTTTCTCTTTATTTTAGTTAAGATGAATGAGTTATGATAACATGAGTATGTTATTTATCACTTGATCTGATTATTTTTGCAAAAGAAGTTATTGATATCACTAGAGGTGAATATAGTAATAGAGGGTATATATTTTGTAATACATAAAAATATTAAAGGATTTTAGTTAGTATGGGTTAGATTCTCACTTGAATATCTAGTAAAATAACTTGAATGGATTGTAATAGGATCATTTAAAGGTTGCAGTGATTCAATACAGATATTAGTAACTTCTATAGTGAACCATTCTACGTTATTCTACTTAAAGGTTCATTGATAATATTTTTAATAGAGATTTTGTTAGATTCCATTGTGGAATATTTTTAGATATATATGTAGTCATTGATATAATATGATTATAGAAAATTTTCTATTGCTCTAAGTTAATTAAGATTAACTAGAACCAAGTACTTATTAGATGACAATATTTTGATATGATATGATTTTTTATTAATGAGTTATGATGTTTGTAGGATCAAATTACAGGTTATAGGTTCTAGTTGATAAAGAATCTTCTAGAATTATCTTTATTAGAACATTCTTTTGAGTTGATCCAATTAAATTTAATTTAGTACTTTGTAAGACAAAACACTCAGATCTGCGCTTCTTTTCTAGTTTTATTTTTCTTGATTAATTATTTAGATAATAAGTCTAGTAGTGTCTATCTATTAGAGATAATTAGAATGAGATTCTAAAAGCTGTTTAGTAAGGAATAATTTTCTTCTAAAGAAAAAAATTAAGAAGCATGTATTTGGCATGAAGATTAGGTGATGTTGATCTATCTCATATTTCTTTAATTTGATTCAGAAGATTAATAGTTAGGTATTAGTTATAGTCATCTTTTGCACTGTTCTTTCTATTTTAAAATTACGCTCAGTTTTAAAAAAAAGAAAAAAGTAGATTGGGAATTTTAATATTAAGTTATTAAATTTTTATATATTTTACATATGTTTCATGGGAAAATTTTATATTCATTTTTATTAATAATTGATTTAAAAATTTGAATCTATATATCAATAGTGATAGTTTGATTTTAGTTTATTAAAACTAGAATTCATTGCGCATTATTATTTAACTTTTATTTTCTATAGCAGCGTTCGATTGGTAAGACTATATAAATTACATTAAGTTTATACAGATAATTTTTTTGAAAGTGAAGACAATTTATATACAATTATTATTTTTATATTGTTTTCGTTTTGATGCGATGAGTTAATTACGGTATACTATTATAGATCACTAAATATCTGCTTAAATATTATTCTAAGAATGAAGAAAAATATTTACGTGAGTATATTAGATTTTATGAAGAAATTATGATGATTCGATTCTATATTGTCTGTAAGTTTGAAGAATATTAATTTGATTAATTTTTACTTTTAAAAAAGATTATAGAATTAATTTTTTATTTATAGTTAAGATATTTACATAAGGTGGTTTCGATTACCTTAGATATAGTTGTTTTATTTGATAATATTGGTATTTTAAATTATATGAAAATATTCATATGAGTGTGTTTTATAGAAAATAGATAAAGATATTTAATTTATAATTTTATGTATCTAGTTATAGTACAATATATTTTTAGTCGTATTGATAGCTAACTTTATAAGTTAGGTATAGATTTATATTGTGATTTTATCAAAGGAGGTTGGTGATACTTAAGATCATAATAGTAATATATGAATCTGAATTTATTCAGATTAGGTGTATTGTGATGTAATAGATCTTTGTCTGATTTTTTTAAAAAATGATCTAGATTCAGGGTTGATATTATGAGTGACAAAGTTTATATGGCTCGCGCTTTAGAATTGGCTTATCGCGGTCGGTTCACCACTGCACCAAATCCAAATGTTGGATGCGTTTTAGTCCGTAATGATTCTATTGTTGGAGAAGGTTATCATCAGTATAGAGGTGGTTTACATGCAGAAGCTCATGCTTTACTTATGGCCGGTGAAAAAGCAAGAGGAGCTACCGCTTATGTAACTCTTGAGCCATGTACTTATTATGGTTGCACCCCACCTTGTTGTGATGCTCTGATTCTTTCTGGAATCATTCGGGTTGTTTTTTCTATGAAAGATCCAAATCCAAGAGTATCGGGAAGAGGTATGTATCGATTACAACAGGCAGGTCTAAATGTTTCTGAGGGGTTAATGGCGCTGGAAGCAGAAAAAATAAATCGTGGTTTTCTTAAACGGATGCGTCAGGGTTTGCCTTGGATACAATTAAAATTAGGCGCATCATTGGATGGGAAAACCGCCATTGCCAATGGAGAAAGTCAGTGGATTACATCCAAGGAATCAAGATCTGATGTACAGAATTTACGCGCGCAAAGTTCAGCAATTCTTACTACGAGTACTACTGTTATAATGGATAATCCAGAATTAACTGTGCGTTACAAGGATCTGGATTCTTCTACGTCCGAGTTATATCCAGTACAGAGGTTTAGGCAACCTATTCGTGTAGTTATTGATAATAACAATCGTATTACTCCTCAGCATCGCATTATTGATCAACCTGGAGAAACTTGGTTGGTACGCACTAAATACAATCAGTTAGATTGGCCTAATAATGTTAAAAGGTTAGATGTAAAATATTATAAAAATTGCCTGAACTTATATTCTATGTTTTTAGAGCTTGGATCTAAACAAATAAATGTAATTTTAGTAGAATCTGGAGCAAAATTTGCTGGTGCATTATTAAATGCACAGTTGGTAGATGAGTTAATTGTTTATCTGGCTCCTAGATTAATAGGAGATACTGGACGTAGTTTATGTGAAATACCACAATTAAAGAGACTTAAAGATGCTCTAGCTTTTAATTTTAATGATATTTGTCGGATTGGTCCTGATATCAAGTTAATTTTGACACCACATATTGTTATTCCTAAAATTAAATCGATTGGCGAGTAGTCCAGTATAATGATTTTTTTCGTTCTGTTTAATCAACTGTGGAAGAAAGAGTATGAATCTTATTGAAGCTGATATTATTGCCCCAGATGCTCGTATTGTTGTAGTGATTGCCCGGTTTAATAATTTTATCAATGATTGCCTTCTGAGTGGTGCTATTGATGTATTAAAACGTATTGGGCAAGTCCAGGATGATTATATAACTGTAGTATGGGTTCCAGGTGCTTATGAACTTCCATTAACGGCTAAAGTTTTGGCTAAATCCGGAAAGTATGATGCAATTGTAGCTCTTGGAGCGGTGGTTAAAGGAAAAACTTCCCATTTTCAGTTTGTAGCGAATGCAGTTAGTTCAGGATTGGCTCGTGTAGCTGTGAGTAGTGAGATTCCGGTTGCTTTCGGTGTTCTCACAACTGAGAATACCGAACAGGCTATAGAGCGTGCTGGTATGAAAGAAGGTAATAAGGGTGTCGAGGCTGCTATCACGGCTCTTGAAATGATTAATATATTACAATTCATTAAGAATTGATTCAGGAGAGAGCTCAGTGAATCCTTCTTCTCGCCGTCGCGCTAGAGAATGTGCGGTACAGGCGCTATATGCGTGGCAAGTATCTAATAATAATATGTCAGAGATTGAGTACCAGGTTTTGGAAGAGCAAAATATTAAAGATATTGATATTATTTATTTTCGTGAATTAATTAATGGTATTGTCATGTACAATGCTCAGTTAGATAGATTAATCAAGCCGCATTTATCCCGTGATTTGGATGATTTAGGATTAGTAGAGAAAGCTATATTGCGTATTGCATTATTTGAATTACACAAGCGTTCGGATGTGCCTTATAAAGTAGCGATTAATGAAGGTATAGAGCTTGCAAAAGTCTTTGGGGCACAAGATAGTCATAAATTTATTAATGGAGTATTAGATAAGGTTTCGTTACAGATTCGTGAGAATTTTATATGATTTATTACTTCTTATCATTAGGCTCATTTTAAATTCTGGAGGCCTGCACATGGACACTAGTGAATCTCAAGTAATTTCACGTTATTTTGATCGTACTTTTTTTGTTCAAAAAGATGTAGAAACGGGAATTGGGGATGACTGTGCATTGGTTAACATGTCAAGGAATCATACATTAGCTATCAGTACTGATACATTAGTAGAGGGTGTTCATTTTTTACACAACATCAGTCCTTATGATCTGGCTTATAAAGCATTAGCTGTTAATTTAAGTGATTTAGCTGCAACAGGTGCAGAGCCTGTATGGTTAACATTATCAATAACACTACCTAACGTAGATCATGAGTGGTTACAGGTTTTTAGTGACAGTCTCTTTGAGTTTTTATCTTTATATAAAGTACAGTTAATTGGTGGTAACACAACACGAGGTCCTCTAAGTATAACATTAGCTGTTTATGGCATAGTTCCAAAAGGATATGCGCTTAAACGGAGCGGGGCGTGTATTGGTGATTGGATTTATGTTACAGGTACTTTGGGTGATAGTATAGCGGGTTTGTTATTATTGCAGAACCAAGTATCAATTGATAATTCAATGATTCAGGATACACTTATTCAACGACATTTAAGACCAACTCCTCGAGTGGTACAGGGTCAAGCATTACGCTATTTAGCTAGTTCTGCTATTGATCTTTCAGATGGTCTCCTTTCCGATCTGCGTCATGTTCTTAAGGCTAGTGATTGCGGCGCACGTATTGATTTGAATTCTGTGCCTATTTCCCCTGAACTAAGAGATTATTTTCCATCTTCTAAGGTTCTTAAGTGGGCACTTAGTGGTGGAGAAGATTATGAGTTATGTTTTACTGTATCTACTAAAAATCGATTAGAGTTAGATGTTGCACTAGGAAGATATGGAGTAGACTGTACTTGTATTGGTCAAATTGTTCCAAAAACTGAAGGTTTAACTATTTTGGATCATGACAAGCCAGTGGATATCCTTTTGCGAGGGTTTGATCATTTTATAAATGTTGATCTAAAATAGATGTTTAATCTATTATTTATTTTTCGATTTAGCGATTTTAAAGTATATTTTGTGATTATTCAGACTAATAATATTATAATTGAAATTATAATTTAATTTTTTATATATTAGGTATTTTCATGTAAGTTTCGTTACAATTTTAGATTGTATCGTAAACATAATATACTACATTAGTGGTTTTTAGATGAGAATTTCAAAAATATATAATGTTTATATTAATCATAGGATTTATCAATATCCTTATATTTATGTTGATATTATAACGCTTTAACTATTTTCTTTACATTTAATAATTAATTAATGAGTTAGTATTAAAGAAGTAATAGTATCGTATGAGAGTTTTTTTGGTTTCATTCTTAACAAGTCATATCATCTTCTATTCTGTGTATCAATTAGACATAAAAAACTAGAATTAATGTATTATCTGAAGATAGTTTTTATGCATTTATCTTAATTTTTAAACATTATTCTTTATTGTTCATTTATTGATTTTAAAAATAAAATTAAAGACGTCAATGATATATAAAAAGTCACAGAGATTCAAAAATGATTAATTATTTTAAATTATTTAGATTATGCATGACAGTTACTCTATAGGATTAGCCTATAATGGATAGGTTATGCATATAGGGACGAAGAGCTATAGGAACTTCAATTCTACCATCTTCTTGCTGATAATTTTCTAGAACTGCCATTAGAGTGCGTCCAACTGCTAAACCAGAACCGTTGAGAGTATGTACTAGTTGTGTTTGTGTTTTTTCTTTAGATCGATAGCGCGCCTTGATGCGACGAGCTTGAAAGTCTCCCATATTTGAACACGAAGATATTTCGCGATAAGTAGATTGTGAAGGTAACCATACTTCTAAGTCGTAAGTTTTATTCGAGCTAAAACTCATATCCCCAGTGCATAATAATACAGTGCGATACGGTAGGTTTAGTAGTTGGAGTACTGTTTCAGCGTGTTGGACTAATTCATCTAGTGTATCCATAGAATCTTCAGGACGAGTGATTTGTACTATTTCTACTTTATCAAATTGATGCATACGAAGCAGTCCGTGTGTATCACGACCATAGGAGCCTGCTTCTGATCTGAAGCAAGGGGTGTGTGCAGTCATTTTTAACGGCAGGTCTGACTCTTGTAGGATTTCATCACGTATTAAATTGGTTATTGAGACTTCAGATGTTGGAATGAGTGCATATTTTTGGTCAATATTTTTTTCATTTAATGGTGCAATATAGAATAGATCTGAATCAAATTTTGGTAACTGACCAGTACCAATAAGACTAGTTTCATTAATTAGATAAGGAACATATAATTCTTGATAACCGTGTTTTTCGGTATGAAGATTTAGCATAAACTGGCTTAGAGCGCGATGCATGAGAGCTATTTGACCTTTCATTACTATAAAGCGTGAACCTGTTATTTTGGCTGCGGCACCAAAATCTAAACCTTTAGATAATTCACCTAATTGAACATGGTCGCGTATAGAAAAATTAAACTCCCTTGGTTGACCCCAGCGTCTTATTTCTTTATTACTATTGCTATTGTGGCCTTCTGGGACTAAGTCATCAGGAATATTTGGAACAGACATTAATATCTTATTGATTTTAATAAGAAGTGTATCGAGTTCTTTTTTAAGTATTTCGAGACGTATAGATACCAGATGAACTTTTTGACATAATTTGTTTACATCTTCTCCGCGTAACTTTGCTTGTCCAATATATTGAGACTGGGTATTTCGTTGTGCTTGAAGTTCTTCTGTTTCAATTTGTAATTTTTTTCGTTTTTCTTCGTATTGAAGTATTGTTGGAATATCTAGATTATAGCCTCTTCGTGCTAATTTTTTAGCAACTAAGTATGGTTGATGACGCAGAAGATTTAGATCTAGCATATTTGTCCTGTTAATGATTATAAAATAAAGGATAATGTATTGATTTTGTAAATGTGATATAGATATTTTGAGCATCTTAGATTCTATAGAGATACTTTAGCAAGCATGTGTATTTATTATAAGGTATTAAGGTTCATAATAAGGACATCACAGGATAGAAGTAATGTCGAATAATAGTTTTTATGTTCGATTGCAGTTTATTTCTTTTTTGACTACGATTTTTTGACTTTCTTGCATCTTTGATTGGGTCATTGAGTTGTTGGTGATTATGTATTGTTTATAACATAAAATATTGTGATAAAATCATCTAGTATAAAAACTTATTATTATATAATAATGTCAATATCATATGCATTGTATTGATAATATGAGGTCCAGAATAATAAGCTTAATATCTAGTGAAAATTTTTCTAAAAATTTATTAGAAAATAAAATAATCATAAATAAGAAGTATGATTATAATCATTGGTTAGATGTGATTGTAAAATAGGTTTAGTTTATGTTGTATAAATTGATGTATATTGGTTCGGTGTCATGATTGGTTTATCTGAATCTAGTTTGATGATATTGTTGATTTAAATATTGATGATTTATAGATATTGTGTGTGGATATATGCTTCAATTATTTGATTATATCAAATTAAAAGAATAGCAGGAATTAATAAGAATGGTTTTTTATTAGATTTTTATATAAATATTTTTAACAAAAATAACTTATATATTGTAGTCAGAGAGCTGGATTTCAGGAGGGGTTATATGAACAATATTTATTCACTAAATTATACTTTAAACGTAGTTTCAAGATATATAAAATAAAAGGGCGTTATTTGGTAATAGATTGTAAAGAAAAATAATTTTATTTATCTTGATCCTATCAAGATACGTAACATGCGTCGTAGTGGTTCGGCAGCACCCCATAGTAATTGGTCTCCGACGGTGAAAGCAGCTAAGTATGTTGGACCCATGTTGAGTTTGCGTAAACGACCAACAGGTGTGCACAATGTACCGGAAACCATTGCCGGTGTTAGCTCGCGTAAGGTTATGTCTTGTTCATTTGGAATGACTTTGACCCATTGATTATGCTCGGATAATTGTTGTTCAATATCTAAGAGTGGTATGTCTTGTTTTAACTTTAGAGTAAATGCTTGACTATGACATCGCAATGAACCAACTCGTACGCATATACCATCTATTGGTATTGTGTCTTTGGTATTTAATATCTTTTTAGTTTCAACTTGACTTTTCCATTCTTCTAATGTTTGACCTGTATATAAGTATGCATCAATCCATGGGATTATATTGATTGCTAGTGACACTCCGAAATTGTTGATAGGAACACTATTACAAGCAATATGTGTCATTTTTCGTTCTATATTTAAAATAGATGAGGATGGATTATGTATTTCTTTAGAAGTATTATTATACAATTCTCCCATCTGAACCAGTAATTCACGAACATGATTCGAGCCAGCGCCAGAAGCTGCTTGATATGTAGCTACGGATGCCCATTCTATGAGATTATTTGCGAATAACCCCCCTAGTGACATTAACATTAAGCTTACAGTGCAATTACTTCCAACAAATGTTTTAATACCAAGATTAAGACTATCATAGATCAGGTTATGATTGATTGGATCAAGAATGATGATTGCTTCTTTTCTCATGCGAAGAAGAGAGGATGAATCAATCCAATAACCTTGCCAGCCAGATTTTCGTAAACGTGGATAAATATCTTTGGTATATTCTTTACCATGACAAGTGATGATGATATCCATTGCTTTCAGTGTATCAATATCGTAAGCATTTTGAAGCGTGTTTGTTAATTTTCTTAATGGGAATGGTACTGTTTGACCTGCTTGGGAAGTAGAAAAAAAAACTGAATGAACTAGATCAAAATCATGTTCTTCTTTCATTCTCTGCATAAGAACTGACCCCACCATCCCTCTCCATCCAACAAAGCCTAGTGTATACATTTAGTTCCATTTTGTAAAAATCAATAATGTTGCATACGTAATTATTTTATAACATGATAACAGTTATGATAACATTTTGGTTGTATAGAAAGATAATGTTTAAATCTATTTTACATAGATTAAGTGATAGGAAAAATATTAGAATAATTTGTTTTTAGGAAAAACATAGGAGTAGTATCCTATACTAACATGATTTTATAATTATTTTTAAGTGATTTATCTTATAAATTGAGTATTTTATATAGCTCTACATGGTTAGGGTTCAATTATTTTATTAAATAATTTATATTATAGTATAGAAGGGTTGATTTTTTAATTTTTGCTTTTTAAAACATTAGTAAAATTTAATTTTCAATATAAATCATATAATTTTTATAATGTCTGAGATGTAAAAGATATGTTCTAGTCAAAATTATTTGTATATTTTTTTAGAACAAGTATGGGTGATCAAAAAAAGGGCAATAGATAAATATTATATATAGGATAGATAGGATAGGGTATAGATATTTATTGTAGTAATACAATCGAATTTTATAGATTATATTGATCTTAGGTATAGGATATTACAACACATATATTATAATTTTAATTATTTAGGCATTATATATATTGTTCTATAACATCGAAAAATAGAGCAATAGAGATATGGTAATATTTACGATTCCTTTTAACAAGTATAAAATAAAAAGTGTTATTTATATATAGCATTATTTATGATTTTTTATAAGATTAATATCTTAATATAACATGGATGTGAAATCATTACCTTTATATTTTTATATTATAATAATATTAGTTGTTTTATTTTTTTGGATATAAAGATCATTATTGTATTTATGAAGTTATAGAAAAATATCATCTTACAGTATATGGTTATGTATTTATGATATTCATAAATATTAATAATTCATTTTAACTATGCAGAGATCATGGAGATTTAGATTAAATTCGTTTCATATTCTATATATATTAACATAATAAAATTTATTTTGATATAGACGATTTCTACAAGTTTACCGTTTATTAAAATATTTGGTATTAGATATAATCCATAGTCGTTTTATATAGAGCATGCTTAGTTTAGCACTAAGCTAACTGTTTTTCAGTCAAATGTTTTTTGGTTTTATGTTTATAGTATTATAACTGTTTTTTACTTTGCTTAATAAGTAAAGGTACATCTCTTAGACCATCTAATATCCAGTCTGCAATTGTTTTAGAGTTTGTTGAATTAATGATATTTTGGTTTTGAATTAATATCTTTGTTCCAATACCAGCAGCTTTTGCTGCTTGCATGTCCTCGATCTTATCTCCTATCATATAGGAATTGAGCATATTAATACGCAACTTTTTTTGAGCAGCAAGAAGCATACCTGGTTTTGGTTTACGACAGTCGCATGATTGTCGGAATTTTTCTATTACTGCATTAGGATGATGAGGACAAAAATAGATAGCTGTTAAATGAATATGATGTTTTTTAAGAAACGAAGACATCCAAAGCGTTAATCTCATGAATTTATCTTCACTAAAAATACCACGACCAATACCAGATTGGTTGGTTATTAACACTAAAATAAACCCCATTGTTATTAGTTCGTGCATTGCCTCAATAGCTCCATCAATAAATTCAAAATTGTTACTATCTGAGATGTATCCGTGATCGATGTTAATTGTCCCATCTCGATCAAAAAAATTGCTGGTACTTTATTTAGATTCATTGTTTTCCAATCTGATTGTTTTTATGTAGTGACAAATAGAAGTAATTAAAAATTTTTAATAAATAAGGAAGGCTTTATCAGTATCTTTGAGATGTTTTACATACTGTAATCACATGTATCTATATACATGATATATGATTTTATATCCATTTTTAATATAGAGTCTTATGTCTACTCTAGTGAGTATAGTTATATAAATTCAGAAGAGTGACTATGTTTATGCATTAACGTCATGACATTGGAGGTTATCATAATAGTAAAATTAGATTAAACTTTTTATTACAGTAAAATATTATAAATATTTATTTTTTTATATGGCTATCTCATGTGTTTAATGAACTAATCATTCTTAGTGTATAGATTAGTATGTTACTACTACGTTGTTATTATTGTTTATTTCTAATAAAGAAGATGTATCATGATCAATATTATTTGATAATTAAATTTAATGATTTTATAAATAGTATTTATTATTTTTTTTCATATTCTTGATGCGATGTAAAAGGATGAATTTCATTTCATATTATAATTTATTTTTAAATAATCGTTATATTTTGGGTATATTTAGTTTGAATTATGTTTCTAGGTCTAAAGAATATTGATTTTGTATCGTATGTTGATAAAGTGTAGGTTTATTCGCGTGCATTGTCTTTAATGATGATTAATTTAAGATTTGATATATGATAAAAAACGCTTGTTTAATATAAACAATATAATTGATGTATCAGAAAGATCGGTTTTATACCAGAATATTTTCTATTTCTATCCTCAGGGGTCTAAAGTCTAAATATTTATCAGAAGTGAAACTAATAACTTGTTTAATGGAATTCTTTGTGTATGAACAAAGGTGTGTTTTTTTGATTCAACATTGATTAAACAGGAGAGGTTTGTCTTATGAGCTAATAGTTCATATTAGTCTAATATTTGATTTATTAATATATCTGCATGTAAAGATTATTCAAGAAAGAGAAGAGAATGAGCCAGTGGTTATTTTTTAATATAATGCAATCATTATATTCAATAATAGATTCTGTATTACATTAATTGTAAAATAAAATAAAATAAAAAATGTAGTATATATGAATTAAATGACATTATCAATAATATGAAAAAAGAGATATCTTATTAAGATAAGATTTATTGCCGTTAGACTATCATCAATCGCTTGTGCAATAAGTTTAAGATTATTCACGATTATATCTGATATATATAGGATGTTTGAATTAATTATTGATTATCTTATATATTGGAAAAATATCATTGATATAGGTATATAGATATATACTGCATCATTTACATATTAGGAGTTACTAGTATTAATAGTTTTGGTAATTCGATTAATTTTTTAAAACATTAAGTTGTTCATAATGTATCATTGTTTATTTTTTGTAAGTAAAGGTCGTTTTTCTATATTTATATTTTTTATCTGGAGCTTCATAGTTGTATCATAGTTTGTCTAAAATTTAATAATTTTATATTGATAAGGGAATTATAAAAAATTAATATTTTATATTAGATGATTGATGACTCATCATACCTGGCATTATGATACACGAATATAATATTTCTATTATTATTATGATGAAATATATCATAATATATGTTTCAGTTTATTTTTATATATAATTTTCTAATAATATTAAATTATTAGGTATTCTTTATATTTATAACTGTCTTAAATTAAGTTACTTACGTAGTACGATATGGCTTAAGAAATTATGTTCATAATATAAAAGTTATGATATTTTTTAATGATATTGTAAATATCTTATATACAAATAGGATTGTAAATTATCTAGTAATGTGTTGGTATAAGAAAGTTTGTATAAGAAATATGTATATACAAGAGAAAAAGTCTCAATTTTTTATAATAGATTTTTTTATAATAGATATTTATTTAAACATCTATATAATGAACCATTATAGATAGTTATTGAGAAAACATCCACCAAATTAGATTTTATTTCTCACTCAGTTTTGCACAACATTAAATTAAATGTATTGTTAACCAACTAATGTTGGAATCATTTCATTTTGACGAAGAGTTAAAATTTCATAGCCATTCTGAGTTACGAGAATAGTATGTTCGTATTGTGCTGATAGACTATGGTCGTGAGTTTTAACTGTCCAGCCATCTTTCATAATTCGAACTTGACAGTTACCAACGTTAACCATGGGTTCAATGGTAAATATCATGCCTGGTTGTAGAATTATGCCATTATCATAAGATTTATAATGAAGAACCTGCGGGTCTTCATGAAAGTTTTTTCCAATACCGTGACCACAATATTCACGTACTACTGAGAATCCGTGTTTTTCAACAAATTTTTGAATATGATACCCTAGTGTATGCAAGCGAAGTCCTGGTTTTACAAGTTGAATTGCATAGTAAAGACTTTTTTGCGTTATATCACAAAGCTTATATGCTTGGGTGCTGGTGTTACCAACTATAAACATGGTAGAGGTGTCTCCATGGTAATCATCTTTAAGTACTGTAACGTCAATGTTTACAATATCACCATTTTTTAAGATTTGATTTTCACTAGGGATGCCGTGACAAACAACATCATTAACTGAAATGCATACAGATTTTGGAAAACCACGATACCCTAAGCAGGCAGCAACAGCCTGTTGTGTATTCATGATATAATTGTGACAAAGACGATCTAATTCAGAAGTACTAACGTCTTGGATAACATATGGTTGAATCATTTCAAGGACTTCTGCTGCTAGAGTGCCGGCTATTCTCATTTTTTTTATTTCTTTATTAGTTTTGATGGGAATATTCATTTTTTTTCCAAGTTGATAATTATTTTTTGTTAACCAGTGCTATCATTTTATTAGTAAGTATTAGCAAAGATGTAATTAATATGGCAAAACAATTTATTTCATGCTAGAAAGCATGAGTGGAGATTTGTAGTAACTCTAATCATTTTCATGTTATTTTCGGCTCGATATTAAATCTCAAATTAACTGACAGATTGTATTTCTATATTAATGAAAATATATGTTTCTAGTTTTAGAAAAATTAGTTCATCATGAGTGTTGATTTTATTCATTATGTTTAAATGGGTTTTTTAGTACTTAGATGAATAAGGTT
This sequence comes from Candidatus Erwinia haradaeae, assembly GCF_900698925.1. NCBI lineage: Bacteria > Pseudomonadati > Pseudomonadota > Gammaproteobacteria > Enterobacterales > Erwiniaceae > Erwinia > Candidatus Erwinia haradaeae. Next base: position 323,649 of record NZ_LR217713.1, read on the forward strand.
GTCCTGAAGTATTCTGTAAATAAAAATCTTTAAGATCAAAAGTCATTATAATACATGACTATGAATTAGAGTAGTTGTCTAGTTATCAAAAATATTAGGCGATTTTTTTAAGATATAAATCTCTTTATATACATTACTATACCAGTGTTAACTGGTAGTTAAAATCAAGATTCAAGTAAAACACTCTAAGGATGTAGATGATTCGTTTAGATGCATCAGGTATATTATATTTTTAGCTAAGTATCCGTAAAATATTATTTGTAATTTTCATATTACTTATAGAATCAAAAAGAAGCGCTGAAGTTAAGTGATGGGTTGTGATTTTTATGGATTTAATAATGGTAAAATAAGGGTGCAGAATTTAAAGATTGGTATTGTGTAAATTTAATTTAGCGCTTGCATAAAAGTAGTAAACAGTTTTTCAATATTCAAAGTGTGACAGATTTATCTTATTTTTTTATAATCGAAAGCGATGATGCTCTGAATTAGGGTAAAAAAACTATAATATTCCGTTTTTTAACTATAATGTTCATTTAGATGTGTAGCTGTTTCTACGTATAATAGATTCTTTATTTGTTCATTATTTCTTAATAATGTAAATCGTATTTTAATCAAGAAGATATTTCTTAAAATACTAAATGCAATGATGGAAAAAAGTTAAGATATTGTATTGTGGTCGTTGGTAGTTATGCCTGAATTCAAAAGAAAAGATAGGTGGCTGTTGTGAGGATATGAGTTTTTTTATTTAGGTTTTATAATAACTAGGCATTAGATTAGAGATGGATGGTTGGTGTATATCGTGTTTTGTTAGATAGGACTTAACTGGAACGTCTATATTGATTTAGGGTTAAGGTAAAAATTAGTTGTGCTAGCGATTATAATAATAAGTTTATATAATTATTAGTATATTTAAGACTATATCTACAATAAACTGATCAACATTAAATATATTTTTATTTTTATTTCATAAAAAATGAAAACTCCTACATTATAGAATACCTAGTACTTGGATTTTAAACAATTATATTTATAGAGGTGATCATGGTAACGATTTCCATGCACGACATGTTACAAGCTGGTGTTCATTTTGGCCACCAGACGCGTTATTGGAATCCAAAGATGAAGCCATTTATCTTTGGTTCCCGTAATAAGGTGCATATTATTAATCTTGAGAAAACTGTTCCTATGTTTAATGAGGCTTTATCTGAATTAAAAAAGATATCATCTCGTAAAGGAAAAATTCTTTTTGTTGGCACTAAACGTGCTGCAAGCGCATCTATCAAGGAACATGCTATCAATTGCAATCAATTTTTTGTAAATCACCGGTGGCTAGGTGGCATGCTAACTAATTGGAAAACTGTGCGACAGTCGATTAAGCATCTAAAAGATTTAGAAATTCAGTCTCAGGATGGTACTTTTGATAAGTTGACAAAGAAAGAAGTTCTGATTCGTGCTGGTAAGTTAGCCAAGCTTGAGAATAGTTTAGGTGGAATTAAAGAAATGGGGGGTCTTCCAGATGCGCTTTTTGTGGTCGATGCTTATCATGAAGAGATTGCTATCAAAGAAGCAAATAATTTAGGGATTCCAGTTTTTGCTATTGTTGATACTAACTCGAATCCAGATGGTGTCGATTTTATTATTCCCGGAAACGATGACGCAATTCGCGCAGTTAGTCTGTACTTAAATATAGTGGAAAATGTAGTGTCTGAAGGGTTATTTCTAAATACACCACAAAATTTAGAAGAAGTCCATATGATTTCTAAGGAAGAAAACTTACTATCTTAGGTATAGATTATTTTTACTATATAGAAGTTGAAGGTATTTTACTTAAAAAGTTTGTAATTTACAGTGTAAGATGTATGGGTGTTGTATAGTTTTTAAAACAGGGGGGAATAAATCTTCAAAGCTATATTTTAGATTTAATTTATAAATATATGATTCATAGAGTCGAGTAAACTGAGGGCGAGATTATGGTAGATATTACAAGTTCTTTAGTAAAAGAATTGCGTGAGCGCACGAATGCAGGAATTGTTGACTGCAAGCAAGCTCTGACTGTATCTTCTGGTAATATTGAATTAGCAATTGAAAATATGCGTAAATCTGGAGCTATTAAAGCCGCAAAAAAAACAGGAAATGCTGTCTCAGAAGGAATAGTAAACATAAAAACTCAAAGTAATTACGGTGTAATGATTGAGGTCAATTGTGAAACTGATTTTGTAGCTAAACATTCTAGTTTTCAGTTGTTTGTGAATCGAGTTCTTAATTCTGCTTTTTCTGATAAGATTAATGATCTTATGGTTTTAAGAGCTAATTTTGAAGAAGAACGCATAAAACTTATTGTGACGATGGGTGAAAATATTAACATTCGTCGCTTAGCTGTGATAGAGGGTCAATTAATAAGTTATTACTTACATAACACGCGTATTGGAGTTCTTCTTTCTACGATTTCAGCTGATACAGAATTTTCTAAACAAATTGCCATGCATATTGCAGCAAGTCAACCTGAATATATAACGCCAGAGGATATATCTAAAGAGGTAATACAGAATGAGCATGAAATTCAGTTAGGTATCGCTATGAAATCTGGCAAGTCAAAAGAAATTTCTGAAAAAATAATCAAAGGTCGCATGCAGAAATTTATGGATAGCATATCACTTACCGGCCAGACTTTTATTTTGGATCAGAGTAAGACTATAGGTCAGTGTTTAAAAGAAAAAAATGCATCTGTTGTGGATTTTATACGATTTCAAGTTGGTGATGCTATTAGATAAAAAGAATCAAATAATCTAATATAAGATCCAATCTTGATAAGAATATCTTAATAGCTCAACAAGTATCAATTGGTATCTAATACAGTAAATATTGATTTCAATCATTCAAGAATTTTGATATTAACATAGTACTCTTAAGATGATATCAGAACATAGTGACATTTTACTAAAGGTGTCATCTAGGGGAATAAGAATGAACACTAATACCAAACTTGTGTATCAACGGGTGCTTCTTAAGCTTAGTGGAGAAGCGTTAAAAGGTTCTGAAGTGTTTGGTCTTGACGCCAAAATACTTGAAAGGATCGCAATGGAACTAAAAGAATTAGTAGCATTGGGTGCTCAGATTGGTATAGTGATTGGCGGAGGAAATTTCTTTCGTGGATCTGGATTATCGAAAGCTGGGATTAATCGTGTCATTGCTGACCACATGGGGATGTTAGCAACAGTTATGAATGGTTTAGCTATGTTGGATGCTTTAAATCGTGTTTATGTAAATACCTCTCTTATGTCTTCTATCCCTCTAAATGGGTTATGTGATAGCTATAGCTGGTCTAAAGCTATGCGATTGCTGTATAATAATCGAGTGGTAATTTTTTCTTCTGGTACTGGTAATCCATTTTTTACTACTGACTCTGCTGCTTGCTTACGTGGTATTGAAATTGAGGCAGATATAGTATTAAAAGCGACCAAAGTAGATGGTGTTTATTCTTCTGATCCGAAGAATGATCCGGGAGCAGTGTTATATGAGAAACTTTCTTATTCTGATGTCTTAAAGAAAGAATTAACAGTTATGGATTTAGCAGCTTTTATGTTGGCTCGAGATTATTCACTTCCTATTTGCGTATTTAATATAAATAAACTTGGTGCGCTTCGTCGTGTTCTTATGGGTGAAAAAGAAGGCACACTGATTATGCACTAAGATTTGTTTGGATATTGGAAAGTACGTATCTCTCTAAGAGATATTAAAAAATACTTTATATGAAAGTGTTCTAAATTTTCTAGTAGTATATAGGAAATTTTATATAGAATCTAAGGAATAGCATTTGATTAACGATATTAAAAAAGATATAGAAATACGCATGGAAAAATGTGTAGAAGTGTTGATTACTCAGGTGCGTAAAGTTCGAACTGGGCGTGCTGCACCATCTCTTCTAGATGGTATCATGATTAACTACTATGGTTCTTTAACTCCACTTTCTCAACTGTCTAGCATAACTGTGGAGAATTCGCACACTTTAAAAATTAATCTCTTTGATCCCTCAATGAGTTCTTTAGTTGAGAAAGCCATTACTACCTCTGATCTTGGTTTAAACCCAAGATCAGAGGTAGGGGGCATTCGAGTTCCATTACCAACATTGACTGAAGAGCGTCGTCATAAATTAATTAAATTGGTTCGAGGTGAAGCAGAGAAAGGTCGTATAGCTGTACGTAATGTACGACGTGACGTAAATGATAAACTAAAAATATTAATTAAAAATAAAAAGATAAATGAAGAAAATTCTCGTCATATACAAGATATGATACAAAAAAAAACTGGTATCTTTATTAAGAAAATCGATTGCATATTGGTAGAGAAAGAAAAAGAGTTATTAGATTTTTAGTATGTTATCGATTATTAATTTGATTACTGAGAATCAAATTAATAATGCAGAATCACTTTAAGTGAGATACAAGCTGTTTACCAAACGTATTGTTTTCCTTTACATTTGAGACTACTAAATTTTATTTTCTTGAGTAAAAGAATGAAAAAATTAACTATCCTCGGTTCCACTGGATCTATTGGTAGGAGTACTTTATCTGTAGTACGAAAAAATCCTCATCTGTTTATTATTAAAGCTCTGGTTGCTGATAAAAATGTTAAGATGATAGCAGAGCAGTGTTGTGAATTTCGTCCTGATTTTGCGGTTATGTCTGATAAAGTAGCTGCAAATAAACTTCGTGAGATCTTAATGCATATTAAGATTCCTACCGAGGTGTTAGGTGGTGAACAAGCTATCAGTGAAATTGCTTCTTTAGATGATGTTGATCAGGTTATGATTGCCATGGTAGGTATAGCAGCTTTATTACCAGCTCTCTCTGCTATTAAGTCTGGCAAACAGGTTTTGTTAGCAAATAAAGAGTCATTAGTAAGTGGTGGTCGTTTTTTAGTAGAGGCCGTAAGAGATTCTACTGCGCAACTTTTACCGATAGATAGTGAGCATAATGCTATTTTTCAGAGTCTACCTTATTATGTACAGAAAAATCTTGGTGTTTTATCGACAGAGAACAATGGTATTAAGAATATTATTCTTACAGGTTCTGGGGGTCCGTTCCGTGAGATATCATTGTCGAAATTAGATCAAATCACACCAGATCAAGCTTGCTTGCATCCAAACTGGTCAATGGGTCAGAAGATTTCAATTGATTCAGCTACAATGATGAATAAAGGGTTAGAATACATTGCAGTTAAGTGGTTATTTAATGTTTCTTTTTCTCAGATTGAAGTTATTCTTCATCCACAGTCTGTCATTCATTCTATGATTCGTTACTGTGATGGTAGTGTAATAGCACAGATGAGTGCTCCTGATATGCGTGTACCTATTTCTTATGCGATGGGTTGGCCTTATCGAATAGAATCTGGTTCATCCTCTCTGAATTTTAAGAATATTGCAGCGCTCACTTTTTCTGAACCGGATTATTCACGTTATCCCTGTTTGAAGCTGGCAATTGAGGCTGGTTTATCTGGTCCAGCAAGCACAATTATATTGAATGCTGCTAATGAAATTGCGGTAGCAGCATTTTTAGCTTCAGAAATTGGTTTTACTGATATAGCTAGACTAAATAGAATGGTCTTAGAGAATCTACTCTGCAGAGAACCAGGAAGTATTGAAGAGGTTCTTGCTATTGATTACGAGGCTCGTTCCGTATCAAGAGAATTACTTAAGAATTTTCCCTTAAAGTAATTTGGTGTAATTTCATTATTATAGTTAATTGTGAGCAATATAGAGAGATGGTATAGTTGTTCTATAAATTTGTAAACGCTACAGCGTAGCCCAATCAATTCAGCCTATATAATTGCAGATATTCAATATGAACGGAGTGACAGATTTCAGAATGTATTCATTTCTGAATTAAAGGAATTATTACGTGTGATGTCGTTTGAAAAACAAGTTCAAAGTCGTGACAATCAGGAGGCTCAGCCTCGGCATGTAGCGATTATTATGGATGGCAATGGTCGCTGGGCAAAGAATCAAGGTAAGAGGCGTATTTCTGGTCATCAAGCGGGTATAGAATCCGTTCGTCGAGCTGTAAGTTTTTCTGTAAATCATCATTTGGATGCATTAACATTATATGCTTTTAGCAGAGAAAATTGGAATCGTCCTGAACAAGAGGTGGTGGCTTTATTAGAACTTTTTATTTTGGTAATAGACAGTGAAATAAAAAGTTTACATAAAAATAATATTCGTTTAAAAATTATTGGTGATATTAGTCGTTTCAGTAGGCGTTTGCAAGACTCTATCTGCAGAGCTGAAGAAAAAACTAAAAAAAATAAAGGCTTAAGACTTAATATCGCTGCTAATTATGGCGGCCGCTGGGATATTATTCATGGAGTCAGAGAAATAGCGTGGCAAGTTAAAGACGGTCTTCTTCAGCCGGAGCAAATTGAAGAAGAAACTTTAGCTGCACATCTCTGTCTGCATAAAATAGCACCTGTAGATTTAGTCATAAGAACTGGAGGGGAGTATCGGATTAGTAATTTTCTTCTATGGCAGGTTGCTTATGCGGAATTCTGGTTTACAGATACTTTATGGCCAGATTTTGATGAATATGTGTTTGAAGGCGCATTAAACGCATTTGCACAACGAGAGCGTCGTTTTGGTGGAACTAGTCTTTAATTTTTTTATATTTTGGGAGACAGGGTTTTGTGTTACAGTTGCGCTTAATCACTTCATGTATATTAATTCCTATTGTTATCTCAGGTTTATTTTGGTGCTCACTCTCATGGTTTGTTCTTATTATGATGACAGTCAGTATGCTAGCGGCCTGGGAATGGACAGCGTTATCAGGATTAGTCTCTTGTAAAAAGAGATTAGGTATGACGATTTTGTTTGGTGTTATTATATTAATATATACACTATCTGAGGTATATAAATTGACATGGATGTTACATGGGTTCAATTGTATTAATGTTCTTAAGATCTCGTTGTGTTGGTGGATTATAGCTATTTGTTTAGTATTATTCTATCCTATTTCATCTGGATTTTGGCGCACTTCATGTTCATTACGTTTAATTTTTGGTTTACTAACTCTTCTTCCTTTTTTTTGCAGTATACTTGTTTTGAGGCAATATAATTATTTATTGGATCGTCATTCTGGTTCTTGGTTAATTCTTTATTTAATGTGTCTTATTTGGGGAATGGATTCTGGTGCTTATTTATGTGGTAAAAGATTTGGAAAAAATAAATTATCACCACGAGTTTCAGAAGGTAAAACATGGGAAGGTTTCTTGGGCGGTTTACTGACCTCAGGTTTTATTTTTTATTTTTTGTGTTTATTTGAGCCATTGAAAATTTCGTTTACGTCTCTTTTTGTTTGCTCTCTATCATCTGTTTTAATATCGGTTGTTGGTGATTTAACAGAAAGCATGTTTAAACGTGAAGCTGGAATCAAAGATAGTAGTAATCTAATTCCGGGACACGGTGGTGTTCTTGATCGTATTGATAGTTTAACAGCTGCAGCTCCAGTTTTTGCAAGTTTACAGCTGTTATTGGCAGGAGTATTCTAAGAATATATGATACTGAGTGCGTTCTTGAATTTCATCGTTTTTATTTTTTCAGTAGGACTTTTAATTGCTGCGCATGAATTTGGGCATTTTTTAACGGCGTGTTTATGTGGAGTTAAGGTAGAGCGTTTTTCCATTGGTTTTGGTAAAACGTTATTACGTTATGTAGATAAACGGGGCACCGAATATATACTTGCACTAATTCCTCTAGGTGGCTATGTTAAAATGTTGAACGTATGTTCAATGGGTAGTACTTCTTCATTTTCCTCTCGGGCTTTTAATAAAAAACATATATTACAACGGGTGGCTATTGTTATAGCAGGTCCTCTTGCTAATTTTATTTTTTCTGCTTTTCTTTATTGGATAATATTTATTATTGGGATGCCTGGTGTTCGTCCAGTAATTGATAGAATTACAATTAGCTCGCCTGCAGAAGACGCTAATCTTACTAAAGGAATGGAAATAAAGTCTGTAGATGGCATAACTACACCTGATTGGGATGCTGTGCGTATGGCTTTTCTAAAAAAGATTGGTAATGATACAGTTCGTGTTACTGTTATGTCTTTGGGAGACAAGAATGATAGTGAAAAAACTATTAACTTGCGTTCTTGGAAAGGCAATATAGATAAGACGGATTTTATGCACTTGTTAGGTATCGAAGGGCCCGGCCCCTATATTGATTTAGTATTGGATCAGGTAAAGAAGAATTCTGCGGCCAGTCGTGCAGGCTTGCGACCCGGTGATACAATTGTTAAAGTTTCTGGTAAACTTGAGACTACATGGAATCATTTTGCTGAGATAGTTCGAGCGAATCCAAATAAAGCGTTAAATATTGAGGTAGAAAGGGCGGGTAGTAATGTGCGGTTAGTTTTAACACCAGATATTAATTTTAATAAGAAGAATCAAGGATTTGCTGGACTAGTTCCTCACGTGAGACCTTTAGCTGAAGAGTATAGAATAACGTACCAGTACGGACCATTGGTAGCTTTGGGTAAAGCGGTATCGCAAACCTGGCAGTTTATTCAGTTGATAGTCCATATGTTAAGTAAACTAGTTAGTGGTGAGATAGGTCTCAGTAATCTCAGCGGTCCTATTTCGATTGCGCAGAGCGCAGGGCAGTCAGTAGAGTATGGTTTTAAATATTATCTCATGTTTCTTGCTCGGATTAGCGTTAACCTTGGGGTGATTAATTTATTGCCATTGTTGGGTTTAGATGGCGGACATCTTTTGTGTTTATTAATTGAAAAAATAAAAGGTCAACCGTTGTCTCAACGTGTTCAGGCGTTTAGTTATCGTATTAGTTTTATTATACTGATCATGTTAATGGGACTGGCGATTTTCAATGATTTTTCATATTTCTGATTTATTGACCGGTAAATGAGCAATGAGCATTAAACTGGCGGTATTTATTAAAGGATGGAGATGAAACATTTTCTTATAGCTTCGCTGCTTTTAAGCAGCGCTACTGTATATGGTGCAGATGGATTTGTAGTTAAGAATATTTCCTTTGATGGTCTACAGCGAGTCTCATCTGAGACAGTATTACATAATATGACTGTCCATGTTGGTGATACTGTGTCTAATGCAGATTTGGGAAATACTATTCATGCACTTTTTTCGACTGGTTACTTTGACGATGTTCACATTTTACGTGATGGTTATACACTTATCGTCCGTTTAAAAGAGCGTCCTACAATTTCTAGTATTACTTTTTATGGAAATAAAGTGGTGCAGGATGTAATTTTAAGGCAGAGCCTTAATTCTTCTGGTTTGCGCGTAGGTGAGATTTTTGATCGTTCTTCTGTCACTGCGATTCAAAAAGGATTAGAAAATTTTTATTATAGTATTGGTCGATATAATGCAACAGTTAGAGTAGAAGCCATTCCTTTATCATTCAACCGTGTTGATTTAAGGTTAGTTTTCTCTGAAGGTATTGCAGCAAAAATTAAACAGATAAATATCGTTGGAAATAAAGAATTTAGTTTTAATCAGTTAATTTCAAATTTTAAATTGCATGAGAAAGGAGCTTGGTGGAACATTATTTCTGACGGTAAATACCAGACTCAGCAATTATCTAGAGATTTGGATAATTTGCGAAACTTTTATTTGAGCCGGGGGTATACTAGGTTTAATATTGATTCGTCTCAGATTAGTTTAACACCAGATAAAAAAAATATTTATATTACTATATATATTACTGAAGGTCAAAAATACAAAGTATCTAACATCACAATCAGTAATCATCTAGAAGTGAATTCTCCAGATCTAAAAGCTCTAACGATAGTAAAAACTAATGAGTTTTATAATGGGGAAAAAGTTTCCTACATAAAAGACAAAATAAAGCAAATATTGGGTAAAAATGGCTACGCTTATCCATTTGTTGAAACTAAATTAGATATTGATGATATCAAGCATACTGTTAATGTATATTTTCATGTAGATAGGGGGCGTCGTTACTATGTAAATCAAGTTCGTTTTAAGGGGAATTACAATTCTAAAGACGCAGTATTAAGACGAGAAATGCGACAGATGGAGGGGACTTGGTTTGGTAGAGATCTTGTTGATCAAGGAAGAGAGCATTTATCTCGTCTTGGTTATTTTACAACAGTCACTGTTCATATTTCTCCAGTTCCTGGATCGTTAGATCAGGTTGATGTTGTTTATGAGGTTAAAGAGCAGAATACTGGCACTATTAATTTAGGCCTTGGTTATGGCACAGAAAGCGGAGTTAGCTTTCAAGCTGGTGTAACTCAGGATAACTGGTTAGGTACTGGAAATACAATTTCCCTTAACAGTACTAAAAATGATTACTTGACTTATGCCTCATTTGCTTTGACTGATCCTTATTTCACAGTTTCTGGTATAAGTCTTCGTGGTCGTATATTTTATAATGATTTTAAAGCGAATGATGCTGATTTATCAGATTATACAAATAAGAACTATGGGTTAGATACTACATTGGGTTTACCGATAAATGAAGCTAATACACTTCGTATTGGAATGGGATATCAACATCACGCTCTTTCGCATATGAAACCACAGGTGTCTATGTGGCGTTACCTTGGTTCTATTGGTCCATACCCTTCTCTTTCTTCTAATGCATCTTTTTCTGTAGATGACATAGAATTTGATTATGGATGGACTTATCAAACTATTGATCATGGGTTTTTTCCTACAACTGGTCACAGCCTGAGTCTTAATGGGAAAATTACAATACCAGGTTCAGATAACTCTTTTTATAAATTAACGCTTGATGCACAAAAATATATTCCGATTAATCAATCTAGAAGCTGGATTTTTTTAGGTCGCAGTCGTCTAGGCTATGGAGATGGAATTGGTAATAAAGAATTGCCTTTTTATGAGAATTTTTATGCTGGTGGTTTAAGTACGGTACGCGGTTTTCGTTCTAATACAATTGGACCTAAAGCTGTCTACTATAACACTAGCACTTCTAAATGCTCTATTATTCATCCTAATGGAATCTGTCATTCTGATGACGCAGTCGGTGGAAATGCCATGGCTATTGTTAGTCTTGAGTTAATTACACCGACTCCACTGATTGATGTAAAATACTATAATTCTATTCGGACCTCTCTATTTATAGATGCCGGAACTCTCTGGGATACTCACTGGGTAAATATTGCGGATACAGATCTAGTTCACATTCCTGATTATAGCCAACCTGGTAGGTTTCGTATCGCAACTGGTCTTTCGGTGCAATGGATGTCACCTATTGGTCCGCTAGTATTTTCTTATTCTCATCCTTTCAAAAAACGCTCTGGTGATCAGATTGAACCATTTCAGTTCCATTTTGGGAAAATATGGTAAGTACGTATTAGTCCTGAATCCAGGCTAGATATTTGATTTCTCAGTTAATACGATAGTTCATACATACTTGATTGTAAATCATAATGAAATTAGTATTTGTTTTTAATTCAACAACAGTAAAAGCGGAAGGAGTGTAAAAGTGAAACAGTTTTTTTATATTGCAGGTTTGAGTTTATCTTTAGTTATGTCTGCAATGGCTGAGGCTTCTGATAAAATTGGTGTGGTGAATATGTCTAGTATCTTTCAACAGTTGCCGGAGCGTGCTGCTGCCGCACAGAAATTGGAAAATGAGTTTAAAGAACGTACTGCAGAATTGCAGAGCATGGAGCATGATCTACAAACTAAAATACGCCATCTTCAGCGTGATGGACTTACAATGAAGCCAAGCGAGAGAATTAGTATGGAACAAGAGGTAATACAAAAAAGAGAAGCTTTTTCAAATAAAGTTCAGATATTTGATCAGGATAATCGTCGTCGCCAAATTGAAGAGCGCAATAAAATATTAGACAGGATTCAAAATGCTGTGAAGAAAATTGCTCGCATTAAAGGGTATGATATTGTATTTGATCAAAATACTGTAGCTTATGCTGTTCAATCTAAAGACATCACTGATGATGTTTTAAAACAGGTTCAATAATTTATGTTTTCAATTCGACTAGCTGAATTAGCCCAGCAGTTGGATGCAGAATTGCATGGTGATGGTGATATTGCGATTTCTGGGATTGCTTCTATAGAATCTGCTAAAACCAGTCAAATTACTTTCCTTTCAAGTAGGCGCTATCGTAAGAAACTTGTAGAATGCCAGGCTTCAGCGGTAGTTTTAACTCCAGCAGATCTAAGATTTTTTAATGGATCCTCGCTGGTAGTTAAAAATCCCTACTTAACATATGCGCGTATAGCGCAATTTTTTGATAGCACGCCAAAATCAGATGTAGGAATTTCGCCCAGTGCGGTAATTCATAATACAGTTCAATTTGGTAAAAATATTTCAATTGGTGCTAATGTAGTAATTGAGTCTGATGTAGTGTTAGGAGATCATGTTGTGATTGGTGCCGGCTGTTTTATAGGGAAAAGGACTCATATTAGTTCGGGAAGTCGCTTATTGGCAAATGTTTCAATTTATCATGCAGTTAAGATTGGTTGTGATTGTCTGATTCAGTCAGGTGCTGTAATAGGTTCTGATGGTTTTGGATATGCAAAGGATGGTGAGGCCTGGGTTAAGATTCCACAACTAGGTACCGTTATTATTGGAAATCGAGTGGAGATAGGTGCGTGCACAACCATTGATCGTGGTTCTCTGGATAATACTTATATTGGTAATGATGTTGTCATAGATAATCACTGTCAGATCGCACATAATGTAATTATTGGAAATAATACTGCTATAGCTGGCGGTGTGGTTATGGCTGGTAGTCTTAAAATTGGTCGCTATTGTATGATTGGTGGTGCCAGCGTTATTAATGGTCATATAGAGATTTGCGACAAAGTCACAGTGACAGGCATGGGCATGGTCATGAGATCTATTACTGAGCCTGGGGTATATTCTTCTGGTATTCCTGTTCAGTCCAATAAGCTCTGGCGTAAAACTACAGTATTAGTAATGAATATCGAGGACATAAGACAACGTTTAAAAATTATCGAAAATAAAATTGATAAAAAGTAAAAACATCATAATCAACATGATCAATTTTTAATAAAACACATGTAAAGAGATAAAAGTATGAGGTCTAGACATGATTTTCGGCCTAAAGAAAAATAAATTATTACAGGTCGTCTTATTCCAGCCATAAGATTTTTCAGGACAGGAAGAGTATTTTGAATACTAAAACTCATACTCTAAAAATTGAAGAGATTATTGAACTATTACCACATCGTTATCCATTTTTACTAGTTGACCGAGTCATTGACTTTGAAAAAAACAAGTATCTCCGAGCAGTTAAGAATGTATCAGTTAATGAACCGTTTTTTCAGGGACATTTTCCTGGTAAACCTATTTTCCCAGGTGTCTTAATTCTTGAGGCTATGGCTCAAGCCACTGGTATTCTTGCATTTAAAAGTGTTGGTCAATTAAAGCCAGGGGAGCTTTATTATTTTGCTGGTATTAATGAAGCACGATTTAAACGACCTGTTGTGCCAGGTGATCAGATGATTATGGAGGTGACTTTTGAAAAAACCCGTCGTGGATTAACGCGTTTTAAAGGGTGGGCTGCTGTGGATGGTAAAATTGTCTGCGAAGCAACCATGATGTGTGCCCGAAGCCGGGAGGTTTAGCTGGTGATTGATGCTACGGCCGTTATTCATCCCAGTGCAATTATTGAGGCAGGTGCTGTGATTGGTGCAGGTGTTCAGATTCATCCTTTTTGTATTATTGGTTCTCACGTTAGTATTGGGGAAGGTACGGTGCTAAAATCCCATGTTGTAGTCAATGGTCATACCTGTATTGGAAAAAATAATACTTTATGGTCATTCACTTCAGTAGGTGAAGTCAATCAGGATCGAAAATATACTGGTGAACCAACAAGAGTGGAAATTGGCGATCGTAATCATATTCGTGAAAGTGTTACAATTCATCGCGGAACTACACAATCAAATGGGATAACGCGTATTGGTAATGATAATCTGTTGATGGTAAATGCGCATATTGCTCATGATTGCGTCATTGGTAATCATTGTATTTTAGCTAATAATGCGACACTAGCTGGGCATGTGAGCGTCGATGATTTTGCAATCATTGGAGGTATGACAGCGGTGCATCAATTTTGTATTATTGGATCTTATGTTATGGTCGGTGGATGTTCTGGTGTAACCCAGGATGTGCCTCCTTATGTTATTGCACAAGGTAATCATGCTAGGCCTTTCGGGATCAATATTGTTGGATTAAAACGCCATGGATTCAGTACAGATGCGTTACAGGCGATTCGTTCTGCATATAAGATACTGTATCGAAGTGGTAAGACATTAGATACAGTCAAGCCAGAGATTGCTCGTATTGCAGATTTACATCCGGAGGTTAAGCCATTCTACGATTTTTTTGCTCGATCTACTAGAGGTTTGATTCGTTAAGTTATGTCGAATAATATCTTAACTATTGCTCTTGTTGCTGGAGAGATTTCTGGTGATATGCTCGGTGCAGGACTTATGCGGGCGATAAAAGAAAAACATGCTAATGTGCGTTTTATAGGTGTAGCTGGTCCTCTAATGAAGTCTGAGGGATGTTTGGCATGGTATGACATGGAAGAATTAGAAGTTATGGGAGTTGTGGAAATTGTAGGACGTTTGCGTCGTTTATTATACATTCGACGTGATTTGACACGTCGTCTTATTCTTTTGCAACCTGATGTATTTATTGGTATTGATTCACCGGACTTCAATCTCACCTTGGAAGGCCGTCTTAAAAGGAAGGGGATTCGTACGATTCACTATGTTAGCCCATCGTTATGGGCGTGGAGACAAAAACGTATTGTTACTATTGGTCGTGTAACGGATCTTGTTTTGGTATTATTACCATTTGAAAAAGCTTTGTATGATCGCTGGAATGTTTCTTGTTGTTTTATTGGTCATCCCATGGCTGATTTGATTCCTATCAAGCCAGATAAGTTGTCTATACGAGAAGAGCTTGGCATTGATTCAGCTTCTTTATGTCTAGCTTTATTACCAGGTAGTCGTAGTGCTGAGGTTGATATGTTAAGTGAAGATTTTCTGAAAACAGCAATAATTTTGCAGGAAAAGTATCCAAATCTTCAAGTTATAGCACCGTTAGTTAACACGCAGCGACGTTTGCAATTTAAAAGAATTAAGGATCGAGTAGCACCTAAATTACAAGTGCATTTTTTAGATGGTAAAGGATCACTGGCTATGCAAGCCAGTGATGTTGCTTTATTAGCTTCTGGAACAGCTACGTTAGAATGTATGTTAGCAAAATGTCCGATGGTAGTAAGCTACCGTATGAAACCCTTTACGTTTTGGTTAGCTAAGCGTTTAGTAAAAACTAGCTACGTCTCACTTCCTAACTTATTATCTAATTCTACTTTGGTCCCAGAGTTATTACAAGAGAAGTGTCAACCACAACACCTTGCAGCTGCTCTGGATCCTTTTCTTATTAATCCGAAGATATGTCCTTTTTTATTAACTACCTTTACTGAGTTACATCAGACAATTCGACAGAACTCTAATGAAAATGCGGCGAAAGCAGTGCTAGAGTTGTGTAAATAAAAAATTTTTTATTAATATTTAGAGAGACATTCATTATTGTTTTATTTTTATTTGATAACGCAGATTTTGTTTTCTAATCTTTATTCTTTAAGTAGAATACATTTAATATTTTTTCTAATTGTTATCCTAAACTGTTTTATATATTATATAGAAAAGGAGATATAATTTACATTATAAATATAAAATTTTTTATCAATCTGGATGAGAATAACTTTTTTCAACACAGATGGATAAATGGCTTACATGTTTATGATGTAGTAATACATATTGTATTTATGAGAGTAGTATTTTAATACAATGATATATATTGTAGTCTAATTCTAGCTTACATCCGAGTCCCAATATTTATAAGAATCACATCTATTAGTGACTTATCTTAAGACAGGTAATATTTATGTATTTTACAGAGAAGCTTTCTGGAAACATAGTGCTACTTGTGTCAACATTCTTATCTATAATTTTACCATATAAACTCAAAGAATAAGGACATTAGAATATAATTCATGCATGTGCATTTTTTCTATAATTCCGTCTTAATTTTAAACTGGAATCAAGATGCCTGAGCCTCATTTTGTTCATTTGCGGGTCCATAGCGACTACTCCATAATTGATGGATTAGCTAAAATAGGAACATTAGTAGATTTTGTAGCAAAACTAGGTATGCCTGCTGTTGGTATTACAGATTTTACTAATTTTTTTGGATTAATTAAATTTTATAATGCTGCACATAAGAAAGGTGTCAAACCAATTATTGGTGCTGATTTTAAAATGAGTAGTGAGCTTATGGGTAGTAATCTTTCGCAAATTACTATATTAGCTACTAACAATGAGGGTTATCAAAATCTTAAATTTCTTATTTCGCGTGCCTATTTGCGTGGTTATGGGAGTCAGGGTCCAATAATTAAACGCAGTTGGTTGGTCGAGAACCGGGAAGGTATTCTTTTGCTTTCTGGTGGTCTTCAGGGTGAAATTGGTCAAATGTTGTTACGCGGAAATGAAAGACAGGTTCAAGAATCTACTAATTTTTATCAGAAATATTTCCCTGATTGTTATTACCTGGAATTGATTAGAACTGGACGAATAAATGAAGAAATATATTTACATGCTGCAGTGGAGTTAGCAGTACAAACAGGCATTCCTGTTGTTGCTACCAACGAGGTTTGTTTTATTTCTCAATTAGATTTTGAGGCTCATGAGATTCGCGTGGCTATCCAAAATGGATTTACTTTAGAAAATCAGAAGCGTCCTCGTTTATATAGCGCTCAACAGTATCTAAGAACTGAAAAGGAGATGTGTATATTATTTTCAGATATTCCAGAAGCGTTAGAAAATAGTGTGGAAATTGCTCGTCGCTGCAATGTTACAATTCAACTTGGTTCATATTTTCTACCAAAGTTTCCAACGGGTTCTATGACCACGGAGGATTTTCTTGTTTTAAAATCTAAAGAAGGTTTAGAAGAGCGGTTAAATATTATATTTCCAGAGCAAAAAGTTCGTTCTGATCGTCGTTTGAAATATGATCAGAGGTTGCAAACTGAACTCCAGGTTATTAATCAGATGGGGTTTCCTGGTTATTTTCTTATTGTTATGGAATTTATTAAATGGTCTAAGGATAACGGTGTTCCGGTTGGTCCTGGTAGGGGGTCAGGAGCAGGTTCTTTAGTCGCCTATTCTCTAAAAATCACTGATATAGATCCATTAGAGTTTAATTTGCTATTTGAGCGTTTTCTCAATCCAGAACGTGTTTCACTTCCTGATTTTGATGTTGATTTTTGTATGGAAAAACGAGATCTAGTAATTGAACATGTAGCAGAGATGTATGGTCGTAAAGCAGTTTCACAGATTATTACTTTCGGTACTATGACTGCGAAAGCGGTTATCCGTGATGTAGGACGAGTTCTTGGCCATCCTTATATTTTTGTTGATCGAATCTCAAAAATGGTGCCAGCAGATCCTGGAATAACATTAGAAAAAGCGTTTGTATCCTCCTCTAATTTATTAGCTCTTTATAAGTCAGATGAAGAGGTCAAACTGCTTATTGACATGGCAAAAAAACTAGAAGGTGTTACACGTAATGCTGGAAAGCATGCGGGTGGAGTGGTTATTGCACCTACAAAAATTACTGATTTTGCACCATTATATTGTGACGCATCTGGTAATTATCCAGTCACTCAGTTTGATAAAAATGATATAGAATATACTGGTTTAGTTAAGTTTGACTTTCTTGGTCTACGTACACTAACTATTATTGATTGGACGTTAGCAATGATTAATGTGAATCATATAAAAAATCATGTGCAGCCAATTGATATTTCTTCTATTGATCTTAATGATGAAAGAAGTTTTGATATGTTAAGACATGCCGAGACTACCGCTGTTTTTCAGTTAGAATCGTATGGAATGAAAGACTTGATTAAACGATTAAAACCTGATTGTTTTGAAGATATTATCGCATTAGTCGCTTTATTTCGCCCGGGTCCTTTACAGTGTGGCATGGTTGATAATTTTATCAACCGCAAGCATGGTTTGGAAAAGATTTCTTATCCAGATGAACAATGGCAGCATGAGTTGTTAGAGCCTGTTCTTGAATCCACTTATGGAATTATACTGTATCAGGAGCAAGTAATGCAGATAGCTCAAGTTTTAGCTGGATACAGTTTAGGTGATGCCGACATGCTTCGTAGAGCTATGGGGAAAAAAAATCCAGATGAAATGGCTCGTCAACGCGATGGTTTTGAAAGAGGTGCACAAGCGAATGGTATAGATGGTAGATTAGCTATTAAAATTTTTAATCTAGTAGAAAAATTTGCCGGATATGGTTTTAATAAGTCACACTCAGCGGCTTATGCTTTGGTCTCGTATCAGACGTTATGGTTAAAAACGCATTATCCCGCTGAGTTTATGGCGGCAGTCATGAATACTGATATGGATAACACAGATAAAATAGTTACTTTAGTAAATGAATGTTGGCGAATAGGTCTTCAAGTTCTTCCACCAGATATTAATTCTGGTTTGTATTATTTTTATGTTAATGATGAAGGAAAAATTGTGTATGGTATTGGTGCGATCAAGGGTATAGGAGAGGGTCCAATAGAGGCAATTATAAATGCGCGTAATCAGAAGGGTTCTTTTAATGAATTATTTGAATTTTGTTCTCGCATTGATACAAGAAAGATTAATCGACGGGTTTTAGAAAAATTAATTTTATCTGGTGCTTGTGATTGTTTAGGTTTACATAGAGCTGCTTTAATCAGCGTGTTACCAGATGCATTAAAAGCTGCTCATCAGAGTTCTAAGGCAGATTCTATGGGACAATCTGATATGTTTGGAATACTTACGGCAACTCCAAATCGAGTTAAAAAAGTGCTGTTAGATGTACCAGAGTGGTCGGAACAAATGCAGCTTGAGGCTGAACGAGAGGTTCTAGGTCTTTATTTAACTAGTCATCCAATTAACCAGTATTTACAAGAACTTAAGCATTATGTTAGAGAAAAATGCTTAAAAGATATAGAGGTAACCAGAGATGGAAGAATAACGATTGTTGCTGGTTTGGTTGTAGCAACTCGTATCATAGTTACAAAACGTGGAAATCGTATGGGGATCTGTACTCTAGATGATTCTTCAGGACGTTTGGAAGTAATTTTATTTGTAGATATTTTAGATAAATTCAAGAAGTTTTTAGAGAAGGATCGTATCTTAATTGTTAGTGGACAAGTTATAGCGGATGATTTTAACGGAAAGATCAAAATGATAGCAAGGGATATCATAGATATTAATATGGCTCGTACACGATACATACGTGGTCTGGCAATCTTGTTAACTGATAAGAAAATAAATGACAATCTTGTGCAGAGTCTAGATCATCGATTGTTACCATATAGCTCAGGAAATATACCCGTTCATCTCTATCATCAGAACAGAGATTCTCGAGTCAAATTATGTCTAGGTAAAGACTGGAATGTCTCAGTTAGCGATCAGTTATTAAATGATCTCCGTGCATGGGTAGGGCTCAAACAGGTGGAATTAGAGTTTGATTAATATAGGATTACTATGAGTCTTCATTATCCAGATTTCGAACAGCCTCTTGTAGAGCTGGAGGCAAAAATTGATTCCCTCAAGCTTGTTGCCTGTAATGACAGGCAAGAAAATATACGTTTAGATGCAGAGGTGCAGCGTTTACGTAATAAAAGTTTTGAACTTACACGTAAGATTTTTTCTAATTTAGGTGCTTGGCAAATTGCACAGCTGGCACGTCATCCACTGCGCCCATATACATTAGATTATATACATACTGTATTTACTGATTTTGATGAACTAGCAGGAGATCGTGCTTACGGTGATGATAAAGCTATTGTTGGTGGTATTGCTCGTTTTTCTGGACGCCCTGTAATGGTAATTGGTCACCAAAAGGGGCGCACGACTAAAGAAAAAATACGTCGTAATTTCGGTATGCCCGCGCCTGAAGGGTACCGAAAGGCGTTACGTTTGATGAAGATGGCTGAACGCTTTAAGATGCCAATTATCACGTTTATTGACACACCCGGCGCATATCCTGGTGTAGGTGCTGAGGAGCGTGGTCAAGCGGAAGCTATTGCTTGTAATCTTAGAAAGATGTCTAGTCTTTCTGTGCCAGTGATTTGTACAGTTATTGGCGAAGGAGGTTCTGGTGGAGCTTTAGCCATTGGTGTTGGTGATAAGGTTAACATGTTGCAATATAGTACATATTCTGTCATTTCTCCTGAGGGGTGCGCGTCTATTTTATGGAAAAACGTCGATAAGGCACCAATAGCTGCTGAAGTGATGGTTATCATTGCTTCTCGTTTAAAGGAGTTACATCTTATCGATTCTGTTGTCCCTGAGCCGTTAGGAGGTGCTCATCGGGATTTGTTGCAGATCAGTTCTGCAATTAAAGATCAGCTTTTATCTGATTTAAATGATTTAGATGTTCTTAGTATAAAACAATTACTAGATCGTCGATATGAGAGATTGATGGGTTATGGTTCTTATTGCTAATGAATATCTAGAATAAATTCTAGAATTAGATATTTTAATATGTCAATATAGTATATCTTCATATTATGAAGTATGTTTATAGTATTAATTAGATCCGAATATTAAAAGATTATTGATATTTGTATGAAATAATCGTATTTTTAAGTTTATGGGTTAGTTTGCATAAAGATTACTGATATAATAGTATAAGAGTAGTATAATATATTTATGTAGTCAGAATAATTGATTAATTCATTGTATTATTAGCCGTATCACTTTAATGTGATTTGATCTATTGTATAATTTGATCTATTGTATAATTAGTATAATTGATATGAATTATATTAATAAGCGAGCACTTATGAATGTTCATTTTTTAAATGATCAGCTTCTTTCTGAGAATAACCTGAGTCACCATGACCTCACTTCTATTCTTGGTTATCTCTTTGAGAAAGAGATGGATTACAGTGATTTATATTTTCAATCTAGATACCAGGAATCATGGGTGTTAGAAGATCGGATGATTAAAGATGGTGCCTATGGCCTAGAGAAGGGATTAGGAGTACGCGCTGTCAGAGGTGAAAAAACCGGATTTGCCTATGCAGATCAAATTACATTAGATGCGTTACAAAAGAGTTCTCAGGCAGCGCGCAATATTGTGTCTGAACAAGGCAATAAACAATGCCATGTTTTAGGGAAGCAAGTTTTTCCTGCACGATACTTATCTGTGGATCCGCTTAGTAGTTTAACATGTGATGAGAAAGTTTTATTGTTACATCAGGTTGACAATGTCGCTCGCTTAACCGACGAACGTGTTCGCCAAGTTACTGCTAGTCTCACAGGTGTATATGAGCAGGTGTTAATTGCAGCTACTGACGGAACGTTAGTAGCTGATATTCGTCCTTTAGTTCTTTTATCAATTAGCGTTCAAGTGGAAGACCGTGGAAAACGAGAAAGGGGTTTTAGTGGAGGCGGAGGACGCTTTGGATACGAGTTCTTTTTAGAGAATGTCGACAATGAGGTTAGGGCTGAAGTTTGGGCGCGCGAAGCAGTTCGTATGGCATTAGTAAATTTATATGCACTAGAGGCGCCTGCTGGGTCGATTCCTGTTGTTTTAGGGTCAGGATGGCCTGGTATTTTACTTCACGAAGCAGTTGGGCATGGTCTAGAAGGTGACTTTAATCGTCTTGGTACATCTATTTTTAGTGGTAGAGTAGGGCAGCAAGTAGCATCTGAATGTTGTACTGTGGTAGATGATGGGACTAAGTATGGCCTGCGAGGCTCTCTTTCTGTTGATGATGAAGGAGTACCAGGACAATACACGACTTTGATTGAAAAAGGTTTTTTGAAAGGATATATGCAAGATAAGTTAAATGCACGATTAATGGGTTCAGAGTCAACTGGTAATGGTCGTCGTGAGTCTTACTCTTGTCTACCCATGCCTCGTATGACTAATACCTATATGTTAGCTGGAGATTATACTCCTCAAGAAATTATTGAAAGTGTTGAATATGGTTTATATGCACCTAATTTCCATGGGGGGCAAGTAGATATTACTTCTGGTCAATTTTCTTTTTCTACTTCAGAGGCTTATTTGATTAAAAATGGGGTAATTAGACAATCAGTGAAAGGAGCCACCCTTATTGGTTCTGGTATTGAGGTTATGCAGGCCATTTCAATGGTTGGAAATGATTTACATTTAGATTCAGGAGTAGCGGTTTGTGGTAAAGATGGACAAAATATTCCTGTAGGAGTGGGTCAACCTACTGTTAAGATAGACAACCTCACTGTAGGGGGGTGTTTGAATATATAAAATTTTAGAAAAAATTCTTCTGTTAAAGCAGAAGGTGATTTTTAGTTAATGAAATTAATTAATTTGCATTCATATGTAATTTTTTCAAACATATAGTTAATTAATATCCATGTTTAACTCGAAGGATATTTAACATTTCTTTCTATTAGATGATCCTCTACCAATGCCGTAATAAATTAAACCTTCTTTTTGAATTATTTCTGGATCATATAAGTTGCGACCATCAAAAATTACAGATTCTTTGAGAGTTTTTTTAATTAGGTTTAAATCAGGATTTTGGAAATCATCCCATTCAGTACAAATAATAAGTCCATCTGCATTCTCAAGTGCTAGCTCTTTAGTTGTCACTAGTTTAAGGTCGTTTCGCAAACCATAAATAAGTTTTATTTCATCCATTGATTTTGGGTCAAATGCTTGAATACTAGCTCCAGAACTCCATAGCATTTCCATTAGTATTCTGCTTGGGGCTTCACGTACATCATTAGTATTGGGTTTAAATGATAAACCCCATACGGCAAAAGTTCTTCCGTGAAGAGAATTTCCAAAATGTTGTTTAATCAGATCAGGTAATTTATTTTTTTGAGAAATATTAACATCTTCTACAGCTTGGAGTAGACGAGGATGATAGCCAATGTCTTTTGAAGCTCTTATTAAGGCTCTGATATCTTTTGGAAAGCATGACCCTCCAAAACCACAGCCAGGCTGAATAAATGAGGAACCGATCCGTGAATCAGAACCAATTCCTTGTCGTACATTTTCAATATCAACGCCAAGGCGTTCTGCTAGGTTGGAGATTTCATTGATAAAGCTAATTTTAGTTGCTAACATGCAGTTAGCTGTATATTTTGTGAGCTCAGCACTCCGTATATCCATAAGAATTATAAAATTTCTATTTTGAATAAAAGGGGAATAAAGTTCATAGATTAATTTAAGTACCAGTTTATTATCGGTACCAATAATAATGCGGTCTGGATTTACGCAGTCTGTGACTGCCGTTCCTTCTTTGAGGAATTCAGGGTTAAAAGCTATATCAAAATTTAATTTTACACCACGTTTTTTTATGGTATTGATCATTATATCCCGCATTTGTTCAGTAGTACCTACTGGAACAGTGGATTTATTCAGCACCATTTTATAGTCTTCCATGTATTTTGCAATAGAATGTACGACAGAATTGATAGATTGTAAGTCGGTAAAGCCATTTGAATCTGATGGTGTACCAACGGTAATTAATTGAATTAGTCCGTGATTTACTCCTTTTTTTTCTTGGGTAGAGAAACATAATCGGCCTTCTTTAACATTTTTTGTTATCAGCGTGGATAAGTTTGGCTCAAATATAGGAAGAATCCCTTGTTTTAGATTTTCAATCTTTTTAGCGTCAACATCGATACATAATACATGATGTCCTACTTCAGCTAGGACTGCAGCCTGAACAAGTCCGACATAACCAATACCAAAGATTGTAACTTTCATTTACTATTCCAGTGTGTTAAATATGTTCGTTTATTATATATTTCATATTAGGTTAGGATTTAATCTATATATCATATTGTGAAATCTTTGACATGAGTATTAGCTAAGTGACTCGTGTTATTCTGGGAAGAAGAATTATTGGTACTCTTTTCTGATTTTTTATCTATTTATAGTGTGTTTACATTAGCGATCATTTACGCAATTTTGAAGATTCAATATGGATGATTTAATTTAAGGGTAGATCTATGATTTTTTATTTTTCCAGATATTAAGAATTTAGTTTGTATAATAATGATTTAGGTCATTTTCACTATCAGCGCGATCTTGTCTGCATATGTTATTGTGTCTTAACGTATGTATATTAAGTATATTCTAATTGTATACGTTTGAATGATTATTCTGTCTATCTAGAAGATGATATGTTTAATTAATATTATTAAGATCAGTTTAATGCTTGTTCTACAAGATTGATTTGATAGTAGATATATCTTTATAATAAAGTTTATATAAAACTATATAATATAACTTGTTCAGCTCAATAAGATTTAAAGTTTTATGGAGCTTAATCATTTTATATAACAAAGTCTTTCTATTTTTTATTAATTTTGTCAAGATTATTTGATTGGTGATGGGAGGAGTTATGGATTTAATATATAGGTTGTTTTTAAAATAGATATTGGCTGGTAACTTAGTATATTATAGAGTTCGTTTAAAATAATATTTGTATATTGTTTTAGTGGTATAATCTAATTAGTTTTTTATATTACCTTAGGAAGTTTTATATATTTATTATAGTTATTAGAATTTTAATGGTGGCTGGTAATGTGTTATAAAGAGATAGATTCTAATTTTATGTAGAGATTTGTATTTTCTATTGTTTATTGGGGTCTCAATTTTTGATTTTGATCTCTAAGAGCTTATTGTCCTATGATCTTCATATCATTACATTTTTAATGTGTATATAATATTAATTATTTTTTAGAAAAAACTATGTAAGACATTATTTTCTTATAATAATATTATTAGCTATTGTCTTGTGATTTTTCTAGATCGTATAATATAATCAGGAGACACCTTGCTCATGTTTTTATAGTGAGTTTTCAAAACATCTGAAGATATGCATGTGTAGTAAGTAGAAGATGTGTTGTACAGATATGGTCAGTATTACTCTGTATTTTTTATTTTATTTTCTTTTTTAGGCAATTATCAGTGATGATTCTTGTAATTAAGGTGTTTGTATGTCTTAAATGCAGTTATAATGTTGTATATTGTGAGAGAGGCATATTTGAATTGTTTTATAAAAAATGAAATTTAGCTAGATTATTGCGTGACACTTGTTTTATTTTAGAGTGTAGATTTTTTTAATTTATTCGTCTTGTGTTTTTAGCATAAAATTCTTCATATGAGATATATAAAGAAGTAACAAGATAATTTTGAGAAATTAGAATAATGATGAGTAGTAGAATAACAGATGTAATATTAAATAATTTTATTATAGAATTGATAATTGATATCGACTAATTATCGACCTAGTTCCATTGGATTAATATAAGATTAAAGATTAGAGCGCTATGCAGGATACTTTGAAACATATACCAGTCTTATTAGAAGAGGCTGTGAATGGTCTAAATATTAGATCAGATGGTGTTTATATTGATGGAACTTTTGGTTGTGGAGGGCATTCGCGTTTAATTTTAGATAGACTTGGTCAATTAGGGAAGTTATATGCGATTGACCGGGATCCTGAGGCGGTGACTATTGCGTCTCAAATTACTGATTCACGTTTTACAATCATTAATGGTCAGTTTTCAATGATAGGCAAGTATGTTGAAGAACGTGGATTGACAAGAAAAATTGATGGTATTATTCTAGATCTTGGTATGTCATCATTGCAAGTTGATAACCCTTTACGAGGGTTTTCATTTATGCGAGATGGTCCACTAGACATGAGGATGAATCCAGTATATGGACAATCAGCAGATAAAAAATTAATGAATGCAAAAGAAAGCGAGATTTATTTTGTGCTTAAAACTTTCGGAGAGGAGCGTTTTGCGTGGCGAATTGCTCATGCCATTGTACAAAGAAATAAAATCTGTCCGATAACGCGAACGAAGGAACTGGCGAATCTTATTTGTTCTGTTGTTCCATCTAGACGCCTTCGTAAACATCCAGCAACACGAAGTTTTCAGGCAATTCGAATTTGGGTTAATAATGAGCTGCAAGAGATAGAACAAGCACTGAAAGGAATATTGGGCAGCCTAAAAATAGGAGGACGCATATCCATTATTTCTTTTCATTCTCTGGAAGATCGTATAGTTAAACAATTCATACGTAAGAATAGTCGTGGATTACAAATTCCTTCTCGATGTCCTTTAATAGAGAGGGAGTTCAGGGATTTATATCATCCCTCTCTTCAGAATTTAGGAAAAATTAAGGCAAGTAAAATTGAGGCATTGGACAATCCACGCGCACGTAGTGCTATGCTTCGTTTAGCAGAGTGTATAGGTTTGTGACTAGATCTACGAGATGTAATTTATCAAGTGTTATTGCTATGGATCTTGTACGTTATAGTAAGATTCCAATGTGTTTGTTAATTGTAGTGGTCGCATCTTCTTTTTTTGTAGTTATCACTGCATATAAAACACGCTTAAGCATTACACAACGTGAGAGATTAATTTTAGAATGTGATGTATTGGATACTGAATGGAGGAATTTAATTCTTGAGGAAAATGCATTATCAAAATATCATTCAGATGAACTTGTAAGCCCTAGCTCAATGCTAATGAATAATTACTTTTCTAATTAGATGTAGATTTTTTATTTAAAAATTAGATTTTTTTATTTAATATGTACAAAACATAGCATTGTGCGACAAGAGTCTGATCTATTTTTTAAACATTCTCTCTAGATCGGTTTAAGAAGACTGAATGATAGAAATATACTACAAGAGTGCATATGTTATGTGGAATAGATTGCTAGAAAATATATATTTATATATATTAGTATGTAAGATGTGTCTGGATATGAGAGATACTTGATTATTATATATAAAAAGTTTGGATGAAGTGAAGTATTATTTTCCAAAAGCTTAACATCATATATAGTTACAGATTTATATTTTATTTAACATAAATTCTCATCATCTTTATACAACTTTAATGTTAAAGAAAGAATAAGAATGTTAAAAAATTTGTTTTAAAGATTTATCTATAATTTAAAAGGAGAAAAATGATGCCATGCTATCTGCTAGCATACTTGATTCTTTTACAATATAACATTGTAGGTAAATAGTATTATTATATTGATGTTAGTTATAAAACTTAAATATATTTTATATTACTACTTAATATAATAATCTGTATTAAAGTAAGTAGATATTCTGTTCTGTTCCATAATTAATAATTTTAGAAAATAATTTTTTTTATTTTATCAGTGATATTGAAAGTTATCTAAAAAAACAAGAAGTGGATAGATGGAAGACTAAAAGTGATATTTGCGTATGAAGTATTTTGATCTTTCTTGAAAACTTAAAGTAGAACAAGATTATTTCATGATCAGTGATAATTCATTGAGCTTCTATTAGGTATTTTTTTAATTTTTCTTTTCGAGAGTTTATATTCAAATGATGACAATGATTGAATAAAATAATCAATTCCAAGCGCAGTTTATTGATTTACACTACCATGGCTCTCATATAACTATATTTGATACGATTATAGATATGTGACTGTGTCATATATATTTATCTATTCTATTTTTACGAAACTTTTAATTGATTATGCCAGAACTTTACTGCTATGACCTACCTTTTAGAAAAGGTGACCAACGGAAGCTGGGACAATTAACCGGTTCTGCCTATGCTATTGAATGTGCTGAAATAGCTGAGCGTCATCACGGTCTTGTGATACTAATCACCCAGGATATAAAAAATGCTCGATGTCTTCAGGAGGAAGTAAGACAGTTTACCAATCAACCAGTGAACCGTTTTCCAGATTGGGAAACGTTACCATTTGATCGATTTTCTCCAGATCAGGCAACTATATCTGCTAGACTTTCTACCCTCTATCAGCTGCCAATGCTAAAAAATGGTATTCTGATCTTATCAGTACATACCTTAATGCAGCGCGTGTGTCCATATAACTTCTTATCTTCTTTAGCTCTCTGCTTAAAGAGAGGTGTTAAAATTTCTCGTACGCAATTACGCGTGCATCTTAAGAAGTCCGGTTATCGTAGTGTGCATCATATTGTAGAGCATGGTGATTTTTCTAACTATGACAAGTTTTTAGATATATTTCCTATGGGCAAGGATCAAGTTTATCGTATTGTTTTTTTAGACGATCAGATTCATGATATATATTTTTTAGACAGTGAGAGCCAACGCACAAAGAAAGAAATTACTGAACTCAACCTCCTACCTGCGCATGAATTTCCAACCAACAAAGATGTGATTGATCTTTTTTTGAAAAAGTGGCGTAAACATTTTGATGTTCGGTTGGAACCCGATCATGTTTATCAGCAAGTTAAAAAAGGAGTCTTACCTGCTGGGATTGAGTATTGGCAGCCATTGTTTTTTGAAGATCCTTTACCTAGGTTTTTTAGTTATTTACCGTCTAATGCTCTCTTGGTTATATCTGGTGAGCTAAAGAAAAGTAGTGATGATTTTTGGTTTGATATTAATAGGAGATATGACAATCGTCGAGTTGACGTAATGCGTCCTTTATTAGATCCTAAATATTTATGGTTATGCAGTAGTGAGCTTATGTCTGCATTACAGGAGTGGCCGCGTATAGAACTCCAACACCAGTGCTTAGAAGAAGATCAAACTCATACTAATTTAGAATACTCATCATTGCCAGACTTATCAGTTAGACCTAAGGCTCAACAGCCCTTAGATGGTTTACGAAGATTTCTTGAATCTTTTAGTGGTGCGGTAATTTTTTCAGTAGAAAACGAAGGGCGTAGAGAGGTTTTACAGGAGTTACTCGCACGCATTAATATTCAAGCAGATATTATTTATCAATTATCTCAAGCGAGAGGTTCTGGGTGTTATTTATTAATTGGCTCTAGTGAGAAAGGTTGCATTGATCACCGACGAAAGCGTGCATTAATTTGTGAAAATGATTTACTAGATGATTTTGTTAGCTATTCTGGCCACGATCGTCGTAAGACAATGCATTCTGATATTTTGATACCGAATTTTTCGGATTTGTCCCCAGGTCAGCCAGTAGTGCACATAGAACATGGTGTTGGGCGATACCTAGGCTTATCTACTTTAGAGACGGGTGGTATTCAAGCAGATTATCTAATGTTAGCATATGCTGAAAATGCGAAACTATACATTCCTATGCCATCACTACATCTTATTAGCCGCTATACGGGTAGTTCTTATGAAAATGCTCCGTTACATAGGTTAGGTAGTTCCGCATGGTTAAGAGCCAGGAAGAAAGTTTCTAAAAAAGTGCGTGATGCCGCTGCTGAATTGTTGGATATTTATGCTCAACGTGCAGCAAAAAATGGTTTTGCTTTTAAACATGATAAAAAACAGTATCAGTTATTTTGTGAAAGTTTTCCATTTAAAGTTACTTCTGATCAAAAAAAGGCAATTAACGCAGTACTCAGTGATATGTGTCAGCCATTAACAATGGATCGTTTAATATGCGGTGATGTTGGTTTTGGCAAAACAGAAGTTGCTATGCGTGCTGCTTTTTTAGCAGTCTTTAATCATAAACAGGTAGCAGTGTTAGTGCCAACCACTCTTCTTGCTCAGCAACATTATGATAACTTTCGAGATCGATTTGCTAATTGGCCGGTATGTATTAAGATGTTGTCACGGTTTCGTACCGAGAAAGAGCGGGAGCAGGTATTAAAGGAGACGCAAGAGGGGAAAGTAGATATATTAATTGGTACTCATCAGCTTTTGCAAAACAAGATTAAATGGCACGATCTTGGTTTGCTTGTTGTAGATGAAGAACATCGTTTTGGAGTCCGCCATAAAGAACGCATTAAAGTAATGCGCACAGATGTTGATATCCTGACTTTAACGGCTACGCCTATTCCACGTACATTGAATATGGCAGTACATGGTATGCGTGATTTATCAATTATTTCTACTCCACCAGCGCGTCGTTTAGCAGTTAAAACTTTCGTTCATCAATATGATCAGAAAATTATTGGAGAAGCTATTTTACGTGAAATACTTCGTGGTGGACAGGTTTATTATCTTTATAATGATGTTGAAAATATTGAGAAAGTAACAAAAGAACTTTCTGAGTTAGTTCCAGCAGCGCGCATTGCTCTTGGCCATGGTCAAATGAATGAGCGTGAGCTAGAACGGGTTATGAATGATTTTTATCACCAGAGGTTCAATGTGTTGGTTTGTACTACGATTATTGAAACTGGTATCGACATACCTACTGCCAATACAATTATTATTGAAGGCGCTGATCGATTTGGACTAGCTCAGTTGCATCAATTAAGAGGGCGCGTTGGACGATCGCATCATCAGGCTTATGCCTGGTTATTAACACCACACCCTAAAGCAATGACTATTAATGCACAGAAGCGTCTCGAAGCGATTTCCTCTTTAGAGGATTTAGGTGTTGGTTTGTCTTTGGCTACCCATGATCTTGAAATTCGTGGAGCTGGTGAGTTACTTGGAGAGGGGCAGAGTGGGCAGATAGATAGTATTGGTTTTTCATTATATATGGAATTATTAGAACATGCTGTTGATTCTTTAAGGGCTGGTAATGAACCTTCATTAGAAGATCTTACGCGTAGTCAGATTAATATTGATCTCAAGATCCCTGTTTTTCTTCCGGATTCTTTTATTCCTGATGTAAACACTCGTTTAGCATTTTATAAGCGCATTGCTAGTGCAAAAAACTA
This sequence comes from Candidatus Erwinia haradaeae, assembly GCF_900698925.1. Classification (NCBI taxonomy): domain Bacteria; kingdom Pseudomonadati; phylum Pseudomonadota; class Gammaproteobacteria; order Enterobacterales; family Erwiniaceae; genus Erwinia; species Candidatus Erwinia haradaeae. The sequence continues at coordinate 354,385 of NZ_LR217713.1, forward strand.
TAGTGAATTGGATTCCATTAAGACAGAGTTAATCCATCGTTTTGGATTAATGCCAGATTCAGCTCATTCTCTTCTTGATACTGCGTCTTTGAGGTTATCATCACAAATAATTGGTTTAAAGAAAATAGAAGCTCATGAAACAGGTGGGTGTATTGAATTTAGTGAAGATAATAAGATTAATCCTTCTTGGCTTCTAAGTCTCTTAAAGAAAGAGCCTCATTGTTGGTTTCTAGATGGATCCACACGTATTAGGTTTGTTTGTGATTTATCAGAACGGATAGTGCGTATCCAGTGGATTACTAAATTAATTGAGCAGATGCTTCATAATATAGTGCCTGGGTAGGCTATATGATCATTATACAGAATATTATATATTTTTTATATTTATTATCAGTGGGAGATAATGTCGTGAATTATTATTGAAGAGATTCATGTTCTTGCTTGAGGTATTTTGCATGTTTTAAGCATGTTATTTTTCTGACATGTTCATTGTACTTATAGTCTTTAATTTTATTGGCATTACTAAATTAGTTAAATTTTATAACACTGATTTTCTTTTTGTATTTTACCTTTATCAATTTTTGAATGAAGGGGTTAATTAGATTTTTTATTTTATAACATTTAATGAAAAACTAGAATAGTAAATATTAGTTGATTATTTAGTTGTATTAGTTTATTTTTTGATTTTGATTTTAGGTTATTTTATGATTGAATTAACTATTATAGTTAATATGAATATAGGTGATTATACTATAATTATTAGTATTTTGATACTTTAGAGGTTGTAATTATTTATATAGAATATTTCTAATATTATGTAAAACTTTTAAGAAGAGTAAGTGTTATATTATATTGAGTTATAGTATATATCATGATTATATCTTCTTTAGAAGATATAATCATGTAGTTATATTGTTCTTTAGAATGTCACGTAACCGAATATTTTTCTAATGTTGTATTTTATTGTTTAATAAAAATGTTCTTTGGTAAAGAAATAGATATATTATTCTTTTATAATATATCTATATTATTTTTAATTTTATATTAATTAATCTCATTAGTGGAAGATAAATAGATTTTGTAATATTTTTTTAAGTTAAGATCTCTCAATGTGTTAATATAATATGTGAAAATAAACGTACGATTATGTAATATCGTTCTTTTTTCATGAGAGAGAAGAATATCGATTCTAATATTTAAGATATAATATATGATATCAAAATAATCTTTATTTTTAGTATGATTTCTAAGATTGTATTAATATGATTGATTAGTTAATATAACAGATAGTTATCAGTTGTATTTGATCTGATAGTTCTTATATTATGAGAATTGGTATGAATGTATTTACTATATTTATTTATATGTATAAATCAATGAGAAAAAATAATATAGATTGATCTAATACATGGTTGATGTACAGTTTTTATTTTTAAAATTAACAATATAAAATCCTTTTAATTCTAAAAATATAGATGTATTTTTATAATAAAAATATATTTTATATATCCTATCTTTCATCAAATCCCATTAAAAATAAATAACATTTTTTCTAAAAAAACTGATTTAGAGTAGGTTACTTGTTATCCAATTAGTGTTATATATAGCGAGCATAATATATGACGTTGGGAATTTTTTTAAATATAAAAATTCTATATATAATTAATATAATTAGAGAGATTTAATATTATTAATAATTTTATCATTAAGATATTAAGATAACATATGATGATATTTAATCTCTTCAGGAAAAGATTAATATCTTATTTAGTTTTGAACTATATCGTATAAAAAATAAGAGTGTAATAAAATTTTTTATTTTGTAATGATTAGTCTATATTTATATTTATGTATTAATTATTTAATTTTTTTCGTATAAGAGAGAGTATTTATTTTTATTGATGATTTATTTTTTATTTATTCAAAAACAATAAGACAGATATTAAGAAATTATATTTATAACATTGATGTTAGTAAGATACAAAATAAGATCTATATAGTTATTATCTAACTAATAATCACAATAAGTAATGCATAATTTCTTCAGAGTTGAAATTTTTATTTAACAGATAAGTAATGAGAATTCTCCATATCAATATTAAGTAGTCACAACGATTATGATCGTACAATTTATTGTAATTGTGACAATATTTATTGTTTCAGTTATTTCGAATAATATGCATTTGTAAAAGTTAGGTTATATTTATTACATCTTTAGATGTATGCAATAGAAAGTAGTAAGTAAGATATCTGTCTAGTTTATACTAGATAATAGAATGGTTTTTTTATTCAGTTATAGATATGAATTTATAAGAATATTGAATTTATTAATAGTTATATTATGTTCTATAGGTAGAGTTCTATGCTCTATCTTTTTTTTAATTTATTAAACCTATATAATAAGAATATTCTATACCATGAAATCAGGTATATGGATCTAACATAAAATACGGATATTCAGATAAAATCATAATAATGACATATCTATTTGGTATCACGTTATAATCATTACAGGTAGATATACATTATCTGTAACATTTTTATGGGTTTATAAAGTTTTTATTTTTTTAAAATTAATTTTTAAAAAAAGAATATTAAGTATATTTCTTGATTTCCGTTCTAAAAAACAGATATTTATTCAAATTTTAATTTATTTGTAATGAAATAAGTAGGAGTTAAAATATAATACCACTTGATTTTTTGATATATTGTTATATATTATTAAACCATTAGTAGTGAGAGATTTTGGTATATTGGGTGAGGTGTCCGAGTGGTCTAAGGAGCGCGCTTGGAAAGCGCGTATATGGTAACGTATCGAGGGTTCGAATCCCTCTCTCACCACCATAATATTAATATTATAAATATAAATATATCTTTGTAGATCGATATTGTCTAATTGGGATAAAGATAAAGATATAGAGATTAATTTTCTATGGATTGGTGTTTAATATTTAAGTTAATTTAAGAGGTATTCAGGTTAAGTGAGAGTCTGGAGGCTTAGATATATTTATTAACTTATGTGATAGATGATTTAGTATAGTATTGATTTTTTATTCGAGGTTTTACTCTTTTATAATTATTCTTCTAAGAGTAAAAGAATGTTCATAAACTCTAAAGGAGTGAGTTTTTTATATATCATGCTCAATTATATATAGTATGTTAATATAGTATGTTAATTTTAATAATTATTAGTTAAAAAATTGTTGTTCTTTTTGAATATTATTTTCATATTATTTCTGATTGTTTAGTATTAGAGTTATTTATTACTTAATATAAATAATATTTAAATTGTAAGATTTATTGATTAAAATTACTGAATTATTTTAATTCATAGAACATTTTAAGAAATGGCATAATGGAGTCTATTGATGTTATAATCGATAATTTTTGTATGGTATGTTATCGTAATAATATAAATAATTTTTTATAGTTTACGTTATCTACAAGTATTTAGAACCTGATCAAAGGTTAATCAGCAGTACTTTGATAGATTAAAAAATAATTTATCTTAGTTTTTAAATTTTAAATATGTTTAGTTTTTATTGTTTTCTATTTTTTTGTTTATATTTAGGTTTTTGTTCTTAAAAGTAAAAAATTTTATTTTTAATATTTTATACTTTAGTTAGGAGGTTAATAATAGAGATTTATTATTTATTATGAATTATATGATTATATAAATTAGTGATCAGTATGTTGTCTTAATATTATTTATTATTCAAGTATTTACTTAATTGTGCATATATAAATGGATTAGATTAATTTAGTTTTTATAGTTTTATTATTAATACAATATTAAATATTAAATACTATTATTTATTAGTACAGGTTTTTTAGTAGATTTAAATTAAGAGAAGTGATAAGTAATTTAATTTATCATTAATATTGGTTTGAATAAAAAAGATATGTTCATTAGATATGGTTCATATCTATATATAATATATTTTATTTTTTATTATTATCAAAAATTGAAACTAAAGCAGTGAGTTAAGATTCACAATATATGTAATAGGTCATTTACTAATAGTAAGTTTTATACAGCATAATATAAGTTTATTGCATATAATAAATATGTTAGTTGATATTATTATATTTATTTTTAGAGATTGCATTTTGTTGAGTAGTAGAAGATATTGTAATTTGATAATTCTTATATCAAGTTTTAAGGAAAGTTAAGATTATGATGCGATAGGTCTATAAAAACCTATCAGTTAGATACCTCTTTATGTTAGACTTGGTAGAATCTTTTCTGTTATTGGTTAATAGTAATCAAATAAGCTAAGTGTTATATAGTTTTATATGTATATAATTATAGATTATAATTATAAATTTTATTTTGTAAATAAAGCGCTTGTTTATTGAGTTTGATACTACCTTACATGCAAATTTAAGTTAGTATAATAGTAACGCTAGAAGTAATCTTTTGAGTAGAAACAGTTAAAAAATTATTATAAGACAATTGATTAGTCTAATATTAACTATATTTCTAGATTTTAAAGTTTATCAATTGTATGGGAAAAAAAGACGGATTTTAGCACTATGATGATCTTGCTGTTGTCGTCTAGCTGTATTGTAAAAATGCTTACATACTGAAATCCTGTGAATGAATAGGTTAATAAGTGTATATAATAGTTCTATTTAAATTTAAGGATGATGATTTTTTATCTTTTGAGTTTTTTATTTAAAATATTATATATATTAACAGGTTATATAAGGATTGCTATAGTTCTGATGATATTGCAGTTTATAACTTATATTGAAAGTTATTTTTTGTATTAATAGTTCATGGTACGTTCTAATTCTGTGAGATATTTCTCTATAAGAATCTATTAGTAAAGTAGAATTTTTTAATTGTCCACCCAGCGTTATTTTTAAATTAGTTGTTATTGGATTGCAAACTAAGTGCAAATAACTTAATAAGACGATCGCTAACGTTCTTATATCTCATTTTGTTGAATCATTTTAGTTCTTATTATTATTTTATAAAACCATAAAATTGTCTGATTTTTTTATATGTTACAGGAGGGGTTTGTGATTTATAATTTATAGTAGTAATAAGACTATAAATCATCTAAATCTTGGTGTAGTCAGAGTTTATATATATGAGTTGCTTTAGCTTTATTAACAAATTAGATAAACTTTAGTATATTTTAATGTTTTGCTTGACGATAAGAAGAAGATCGGAATTCTTATAGAATCAGGATGGTTTTGATTAATAACATTAGAATGGATTTTTTTAAAAGATTTTATTAGTCAGTTTGCGAATATTTATTGAAGGTTATGTCATAATTTTATAGATTTCATTAAATGGAGTTAAACAGTTATTTCTTAATATAGCTTTTCAATAGGTTTTTAGTAATACTTTTATTTTTTTGATAATTTTCTTATTTTACGTTTGTCGTATTATATTGATTATTTTTTAAAATATTATTTTTTCTGTTTGTATTGAAGCGACATGAAGTTGTTTTATAATCCAAGGTTAAGTTATTTAATATGATGATGAAGTTAGTAGAATACAGATATTAGATAGAAGCTAATCTTTCTTATAGTTTTAGACATATTTTTGAATATCAACGTGTTGTTATGTTTTTCCTCATGTGCTTAATCTATTAATATCTAAAACATAAATATGTTATCCTAATTTTTAGGATTGATAATAAAGGATCTTTTATCTATTTTATAGATCTAATTAAATTTCAGTCAATTTAAATATAATCTAATATAGTTATTTTAAAAACTATTGATTTCTTTTAGATTATTGTACTAATCATAAAAAGATTATATAAAGTTCAAGTGAATCATATGTGCTATGCTGCACAGATAATAACAGGACTCATTATTATATATATCTAGAGTTATTGCACTTTCTTAAATATTTAAGATTAATATAATCTAATCAAATATAATGATCAAATATAATTGGTAATTATAATCATATAGAATTAGATATATTTATATTATATGGGTTTGGATTATAATATTATATTTTAGTTGGTATTAAAATTAATTATTTAAGAATAAGAGATTAAGATTATTTATATTTATAAATATGTGTAGTGTACTAAATTGGTTAAATATATTTCATCAATAATAAAAACGAGCTTGTTATATAATATTTGTGAATTATGTATATATGAAATTATTTTCACCGAATATCTTTATACATAAAAGAGGATCTAATAGAGGAGGAACAAAAAAAATGAAATATGCTAGGTAAAATCTATTTTTAGAAATAATTATTTTTAGATGCAATATAAAGTGTCTGGAATCAGTAGAAATAGATTTCTTGAATATCTTTATAGATATGGAAATAAATTTGTATAAGAATGACAGAAATCCAAGATTCTGATTTGAATCAGATAATAATTTCTTATATTGAACAAGATATAATCTCATTCTAATAAGGTATGATATATCATAGTTATTTTATTTAATTTTTTTCTATTATAAGTAGGATAGTATTTAGTTTGGTACCTGCGATTGAAGTGTCAACTCAGTATATCCTATATATATAAATATTTTAACGAAGATAGCTTATTCTTTTTTGTACAGAATAATCCGAGTAAGAATTTTAGGAATTTTTATATGAAAGTACGAGGAACAGATGATGGTATTAGCATCTAAGCTAGATAAGTTTAGAAATTAGCATACTGACATTAATTCCCTATGATGCAGTATGTATTTATCTTAGACAATATATAGGTGTATAGTATATCTATATTGTATTTTTTATTTGATATATTTAATTCTATGAATAGAATTCAGTAGATATTATGTAATTAAGTTTTAAGGAGTTAGTAAAGTTATGGCGATAATCGGTATTTTTTTTGGTAGTGATACAGGGAATACAGAAAATATTGCAAATATGATTCAGAAGCGTCTTGGTAAAGGGGTTGCGCAAGTTTTTGATATTGCACAAAGCAGTAAAGAAGATGTAGAAAATTTTAATATTTTATTATTAGGAATTCCCACTTGGTATTATGGCGAACCACAGTGTGATTGGGATGATTTTTTTCCGACGTTATCTGAAATTAATTTCACTGGTAAGGTAGTTGGTTTATTTGGTTGTGGAGATCAATTAGATTATTCTGAATATTTTTGTGATGCAATGGGAATTATACGAAATATTGTTATGTCAAATTCTGCAGTGATGATAGGTTATTGGCCTAGTCATGGATATGTGTTTGAGGCATCTAAGGGGATGGTTAATAATAATTATTTTGCTGGTTTAGTTATTGACGAGGACAGGCAGCCGGAGCTTACAAAAGATCGCGTGGATCAATGGGTTAAGCAGATTTCTTTTGAATTAAATTTACCAGAAATTATTGCAAAAACTATTATATAATTGGAAAAATAATTTTTCAGTTCATAATCAATAGCTATTTTATGTTTTTATCTTACTAGTATTCAAGAAATATACATCCATCACGTGGATGTATATGATTGACGTATTATTAGTTAATGATACTGATTAAGAAGAATGGATAAGAATTTTATAAGGTTTTTCATTAATAGCAAGTTTTTAGTAACGTGATTAATTATTGTCTGAATATTATCAGATAACAGTATTTAGTTGGATTTTTAGACATCTATAATATTTTTATTTTCTATAGTAATAATCTAATTCTGCATTATATAGAATTCAGAATATAATTAGTGTTCATAGTGAATATCACTTTTGTCATCTAGGTATAGCTATCTTTTGAATAGAAGATATATAACATATAATTTAATTAAATCTTAACTGATATATTTAGACGATAAAATGTAATATTTTATCTAAAATTAAAAAGAAATGATCCTAGATATTTATATTTAACATTAATTTTAATGTATATGGATTCTTTATGATAACGTAGAGAGAGTATCGGTGATTTATATCTATACGATTTTATTATATTGTGAGATAGTATATAAATTCATAGTTAGGTGATATATGGTTATAGCATTATGGATATTTACTTTCAATTTTGATAAAAGTTTCTTTTTTTTTGATTTTATTTTTACCTTAAATTTATAATTTTAGAAAAGTATACATTAAAATAGAGTAACACAATATTATTCATCTTTTATATTAACATTAATTCGTAATAAGATAGAAGTTAAAATATTAAGTATATCTCAAAATGTAGAAAGTTTTATCTATAATTCTGACTAACTTATGGTTAGTATCAGATCATCATGGAATTGTTTATTATACAGAGCATTCTTAATTACATCAATCCTATTAGTTGGGTAATGTCAGATCTCTTTTTTCTATTAGTCTATTAAGAATATTGGTCATCAATTTTCTAAAATTATATAAGAGGTTCATATAACTATATTTTATCATGGTTTAGTGAGGAGATTATATTGAAGCTATATATATATGAACATTGTCCATTTTGTATTAGAGCTCGCATGGTTTTTGGTTTAAAAAATATTCCTATGGATTTAGTAGTTTTAATGAATGATGATGAATATACTCCAAGATATATGATTGGCAAAAAAATGGTACCAATTTTAATGAAACAAGATGGAAGTTATATGTCAGAGAGTTTTGATATTATTATGTATATTGATTCTTTGGATAAAAAATCTTCTATTATTGGTCAGTCTAGATTGTCAGTAACTAATTGGTTTGAGACTGTGAATAGCTATGTATACAAACTTCTTATGCCTTATTTACCGATACCATTGTTCTATGAATTTTCTACTTTGGAAGCGCGTCAATATTTTATTAATAAAAAGGAGGCCACTTATGGTAGTTTTTCTGCACTAAAAAAACAACGTCTAGTTTTAATTAACGATCTGAATGAGGATTTATGTAAGCTGGATTCATTAATGATATACCGCGATACAATTAATAGAGAGTTATCTTTTAATGATTTTCAGATTTTTCCATTGCTGCATTTACTAAATTTAATTTCTGAAATTAAATATCCGTCATCTGTGGAGAATTACTATTCCTGCATGGCTAAACAAACAAAAATAAGTCCTCTTTTCACTTGAACTACTAAAAGAGGTTATTAATAAATAGTTTTTGATATATTTATATGATATCTCACCTTAAGAATTTTATTATAATTAATAGATTTTTTTTGATAGATTATTGCTAATAGATTCGATCTTATTTCGTATCAAATAAGTTAGTTATAGACATAGTATCCTGTCTAAATTTAAGAATTATATCACTATGTCTAGTAAAGAAAAATTTTTAAAAATATATTTATTGATTAACAATAACATAGGTAGATTCAATATTGGTAGGCGGAAGATATAGTGAGTTTGATCATTTCTGTTTAAGGAGTTTGTAGCCTTTTATGAGAGTTTGGGTCATCTTTATTAGAGTAGCATATTTATTAAGATAGGTTAAAAGAATTAGATCTATAAGTTTTTATGTAATACAATTACATAGTATAATTTTTATATTTGTAGTGTGCATATACGATTTTTTTTATATGTTATTATAAAACTATATTGATTAAATTGTGTTGATATGTTATTTTTATATATTTACGTCTGATTGTTAGTGTAACATTAGATTTGATTTATTTTATGATATTTTCATCATTAGTTAATATATGGTGAGAAATTTTAAAAAAAGTATTTTTATGTAGCTAAAAGTAATTTCTTAAAACTAAGACTGTTATATTATGAGTTATGACTGTTAACTTTACAGAGCATAATACCGTAAGTAGGGTCTAATAGTTTTATTGATTTTTTTATTATTATTATAAATAGTTTCTATAATATAATATTTTTTATCATTATGAAGTACATATTTCATAATACAGATGAGTTGATTCACATTCTTGTTGATCTTTGTGATCTTTGAGTGAGTAGTATTATATTAGATTTATTCATATTGAGAATTATAATATTGTTATTTATTTGAAATTTAACTTTTTACAGCCATGGTGACTATATTTGATTGGGTTTACATAATTGTCAAATGTTCATTGTCTATAAAGTTTTTATAGAATTATGTGCTAAAGTGTTTGACTGGATACTGTAATTTTATGTAATAATATATGACTAGCATATCCATATTATTTTACTAAAAATTTGTAATTAAGTTATCATTAAGGATTTTTCAGTTTATGAAATAATTCTGTTCTAAGATAGCATTCGATGAATTTTAGCAAGTTATTACATGTTTCTAAGCTATCATAATGTATGACAGAGGGAGAAATCTTCTGGATTATGTCAATATTAAAATAAGAAATATTTCTTACACCATAATAGATGACTAGTGGATTTATTTTATAACTATTTGAGTTACTTAGAGTAACTAAGTTTTGAAAAGGATACATTATTTTAGACTGTACAGTCCTTGGATTTGAAAAAATGTTCGGGAAATCTTCTTAATATCACAGTGGTTTAGATAAGCTAAGATTTTCATTTTTTGATCTATATTTTTTATTTGATTTTTTATATTGCAATAAAAAGTAATTTAGATAAACATATATTAGCATATATGTAGTGAACTATATTTTTATATTTTTACGAATTCTATATCCAAGGGATCAAATTCTTAAATGTGATGACATATGATAATCATCATAATAATTCTATAATGATATCATCATATTTATTTTTATTAATTGTAAGAATAAATTTTAATGAAGAAGAAAGCATTATGTCCTCCAAGTGGATAGAGTCTTTGTATCTTATTATTCATAAAAAAATTTTCCATGAGTGCATAATTAATATACAATCTCATATCGATTAGTTTCTCTTATAGGTGTAGTCCATAAGAGAAACATACTGAATTTTTATGAGATTAATAAAGTTAATTCTATTAATAATAAAAAAATAATAGGAATAGAAGAATCATATGACTTCTTGTTTTTGGTAAGAATTGTAGTTGTAGAAACAAGTTGAAATATTTGAGTCATAGTTTCTATAATGTAAATACAATTTTATTATTAATATTAATTTTTTTATAGAGAAGGGATAAAAATTTATATGATTTTTGTTTTTAATTATATAATGTAAATGTTTTTTAAAAATAATTTTCACAGTTAAAAAGATTATACGTAATATCTTCCTTATTTAGATGTATAAGGCTGAGATTTTCAACTGACTATATTGACTATATGTAATTTTTGATATCTATATTTAACTTATTATATTTACTTTAGTATCTTTAATATATTCAATCTATTAATCTGATCATATTGTATTCTCTTTTATAAAAATTTTCCTTTTTAATAAAAATTTTTTATTTTATATGCATATATCATTTGGTAATTATAATAATCATATTAAGTTTAAATATAACATATATTTAAGTGTTGATATAAAAATCATTTAAAATATATTAAAAATATGGTTTTTTTACAATTGTATTATTATTGTGCAATAACATATCTGGTGTTAATTAGAAAATAAAATTTATTATCAAATACTTAATAAAGTATGTAGTATTTGCTTTAGTGATGTATTTACTAAATTATTTTAATGTGTGTTATGAAAAAATTGGTTTTTATATCATCAAAAAGATAAATAATAATTTTCTGTTAATTTTTAGTTTTTTAAAACACTCAAGATTATCATAGTTGATTTAAGGTGGTAATATTATCTTTAATAATTACAGATATATAGAATTTGTAATCAGAGAACATATTTTAAGATTGTGATGCTTAAATACGAGATATTTCTTATAAGAGAAATCTTATTCTCATTTTTTAGAAAAAATGTTTAGTAAGAAATTTTATCAATATTTTAGTCTTTTAGTTTAATTCGTTATCTCTTTCAAAGATTATGCAATAATGTTAAATTCACTCTTTGTATAAGAGAATTATGAATTTAACAGGTTTATGTAATCCATTCAGTTACAGAGTTATATAATATATTGAGATGATATAAAGATCATGCAATATGCATTAAATAGAAATTTCATCATCAGATCTAGAGTAATTACTCATGGAGTTTACTTTATAATATATGAATATTAATACCTAAATAAAGGAGATAGCCATTTTTATTAACTTATTTAATTTTTTTTATAAAAAATGTGTTATATATTAGAGTTTATTGTTTAATTTATATTTCTTGATTCAAGAAAGATGCATTTCTTTAGATATTGATACAATTAGGATTCTTGAATCAAGAGAAATTCCGATAGAAGTGGTTCAATATTGAATAAGTAAGGAAAATAAAATATTATGATACGTATTGCTCTGTTTCTTCTAACTAATCTCGGGGTTATGGTTGTTTTTGGTTTGATTCTTAGTTTGACAGGCGTGCAATCAGGTAGCATGACAGGTTTAATGATTATGGCGGCTCTTTTTGGTTTTGGTGGGTCATTTATTTCACTTTTAATGTCCAAGTGGATTGCTCTTCGTTCAGTTGGTGGTGAGATAATTAAAAAAGCAGGTAATGATACAGAGCGTTGGTTATTAAAAACTGTTAGTTTGCACTCTCAATCAGTAGGGATTTCTATACCAGAAGTGGCAATTTATCACGCTCTAGATATGAATGCATTTGCTACTGGAGCACGACGCAATTCTTCATTAATAGCAGTTTCTACTGGTTTATTAGAAAATATGACTCGTGATGAAGCAGAGGCGGTATTAGCTCATGAAATTAGCCATATAGCGAATGGTGATATGATTACAATGACATTAATACAGGGTGTGGTAAATACATTTGTAATATTTATATCACGAATTTTAGCACAGATTGTGACAAGTCTTATGCCTGGAGACCGTGAAGAAGACGAGAATAACCATGGTCATCCTATAGTCTATTTGATTGCTTCCACCATTCTTGAATTAGTATTTGGTTGTATTGCAAGCATGATTACCATGTGGTTTTCTCGCTATAGAGAGTTTCATGCTGATGCCGGTGCTGCTCATTTAGCTGGACGTGAGAAGATGATTTCTGCATTACAACGTCTAAAAACTAGCCATGAACCAGAAGAGGCTGGAAGCATAATGGCATTTTGTATTCATGGTAAGTCTAAATGGGTCAGTGAATTATTCATGTCACACCCTTCGTTAGATAAGCGAATTGAGGCACTACGAACTGGAAAAGGGTTATTTACTAGATGATATTGTGGTAGTGTATTCCATTACTTCATTTAAATCTGCTATTGATATCATATGATTTCTAATTTTCAGTTAATATTCATATTAGTATAATTAGCTATTATTAAGATCATATGATATGTTAAATACATATAATAGTAGTTTAAATAATATTTATCATTATAAGTATAGGAATGCTCTTTTCTTGTTTTATAATTATAAAGAGTTTTCTTCTAACCAACTTTCTAATATAATGACTGCAGCTATAGAATCAATATTTCGTTTACGAAAAGCTTGATAGCCCCCTTCATATTCAAATAATATTGAACGCGCTTCTTTAGTGCTCAAGCGTTCATCATGCAAAGAAATTGGTATATTGTAGCGAAGATATATGGAGTGAGAAAATTTGCGTGTGTGTGTTGTTATTGCCTGATCACTGCCATCCATATTGAGCGGAAGACCTATTACAATATGATTTGGTTGCCACTCTTTTAAGAGTATATCAACTTCATTCCAGTTTGGTTTACCATTTTTCGCATTAAGAACATTTAACGGACATGCTGTTTTAGTTACGTCTTGTCCGCTAGCCACTCCAATACGTCGCATGCCAAAATCGAAGGATAATAATGTTTTATGGTTCACTAGGCATGACCTGCTTCACTAACAATATTGTAAATATCTACACCAATATTTTTTGCTGCTGCACGCCATCTATCTGCTATGGGTGTATTAAAGAGGACATGCGTATTGGCTGTAGTAGTTAGCCAAGCATTATTCATAAGTTCTTGTTCGAGAGGGCCTTTCCCCCAAGCACAACAACCGAGAGCTATTAGTATATTTTCTGGTTGTTCAGAAGTTCCTAGTGTCTCCAGAACGTCACGAGAAGTAGTCATTACCGTATTTTCTGAGACTTGGATGCTAGAAGAAAAAGTTTTTTGTGCTGAATGTAAAATAAAACCTCGATCTTCTGCTAATGGCCCACCCGCAAATACTGGTGTAGTTAATTTTTTTGTATTATCTTCACTTTGAACTGGTTCAATTTTTAGTTTTTTTAACATATCTTCAATCATAAAATTATCTATAGGTTTGTTAATTATAAGACCCATAGCTCCATCAGAATTATGCTCAAAAATATAAACTACCGCCCGTTTAAAGAACGGGTTTTGAAGTGTTGGCATGGCAATTAAGAAATTATTCTGTAAATTCATACTAAATTTTTCTATAGTTTAGTCATGCTAAGATTATCGGGTTAGCATAATGTAAAGGGTTTTTTTATTCTGTAGGAATACACTTCGTTATAGAGGAAGTGTTAAGTATTTTTTTTTCGATAGCATTCATTAACATATCGGTAATAGAGATTGGAAATGCAGACTCAATTTCACGAATACCAGTTGGGCTTGTAATATTAATTTCGGTTAGTTTATCACCTATGATATCTAATCCAACAAAAATCAACCCATTTTTATTAAGAGTGGGGGTTATCCTCTCTATGATCGCGTAGTCGCTGGAAGACAAGTGACGCACTTCGCTGTAGGCGCCAGCTGTAAGGTTTCCTCTTGTCTCACCGGGTTTGGGAATACGAGCTAAGCAATATGGCACTGGTTGACCATCTACTATAATAACACGTTTGTCACCATCTTTTATAGCTGGTAAGTAAACTTGTGCTATACAATAGCGAGTGTTATTATTGGTAATAGTTTCAATAATTACTGACATGTTAGGATCTTTTTGTTTGATATAAAAAACAGATGCACCGCCCATTTTATCCAAAGGCTTAAGTATAATATTTTTATGTTTTTTCCAGAAAATACGTATTTGATCGGCATTTTGAGTAACTAATGTTTCTGGGATCAAATCAGTAAACCATGTTGTAAATAATTTTTCGTTATAGTCACGCAAGCTTTGTGGTTTATTAATAATTAATGTGCCTCTTTTTTCAGCGCGCTCAAGAATGTAGGTAGCATAGATAAATTCAGAATCTAAAGGTGGATTTTTTCGCATTAATATAACGTTAAGTTTTGATAGTTGAATGTCTTGTTCTTGACTAAAGGCAAAGAAAGGGTAGCTGTTATTAATTTTTAGTATGCGAGTTCGTGCTCGTCCTTCATCATTATATAGATATAGATCAGAGATCTCCATGTAATAGATTTCATAACAACGTTTTTGAGCTTCTTGCAACATAGCCAAGCTGGAGTCTTTATTAAAATTAATTGAAGTGATTGGATCCATTACTAATCCAAGTTTGAACATATTTCTCTCCGTTATTAGCGTTATCTGTAATATTTTTTGAGAATCCCAACTGGATTATTCTTTTTTTATTATCAAACATTTTTTCTTCTATCAGATCTATTTTGATGTCTTTTTATTTATTTACAAAATGTGCAGTATGGAGATATATGATTTTATATAGATCCTTTATAGAAAGTAAAAATATTTTAAATATTATGAAGTAGACCATGATAATCAATATTAAATTAGTATAAGTAGATTTATCTTATTTAGTTTTGAACAAATTTTTTTGATTTTTGATCCGTATCAAATTTATGAATATGTATAACAGAAGTATCTTATATATTCTACTATTATCCTTGCTAGTGTAATAGTTAGATGATGTGTATCAATTTATTTTTTATTAGAAAAATAAAGAACTTCTTTAATAAGTTGAATCTTATTTCTTTTGATCCCATAGATACGATGTCTTATGGGGTTACTCGTCTGTATTAGATAATTATACGTAACTTGAATTATGTATTTTATTATTTTTTATTAATATTAAGGGTTTGAAATGTATATTTCAGTATCTTAATTATTTTTAATCAGGAATGAACCGAACACTGATTTTTTACAATCTATATTGTAATCAGAGGGCGATATGTTATGTTATTTATGTTGTAAATCATAGATGAATTATAAGCACAGATTAGAAAAAATTGGTATGAGAGAATGTTTTATATGAACTATATCATCCATGTAATCTTGTTTAATATTACTAATACTACTAGTCTCTTTTTTATGAAATTTTTATATCTATTTAGAATAGATGTATTATTTATTCATGTATATCGACATATGATATATATTACATGATTTATTTTTTGTATAGAACGATTCTTTTTACATAAGAGTATTACAAAGAGTATTATAAGATTAATTATATGTTATAAAATATATTTCACTACATCAGATAATTTTTTTATTCAAATGGTATATCTATTATAATTAGTCAGTTGTAAATAATGTAGCATGACTAAAAAGAATCTTGTATTAAAAAGAAAATTTGCTTATTGAGCAATATACTGAAAGGTAATATTAGATTTTTTTATATGTTTTATTCTTAGTCATAGTAATTATGTTATTTTTTTTCATTGATTTTTTATTATAATTATTAATTTAAAAAGATGAATATTAATTTCAATATGATCACTCTAGTGTAACATGATAGAAATTATTGATTGACTGATTTTTTTATATTTTAGACTATAAAAATTGATTTTTATATAAAAACAATTATTATTTTTAATAAAACTAAAATTCACTTTAAAATTAAGGCATTTTCCATTATTTTTTACGTAGCTCTATATTAGAGATATTAACAATGCGTTAGATATAAAAGTATTTTAAGATATTAGTTTTTTATCAAACATCAGTATTTTTACAAATGTTTTTAGATTATAGCAAATTATTCAACAATCAAATATATCTTAATTTTTTGTACATCAAGATTTTTCTTGTTATCTTTCAAGATAAATTTTTTTAAAAAAATAAAATAATAATAAGATTATCGAATATATTCGATCTGGATAGGTAGTAATTTTAACATATATATAATATAGATGACAGTCTTGGACTGGGGCTGGTATTCTCTTGTTTGTGTGAAATTTTTGATATTTTCTAGTTGATTAATTATGTTATTATTATAGAGGTCAACATATATTATATGGTTTTTTTTAAATATATGACATTAATTGATATATCATATGTAGTACGATACTATCGTATAGTGGTATTATACTAAATATAGTGAATTTTTAATTAAAAAATATAAATATTTCAATTACTTAATAATAATTGTAACCGATAATAGATTTGATGAGGATGAGATAGACTTAATGGATGAATGATATTGATTTTTTAGGTTACAGCAGGTCATCTTAAAACCTCAATAATGTATGGATTACTAATATGGACAATGAGTCTAATCATGATTATTAAGTTAATATTTTATCTTTACATTTTTTAATGTACACATATATGATATTATATCAATAATGATATTATATCAATAATCTTAGGGCGATTGGAGAAGAAATAATATTGGATGTAATCTTTTATGATTATAAAAATCAAATTTTTATTTTTATAAATACTGTATAATTATTTTAATATTATTTAGTCTTTAACGGGTTGTATCAAATTAAACAGGAATTTATATCTAAAAGAAATTTCTTTATATTATATAAATAACCTTATTAATATGTAAATTAATTTCACTTTAGATAAAAAAGAGGCATGCGATCTAGATCATCTTATAGTTAAACTATAGCGTAATAGTGATGGATAGGGATTGTTCTGTTCAAGAAGTGAAGTGAGATGAGTTTATTATTGTTTAGGTTTATTTCGCTTGATCTTTAAAAGACATGGAAGAAAGATTATAAATATAGTTCTGATAATGTATTTGAATAAGAATTCAATCATATTTATTTTAATACAGTGATTTATGTTAGGGATTTTTAGAAAAGATCAATAGGTGAATCAAGCTCTCGTTATAGATTAGCTTAGCTCCTAATTATATTTTATTTTTCTCAGTAACTTTTTCCTAGTAAAGCCATTGTCTTTTATTTTGATGTATCCATTTGGATTCAAATTGTATTTTTCTGAATTATATAATTAATTCTTTATTACAGTCATATGTATATTATAAATATTATTTTTTATAATAAATAATATTTATAATATATAAATAATTTTATTTTTTTTATAAATATTACTTATATCATATCATAAGAAGAATATTTACGAATATTTATTGTTGCGGAGAGAAGTTGTTATTTTAAAAAATTCTGAAATAAACCAAAACGATATTTTAAATTTTTTATTAAAAATATTTATATATATTTTATTAGAATTTTAATAATTAATTTTACGATGATTGTCTATAATTGGATAAAGTGAAATACTAGATGTAAATAGATATTTTCATATTATGATTACTTATTTCGTTAATGTTATTTGTATAATACCGATATAGACTATAATATGGGGGATATCAAGTCTTAATATTATACTTGATAATCATGGGTGTTATATACGAATTAAACTATATATTGTCTTATTATTTAAGTAGTTTTTAAGATTGGTAGGTTATTCAATTGTTGAAGATAAGTCTGTATGTATTTATAAAATAGAGATATCTTAATATCATGTAATTATTATGATTTCATAATATCTATCTTGGTATTAAGATTGATGTATAAGCATTATTAGTTGTTTTAAGCCAAACTAGGTTTTAATTGAATAAAAAGTTATTTTTATTTACTGATTAGTTAATTATATGGTTTTTTTAGTAGAACCCAGTTAGATATATATTATTTTATGTGTTTCTAACCAAAAGGGACAGTGTGATTAAGTTGTATAATAATTGATATGTTTTTAAACTTTAGTAGTTCATTTTTATATAAACAACATTATACTGTAAGCTGGATGTTTTAATATTATTCAAGAAATTTTTTAGGAGTATCAGGTAGTTTTTTATCTTTTTTAAAAAAATGTCTCTTTGAGTAAATTATGTAGCATTTATTTTAATAAAAATATTATAAATAATATGTGGCAACTATGCATTAGTAATAGTAATATTTTAGCTATTTATAACGTCTAGATTTATTATGAAAATATTTTTCTTTTTATATTAAGGCAAGATCTCTGTAATTAACTGATTATTTCTCTTAGAAATTATATGATATATCTAATTATGGTTATAAATGAAAATATTTGGTGTAATGGTGTTGTAAGAAGTTTTCATAATCATCACTTTTTGTTAGATTGGATTGGTTTAGGATCAGGACTTTAAACACTGATAGATGAGTAGTTATTTTTGTTAAATATTACTTATAACTATCAAGAGGTTTTAAAAAATATGTTTTTAGGCTGGACAATGATTGAAATGTAAATATATCTGGTTTAAAAATACTTGCTAGTATAGAAGAGCAAAAGTCTGTAAACATTGAGATAGAGCGTATTGTGTTGTATTTTATTATTGAGAATCATCAAAGATTATTAATCTATATTGTATATATTCAATTATCAAATATTTTACTGAACAAATATTAAGTAAGCTTAATCTATGCACAGATCTGTTAGAATGTTTTGTTATGGCGTTAGATTGTAACTTAGATTTTATGATACTACACTGAAGTCATATTGAGTATTCTTTTTCTGAACGATTGGTATTAAGCATATATTTTAAATATATGATTTATCTTAATATATTGTGAATTTTTTAGATTAGTTATTTTGAAGCAATGGTGGTTCAGAGAGAAATAACGTGTCGTTTGTTGTAAGATCATTAGTTTTTAGTAATAAGATGGTAGTGATTATTATAATTAAGATTAATTTTTATGTGGGATATTATTCGGAGTGATTCTCAATCTCAGATTGTAGATCTGATAAGAAGAGGAAAGGTTATAAATTACATGTATTATTTATATTGTATATAGATTTGTATCTAATTTTGTTATCAAAATGTACATGTAATTTTACAGTAAAGATTATTTTTTAGCTCAATTCTGATTTATAGTTTTAGATATTATGAACTTTGTTATGTTTTTGGAAAATTAATGAGATTAAAATAACATTTTGTGTGTTATCAATAGGGTAGCAAAATGAATCTGATAATAGATAATAATACCATAAAGGATACATTAGTAGCTACGTTAAAATTAAAAGAGGCCCATGTTAGTAATAATGGAAGTCATTTTCAAGTAATTGCAATTGGTGATGTCTTTAGTGGTCTGAGTCGCGTTAAGAAACAACAGATAGTCTATCAGGTACTTATAACTTATATCACTGATAGTAGGATTCACTCTGTTTCGATTAGAACTTATACTCCTGAAGAGTGGATTCGTTAGTGTGAATCAAAAGAGATTTACTTTTTCAATTTTTTTATGATATTTAATCATACGTATTAAGTTACGTATATTTACAATCATGGTGTGTTGCATAACCAGAGGGTATGGGCCATGGATAAATTTTGCATACAAGGTCCTACCCAATTAAATGGTGAGGTTATTATCTCTGGTGCTAAGAATGCTGCATTACCCATTTTATTTGCTTGTTTACTTGCTGAAGATCCGATTGAAATTCATAATGTTCCAAAGTTAAAAGATATAGATACAACTATACAGATCTTAAGTGAACTAGGTGTTCAGACTAAAAAAAATGGTTATATATGTTTGGATGCTAGTCAAGTGAATATATATTGCGCTCCATATGAGTTAGTAACTACTATGCGAGCCTCAATTTGGGTTTTAGGTCCTTTAGTTGCGCGATTTGGTCAAGGGCAGGTGTCACTACCGGGTGGTTGTGCTATTGGAGCCAGACCAGTCAACCTACATCTTATGGGTCTGAAAAAATTAGGCGCTAAGATTACGATGGAAGCAGGTTGTCTTAAAGCTTCTGTTAATGGCCGCCTCAAAGGTAGCCACATTATTATGAATCAAGTTAGTGTTGGTGCGACTATAACTATTATGAGTGCAGCAACTTTAGCCATTGGTGTGACTATTATTGAGAATGCTGCACGTGAACCGGAAATTGTTGATACCGCTAATTTTCTCAATATGTTAGGGGCACGAATTGAAGGAGCAGGGAGTCATTGTATCACGATTATAGGTGTTAAGAGGTTGGGGGGCGGGATATATCAGGTAATTCCTGACCGGATTGAAACAGGAACTTTTCTAGTGGCAGGGGCCATTTCTGGTGGAAAAATTGTCTGTCGTGAAGTACAGCCTGATACATTAAAGATAGTTTTAGAAAAACTATATGAAACTGGAGCTGACATCAAGAAGGGTAAGAACTGGATCAGTTTAAACATGCATGGTCAGCGTCCTAAAGCAGTTAATTTATGTACAGCGCCTCACCCTGGTTTCCCTACTGACCTTCAAGCGCAGTTTAGTCTTCTGAACTTTATAGCTGAAGGGTCTGGAAGAATTACTGAGACGATTTTTGAAAATCGCTTTACGCATGTGCCACCATTAATCCAAATGGGTGTGCAAGCTCAAATTAAGAAAAATACGTTAATGTGTCATGGTGTTACTAAGCTTTTAGGTGCTTGCGTTATGGCGACTGATTTGCGTATGTCAGCAAGTCTGGTTCTTGCTGGATGCATTGCTGAAGGAATAACTCTAGTTGATCGTATTGATCATATAGATCGGGGTTATGAAATGATTGAGGATAAATTGATAGCGCTGGGGGCTAATATTAAGAGAATAAAAGGTGGTTAAAAGGTAATAGGTCTTCAATTTAATATGAAGGCTTGGATAAATATACAAGATGCATATTGGATTTAAATTGCTATCTCGGATAATTATTTTTAAATAAAGTCTTAGATAGGGTGAATGCTATGCCAGATTTACTAGTATCATATTATATATTAAGAATTATTATGTTTTCGACATCTTCTAAAACCCTATTTATTATTTATAGGAAGAATACTAATACTTGTACATTCTATTATTATAGTTTTCTGTAGCTATATGATCTTTATAAGTCAGTTTTTATTTTTAGATAAAATACTGTATTTGATATAGCTTGTAAGAATAGATATGAGTTATTGATATAGTATATATTATATTTTTATATTGCATCTAGTATGAATTTTTTTTGCTTTTTCAATATAAGTCTATGATAATCTTATGTATTCCAAGTGACTAGATATGCATGATAATGATATATGTTTATAATTTCTATATTTAGTAAGAATATAGTATTTATTCATAGCAATATATTGTTCATATAAAAAGAATAGCTATATTTACTTAACTCTAGAAGTTTGGTGCTAGAAAATTGATTATCGTTTGCAATTTAAACTTTATAATTTATTTTTTTGATTTGGTTACTATATCACTATAGTTATTTTAGGTAATCTATGACTTTAGGTGTTGATTGCAATATCTTGATGTTATGAGCTACATAGTATTTGGTATCATACGATATATACATTTATAGAATTAAAGGTCTAGAACATGTATTGGAATTAGATTCAATGGTTTAGATAATAGATTTTATTTTTTTAAATCCTTTTAATAATGCATATATTTTAACAGAACAAGTGGTTGTGAATTTTTAATATCAACCATTGGATGTATTTATGTA
The DNA here is from genome assembly GCF_900698925.1 of Candidatus Erwinia haradaeae. NCBI lineage: Bacteria > Pseudomonadati > Pseudomonadota > Gammaproteobacteria > Enterobacterales > Erwiniaceae > Erwinia > Candidatus Erwinia haradaeae. The sequence goes on from NZ_LR217713.1 coordinate 376,764, forward strand.
AGTTGTGGATTTGATTCTTAATATGGACAATTGTAGTTATCATTATAATATAATAGATTAGATTTGATCTAAAATACTAAGATATAGAATCTTATATATAAAATATAATTAATTGATATTACGTAGTAGTAAATTAGCTTTTGTTTTTGATAATGTTTTATTATCCACTTGTTTTACGATTACTGCACAATTGATATTATATTGTCCATCTTTAGAAGGAAGGCTTCCTGCCACCACCACTGATCCTGCAGGTACTCGTCCAAAATAGATTTGACCACTAGATCGATCATAAATTTTAGTACTTTGTCCAATATAGACTCCCATTGAAATAACAGAATTTTCTTCTATAATTACTCCTTCGACAATCTCAGATCGCGCTCCAATAAAACAATTATCTTCAATAATAGTTGGATTTGCTTGTTCTGGTTCTAGCACTCCTCCGATTCCAACACCACCGGATAAGTGTACATTTTTACCAATTTGTGCACAAGATCCGACGGTGGACCAGGTATCTATGACCGTACCTTCATCGATGTATGCGCCAAAGTTAATATAAGATGGCATCAGAACAGTATTTTTTGCAATATATGCACCATAGCGTACTGTGGCTGGAGGAACAATCCGGAAACCACCTCTCTTAAAGTCTTCATCAGAATATTTAGAAAATTTCATAGGTATTTTATCATAGTAATAATTTTCTCCGTTACATATAATTTGATTTTCATATATACAAAAAGAAAGAAGTATTGCTTTTTTCACCCAATCATAGGTAATCCATTGATTTTGGATCTTTTCAGCGACGCGTAATTCACCACTATCTAGTAAGGAGCTGACATAACAGATTGCTTCATGTGTTTCTTTATCAACAGTCTTAGGTGTAATTTCTAATCGTTTTTGAAAAGCGGTCTCAATAATAGATTTTAGTTGTTTCATTAATATACTACCTGATTGAAGTGTTTGTTGTGATTGTTAAGAGATAGTTGATTAGTACATGACTGAATTATATGATAGATTTTTAATCTAATTAATTATTAAATGTATTATGGTTTTTTTGAATATGTATTTTAATGTCTTTATACATTTAGTAGATGGTATTTTTTGGAGAATTTTTAAGTTAGGTTCTTCTTTATTTTTAAAAGTAGTATTTTTATAAGCACTATCAACGAGTTTAGACAAATATTACTGATTTTGATAACACTGTATTAGTCTCTCTGTTATTTTTTGGATTTTTAAAGCAATCTTATTTATTAGATAAATAATTTTTATATATAAGAAGTACAATTATCCTCGCTTCATATAAAGGGGTATATTTTTATTGATTTCTAGTTTTAATTTATAGAAACATAATTACTTTATTTTAGTTCTATATTAAGATATTCTTTTTTCTTTCGTAAGATTCATTGTTTAATTGAGATTAATTTTCTTTTATGCTCATTTTAAATATTAAATTTAAGATAAGAATTCTCTAGTTGAGAGATTAATATATTTTAGGTTATTTACAGTATTAGGTATTGTAGAATGTGAAAAAATCATCAATTAATTAAGTATTCTATATTTTTATTTTTTTGAATTAATGATAAATCTGTTAGAATAGAAAATTAAATTATAGCCTAGAAGATTATTTTTAACCATACTGTATTTTTTTATTTTTTTTAATTTTTTTAGTAAAACATTTTTTCACATTAAATTACTTTAGTGGTTGTCATTGTAAGATTATATCTCTAATTTATAGTAGCTTAACTACTTTTCAAAAAGTATATGGTCTATCTCTAGAGATATACCTTTGCAGCGTTTAATATTAGAGATAACTCAATTATTGTTCTATATGTTTTTGATGAGGTCGAGTATCTCTATTGTTATATCTGATCTAATATAAAATTACTTAGCTTTATATGTTTCATCGGCTGCGAAAAACGACGCGTCCTTTGCTGAGATCATAGGGAGTTATCTCGACAGTGACTTTATCACCTGTAAGTATACGAATATAATTTTTTCGCATTTTTCCTGAGATATGTGCGGTAACTATATGACCATTTTCTAATTCAATTCGAAACATCGTATTCGGTAGCGTGTCTAATACGACACCTTGCATTTCAATGTTATCTTCTTTAGACATCAAATCCTCTAGGTAAATACCTTAATTTGTAAAGTAATTAAATCTATATCAACTGTTTGTATATTGCTATAAATATGCTTAAGAATCATTGATTGATTATTTTCTTTTTTTATTTTTAACTTACAATTATCAAGTTAAATATATTTGTTAATGAATATGATACAAGACACAGATAGAAGGTTTCATTGTAGCTGATAGTAGCTGATATTAGATTCTATCCTATGAATATTTGTATTTTAGGTATGTTAATGTTTGCTTTGTATCTTAGTATTTCACATAACTGGAATAATTCCAACATACAATTTTTTTAAATATTTAGATCATCTATTCATTGTTCTTATGTATGTGAAAAAGATTCTAGAAAAAACCAATATACTGAGATAGAGAAAATAAATAGAATATACTATATTGTAAATATTTTTATAGAATAAAAGACTCATTAGTAACTAATTTTTTAACAAAATTCATTTTATATCAGAATCGGGATTTGTCAAAAATATTAGATTGTTTATTGATGTATAATTGTATTATATGAACAGATGGGATATTGTTGTTTATTCTCATAATTAAAGTCAAAAAAATATTATTTAATTCATATTGATTTATGATAAAATATTAAAATATAGTATTTATTGAAGATTTGTAATCATTCTTCTTAAAGAAATAGTTCTTAATTATTTTTGAAGTCCCATTCTCAATGCGATACAGGTATTCTAATAGTAATTTATATTAATTTATGATATATATTTTATATAAATCTATTCTATGGCTCTTACACATTAAGGTATTTTATGAGTATCAGTATTATTAAAATTAAATATTTTAAGACAAATTGTACTAGTATTTATATTCAAGATTTAGTGATGTACTGATAATAAAATATTATATAAGATTGAAGATAAGAGTTATATATATTGTGTATATGAGGATATCTATATTTGAAGTAAATATGAACAGATTTAGGTGATCTTTATAAAAAAAGATGCCTGTAAAAAAGGGATGGAATTTATAATTCTAAAATTAGTTTTAGCTATATTCAAGAAAGAGTTAATGATGGTACTGTTAAAATCAAGATTTATAAATAATTACAGAGGATATCTATATTTTTATAAAAATAGTTCTAGGGTTTCTTAATAAGTTATGTCCTTATTAACCAAGGATGGATATTCAGAAATCTTTTTGTGTTTATTGGATGATAAGAAAGATAAGCATGATTTTGACTATACATTATTTAGAACAGAAGAAAGCTAGTTTGAATATTCATATTAGATAAACACCGATGTCTAGTTTTTCTATTTAAATTACATAGTGGTATGTATAATGATTGGTATCATATTTTGATCTAGAAGATTCAATTTTTTTTAATAAAATTATTCTAAGTTACATAAGAATAGTTATATAATACTGAGTATTATTTAGTCAATATAGGCGAAATCATGTAAATCTCTTAGAGATTATATTTCTTTTTCAGTCTGTACATTTCTTCTTTCTTAAAGAAGAAAGAACGTTATTCTATACATTACTGTATAGTGTAGTAGTTATTGATTAATTTACATTGTTCATATATCAATCTTCTGATTCTATTGAATATTTAATTAAAGTATAGAATATTTATATATATAAATATATATATATTTTTATATATAGTAGTCTGTATTGAATAAATTAAATAACACTTCAATATTAAAAATATTATATAAAATATATAATTGTAAATATTGTTATATTCTCTTAGTTTTTTTTGTATGAACTATCCACCAATATAGACTTTAAGTCTATATTGGTGGATAAAGATCTATTTGATTTTTACTTAAAGAGAACTTACACAGTATGATAAGAGGTTGTGTATATCTTTTTACGCTACCATTAGATGATTTTTGGTTGTTAGAAAGGATGATAAGAGCGTGAAAATTTGTGCATAGCCTTAATAAATGTTTCTCAATGTTCTGGTCAGACATCCTGATGAATTCCGTGACCAAGATTAAATATATGTCCTATTCCATATCCATAATCATCAAGAATGTTTTTCACTTCTTGCTCTATTCGTATAGGGGAAGCATATCATATTGATGGATCCATATTTCCTTGTAATGCAACCTAATTTCCGACTTTTAGTCGGGCATCTGCTAGGTTTGTAGTCCAGTCGATACTAAGTGCATCGCAACCAGTTTTAGCCATTGCTTCTAACCATTGACCCCCTCCTTTTGTAAATAAGGTAACAGGTACATGACGGTATTCGTTTTCATTTAATAAGCCATCGATAATTTTATGCATGTATTGAAGAGAAAATTCCTGGTCAGCCCTTCCGGTTAGGAGACCGTCCCAAGTATCAAAGATAATCAAAGATTGAACTCCGGACAGGATTTGAGCATTGAGATACAATATAACGCTATGTATTAATTTATCTAGCATGATATGTAGAGTTTTTGGTTCTGAATACATCATTTTTTTATTTTAGCAAATACTGTACTACTTCTACCTTTAATCATATAGGCTGCTAGTGTCCACGAGCTTCCAGAAAAACCAATAAGTGGTACTTCACCATTCATATTTTTTCGAATAGCTCGAATGGTATTTATGACGTATCCTAAATTTTGTTCAGGGTCAGGAATGAATAATTTTGCTACATCAGAGCGATTTGCAATAGGATAAGAAAAATGGGGTCCATCATGATCGGTAAAATATAGATCAAGACCCATCGCATTAGGAAGAGTTAAGATGTCAGAGAAAAGAATGACTTCATCTAGGGGTAGAGTCGTAATGGTTGTAAGGCTATGTCGCAAGCAAGATCAGGATTTTTATATAAAAACATAAAATTTCCAGAAACAGCACGTATAGCTTTATACTCTGGTAGGTATCTTCCCGCCTGACGCATCATCCATACGGGGGTAACATCAACCGGTTGGCGCAGCAAGGCACGAAGATAACGATCGTTTTTCAATTTACTCATTATTGGATTCTATTTTTAAAAAAATAAATATACTGAATTATTTATAATAATTCATTTTTTGTTATATCATTTTTTTACTAAAAGAAAACAATCTTTACTATAAATAAAGATTTAAACTATTATTTTTTATGAGTTAAGAGTCTGTATACAGAAAAGTATTTAAGTATTTTATTTGAGCTTATTAAAATCTATTTATATTATAGTATGATATTATTATATAATATAATAATAGGATATAAGATTATGTTTCCAGTTTAGTTGCAGGTTTCACAGTTCTTAACTAGGATAAAATTATGTTAATCATTTATTTCTTTGATGTAAGAAATGGAATTTGATTTAGTATATAACTATAGGAAATGATTTATTTACGTTATAGATACATCTGATTTCATTCATGAAGTATAAAAAATAGAACCTTATGTTAAAACCAGAGTATCAAGAAGTACGGTTCTAGACTTACATCATAGGGTATTTAGAAAAAAAAGTACAATTTAGAATTGTACTAAAGATTTTAAAATAAAAATTTTAATTTAATTGAGTTGTCAATGTTATTTGATTATGAAATTAAGCAGAGAGATCTTCTCTTATTAGAGTCCAGGGTAAAGCTAGTTAAATAGAGTAACAAAAGTTTGACTGATTTAATTTCTTCTTCTTAGAAAAAAGAGAGGAATTAATTCTTATATTATAATATCTATATGGTTCATAACATGTACATGATGGTATGATATTTTTTTGATTATATTCTACCATAAGAATAAGGTTGTTCTTGGTTCATAGAACGCATTTAGTGTACATGGATTTACATTCATTTTTTTTGATATCCATTTAATGAATAAATTATATGAGTAAGATTCAGGCTTAAATCTATATATTTATGACGACCTGATTATATCACGGTATAATAACAGAAGCGTGCATTAAAAAATTTTTTATTTCTGCATTTGTAGGATAATTATTGTCTTTGATTACATTAATTTAATCAAAGACAATAATTATCTATTCAGGCAATTTACCAAAGATTGAGAGATATATAAAACAAGTGGAATGTTGTATTTTATTTCAAAAAGCTCTTTCCTATAAATATCATGTTAAGCGCAATGTTCTTGAGCTATAGTTTTTACAGAAAGTTCTATTTTTACTATTAATGATAATAAGACAGTTATTAATTTTTATTTGTTATTTTTCAAATTCTTCTATGGAATTCGTTTCATCATATAAGAGATTGTTTTCATTTTTAAAAAAAAGGATGATATTTCATGAAGTTTATCAATACTACCTATTGATATATAGTGTTCTATTAAAAACTAGATTCTTTGAATTATTCATTTATTTTATAATCATTAGTTCTAATAAAATTTTTTTGATTTAAACATTTAGCTTAAAATATTATTAATTACATAAAAGATAAATATAGTAGGATTTTTATTTATTAAAAATCTTTTTGTAAAATTGTATTATTTCTAATAATAATAAGTATTATTATTTGCATTTTTTCTTCTGGTTTTTATTTGTTTTTTCAATTAAAGAACGTGATAATTTTATTTATTAATGAATACTGAGGGTTCATCAAGATACTTGATATATAAAAACTTTATTACCATACAAATCAATTGATATGAATTATATGGATTTGTTGCATAAGAATATTCATTAAATCAATAGGTTTTATAACGGAACAATGATTAGTTTTGTACATCAAATAACGTATTGGTATATAGCGTGAAGATTCAATAATATTAAAAATTGTACAAAAAGATAATATATTACATATTGTAATGTATTCATGTATTAATGTCAGATTGACTTATTAAATGTTAATAAATTTCTGAATAAGAAAAGAGAGACTAGATTCACTTAATGCTTAATAGGTATTAAGAAGTCTATTAAAATAGAATGGTTGAATGAATTAATAACGATGAGTATCCTGATTGTTATCTTCAGTCTGAAGATTAAATTGGTATAGCATATCCATTTCTTGGTCCATACTAGCCATTGCTTCGATATAGAGAGTCGGCATGAGTTGATAGCGTACTGTGAATATTGATAATGGATCAAACACCCCAATACCATATTTTATCTGTAGATTCGGGAGCACATTAGCACTGACTTCTATTTTTTGTTGACTGCCTACTCCGATGGTATCTAATGCAAGATTACTAAGTCTCAAGCTCCGCCCAATTTGATCTATAATTTTTTCGCTTTGAGCTAGCCCTAAGTCTACTAATATTGAGGTTAGAGAATAATTCCCATGATTTATAGCGCTTATTTTTTGTCCATGTAATAAATAAGATAAAGTTTCTTGTTGTGTATGTTTGGGTTCAGAAAATACCTCTATTTTAGGGTCATTGGCCAGGCCTGTTACTCGTACTCCAGCTATTATGTTATCTTTAGTTTTTTTTGGATTACGAATTGCTTCAATATATAGATATGGTTGATCTAGGAATTTAGAAAATTTTAGCTCTCCCTTTCGTATGTTCAGGTCTTGAGCATATGCATAGAAACGGCCAGATGGAATATGAATTTGACCAGTGAGACTTGTGTTATGTTCATCTTTTAGTATTTTTAAATCACCATTTATTGCAGCTTGTAAGCCATACGCGGAAAGAGTCACATTATTGCCAAGATGGATATTAATATTACTGGTTATAGGTATGCTAATGGATTGGGATGTCAACGGTTGAAAGTTTGTATCTAAAAGTATTTCATCAGAAGAGGCATTAATGCTGTCTTTTGGTTTATTTTGAATAAGAAAGTGTGCCCTCGGTATATTGATATGACCTGTTAAAGTTATTAAATTTCGCGTTTTTTCGAGAACAATTTCTGGGGAGATGTTCATATATAATATGGATGGCATTGTTACATGGATATTTTCCCCTTTTATTTTAACATGCATATACCAATTATTGAGATTATTCCAGGTAGAATATCCATGTATAATTAGATCACCTTTTTTGGTTTGAATGATTCCTTTAATTCTAGATTTTTTACCATTAAAGAGTATTTCTATATTAGCTGTTTTTATTTGAATGGGTATGTCTTGACTATCTAAGATTATGTTTTTTATTTTTAGATCCCCGAATATTTCTAGAGCATTTAAGTTACCTTTTAGATGGACGTGCATATTTAAGATTCCAGATATTTGTTCATTGATATTGAATATTGGATTCAATATTTTTATTGATATTTGATCGGTATCGATTGTACCAGATAGTTTACGGCATCCGTTCAGATCAGAAATCTGAATATTTCCCTTTATTGTTTGATTGTTAGCACATTGAATTAACCATTGTATATGCATATAGTTATCGCTTAATTGAGTCTTAATCATTACCTTATCTAGTATTATTGGTGAGCTTTCTATATGAGATTTATAATCAATTTGAATTTTTTTCCCTTGTAAAAAAACCTTTCCCTCTGGAAACCCTGTATTTATATTCCAACTTAAAGATGCAAAACCATTTAGTTCTCCTCTTAGTTCTCTTTTTCTATCCATAAACGCATTAAGTATTGATAAATTAAAATGATTAATGTCAATGTTTATATAAAAAGATGGTCCAATGTTAGTAATTGTTGGTATGCATAGCTTAGATGTTAAGTGATCCCAGAAGTGAGGTTGGAACATGAATGTATTTGTCTGATAAAAATAATTAACAGTAATAGATTGGGTTAAATTCCACACACCTGTTGGGGTGGCAAAGATACTGCGTGTCACTACTCCCTTCCAGGTTTTGTCTAACAAGTTCAAAGCGCCATGAACAAAAAACTTCCAAGACATTAGTTGGTTTTGTAGGTTACAAGTAAGATCATGTTCTGTAGAAGTTCCTGTGGCTTTTAATTGAAATAATCGAATTATAGTATTATTATTTTTTATGTTTTCTATAAGAAGGTTCATATGCCCTTGAATTGTATCACTTATGGTGAGAATGCTATCGAGATTCAGGTGACCAATATATATTTTTTTCCACTGCAGAGCTCTAATAGTCATTTTTGTACATAACTGTGCTTTGTGTAGGGATCCTCTCACATAAAAAGATCCATATATATTACCACTTAGTTCAGGTAAGACCTCATGTAAATTCTTACCGTCAATCTTTATATCAAGATCTAATTGTTCAGAAAGAAATCCATGAAGGTTAATAATGTTTTTACCAATACGAAGTTGAATATGTTGCATATTCAAGAAGCTGGATTTATCTATTAATATAGAACCATCTAGTGTTAATGGCTGATCTAGTATTTGGCCTTTAAGGTTTAGGTGTAGATCTATTGTTTTTATTTTCCAGCTATTCTTATAGAAATGGCCATTAGTGGTTAATGTACCCATTATATTTGTGTTTAATGTAGGATATTGATGTTTTATATTAAGTTTAGATAAGGTTAACTGACTATGCCAGTTAATAGTTTCCTGCCAATTAACCCACCCTGTTACATTTATCGTTCCTGACGGGGAGCTTAAATTTAATTGATCTAAGAAAAATTGCTTACCATGTCCTTTTCCTTGTAAGATTAGTGAGGTTGGTGGAATATCAGCCCCTGATAAGTTAGTTTGTAGTGCAATGGCGTAATCAACAGCTGTGCCTCTGCAGATCAAATGGATGTTGTTAGCTTGAAGTTTTTTAGCATCATGCATGCGCCAACATATCTTAGGGCTTGCTAATGTCATATAAAAAGGTATTCCAGTAGTAGCAAGTTGAACATGTAAATGAAAAATTGCTTGGATTTGCCCAGATAAATTGAGTATTAGTTTGATTGAGCGATATAGATTTCCGTTTATAATGATTTGGATTTTCTCATTTTTTAGAGAGGGTGTAGTTAAACTACCATTGAATGTGAACTTTAGTGGCCAGGTATCGATGAGATTCATCTGACCTTCAGAATTAAATATACCGTAAGGAGAATCAATTCTTAATTGTTTGAGGTAGAGATGTTGAGAATTAGTATGAAATTGTGTCAGAATATGATTTATAGATATATTATATTTTCCAATAATTTCTATTTTCTTAAAAATAAGTTCTACTATGTCGATGGCAAAAGGTAATGTTAATTTCGACATAGATGGTAGAATAGGTTTATTCAATATTGATTTTAATATGTCATCAAATAATAGAAAAATAATTTTAAGATGTTTAATCTGTTGTCGTTCGTTCTCGTTGTTAGGTATTTTCTTTTTTATTTTTGGTAGAACGATTGTTAATCCATTAATATAGGTTGGTCTAAGTGTAAATTTGTTCTCGATCCAGCTGGCGCCTCCAGTAAAATTTGTTATTATAATCTCAGTATTATTAATAATTAAATTAATCTTATAAAGAATAAGTTGATTAAAGAGAAGTGAGTGAAAATATTTAATTTTAGTTTTTTTATGACTTTGTTCTAGATAAGGCTTTAGTCTGAATAATTGAGGTGTTTCAGTGGCTACTATTTGTGCATTTTTTATTGTTATATTTTTTAGATACAATGTTCTTTTCAAGAGAGACGTAAGGCATAATTCTGTATGAAATTCGTCTATATTAATATCTATAGTTTGTGTTATATAGTGAATACCTTTTAGTGTTAGGTCACTTACACTGCCTTGAACTGTTTGGATTTTGAGAGATGGAAGGTAGTATTCTATCGTAAAGAAGACTAATTTAGCTCCACTTGTCGTTGTTATTAAAAAAATAATAAAAAAAAATAGAATCAGTATGAAAATCAGTATATAAATCAATCCTCGTTTCCATGTTTTCATAGTTCCGGTCCTAAACCAATATAGGATTGTATTCTATGATGGTTTCTGTCATTAACTGGGCGTGCAATATCAAGTTTAATCGGACCTAGAGGGGAATTCCAACGTATACCAAAACCAGCACTGATTTTAATATTTTTCTGCTTAAACTCCTGCACGACTTCACCTATGTCTATAAAGACTGCGGTCCACCATTTTCCATTAATATTATATTGATGTTCGAGAGAACCTATTACAATCTTTGAAGCGCCAAGAATTTTTCCATTATGATCGCGCGGGGATAGCCCCTTGTATTTATAACCACGTATACTGTGATTTCCTCCGGCAAAGAAGCGCATATCTGGTGGAATTTTTTCAAAATGATGAGTCTGAATCCAACCAAAATCCGTGTGTATAATCAAGCGATTTCTTTTTTTAATAGTTTTAATCCATGAATTTTCTATTTTAAATACTAAAAAATCTATACAGGATCCCCAGGATATATCGGAAAAATCAATTGAATAATGTTGTGAATAACCATGTGTGGGCATTAGACCTCCGTATGAGCTAGTTCGGTCAACACTGATACCTGGGTACATTAACATAGCTGTATTTGTGATGCCATCTTGAGTAAATCGTTCTAATCTCCAGTGTAAATTGATTGCTTTTTTCCAGCCGTTAGAACTATTCCAATATCGTGATGTTGTTATAATAGAGGAATCTGTCTTAATATCATTCCAATGAATGCGTTTTAGGCTACCTTGTAATAAGTAATATTTTTCTAGTGGGTTTTCGAGGATTGGTATCTTATAGGAAAATCTTAGCTCACATTCAGGAGAAGAAATATTAGCAATGGTTTTAAAACTATGTCCTCGATTATTAATGATATTTTTGTCCCACATAGTTCGTATATGCATCCCAATCTTTCTTGAGGAGCCAATTCCAGTAGTGAAGGTATTCTCGGTTCGTTCTGTAAGGATGCCATGTAATCGTAAAAATGCGCCTTGATTGGATTCATCGAGTGTTGGTATCAGAATTACAGAATGAAACCAGCCAGTGTCTGATAATCGACGACTTAGGTCTGCCATATGGCGTGAGGTATAGTAGGTACCCTCTTTAAATGGTACTAAATTTTGTAAATATTGTTTAAGTAGTTGTGAACCAGTAAAGGTTATTCTAGAAAAATGATAACGTTTTCCACTATTATAGCCAATATCCCAGAATGCTTGGTGTTTTTGCACTGATACTTTTAGTTGGTTCCTGTAGTAATTAGCATTAAAATATCCTTTTTCTAAAGCTAAGTTATTTAAAGATTTTTTAAATTTTTCATATTCTCCATGATTTAGTGTACTACCTAATTTGGGTAGTTGATAAGCGATAAGATTAAGATAATCACGGTCTTTTTGTGCATCACCGTGTAGTTTTACTCTGATTCCAGCAATAATCACTGGTTCTCCTGGTATAACTTGAATTATAAGTACAGGCTCTTTTCTATTTTGTTTCGTTTGATTAAGGTGCATTTGAATTTTCGGTTCATAATACCCAAATACTTTTGTAGCTTCTTTAACTATTTTTTGGACACGGTTATAAAATCGATTATTTATAGTTACCTCTTGGATTTTAATTATTGATAAATGTTCTTCAACATTTTTTTTTAGAGCTCCAGATAATCCTAGTACATGAATATTGATTGATTTTGCGTGAATAGATGCAGGATAGATGTTCATTAGTAGGAAGGATAGATAATAGACATAGATTTTTAGCACACTTTCTCCTCATTCTATCTTCGTTTAATTCTAAAGAGATTCATTTATGTCCAAAATATAGCTAAATAATTATGATGTAGCTATATGGTGATATTATGTAATTTTCTTCAGTTTTTGGAGTAGATGGGATATCTAAGATTTGTTATTTAGAGGTAATTCCATGAGAAGTGTTGTGTAGTATACATTAAGCAGTGCATGACATAAAATAGTTTTTATTTAATGATCTCTAATTTAGATTAGAGATTTATTTTAAGATAATTAAAGCGATATTATATAATATTTGATATTAAATATGATATCTCAATAAATCGTTCCATACTAACGGAATAAGTTTTCTTGGTGTTACAGTGCTTTTTATAATTTATTATATGATTTTCTCCAAGGTTGTCTCATTTCTCTTTGAGAAATAGGTGATAACTTGGGCATAGATATAATTATAATTTAGAACCGATCTTCTAGTTATTTATTTTTAAAAAGAATAATGTATTTTTTCTTAATTGGTTTAACGTTTTTCAATAAAAATTGATTTAATTTAAGATATTTATGTTATCATTTTAATGAAAAGTTTATTGAAGTGATTTTCTATATAGGGTTTTTTTAGAAAAAATCAAGTGTTCATGGATTTAGTAGTGAACTAGTGATATCCTCTCGTTTTTTCATTTAAAATGAAGATGTCATTATGTTATGTGATTATTATTAGAATGATAAGAAAATCTATGAGATAAGTATCTATTTTGTATAATAGATGTAATCAACTTGTTTTTAGCAATAGCATTATAATGAATTTTTTTGGATTGGATAATTATCATAACGTGGTAAGTCCAGTATTACTGATATAATGAAAGCTTATAACTTGATTATAAAAATCTTATAACTTGATTATAAGATGAAGAGGAATTTTATATTTATTATTGTATATAATTTATTTAATAATGATTATTAACATATACGTTGCTCGAAATAAATATATACTTTTATAATTGATTTTAGATAGTTCTATCTAGAGATAGGTTTATTCAATACGTATATATTCGCCTTAAATGACAAGAGAAATATTTTTTATAACGATAAAATGTATTCAGTAGGGGTATCTTTTTTTTAAACAAATGAGAAATAATGATTGAATCAGGTTTAATAATAATTTACATCAGTATTATTAGAATAATAATATAAGTTCTTTCTAAGATGAATAACTTACGGTTGACTCATGGATTCATTTTTTTAAATATATTTAGATATTTTTAGGTTATAAGCGGGAACTATTGGATATTGAATGGAATTACATTCTGCATCAATTAGGATTTCAGTTACTATTATACATTAGATTCTGTAAATAAAATATAATTATATAGTTTTATACTGTAATCTTTTAATACCCTAAATTGAGTATTTTTATTATATTTGATAAAGGTAAGATCAGATAGATATTTATTATTATTAAAAATTCACTTGAGGTAATTACGGTCCGTTATATGGATATAAGATATTTTTATATCAGTGTTTTTTTATATGATCGGAAATAGTATAGATTTTATGTATATCAGTGAATCAAGTTTTCGAGAAAAGATTAATTATTGCTATTAGGGTCTAGTAGTATACTATCACTTGATTAGAAGTTTCATTCGAATACATGTTGTGTATATCTTTTTTTCTATTTCTATGTGAAATAGCATGCTAATTAGTTTAGTTTATATTTTAACTGATCAGGATAACATGGGTGTGGATATAAGAAATTACTATATAATAGTAGCTACATATTATTTAGAAATGCAATAAGGCATCAATATATTATATTATCAGATAAAAAATATATCATATACATCTTGTAATCAGGATTCTTTTTGCCAAAGACGTATCACTACAAGAATAATCAACTATAAGGGTATAAATTACTTTAATATGACTAGGTTAAAGTATAACTAGCAGTCTCTTTTTATCAGGATAAAAACTGATTGAATAGAAAAATGTTTTTTCAGAAAGTAGGCTATTGCTAATTACCTTTCATATCATTTTAATTTTCCAAGTTAAGTGAATAGACAGAAGCAGTGGAACCAATTGAAAAGCAACTTCTTTCGTGACTATACTTCCGAGCGCAAATTATTTGTACGTCGAGAGTTAATTGCTTTTTTAGGTATTTTACTTCTATCATCTGTATTAGTTAGCAACCTTTATCTACTTCAAATCATCCGTTATCGAGATTATAGTACTCGATCTAATGCCAATCGCATCAAATTAGTGCCAGTAGCTCCAAGCAGAGGTATGATTTGTGATCGCAATGGTGTCTTGCTTGCTTTTAATCGAACAATTTATCAACTGGAAATAGTTCCAGATAAAGTTGATAATTTGTCATTGACTTTATCTCAATTACAACCAATTTTTGATTTGACTCATGAAGAGCTTAATCTTTTTTATAAAGAAAAAAAACGTTTACGGCATTTTTCCTCAATTGTACTTAAAACTAATCTTACTGAAGTTCAAATTGCTCGATTTTCAGTAAATCAATATCGGTTTAATGGTGTAGTGATAGTAGGTTGTCAGCAGAGATTCTATCCTTATGGTGCTATTTTGACCCATGTTCTTGGGTATGTATCAAGAATTAATAATATTGATATCAAGAGGCTTGCAAAAAAAGGGATATGGTCCAATTATTCAGCAACTCACAGCATTGGTAAATTAGGTATTGAACGTTACTATGAAGATGTCTTACATGGTCAATCGGGGTATGAAGAGGTTGAAGTAAATAATCATGGACGAGTGATTCGTCAATTATATGAAAAAGCACCACAAGCTGGTTATGACATTTACTTAACTATTGATTTAAAATTACAACAATATATTGCAACGCTTCTGGCGGGTAGTCGAGCAGCTGTAGTGGTTACTGATCCTAGTACTGGAGAGGTTCTTGCTATGGTATCGACTCCTAGCTATAACCCCAATCTTTTTGTACAAGGCATTTCTAGCCAGCAGTATAGCCTCTTACTTCATGATGAAAATCGTCCTTTAATTAATCGTGCAATTCAAGGGACGTATCCACCAGCCTCAACAGTAAAACCTTATATTGCGATTTCTGCCTTAAGCTCTGGTATAATTTCACGCAATACTACTTTATTTGATCCTGGATGGTGGAAGCTTCCGGGAACAAACAAACGATTTCGTGACTGGAAGCATTCAGGTCATGGACATCTTGATATTATTAAATCTATAGCAGAGTCTTCTGACACTTTTTTTTATCAAATTGCATATGACATGGGAATTAATCGTCTTAGCGAATGGATGAAAAAGTTTGGTTATGGCGCTCTTACCGGGATTGATTTACAAGAAGAGTCTTCTGGCATTATGCCTACTCGTGAATGGAAAACTACACGTTTTAAGATTCCTTGGTATCCTGGAGATACTATTCCGATTGGAATAGGACAGGGTTATTGGTCTGCTACACCCATACAAATGAACAAAGCTTTGATGATCCTTATTAATGATGGAATGGTTAAAACACCCCATTTATTAATGGAGGTGATACAGGGAGAAAAGACTGCTTTATGGCAGAATTTACCAAGTAATGGCATGGTTTGTGTAAATAGCGAATATTGGAAACTAGTAAAAGAGGGAATGTATAATGTGGCTAATCAGATTAATGGTACTGCTCGTAAGCATTTTTCAGATGCACCGTATAAAATTGCTGCTAAATCTGGTACAGCACAGGTATTTGGTCTTAAAGAAATGGAAATTTATAATGCCACTAGATTAACTGAACGTCTTCGTGATCATAAAGTTATGACTGCGTATGCTCCATATACGAAACCACGTATAGCAATTTCTGTAATTTTAGAGAACGGGGGCAGTGGATCCGAAATTGGTAAAATTACACGTCAAATTTTCGATTATATTATTCTTGGTCATCATCAAGTGAAATCTCCCACCGTAAGTGCAGGTTGATTAGATAATAAGGATCAGTGATTTATGATAACAAACAAGCAATCATGGAAAAAAGCTTGGAATCGTATTCATCTCGATCCAATTTTATTTTTTATAATCGTTTTGCTTTTAGTATTTAGTGTACTGGTTATGTGGAGCGCTAGTGGTCAGAATGTAGGTGTGATGGAAAGAAAGATTATTCAAATTACAATCGGTCTATGTGTAATGATAATAATGGCTCAAATTTCACCGCGTGTTTATGAAAGCTGGGCCCCTATTTTATATATAATCTCTATTGTATTACTAATTTCAGTAACAATATTTGGTCAAAGTAGTCAGGGCGCACAGCGTTGGTTAGATCTAGGGATGATACGCTTTCAGCCATCTGAATTAGCTAAAATCACTGTACCTTTGATGACAGCACGCTTTATTAATCGTGATATTTGTCCTCCTAGGATTATTAATATTATCATTACATTAATAGTTATTTTGATTCCATCACTGTTAGTTTTTGCTCAGCCTGATTTAGGTACTTCAATCCTTATTACTGGATCGGGGTTATTAGTATTATTTTTATCAGGAATGAGCTGGACTGTAATCATGATATCGGTATTAAGTATTGTAGCATTTGTTCCAATTTTATGGTTTTGTTTAATGCATGAATATCAGAGAAATCGAGTTATCATGTTGTTGTGTCCTGAAAGCGACCCTTTAGGAGCTGGTTACCATATTATTCAATCAAAGATTGCTATTGGATCTGGTGGGTTACCAGGAAAAGGGTGGTTGCATGGTACTCAGTCTCAATTAGAATTTCTACCTGAGCGTCATACTGATTTTATTTTTTCTGTATTAGCGGAAGAATTAGGATTAGTAGGAGTTTTGTTTTTACTGTTATTATATGTTTTGTTGATTTTGCGTGGATTAGTGATCGCAGCTCATTCTCAGACAACATTTGGTCGAGTGATGGTTGGTGGTAATGTATTAATTTTTTTTGTTTATGTATTTATTAATATAGGAATGGTAAGTGGTCTTTTACCAGTTGTAGGCGTTCCTCTACCTATAGTGAGTTATGGTGGATCTTCACTCATTTCTTTAATGGCTGGTTTTGGTATTGTGATGTCCATTCATACAAACAGAAAAATGTTATCTAAAAATTTATAAGTATTATGATTGTAGATTGGTATTTATAATTCAATTGGAAAAAGTGCATAATATTTTAATGGCATATGAATAATGAGCATTCGTGAAAGATATTACTATATGGTTAATAATGTTTCTAATAGGTGCTGAATATTGCAGAGAATACATAGTCTTTAATTTTAGTTTTTATACATGCAAATCACCTCCTTAATACAGAAAAATCAAGTAATACGTTAAAAAGAAAAGAGGTTAAGTGTATTAAAACGTGTGATGATACTGATTTTTTAGAATTTATCTTTAGAAGATAAGCGTGAGTTGTATGTACTTATAATTGTTATATTTTTAGTTTTTTTATATTGGTTTATTTGAAAGAAATAACTCTGTGATAAAGAACATGATTTCAGTATCAGTTCTAGTTTTATGTGATTTACATACATTGAGATTACGAGATACTTTACTTATATTCTTAAATTTTTCAATTACATACAGGTATTAGTGGATTATAAATGTTGTTCATAAATGTTTATAAGTAATAGAAGATTGATTAGAGTAGTTATTATTAGATTAAATCTTTTATTGAATTCAATGGGATTTAATCTTTTAAACTATAGTGATATTTAGCGCATATATACTAAAAACTTGATAAGAAAAGATAAAATAGAAAGAGTCTGGCTATTTTCTTAGTGACAATTAAGCGATATAATTTATTTATTATAGTTGCATATTTTTAATATTATAGTTGCATATTTTTAATTAATCTTCTTGTGATATTTTATAATTGATTGAAATTTCTATAGGGATTATTGACTGTTGTGAAGAGTTTTTTTGACAAGATAGTTTATCAAATGTGTTTAATATTTATATTGTTATTCTAACAATCGCGTCAAATATTGTTTTTAATATTGATGATTTAATTTATTTTTATATACTATCTAGAATTAATGTTCTATTAAGATATAACATATTTTAATGCATTATTTAGTAGTTCAGAGAATGTTATTTTATATTGTACTATCAAATATAGATATATGACGATATCTGACATTATCCTTTTACTTAAAAAGTATTAATATTTTAAGGCTTGATATTGATATATAGATAAGGTATCGCTTGATTCATTAATGATTTTAATATAAATTATTAAGTTAATATGTCTTGTGGATTGTGGGGATAGACATGATTGTTTATATTAAAAATATTATATTTGTGTCATGTAAAAAATAACACTATAGTCTAGTAGTCTAGTGTTCAGATGATCCAGTGATCCAATTATTTCAATACTTTTAGTATCATAAGATTATTTTTTATTTCAAACTGTAAGCCCTATTAATTGATTTCTAATGAATAGAATTATTTATATAGTTTGAAGATCAACATTATGATGGTTTTATATTTTTTAGTTTTTTTATATGTAAATTAGACTTATACATCGGGTTAAGTTATATATTGTATTCTTTAGAAGTAATTTTTTCACAGAAAAGACGTATTTATAGATGATGTAATAAATAACTCGTTATGCAATTTTGTCTATTGATCATTATTTTTCTATTAGAACAGTTATGTATAAGGTAATTTATGAGTTTAAAATGTGGCATCGTTGGTATGCCAAATGTTGGTAAATCTACTTTATTTAATGCGTTAACTAAAGCGGGTGTTGAGGCAAATAATTTTCCTTTTTGTACGATTGAACCTAATAGCAGGATGGTTCCTTTACCTGATTTACGGCTTCATCAACTAGCTGGAATTGTACAACCTAAACGCATTTTACCTGCTATTATGAATTTCGTAGATATTGCCGGTTTAGTTCAAGGCGCCTCTAAAGGAGAGGGGCTTGGTAATCAATTTTTAAGTTATATCCGAGATACGTCAGCTATTATACATGTTGTGCGCTGTTTTGAAGATGAAAATATTCTTCATATAAATAATAAGGTTGATCCTGCTGATGACATTGAAACAATTCAAACAGAATTAGTCCTATCTGATTTGCATACGTGTCAACGCGCCCTTCAAAAGATACAGAAAAAATCTAATAGAATTTCACCTGTTGAAAAAGAACAAGTTCTCCTTGAAAAATGTTTATCTCATTTATCTCATATTGGCATGTTGCGTTCTTTAGATATGAGTACTGAAGATAAGTCTATTGTTCGTTCTTTAAATTTTTTAACTTTAAAACCAACTATGTATGTTGCTAACGTTAATGAGGGTGTTTTTAAAAATAATGCATATCTAGATACTGTATACAAAATTGCAAAAAGTGAGAAAGCAGTAGTGGTAACCATATGCGCGGTTGTCGAATCAGATCTTGCTCAGATGGATAAGATAGAGCGCCAGGAATTTATGACTTCTTTAGGCATGAAGACAACAGGATTAAATCGTATTGCTCAAGAAAGTTATGATCTATTAAAATTACAAACGTACTTTACGGCTGGTATAAAAGAAGTTCGTGCTTGGACTATTTTAGCTGGATCTACAGCTCCACAGGCTGCTGGAAAAATTCATAGTGATTTTGAAAGAGGATTTATTCGTGCGCAAGTGATTTCTTTTGATGATTTTATTTCTTGTAAAGGTAATAAAGGTGCTAAAGAGTCCGGTAAAATGCGATTAGAAGGAAAAAGTTATATCGTACAAGATGGAGATGTAATAAATTTTTTGTTCAATACATAGTGTATATTATTAATAGAATAATCATTATTATGAATGCATAAGAACTTAGAGATTTTACATGGAGTATGTAAAATACTTATTACATAAATGATTTTTTGTGTTTTTAATGGTTTTAATTATGAATGAAATAATATATTCTAATCCATAGTTGTTTAGATTTTTTCTCATAACTTATTTAATTAATATAAAAATGATTGTTTTGTTGATGAATTCTTAATTCTATTGATTTTATTTTTTTATATGCAAAGAAAAGATGTATTTTGTCATTTTTATCAAATAAAATACATTATATTGTATGTTAATATTGTAAAAATTAGAATTAATTTAATAATCTTTTTTAAAAATAAAAATCTTCGTATCGTTAATTATAATAATATAAATAATGAATTGGTATCTAATATTATAGATATACCTATTTTATAGGTTAGGTTATTTTCCTAAATAACCAAGAAAGGAACTTGGTATTTGACTACAAGATTAGATCTTATTTAAGATATAAATATTTCTTATAATATGAAGATGCATAATAGAGCAAATAGAATTTAATTCTAATGCAGAGAGATTATATATTTTATGTATAGTGTGTTTATATTTAGGACGACAAAATTTATTGATTAGAGAGATAGAATTATTACATTATTATAATATGTTTTACGATTTTATTTTCATAACTAACAATGAGTTTATGTGAAAAGGTTTACGGGAGGATACAGAAAAGATAAGATGATATCTTTAAAATTAAATGAGATGTTAAGCTTATATATTACTTATGAGTTAAAACCAAATAGACTATTTTTATCAATTTTCCATAAATTTTTATTTTGTAATATATGTGATGATAAAAACTTCTTTTTAGAGAAGAGAAGTAAAGGTGGTGAGAAGGTAATAGATTAAATGATATGTTGTAAAATAGATTAAAATAAGATAATAAATAAAAAGTTTTAATATTCTATTGCAAGATTTATTATGAAGAGGGACCCTATTGCAGGATCTTATAAATGTGATTTGTGTTTATTATTTGTCAATAAAGTAGAAAGAAGTTATCCTTTATAACAAGATGAAGTATATTAGTTTTTGCATAAAAGAATCCTAACAATGTATAACTATATATTTTGTTCGTAGAGAAATATAGTAATTGAGATAATATCATAGTTATTATTTATCATGAAATAAGAATTTCTTGATGCTTTAATATAATAATATATACAAAAATTTGTTACGGTGTTAAATTTAAAATAATATTTTATGTAGTAAATTAGAATAATAATATATATAGAAACTGGCAGTTGATTGCCAGTTGAATCCATATAGTTTTAGTATTAGATCACTTATTATATTGATATCACCTAAGTCCATATCAAATTTTAGGACATATTCATAATAGGTTTCACGAGAATAAAAGAAAATTTCTCAGTTTGGTTTCTGAATTTTTATTAAAGCTTGTTAAGCAACAAAAACAAAACTAGGAATAATTTTTTTTACAGTAATACATATTTTTTTGGGATAGCTTCTTTATAATTTTTTTATAGGGAAGAGTTGAATATGTATGATAAAAAACGTGATAGAAAAGTAAATATCATTATATTGATATTTATATCAGGTCTTTTCGTAATCAGAGAAAAGATTTATAGCAACCTTTTTCTAATCACCGCCTGCATGAAAAATGTGTTACGACATTTCATGAAATGATGTCATTAGTAGCTTTAGTATGCGATGTTTATTAAATGAGCCTTTTATCGAAAATTTTAATATACTTATATGTAGGATTTTTTTGCATAATATTTAATAAAGTTCACTTATTGGAATACCATGAGAGTTGGAAATATTTTCTAATATTTATCTCATTCTGATAGAGATAGTTGAGAAAGAGAGTTCAAGATATCAGCGATACAATAATAAGATAAGTAACTGGTCTAATTATCAAGTTATTCATAGAATTTTTTAGAAAAGGATGGTTATATCTCATTTTCTTTCTCAGTATGGCTAGAATATCAATGTTAGTTTCTAAAGTAACATGTTGCTGTTCACTCAAAATTTTTAACAGTGGTCCTTGATTTATACCAAGCCGGTCTTATAACTTAGATGTGCACTATAAAAATATCATAGTATACCTATGTTAGGTCAGGGCAATCATAGATATTGGGAAGAATAACAAGATTTTATTGGTTTTTAAGATATTAGTTAAGGTGTCGTTTTCCATCTATTTCTTATGTTTAGTTAAGTATCTCATATTAACTAGCAGTATTAATCTTGGGTTTTTTTTATTGTTTAGTTTTTGGATTTTATGGACATAAAAGTAAGATTAGTTTATTTCAATCAGTTTTAGTTTAGTTTCATAGTGTTTACTAATTTTTAGTATAAGGTAAAAACATTCAATTGTATCATGATGTATTATCATAATACTTTTTATTAAATATTTAACATGCATAATTATTTAATAATTTCATTACATAAGCTTAAGATTTAGTGTTTTTGTGTACATTATGATTATAAAGAATATTTTGTATGAAAATGATTAAATCATTTTAATCATACTGTTGATAGAATATATCAATTATATAAGTAGTGACAAGATTATTTACAGCGGCATTATTTGATCTAAATTAGGATAATAGTTTATAAAAGATAAGAATCTTAGCAACGTTTTTATAGTTTCATAAGTGTATTTTGGTTTATTGTATGTAAATCTTTTTCTATTTTAGATCATTGTGATATATCTACAGAGAAGTGGATTATAAAAGGATGGATGATTATTTAGAGTTTTTCTGATGATAATCTACATTCCATTATATAATATCTGTAATTTTCCATAACGATAGAAACGGATGTGAAGTTGAAGATTTTACTAGATTAGTATAAAGCTAAGATCCTTAATCATGATAGTAGATTTTATGAAAAATATTAATCCAATAGAAACTCCTGCTTGGAAAGATTTACAACAACATTTTAAAAAGATGAAAAATATCAAAATTATTGATCTTTTTAAACATGATTCTAAACGTTTTACTTCTTTTTCTATAAAGTTTGAAGAGGAACTTTTGCTGGATTTTTCAAAAAATCTTATTACAGAGGAGACTCTGGAGAAATTACAAATGTTAGTGAAAGAAACCGATGTGCGAGGTGCCATTCAGTCCATGTTTTCTAGCAAAAAAATAAACCGTACTGAAAATCGTGCAGTTCTCCATATAGCATTACGTAATCGCAAAAATACGCCAATCTTTCTTGATGGTCAAAATATTATGATTGAGGTAAATGATGTACTTGTAAAGATGAAATTATTTTCTGAGGCCATTATTAATGGTAAATGGAAAGGTTTTACTGGAAAATCTATTACTGATGTGGTGAATATTGGTATTGGAGGTTCTGATCTTGGTCCTCGTATGGTAACGGAAGCACTTCGTCCGTATAAAAATCATCTTAGGATGCATTTTGTTTCTAATATTGATGGAACTCACATTGTTGAAACATTAAAAGAACTTAGTCCTCAGACTACTTTGTTTTTAATTGCATCAAAAACATTTACTACACAAGAAACTATGAGTAATGCTTATCATACGCGTGAATGGTTTTTAAAATCCGGTAAAGAGAAGGATATAGACAAGCATTTTGTTGCCTTATCTTCTAATGAAAAGGGAGTAAATAAATTTGGTATTAATAATCATAATATGTTTAAACTCTGGGACTGGGTAAGCGGTCGCTATTCGGTATGGTCATCGGTTGGTTTATCTATTATTCTTTCTATTGGATTTGAAAATTTTGAGCAATTTTTAAGTGGTGCTCATGCTATGGATTGTCATTTTTTTAATGAACCAGACGAAAAAAGTTTACCAATATTACTTGCTTTGATTAGTATTTGGTATAACAATTTTTTTGGCTCAGAAACTGAGGCGATTTTTCCATATGATCATTATATGCGTTATTTTTCTAAATATATTCAGCAAGGTAACATGGAGTCAAATGGAAAGTCTATTGATCGCACCGGAAAAGCGGTTTCTTACCAGACTGGTCCGATTATTTGGGGTGATATAGGAACTAATGGTCAGCATGCATTTTATCAATTGATTCATCAGGGGACTAAGTTAGTACCATGTGATTTTATTGCACCAGTTATTTCACATAATCAACTTAGCAATCATCATGATAAACTGATATCACATTTTTTAGCGCAAACTGAAGCTTTAGCTTTTGGTCAATCAATTCGAATGACAGAAAGAGATCACGCCCATATTGGACAAGATTTAAAACTTCTTCAGGATATTTCTCCTTATCAACGGTTAGAGGGAAATCGTCCTACTAATTCCATTTTAATACGTTGCATAACCCCTTACAGTCTCGGCCTTTTAATGGCATTATACGAGCATAAGATTTTTACTCAAGGTATCATTCTTAATATTTTTAGCTTTGATCAGTGGGGGGTTGAATTAGGTAAAAAGTTAGCTAATCGGATTCTTTCAGAGCTTTCTGATATTAATGAGGTTAATAGCCATGACAGTTCAACTAACGGACTTATTAATACTTATAAGTCGTGGCGCTAACGATTGAAATACGATGTTATGAGAGGTTTTTCTATTTTTAATAATTTTCTTCTTACAAAGATTTTTATAAATCTTTATTTGTAGTGTTTTCTATTTATAAGTAGTAATAAAATTACTGAATATTTAGATATTATTTCTATTAACGTTGTTTCGATATGTTATGTAATTAAGCCCAGGTGAAAAAGCACATATTTATGTTAAAAGAATTTAAGGTTATTTGTGTATGATAATCAATAATAGGTTCTTTTTTATAAATGAAATTACATAGAAAATTTTTTATTTTGTTTTAGAATATGTTATTTTTTCAGAATAAAATTCTGATAAAGTCATGCTTACTATATAAGGATGCAGCCAGATAAATAATTGTTCCAAATCGTTATATAGTACTTCAATATCATATGCAGTTTTAAATGCTGGACTTCCGCCTGGCATTAATTCAGAGGAATGTATCATAAATTCGACATAGTCTCTTCCATTTCTTAGCGATGTTTTTACTACATCTATCATTTGTTTTACATTCCCTCCAGAAGGACGGAGCCAGTGTACTGTCGGATTATGTTTTTTTCCTCGCAAATAATGATATATTATTTGCAGTTGGTTGATTAAATTACTGTGTTTGTATTGAATACTCATTGGCACTTCTAATAGAGAAGTGCTTCCGGGTTTTGAAATATTTTTTTCATCGATAAAATAAGAATAATCAGGAAACATATTGTAATCAGTACCACCCTCTCCTTTAGGGTCTCCTATGGTTTGTTTCCAGTTAACGCGCGGAGTAACAGAGCAATCTACTTGATAACCTTGTTCTATGAGAATTTGAGCATATTTTATATTAAATGCCCAACGACCTGCTCGATGGGATCTCATTTTAATTTGTAAAGTATCTTCTAATAAGCCTGTTATGTATATGATTTTATCTCGAATAATCTGTTCAGGGTATTCGATAAGATAAGGTTGATGCTGTTTATCATCCCCTGTTAGATCGTATAAAGGTGGATTATTACACGCATGTAAATGCATACCTATTTCGCCTGTATTTTGTCTAATAATATTTCTGGAGAATTCAATATATTCAGGGTTTATAATCATTTCATAATTAGTAAGCCAAGTAGGTTTGAATTGATATTTCTCACATAGCTGTTGAAATCGAGGTAAAAAATAGGTATTTTTTGTCATGATTTGATCATGATTATTCCAAAGATTATCACCTTCTGTATCAACAGTAATGAGTAGTGCGGGTAGATTCATTGTTCCTCTACTATTAAGATAAGATGCGCTATGTAGAATATTATGCAAAGTTAAATATTTAATAATAAGTTTATATATCTTCTTGGATAAGAAGTTATTCTATATATAGAATAAGATTATAATATTTTGATGACTATGGGTAGAATATACGTCTACCATCTTAGGAATAGTGTTTTAAAAAATTATTTATTAATATTATGTCTATAAGATTCATGTCATTTTATTTTGTCATTTAGATTACATCAGCAAGGTGTGTGAATGAAAAGATAGTTACAATACGCAGAAATTATTATTTTTCTATATTTTTATTAATATAATTAGATAATTAACAGTTCTTCTGTAGGGAGAAGAAAGAAGAACAACGATATGATAGTAAGGTATAATTTTATTATCATTATAATTGAATTTTTTAAATTATAAGATAATGTTATTTTTTCACATCATGTGAGTAATCAGAATCCGTGTTCTTTAAAAAATCCCGTCAGATAAGATAAGAATCTTCATCTTGATTATGAATCAATTACTGTATTAGAAATTGTTATCTTAGGATTATTTGTTTATTATTGATAGTTTTATTTAAAAGATAATATGCTTGCATAGCAAGTGGATTTATTTTATTTAAATTAAACCAGTATTTTTTCTTTCTTTAAACATTTTCAGTAATATAACTAGATTTATGGGTAATAAGAAGTATATGAGTTTTTAGACTAGTCTTCATTACTTAGAGTCTTATTTATGTTACTATTGTTATAATATTATGTACACATGACTCCAATGTTAGTGATGAGTATGGAATAACCTATTATTCTTCTAAGTAATAACAGGCATGGCTGGCAGTAGTGTTTAGTTTCTAAGAGAGAAAAGGAGATGTTTTCTATATATTCAATGTAACTAATTTTGAGAATATTCAATGTAACTAATTTTGAGAGTGTTTGTTTACTCATTCTTTTAAGTTTGTTGATTCTTAATCAGTTGATCTGATGAAGACAAGCCTAGCGTATTTGATTTTAGACATAATTTATTGCATATAGAGTTAATAAGTGATTTAAATATTGATTTAAAAGATCGGTTTGTTGATATAGTTTTTAGAAAAATATTTTTTAATTGTATATTTAAGTTGTCTAATATTGATTATCATGGGTTAATTGATCTTTTTATACATTATTTCCAGGTTATATACATTTCTCCTGGAGATTTTTTTAGATATTTCAAATATTTTACAGTGATTTTATTGGCTTCAAATTGAACTCAAGATCTGCATTACTAAGATTCAATCAGCCGGCTAGTTTAGTAAGTTTGATACGATAACGAGTGAGGCTTATTGATCTCGTTAACTTTTTCTCTTGTTCTTCTTTAGAAAGAGAATTTATTTTCTCAGAAACGCCTCTGATATGGACATTATAATTTTTGCTTTAACTCAGATGATTACACCATATCATAAAAGTATTTAAGAGAATATTTTAAATATAGGAACAGTTATGATTTTGAATACCTTGCTCAACAAGTATCATCATCGTATAAATGATGTTCTTCATCAACACATTATGCAACTTCCATTTAAGAATATCTCTTTAGTCAGAGCAATAGAGTATGCTTTATTGTCGGGTGGTAAGCGCTTGCGTCCTTGTTTAGTATATGCTACTGGAGCTATGTTACATGTAGAGGAAACTGTTCTCGATGTACCAGCAGCAGCTATTGAATGTATACATGCATACTCTTTAATTCATGATGATTTACCTTGCATGGATAACGATGGTTTTCGTCGTGGTCATGCAGCTTGTCATATTGAATTTGGAGAGGATATAGCTATTTTAGCTGGTGATGCATTACAATCTCTTGCTTTTTCTATATTAAGTGAGTCTCCAATGTCTGGTGTTATACCCGAAAATCGGATTTCTATGTTGTCTGAGCTATCTAGCGCTAGCGGTGTAAGAGGAATGTGTGGAGGTCAGGCTTTCGATCTATCGATTATAGATAAAGAACGGTTCACATTAAAGGAGTTAGAGCGTGTGTATCGATATAAAACTGGAATATTGATTCGTGCAGCGGTTCGTCTCGGTGCCTTGGCAGCTGGAGAGATTGGTGTTGAGATTATGCCGTTTCTTGATAGATTTTCTAATATTATTGGTTTAGCTTTTCAGATACAGGATGATATTTTAGATTTTATCAGTGATAGGGAGTCTATTGAAAAAAAATTAGAGTCTGATCAGAATTTTAGTAAGAAAACTTATCCATTGCTAGCTGGTTTAGCTAATACAAAAATTAAGCTTCAGAATCTACATCAAAATGCGCTTAGTGAATTAGAAATACTTTCTAAACAATCTTTTAACACGACTTTATTAGAGGGTTTGGTACATTTTATTATTGAGCGCGATATATAACTTTTAAATGAGATAACGATGAGCTTTGAACCTTATAAATATCCTACACTTTCTTTAGCAAGTACGGTAGAAGAATTGCGGCTACGACCAAAAAGTATTCTTCCATTACTTTGTAAGGAGTTAAGGGAGTATTTGCTTGCAAGTGTTAGTTGCTCTAGTGGTCATTTAGCTTCTGGATTAGGAGTAGTGGAACTAACAGTTGCTTTGCATTACGTTTATAATACGCCATTTGATTCACTTCTTTGGGATGTTGGTCATCAGGCGTATCCACATAAAATACTAACTGGTCGTCGTGAAAAAATAGGTACAATTCGACAGAAAAATGGATTACATCCTTTTCCATGGCGTGAGGAAAGTGAATTCGATGTCTTAAGCGTAGGTCATTCGTCAACTTCGATTAGTGCTGGACTTGGCATAGCTGTTGCTGCGGCTAAAGAAAAAATGGGTCGGAAAACCGTCTGTGTGATTGGTGATGGAGCTATTACTGCTGGGATGGCGTTCGAAGCCATGAATCACGCTGGTACAGTAAAGGCAGATCTTGTAGTTGTTCTGAATGATAATGAAATGTCAATTTCTGAAAATGTAGGTGCTTTAAATTCTCGGTTAGCTAGGATTTTATCAGGTGAAACTTATTTCCGTGTCTGTGAAACTAGTAAAAAAGTTCTTAATGGTATATTCCCGATTAAAGAATTATTTAAACGAACAGAAGAGCATCTTAAAGGTCTGTTGATGCCTGGTACATTGTTTGAAGAACTTGGTTTTAATTATATTGGCCCTATAGATGGTCATGATATAGATACACTTGTTTTAACTTTACGGAATATTCAGACCTTAAAAGGTCCTCAATTTTTGCATGTAATAACGAAAAAAGGAAAGGGATATTCCCCAGCAGAAGATGATCCTATTACTTGGCATTCAGTACCTAAGTTTGATCCAGATAGAGGTTTATTTCCTAAAAATACGGGAGGTCTTCTTAGTTATTCTGAAATTTTTGGTGAATGGTTAAGTGAAACTGCATCTACGGATGATAAAATCATAGCTATTACACCAGCTATGCGAGAAGGGTCGGGAATGGTTAAGTTTTCACGTGAATATCCAGAACAATATTTTGACGTAGCAATTGCTGAGCAGCATGCAGTAACTTTTGCTGCTGGGTTGGCTATTGGCGGTTATAATCCAGTAGTAGCAATGTATTCTACTTTCTTACAACGTGCATATGATCAAATTATTCATGATGTTGCGATTCAAAAATTATCGGTATTATTTGCAATTGATCGTGGTGGGATTGTAGGGGGAGACGGACCAACTCATCAAGGAGCATTTGATCTTGCTTTTTTACGCTGTATTCCCAATCTTGTTATTATGACACCAAGTGATGAAAATGAATGTCGTCAGATGTTGTATACTGGTTATCACTATCAAGATGGACCTAGTGTAGTTCGCTATCCACGGGGTTATGGAACCGGGGCGTATTTAGAATCGCTATCTTCTCTTCCTTTGGGGAAAGGAGTAGTTAAGCGACGAGGTGAAAAGATAGCGATTTTAAATTTTGGAGCGTTATTATCTCAGGCGATGATAGTTTCTGAAACACTAAATACTACTTTAGTTGATATGCGTTTTGTTAAACCATTAGATGATACGCTTATTTTAGAGATAGCAGAAGAGCATCAAGTAGTCATTACTCTTGAAGAAGGAGTGATAAAGGGTGGAGCTGGTAGTGGTATTAATGAGTTATTTATGGCTAAAAGAAAAAAAATATTAGTTTTAAATATTGGTCTACCAGATGAATTTATCCCCCAGGGAGATCAGAATCAGATTCGGATGGATTATCAGTTAGATAGTTCTGGTATTCAAAAACAAATTATGGATTGGCTAGGACCAGACTTACATCTCATTTAAGTTTATATTTATATTTCAATATCTGATTAAGTGATGATCTTCTTAAGAAGGGAATGAGTTAGCTTTATTGATATAGTGAAATAATTTTGTATCAGGGTTATGAGTATAGGTGATGCTTTATTTTATTTTTTTCACAAACCTGTATACAATCATTAGTATTGAATAATAATATCTTTTCAGTTATGAAATTTTTTAAAAAAAGGCCAAGATTATAAAATTATTGATTTAATAAATCAATTTATTATTAAAAAGTATGATTTTATTATTTGATTTTAGATCAAGAGTTTATAAGATCGCCATATGAGTTTTTGTTAGAACAGATAATAACCATGGCTTTTTAACAATTTATTAAGGTTTTAAATTCAGTAGTCTAAGATGAATTGTATATGATATTTGATCATTTCATAAGATCAAAGGTTCTTTAAACATAAAAGGAAAGGAAATCAGAATGGTATTAATTTTGAGAAGCAAACACCAGACATATATGTCGGTATGTAATGTTAAACAGTTGAATAATATAGATAACATTGTGTGCATAACATTATGATTTTTGTATATATAGAATATGCGTGTGTACTAATCTACCAGTTAAATAAATAGAAAGAAGTACGAAATTATTTATGTGTAATCTATCTATATAGATGGTAGAGCACATTGGTCCTGGATTAAGAATATTATTCTATAAGAAATTTAAGTTGTATGTATTGGATATTGTTTTCTGAAACATATAATTTTTTTACTGCAACCTGGATCTCTTAGATTATTGAATATAGTCAGAAGAATTTATCAAAGTAGTATTGATGTGATATATGTATATATAAATATGGCTGTAAACGTATGGTTTACAGAGGGATACCATGTTTCTATTGTTTTGAAAATCTTAGTTATGATGTTATCAGATAAAATATTTTAAAGAAGGAGAATTAGTGTATAGTTAATAATATAATCATGTCTCGTTATAATTTAATGCGTTCAATAAAGAATTTTTCACAATTTTTCAAGAGATTATGCATCTATTATGACTTTTTTAAATGAAATTTTTTCTTATAATATAAGAGTCTTGTTTACTTAAGTTAAGTCAGAGATAGAGACTACATTGCATTTATTTTTATTAGGAGTCAAGTTATGATTGATCCAAAAAAAATTGAAATGTTAGCCAGGAAGGTTCATAATGCGATGCCAATTAGCATTCGTGATTTTGGTTATGATATTGAAACAAAAATACGTCAGACACTGCAAGCGCAGCTTGCTCGATTAGAGTTAGTCAGTCGCGTAGAGTTTGATGCTCAGGCAGAGATTTTATTGAAAGCGCAGGAGAAGCTGGTTATTCTAGAAAAAAGATTGTCTGAGTTAGAAGAGGTGAAGAATGATCAAATATTAAATAAAACATAAATAGAAGATAGTTTGTAACTTTTTAAAATTTTTATTTCTTGTATTAAAATTTAGAAGGATGGGTCTTGATGTAAGTTAAAACCATAATAGGTTGTTTGATTTATCTAAATTAAATTATTGAATTTTTCTATATTCTTTTATTTTTTCTATTTTTCCTCTTATCTTTGTGAAGATAAGGTCAAGATCTTTGGAATAAAAATCTTTTACAGGATGGTTTTTGGTCATCTCAATGCCATTAGAATTCATTTTTTAAGATTATTAAAAACAGTTATGATGCACAATGCTTGGTAGGAGAGCATTAATATCATTATACAATAATAATTAATATATATAGGCTTAGAATGAAGTGTCGATCATTACCTTAGATCTTAATCAGAGATTATCAAATCGTTAGAAAATCTTAATATATTATATTTGAATGTTTTAGGCATTAACGTTCTTTTGATAAAGAAAAAGTGTATGCGATATACATCAATTACATAAAAGTTAGTTACAGAATACCTGAATATAAAAATATTTTTTTAGTATATTGAGATATACTGAATAATTCATATTATATATTATATATTTTGTGTTTAAGATCTGATTTAGTCAATTTAGTGGATTGAATCAAAATAATGAATTGATATTTTTGATTATATTATGAATCAATATGTTTGTAGAGTTTATATGATATAATCATGAGCTATTTTCCTGTAAAAGTTAGTTGTATAAACTATATTTACTTTATGTATCTGTATAATTATAAAAAATAAAAAATTAGTTCGTAAGATAGAATCTTTAGACATAATCTATAAAATTAATGAGAGATAGTTTAGTAGATCTTGAGCAGTTATTAAATTTTTTGGTTAAAATTTCAAGATCATATATAAGAGATGAATAGGTTTTAGATATATTAAATTGATCTATGATTAAGCGATCTTAATGGGCTTCTAACCTAACTTTAATATTATATGTTATCACTGCCTAAGTGATAGATTGGATTGATTTGTTATCGGTTAGTTTGTGCAATCATTTCAGTTGGTTTAATAACTTATTAATAGAATGATATTCTGAGTAAGCCATAATATTTGAGTATGCTTAAATTTACATTTAGATTGAAATTTGAATTGAAAATAGATATGATATAGTAACTGGAATCATTTATGATTTGGATTGATTATAGCATTATTGCAATCATTAGTTTTTCTTCTTTTGTGAGTCTTGCGCGTGGGTTTATTAAGGAGGTGTTTTCCTTATTCACTTGGTTTTGTGCAATTTTGATAACTAATCGTTACTATTCTCACCTTGCTATCTTGTTTACAGGTTTTGAAAATGAAATTATACGTAATGGTATTTCTATTATGTGTATTTTTATAAGTACTTTGATTGTAGGCTCTTTTATTAACTCTATTATAGGTGGGTTAGTTTCTAAAACTAGTTTTTTAGCAGTGGATAAGGTTTTAGGAGTTTTTTTTGGTGGATTACGAGGTATATTAATTTCTGCAGGCATATTGTTTTTTCTCGATACTTTTACTAGTTTTTCTAAACTCCCAGACTGGCAGCAATCTCAGTTAATTCCCTATTTTAATTATATTATTGAGTCGGTCGTGGCTTATTTAAAAAATAAAGCAATTTTTTATTAAGACTCGGGCATCACAAGGCCAGATTATGAGGGTATATCAATATGTGTGGTGTGGTTGGGATCGCTGGATTTATGCCTGTTAATCAGTCTATCTATGATGCGTTAACTATGCTTCAACATCGGGGACAAGACGCTGCCGGTATCGTAACTATTGATGCAATGAATTATTTTCATATGAGAAAAGGCAACGGATTAGTAAGTGATGTATTTCAGGTTGCTCATATGAAGAGAATGAGTGGTAATATGGGTATTGGTCATGTTCGTTATCCTACATCTGGGAAATGTAATGCATCTGAAGCCCAACCTTTTTATGTGAACTCTCCATACGGAATTACGTTAGCCCATAATGGGAATCTTACTAATGCTCTTTCATTACGTACTGAATTATTTCAAAGTGGTCATCGACATATTAACACTAGCTCAGATTCTGAAATTCTTCTGAATATTTTTGCTCAAGAACTAGATTGTTTTGAATCTTATCTTCTTCACGCAAACAATATTTTTTCAGCTGTTTCTTCGCTTCATAAAAAGGTACAAGGTGCTTATGCTTGTGTTGCAATGATTATTGGTCATGGGTTAGTTGCTTTTAGAGATCCCCATGGAATTCGCTTATTAGTTCTTGGACAGCGCATTATAGACGATGGGCGTGTTGAGTATATGGTTGCTTCTGAAAGTGTAGCACTAGATGCATTAGGGTTTACATTACTAAGAGATATCGAGCCCGGAGAAGCGGTGTATATAACAAAAGAAGGAGAGTTATATAGTCATCAGTGTTCTGACGATCCAAAGTGTACCCCATGTCTATTTGAGTATGTATATTTTGCTCGTCCAGATTCATGTCTCGACAAGATTTCTGTATATAGTGCTCGTGTTCGTATGGGCACTAAACTTGGTGAAAAAATTGCGCGTGAATGGCAAAATATCGATATTGATGTAGTCATCCCTATTCCTGAAACATCTTGTGATATAGCTTTGGAGATAGCACGAATTCTTGACAAACCCTATCGACAAGGTTTTGTGAAAAACCGTTATGTAGGTCGTACTTTTATTATGTCAGGTAAGAACTTCCGTCGTACTGCAGTAAGACGGAAGCTAAATACCAATCGTGCAGAATTTTATGGAAAAAATGTATTACTAGTAGATGATTCTATTGTTCGAGGAACCACTTCTGAGCAAATTATTGAGATGGCTCGTGAAGCAGGTGCGCATCAGGTGTATTTAGCATCCGCGGCTCCAGAAATACGTTTTCCCAATGTATATGGGATTGATGTTCCCAGTGTTACAGAGTTAATTGCTCACGGACGAGATTCTAATCAAATTTGTGATTTAATTGGGGCTGATGGATTGATTTTTCAAGATCTTACAGATCTTATTAATGCAGTACGAGAAGACAACCTAGATATTACTTCATTTGAGTGCTCTGTATTTAATGGTATTTATATTACTCAAAATGTTGATCAGAAATATTTGTCATATTTAGAAGAATCGCGTATTGATTATTCTGAGGATTTACAAAATATTAGCGAGGTAGAGAATTTAGAAATATATAATGAGCTTTAAGAATATATATCTATATAACAGTTTTATTTTATTTAATACAATGGGATTTTATATTTTTTATTTCTGATATTTATTGTATTTTCTGTAAAGGGATCACTGTTGTTTTATTTTTTTATGTGATATGAGCATGCTATATATCGTTGATTTTTGGTGAACGTGATCATATCAAATTAGGTAAGTAGTTTTTTTAGGTATTAATTTATTCATCATATGAAGATACACTAATAATAGTATTATTTTTTATATTATTGGTTAACAGATTAATAAGTTCTTTATCAAAGCTAAACTATAAAAAATAATTTGATTAACATTTTTTGTAATTTTTTAGTATTTCTAAATGAGTTCTAGAATATTAATTTCAATATATATTATAGATTGATTGTATGGCTTGTAACCAAGCATTTCACTGTATCTATTAAAGATCCTGGTTTTTATTTGAAAATCATATTGATTTTTTATTTTCTTTTAATTTGAATCAATATTTGGTAATATTTTAAATAAGAATTGGATATAGAAAGGTAATTCATTCTCAAGATCGGACTTAGGATATATGGCATGCAACGATTGATCGTGGGTATCTCTGGTGCAAGCGGAGTAATTTATGGTATACGAACTCTACAGGTTTTACAGAATATTGATGAAATTGAAACTCATCTAATTATGAGTGAATCCGCAAATCGTACATTGCTTCTTGAAAGTGATTACTCGGTAAGTGATGTTCATGCTATGGCGGATGAAGTGCATGATGTGCATGATATTGCAGCTAGTGTATCTTCTGGATCATTTCAAACTAGTGGGATGGTTATATTACCTTGTTCAATAAAAACCCTATCGGCTATTGTGCATAGTTATCATGATGGCCTCATGATTCGTTCTGCTGATGTAGTATTAAAAGAAAAGCGTCGTCTAGTCTTATGTGTGCGAGAAACTCCACTACATATTGGACATCTTCGTTTGATGATTACAGCATCGGAGATAGGTGCTGTAATCATGCCTCCAATAGTTTCATTTTATCATCGTCCTCATAATATAATGAGCATTATTGATCAAACAGTAAACCGTGTTTTAGATCAGTTTAATATTAAAATAAAGAATGATCTTTTTATTCGCTGGGGAGAGAAATAGCTAAACCAACTTTAATTACTATATAAATAATAATTTATTTTATAGATTTTGATTGAATCTTAATCTTATACATAAGATAGATCTGTAAGAACTTGGTTAAGTGTATATCTATACTGTTCTCTAAACAGTACTAGCATGATTAGTTTAAACTATAAGAAGAGTAAAATAGTATATTAAATTGTTTTGTTATATACCGTAAGTTATTTATTCTTCTATCTAAAAAAAAATAATATTTAAGGTGATTGAAATGGCTATTTACAAATAAATGAACATAGTAGATTTAAATTTCTTTAATCTTTTTATTTTCTATATAAGATGATATCTTTATTTTAACAACTCGTTTTTTTATTAAAGAGTGTTAAGTTTAATCTTAATTAAGTAGAAAAGGATTATGTATCAATTTATATCAGATATCATTTTATTATATCAAGGTATAATATGGTATTATATAGTTTATTGGTTAACAAAGCAATAACCCAATTAGATATCTTAGAATTAAATAGCGACAGGAGATTTATTTTTTTATTTTTTATAATATAAAATAATTTAATAATTTTATTTAATAAATGGTTCGATCCTAATCGATAGAAGAAGTTATTATTTTTATAATTTATTTAATTGATTTAGATATATGATTTCTTGTTAAATACTACTTTTATATAATAAGAGTATGTTCTTTACAGAGAAAAATGAATTTTTCTATTCCATACTTTTTAATTTGAGATATTAATGATTTATTTTTTTCTTGTTTCAGAAGAAAAGTTACTTGTATAAATTAGAGATTATTTTATCTAGTGTTATATATTATGTGTTATGTATTTACTTTTCTAGATTAGTCTATACATAGATAGACTAGTTATGTGATTGCTATATCAGATTGTGTTCTTAAAATATGGTTTATATTTTACACAACTCTTTCTAAATAGAATTTTTTTATTCAGTAGGTTATAGTATTATAGGTGATTTATCTAAATAAATTATCTTCAATATTTTTTTGTAGATATAATTACTTCAATGACATGAAGTAAGTTTTATTTAGCAATAAGATTAGATATATTTTTATATAAAATTCAGATAAGGATAAAATTGATTAATAATGGAGTTTTTCTTTTAAAAGAAAATTAAGACAATTATTGTGGCTAATGATTGTGGATAATGAATAGATTTTACATATTTCGTATTTATATCATGCTAACCTACTGGTTATAGGATAGCTATAAGACGTATGCGTGCTATCGGTGATGAAGGGGTAGTGGTTAAATGAAAAAGATTTGGTTAGTGTTATTGGGTTTGTTTTGGACAGTAAACGTTACAGCTTCTGAATTTATAAATGGTCAGCATTATATCACATTAGATAAGGCTATTCCTGTTGAAGCTCCAATAGTGGAATTTTTTTCATTTTATTGTCCTCATTGTTATCAATTTGAACAAATTTGGCCTATTGGTGATGTTGTAAGAAAGAACCTTCCTCATCCTGTTAAGATCATAAAGTATCATATTGGATGTTTTGGCGGCAACATGGGTTACGCTTTAACACGTGCATGGGCGATTGCTATGGTTATGGGGTTAGAAAATAAAGTTACTTTACCTATTTTCCATGGGATTTTGTATGATCAAACTGTCACTGATGAAGTTTCTTTGAAAAAAGTTTTTATGAAAGCTTCTGGAATAAAGTCAGCGGAATATGATGTAGCGTGGCATGGTGATCAAGTAGAATACTTAGTACATAAACAAGAGAAAATTGCAGAATATGTCGGTCTAAAAGGGGTCCCAACGATGTTAATTTATGGAAAATATATGATTAATAATAGTGAGTTAGATTCACGCTCTACAGAGGTTTATTTGCAACAATATTCTAATTTGGTGCATTTCTTACTCACCAAAAAAGAATGAATGAGAGAGTAAAACGATAGTATTTTTGATATATGGATATCATATTTATATTACAAGGTAACTTATAAATAGTCTGATATTTATATATTGTTTTTATAGAAAATATTATTAAAACTTAATCAGTTTTTAGCTGTATTGAATTTTGTTTATAATTGTTCTTATTCTATATTAAACTGGGTATGTATGAGTTATTTAGGTCAAAATATTACTATGGTTGTCTTTTTTAGAATGAACATTTTTATTCAAATAATACTAAAGTGATTAAAAACATATATAAATTGTCATAGATATGATTTTTATAAATCATTAATTATAGTATTCATTTATTTATAATAAATTGTAAGGTCTAAGTCTAGAAGATTATAGATATTTTAAATTAGAATTCAATAATTTGGACTTGATCATGGTAAGAATGATTATCTTTATTTCTATTCATGTGGAATTTTTTCTGTAGTTAGAACATGACATTGTAAAAAAGACGTTGGTTATTTTTTTTATTTTTATTCATCATATGTGGTTTATTTACATAAAATAAAGGATTTTAAAGTTTCAGTGATCAAAGATCTTTCTGTCAAAAATAGATATTTTTTATTGTATTTAGCTAACATAAAATGTTTAAATGAATTATGTTTATTATAGAGAGATGCAATATAATTTTCATCCTCTGATTATTTTACTTTAATACGATTAATTAAGAATGTCTTGAGTATTAAATTTATAAGTGATTAGGTATCTTTGATTTTATCATGCGTACATAATTTATACTTTGTTAGAGAATTTTTTAATATAGTAAGGTATAAATTTTACTCCAAGTTGATGAGCTTCAACAGGAAAAAAGAGTTTTGGTGTATGTTACAAATTAGCATTTAACTATATTTTTTATGATAGTACTATCAAGAGAAGCTAAAAGATGAGATAATCGTTTTCCATTTGGAAGATAAAGATTGGGTGCAATATCGAGAAGAGGTAGAAGCATAAAAGCTCGATTATGCATATCATAGTGCGGTAGTGTGAGTCGAGGTGTGTGCAATATTTGCTTTCCAAATAACATAATGTCAATATCAAGTGTACGAGGACCCCAGCGATCAATTTGACGCACACGTCCTTGCTCTTTTTCAATATTCTGTATTTGATCCAGAAATATATCGGCTGTTAGACTAGTCTCAATAGCTATGGCTATATTAAGAAAATAAGGTTGTTTAATAGGACCGTAAGGAGGGCTATAATATAGTGGTGACTGCATGATTACTTGGGCATCTTTTATATGTTTAATTTTATTAATAGCATTCTGAAGTTGAATAAGAGGATTGGATATGTTGCTCCCAAGAGACAGGTAAACACGATTTATTCTTGACATATATTTCTTTCTCTCTGTGTTGGACAAGAAGATATGCATTTACATAGGCTCGATGGCTGACAGCTTGGCACTGGGTTTTGTCGTAAAATATTGATCATATTATTTTGTTCTGATTCAGTAGATATTTGAAATTGATGCCACCAGGAAACTAGGTCGTGTAACTCATAATTAGCTTCTACGATGGCGCGCATTTTTAATAAATGGTAAGCAGTGCGAAATCTAGGATGCTCTATTAATATCGATGTTCTTTTACTATCTCGAATTGATAAACGTAATTGTAAATTCCAGATATCACGGACTAAATTAGTAATACGCTTTGGAATCGCGAGTGAGCGGCTAACTTGATCCAATAAATAATTCATTGCTGTTAAGAAAGCATCGTAATAGGTACAGTTTTTTTCCTGGGAAAATTTCTGTGTTATAATTAATTGAGGATACCAATAGAGTGTAGAAAATAACAATTCTGGATTAACAGGTTTCTGATGTTGGATACGTAGGTCAGTTTTTTTCAGAACTAAAATAATTATATGTTCTATATTTTTATTACTCTGTGTGCTTAAGTAATGTGTAATAATGGGAAACAGAGGTTGAAATAACTGATATTTACATAGTTGTAAATATGTATGATAACCATAGCCAGACTGAAGTAATTTAAGCGTCTCCTCAAATAGACGAGCTGGAGGAATGTCATATAACAATCTAGCAAGATATGGGATTGGTTTTTTAGTTTTACAGTCAATTTGCATATTAAGTTTAGTAGAAAATCGTATTACGCGTAACATGCGTACTGGATCTTCTCTGTATCGAGTTTCTGGGTCTCCAATCATTCGGATAATTCCGCACTCTAAGTCTATCAAACCACCACTATAGTCACGTACTGTACGATCACAAATGTTATAATAAAGACTGTTAATAGTTAAGTCTCGGCGTTGTGCGTCGTCTTCAATAGAACCAAATATGTTATCACGCAATAACATTCCATTTTGTGTACAGCTAGCTCCATTACGATTGACTACACCTTGTTCTTTAGGTTTATGATGGCTACGAAATGTCGCTACTTCTATTATTTCATGACCAAAGATAATGTGGGCAAGGCGAAAACGGCGTCCGACTAAACGACAGTTACGAAATAACATGCGTACTTGATCTGGTGTTGCATTGGTTGTAATATCAAAATCTTTTGGTGTTTTATTAAGTAGCAAATCACGCACACTGCCACCAACTAGATAGGCTTCATATCCAGATTTATTTAAGCGATATATTACTTTAATAGCATTATCACTTATATTCTTTTGAAGAATCCTGTGGTTTTTACGTTGAATGACAGTTACTTGACATACTGTTGATATGTCAGATAGTAAATCTTTTTCATGACTAAGGATTTGTCGGCAAAAATTAGACACTCGGGTAAAAATAGGGCACCTCTATAGTGATAAAATCTAGTCTATAAATATATCTATGAACCATTATAACTGAGATCACAGATTTTTAGAATTTTGTTAATACTTTAATATATATTAAAAGTATTTTTTGAGATATGTCATTAATGTTTAGTAGAACAAACTATAATTTCTTGATATTGTCTATTTTACAATCGTTTCATATTAGAAATATAAGTAGTAGTTATTGTGGCGTAGGAACGTAGATATATCAATGTATCTTGTGTATACTTTGGTTTCATTTCATGAATGTTTCTCAATGATGAGCATTGAGAAACTCCATATGCATTTTTTAGAGGTATTGTGGTTTTTAGGTTTTTTACTATATTATTGCGATCTAAACACTAGTATATAAGTATTGAGATTTGCGTTGAGGAAATTAGTTTCTATTAATTGCATTATATACTTGTGAATACGTAAAATCATTACGATCTGTGTTTATGTTTTTGAAAAGTATAAATTTTTTAGAAAATTTTAATCAGTTCTTCTTTCGTTGAGAATAATAATAAAAATTATATTGCTTTATATTAGAATCGCAGAAAGGTCATATTACCTGTATGTGGAATTTCGTCTCAGTAGATTTTCTAGTAAGATGTTGAATCTTCTATAAATTAAAATAGATTTCATGTGAATTGTATCAAATCATGCGAATGATATAATGAGAAGCATTAGAAATATCTTTATTTATTTATACTTAATTACGGTCCTAGGCTCTATGTCTATTTATTCAATCTATATTGAAGTATAATACTATCCATGTAGTATATATAAAATTATTATTTTTATAAATTTACGGAGAATCTAATAGGGTTGATTGTATCAAGATAGTATGATAAATTGATAAAATCAATTCGAGTAAAGCAATCACACTTTGTGTGTATGGTGATGAATTTTATACAACTATACATAACGGTCCTAGTTTATAAGGAATATAGAATAAAATAAGAATAAGATAATTAAAGAAAAATTTATTATTGATATCCAAAGGCATGATTATTTAATTGAGCTCTAGGTTCTTTACGAACACAGTATTTTTTATTTTAGAGTTGATATTTTCATAAATGACTAGATAAATAATGTTAATTTGAATGATTATAATAAAACTCATTAAGTGAATTAATAATTACATTCGATTTTTATGAAAAAAGATTCTTTTTAGAGAAATTTATTTTTTATTTTTTTTCAGTCAAGTATACAAATTGCAATAATGACTCATTCTTTTAGATATATTTAAAAGAGTTATTGTATGTTTTGGCGTCAATGATATATAAATATTTTTTGTATAAAATACAGAATTTATATTGAGTCTATTTTTACTTAATGATTAAGTTAGGTGCTGTATAAATAAATAAAGTGGTTTTTTCTTATCTTATGTTAAGAGAGTTAATGCATATGATAAGATCATGACTAGATTATGAAGAATAATTCAATGTAGATCATATTTGGTTAATATTTACTTTCTATAAATATTCAGTATGATTTAACTGTATAAATTGATTAATTTTATTTTTTATAGTGTCATTAGTACTATAATTTTCTGGAATTTTTTAATATTTTTTATTTAGTAACTCAGAATATTTACTTATTTCTAGTATGTTTTTTATCAACAAATAAATATTTTTATATACACCACAATACAGTAAGGATAAGATTATTGTGATCTATTTACTGTAAAATGGATAGTGCGGTTATTTATTTATATCTCTAAGTTAATAGTGATTTATTATATCAATTGATATAAATAATGATTAGTGAGTTTTTAATAGATTGTTTACATAAAAAAATTCAATTTACTATTTTATAGAGTAGAGTATATATAATGAAGTCATAGATTTGTGTTTTATTTTTATTAAAGTTGATTACATATATAATTATATTTTTAGATTTAAAAATATAATTATTTTTACTTTTTTATATTTTTCGTGGTTTTAGTAAGTAGAATTAATTTTAAGGGTGATTTTCATATATAAAAATCCGTAAGACTCATTAAATAGTTTTATTATCTATAATTAGATATATTGAACATCATCTTTTTTTTGATTTTTTATTTACTTTTTTATTTATTATAACTCTATGATAATTGGTAATTAATATAATATTAATTTGATCCTATTGATCTACAGAAGTAAATATTATATAAATATCATAAATAAGATCAAAAATTTTATCTTAATCAATAGGTTTTGA
The DNA here is from genome assembly GCF_900698925.1 of Candidatus Erwinia haradaeae. NCBI lineage: Bacteria > Pseudomonadati > Pseudomonadota > Gammaproteobacteria > Enterobacterales > Erwiniaceae > Erwinia > Candidatus Erwinia haradaeae. Next base: position 419,653 of record NZ_LR217713.1, read on the forward strand.
TAATTAAGTGAATCATTTTCCTTTTGGAAAGAAATTCTATTCGTGAATTATTTCATTTTTGTTTTTTAGTATTGATTAATAATTTAAGAGTAATATAGTGGTAATACACTATATGTTAACTTGGTTTAGTCAGTGAGGATTATTGCTTATAGTGTATTTTTCAAAACTAAGTATATGTAGTTTTAATGTAATATCACACATAACTCGATTATACTTTGTAGTATATTTCTATTTTATATAAACAATTATAGAATATATAAAATATTATTTTTATACTCGCGTTTAGATATTCTATAAAGCGATATGTAATGACATTTTTTATAGAAACTCGATGTTTTTGAGGTCACGATAAAACATATATCATATATTCCTTTATGAGATATAGGGTTTTAATTAGAGAAATTGGGAAACGTTTATCGATCTATATCTATATTTATATATATTAGTTATTCATGATGAGAAGATTACTCATTAGATTTAGTGAGTATGAGTGAGTATTAAGACTAGGGTTTGGTCATCGTTTTTAGGGATATATTTTTATAATGCTTATGAAATTTAAATTAAAATTTTTATATATTTTAATTTATGCAAGATATTAAAATAATTTTTTCATGTTATAAACAATAATACTGTGTATTATTTTATAATATCGGTCATGTTTTAATACTTGATTTTGATAGTTTAGCTTGTATTTTATTATATTATGAATGTTTTAGTGTTATTTTTATGGAAGTGAATATTTTATTATATTGTATTTTATACTAATTCACTTGGTCATTAAGTCAGTTGGTAATTAATTTTAATATAGGAGTCTTATGATTGTATGAAAATATAATAAATGAAAAAGATAGACGTTACTGTATAGTCTAATCAGCAATCATTAAGAGTCTAGAGTTTTAGTCTTTTTATGTCTAGTAATATGTTATAACATGCTTTTATTTATTCATTGATCGATATACAAGATATTTCTCTTAAAGAAAATTGGTGTAGAACCTATTTTCTTGATTGAGTGATTATCTATAAGATAATCAGGTTTCAATAATTGCATGGGATGAAACTGATTGATATGATCAATAGTTGTGCGATAATATGAGTTACTACTTTAATATATACAGATAAAAGATAACCAAGGTAGGCAGGTCATTAGGTGTTATAATACATTTAGTTATTAATCAATAAGAATTCAGTATAGATAATATCTAATGAAGAATATAAAAAAGTACGGAAATAAAGCCATGGATTAATTATCATCGTATATGATTGATATTTTCGTTACAGTAACAATTATGTTTGATTTTTCGGAAGATATTTATTCTCAAAAATAATCATAATCGCATAGATTAATTATGGTAAAGCCCTTCTTAATCAAAGGAGAATTAGTCGTGGTTGTTCATATAATTAATTTATTTTAATTTATATAACAGATTTTTTTATTTTTAGAATCATGATTCTCGTAATAAAGTATATTATGAATTAATATGTATTATAAAACCATAATGATTTATTAAAAATTAATATTTAAAGAACGTTGGAACAAAAATATTTTTCCGATTGTTATGTTAATTTGAAAAAAGAAAGAGAGAATCACTTATTAGCAAGTTGACGAAGTCTTAACATTTTTCTAGAAACACATAAGATTTTATAGTTTAATATTCAAATACAATAAGATATAAATTGATAATTTGAATTAATAGACTTATTAGAGTTATTATAATTCCAACTAGGATTATAGGCTATACTGGGTGATTGTAAAGATATCTATTAAGTGAACATCAAATAGATTAATCAGTTAAATAGACCATCATTAATTAGAAGAACATTCTATTTTATAGAGAAATAAATATTTACTTTCTTGGTATAGTAGAACAGAAATCTTACTATCTCTGTTTGTTAACAGATAAACAGATCTAAGATTTTTATTTTTATAGATTTCGTATTAAACGCAGAGATTTAATTATATTCTCAGTAGTTGAATACGTTATAATTCAATTTTGTTAAACATCATGAATTAGTTTGTTACTTAAATTACTATGCATATAGGATGAGTGAATGGCATCAGTATTTACATTACTTATATGGGTTGTATTCTGGATTTTCGAAAAGAATCTGACATGTATAAGATAGTCGTATACTATTAAATAGTAAATTACTCTGTAAGAAGAAGGTTAAGAAACACATTGAAACCAGGTTATAGTAGTCGCTAAAAAATATTATTCTATAATGATGCATGCATGCTCTGATGTATTGGATGTAATAATTAGTTAGGATTTTTATGGAAAATCGTTTAATTAGCGTAGTAATTCTTGCTGCTGGTAAAGGTACTCGAATGCATTCAGACTTACCAAAGGTATTGCACTTACTAGCAGGAAAACCTATGGTACAATATGTAATAGATGTGTCTAAAGCGATAAATGCCAGATGTATAAATCTGGTATATGGACACTCTGGTAATCTTCTTAAAATGGCTATTAATGACGATTCTTTAAACTGGATTTTACAAAGAGAGCAGTTGGGAACAGGTCATGCTATACAGCAAGCTATACCGTATTTTAAGGATAATGAAGAGATTTTGATACTGTATGGCGATGTTCCTTTAATTTCAAGTAATACGCTACGTCGTTTACGAAAAGCAAAACCACCTGGTGGTATAGCTCTTTTAACAGTACAACTTGATAAACCAGATGGTTATGGGCGAATTATTCGTCATCATGGGAAAGTGATAGGCATTGTCGAAGAAAAAGATGCTACACTACAGCAATTAGTTATAAATGAAGTTAATACTGGAATTTTTATTGCTAATGGATCAGAGATTAAGCGCTGGTTAAGTCAATTAACTTATAATAAGGAAAAGGGTGAATATTATATTACTGATATCATAGCTCTTGCGCATGATGCTGGCTGTTCTATTAAAACAGTATATCCAGAACGCGTAACTGAAATCACTGGTGTAAATAACCGTCTTCAACTTACTCATTTAGAGCGTATGTACCAAGTAGAATTAGCAGAAAAATTCCTTTTAGAAGGCGGTATGCTACAAGATATGACTCGTTTTGATTTACGTGGCACATTGGAACATGGTCGTGATGTTATGATTGATACTAATGTAATTATTGAAGGCACTGTTATCATTGGTAATCGAGTTAAAATTGGAACTGGTTGCGTAATAAAAAATAGTTTAATTTCTGATGATAGTGTTATTAATCCTTATAGTGTACTTGATGGTGCGCAGTTAGAGCCAGGGTCCAGAGTGGGTCCATTTGCCAATCTACGTCCAGGTAGTAAATTATCGACAGGTTCTCATGTAGGTAGTTTTGTGGAAATGAAAAATACGATGCTTGGTTCCGGGTCTAAATCAGCACATTTGAGTTATCTGGGAGATTCGGAGATTGGTGTTAATGTGAATATCGGAGCAGGTACTATTACCTGTAATTATGATGGTATAAATAAATCTAAGACTGTTATTGGTGATGATGTGTTTGTGGGTTCAGGTACTCAGTTTATTGCTCCAGTTAATATCGGATCAGGTGTGACTATTGCTGCTGGTAGTACTATTATAAAAGATGTTCCTGATAACGGGTTGGTATATAATCGGAAAGAACAAATATTTAATGTGAATTGGAAAAAAGAAAAAAAGAAAAATTAAGGATGGATTCATGTTTTCTTATTTATATATCGTATAATGAGAAGATTAATGCCAAAACTAACTGTTAGTGGCTTTTATGATGATAGCCAATCTACTAGATTCTGTAAAACTAGAACATAACTCTGACACCCTATTGACCATTATGCCAGGAAAATGACTGTTATGTGTGGAATTATTGGTGCAATTTCGTATCGTAATATTGTAGATATTTTGCTTGATGGATTACGACGATTGGAATATCGGGGTTATGATTCTTCAGGTTTAGCTATTGTGGATATTCATGGACAGGTAATGTGCCTTCGTCGTCTTGGAGGGGTTCAGAATTTGTCTGATGCGGTAGAAAATACTATTTTATCTGGTACAATCGGTATTGCACATACACGTTGGGCTACGCACGGAAAACCGGCAGAAATTAATGCACATCCACACACATCGTCTGATATTAGTATAGTACATAATGGCATTATTGAGAATTATCAGTCTATATATAAACAACTAAGAGAATGTGGTTATATATGTTCGTCAGAAACTGATACAGAAGTAGTGGCTCATTTAGTTGATTGGGAAGGGAAACAGGGTGGGTCATTCCTTGAGGTGGTACAGCGTGTTCTTCCGCGTCTTCGTGGAACATACGGTATGGTTATTTTAGATAGACGCATGCCAGATAGGTTAATTGCAGCACGCTCTGGCAGTCCATTGGTTATTGGTTGTAGTATTGGTGAAAACTTTATAGGATCCGATCCTATAGCATTGCTTCCAATTACACGTCGATTGATTTATTTAGAAGAGGGTGATATAGCACAAATTACAGCATCTAGTATTATGATTTTTGATCGTTGCGGTAATAGTGTTCAGCGTTCTGAAATACTATCTAACATCCGACACGACTCGGTAAATAAAGGGGTATATCATCACTATATGCAGAAAGAGATTTATGAGCAGTCAACAGTAATTAAAAAAAGATTACAAGGTTGCCTAAAAAATAACAAAGTTGATTTCTCTGAGTTAGGATCAAAAAACGAAATTTTATTAAAAAATTTAAAACATATCCAGATTGTTGCTTGTGGCACTTCATATAATGCAGGCATGGTAGCCAGATACTGGTTTGAGTCATTGATTCAAGTGCCTTGTGATGTTGAAATTGCTTCCGAATTTCGTTATCGACAACCCGTGGTACGACATAATAGCTTTTTAATAACCCTTTCTCAATCTGGAGAAACTGCTGATACCCTAGCAGCACTTCGTCTTTCTAAGACGATGCGCTACTTAGGATCTTTAGCAATTTGTAATGTACCTGGTTCTTCCTTGGTTCGTGAATCCGATTTAGTTCTTATGACTCAAGCAGGACCAGAAATTGGTGTTGCATCGACCAAGTCTTTTACAACTCAATTGACTATTTTGTTAATGTTGCTTGCAAAAATTAGTTATTTGAAAGGCATGAAGCCTGATATTGAAAGGAATATTGTCGAGGCTTTGAAGGTGTTACCTTATCGCATTGATCAAATGTTATTGAAAAATGATTTTATGGCTGATTTGGCGAAAGACTTTATTAATAAAGAGAATGCTTTATTTCTTGGTAGAGGAACACAATATCCGATTGCAATGGAGGGGGCTCTAAAACTGAAAGAGATCTCCTATATTCATGCTGAAGCATATGCTGCTGGAGAATTAAAGCATGGTCCACTTGCTTTAATTGATGATAATATGCCGGTGATCGTTGTTGCACCAGATAATGATCTTTTAGAAAAAATAAAATCAAATATAGAAGAAGTACGTGCTCGAGGTGGTTCATTATATATTTTTACCAATGCTCAATTTTGTGTTTTGAATATTGAGAATATGCATATTATTTCTATACCGTATGTTGAAGCGATCATCACACCAATTGCCTACATTGTACCCTTACAGTTACTTAGCTATCATATAGCTCTACTTAAAGGAAACAATGTAGATCAACCAAGAAATCTAGCAAAATCAGTAACAGTAGAATAAAAGATAAAAACGATTATATAAACATTAGATGTGTTAAAATTTTTATTTTTAACTTAGAAGGTTTAAAATTATATATCTATGGTTCCAATCATTTTCTTAGGTTTTACCCAGTTGTCAAATTCTTCTGAAGTAAGATAACCAAGTTTTATTGCAGCTTCTTTTAGTTTTAATCCTTCTTTATGTGCTGTATTAGCTATCTCTGCTGATTTATCATATCCAATATGCGTATTGAGTGAAGTTACTAGCATTAATGACTCATTTAATAATTGTGAAATACGGGTGTGATTTGGTGTAATTCCTTGTGCGCAGTGTTTATCAAAGCTATTCATACCGTCAGATAAAAGACGTACAGATTGTAAAAAATTGTAAATCACCATAGGTCGATAAACATTTAACTCTAAGTTTCCTGATGCTCCTCCCATATTGATTGCTACATCATTACCCATAATCTGGCAACAGATCATTGTTAGCGCCTCGCACTGAGTTGGATTAACCTTTCCTGGCATAATAGAACTACCTGGTTCATTTTCAGGAATTGTTAATTCACCAATTCCACAGCGTGGACCGGAGGCAAGAAATCGTACATCATTACTAATTTTCATCAAAGAGACTGCTAGACCTTTTAATGCTCCATGTGCATGGACTAATGCATCACAGGTTGCTAGAGCTTCAAATTTATTTACTGCAGTAATAAATTTTATTCCAGTGAGCTTAGATATCTCTTTAGAAACATTTACAGCATATTCTGGGTGAGTGTTTAAACCATTCCCAACAGCTGTGCCTCCTATAGCAAGTTCTGAGAGATGAGGAATGCTGTTTATAATATGTTCAAGATTGTGTTTTAGCATTGCTACCCATCCTGAGAATTCTTGTCCTAAAGTCAATGGTGTGGCATCTTGTAAGTGAGTGCGTCCAATTTTTATGATAGATTTAAAATCTACTGATTTATGATATAGTGTGTTTGTAAGCACTGTAAGAGAGGGAATTAGTTTGTCATGTAGGGCTATTATTGCCGAAACATGCATGGCAGATGGGAAGACATCATTAGAACTCTGACTATGATTTACATGATCATTTGGATGAACTAATCGCGACATACCCCTTTCCCCTCCTAAAATTTCACTAGCGCGATTAGCTAACACTTCATTCATATTCATATTAGTTTGTGTTCCAGATCCCGTCTGCCAGATTGATAGTGGAAATTGATTCCAATGTTTATTACTGAGTATTTCATCAGTTGCTTTTATTATTGCATGTGCTATATCAAGTGAGAGCGCACCTATATCTGCATTGATTTTAGCTGCTGCACGCTTAATAAGCGCTAATGCATATATGAATTCTAAAGGCATTTTTTCTATAGATATTTTAAAATATGATAATGAACGTTCTGTTTGGGCGCCCCAAAGCTGGTCTTCAGATATTTCCATAGTTCCCATAGAGTCTTTTTCAACGCGAATTCTTGGCATTGTTAAGTTCCTGAATGTAGCTATTAGTACAATATAGTTTTATTTTATAAATGTAGGTATCAGTTCAGTAAGGTAAAGAGTTTATACAACTATTTTATTAAAAATGTTTTTACAGTTATTTGTAATATATACAATAAAGTATATTTAATATAATATATTGATACAAAGTATATTGAATATTAAGATTAATGTAATGTCTACATGTAGAATATCACGCTGATGGTATGTAAGTCATGAATTGTATCTATAAATATAAAAAATACAAAATACATGGAGATCTATGAAATAGTAATAAAAGATTTTTTTATTTATTAAATAAATCAGACAGATGATAAATCATTTAATTAAGTAATAATAATTATTATTTTATTTCCGTAATCAAATTAAATCATTCAATAATCCATATACATGATTTAGTGGGGTTTATCACAAGAGTTTATGGCAGTTTATTATAGTTGAGCACGGAAAAATATTGTTTTCTATTGATTTTTTTGAGAGCATGTAGAGTGACATTTAAGACTAGGTACAGATACGATTATATCCTATAATATAGAATATTATTTATTAGTGTAGATTACACGTTATACTATAATGATTTCGCAATAAAATAATTAAGAATATATATGTTCTTTCTTGATCAGAAATGACTAACTATTTTACATGATGCATAGTTTATTTAAAAGTATAAATATTAAATATTAAGTTTGAAATATGTTTTTTCTACAATTGTAAATTCAGAGTAACATATCTTTTTTATGCATTATGATATTATTTTGATATTATGTCCTTAGGGTTTAAATACTCCATCTTTAAAGCATTAAAGGGTTAACATGGTTGTGATTATTTTAGATGATAGATATGATATTTTTAATTATTTTAAATTATTTTTATTTATTAGTACTAATAATATTTATTACTGATTATAGCACCAATGTGTAATTGAATGTTCTATCTTGAGTTTAGACTTTAGAAAACTATACAGTCTATGCGGTTAGTTAGTAATAGATATTTTTTGATTTTAATTTCTGCACTACCAGTAAAATATTTTTATTACAACATATGTATTTAAAATATAGAAGTCTATATATATGAAGATTTAAATATATAAACAGTAATATATATTAGATTTCTAATCTATATCAATCATATAGGGCTTTTTTATGATAAAAAAGATATGACATTATAGAAATATTTGTTCCATGACAGAAGTCGGATTTTTTAAGATTATTAACTATTTTCTTTTTTAATGTATTAAAATAATGATCATTATTATTTTGATCTCATTAGACTTGATAGATTTTATGAGATAAGAAAGTTTTTCTTATTTAGGTTTTTTATTAGATAAAGATTGATGAGGCATGCGCGAAGATATTTGACTTATTTTATTAGTTGATATCAGGAGTTCATATATTGAGTTAATATTATAATTAATACTTTTTCATAAAGTATTTACTTGTATTTGAAATAAGAAAAGATGATAGTTTAATTTAATTGTTTTTACGTTGTTTTGTTTATTTTTTGGCGTATAGTAATGGTAGAATATGTTATGAATACAGGTAATCATTTTTGTTTCTATAAGAGAATTGCAATAAAGGGTGATGTCTATTAGTGATGTCTATCATGGTTATATGTTTCTTGTAAGTCAGATGATGTGAATCATAAAAAGGTTGTGATGGCAAGTAGTTAATTTTTATTAGAAGTAGTTAATTTTTATTAGGTTCTTAGTTTCAATAGAGATGGAAATTATTTGAGAGATCAGTCATCTTCGTTTTTGCGTTATTGCATTAGTTTACGTAACGAGCACTGTTATTTCTGTCTACGTATATACGTAAAATACGATACTTAATGTGATACAAGTATATCATTACACTTTTTTACAGAACATGTTGTATCTCTAATATTACTATTTAGATATGATTAAAGTTCGAATTTCATTACTGTTAAAATAAATTTTTATATACTATTGTTAATATTATGTATGAATTTAAGTTATTTTTTGATTATATAACTTGTTATATAGAATGCCAATATGTTAAGACAGGTTTAAATTAATTATCAAATCCTCTTTAGATTGTTGAGGAGTAAATTAGAGAAAGGTATTGATTTTTTTAATATCTAAAAGTATAATAATCTAGTGATTGTTGATTATCATCAACACTTCCTGTTAGTCAGATTTTTAGATTTTATTAAGTTTTTTATTATAAAATGTTATTATAAATATTTTATTTTTAAGAATTTTTAGATGATTTTTAGGAGTTAACATGGTATTGGTTAGTCGTATCGCCCCTGATTTTACAGCTTCCGCTGTTCTTGGCAATGGCGAAATTATAGAGAAGTTTAACTTTCTAGACTTTACTTCTGGAAAAACTAGCGTTCTATTTTTTTGGCCTATGGATTTTACCTTTGTATGTCCGTCAGAGTTAATCGCTTTTAACAAGAGATATTCAGAGTTTCAAAAGCGTGGTACAGAAGTAATTGGTATCTCCTTAGATTCGGTATTTGTGCATCAAGCATGGCGTAACACTCCGATTCATCAAGGAGGGATAGGTTCAGTCCAATATATAATGGTCTCTGATATAAAACGTGAGATTCAGAAATCTTGGGGTATTGAGCATCCAAATGCTGGTATCGCATTACGTGCGTCGTTTCTTATCGATCAGTTCGGTATCGTAAGGCATCAAGTAGTTAATGATCTACCATTTGGACGTAATATTAACGAAATGTTACGGATGATTGATGCATTACAGTTCCATGAAGTTCATGGGGAAGTGTGTCCAGCGCAGTGGGAAAAAGGAAAAGATACTATTACACCATCTTCTGACGGTATTGCTAAATATCTATCTAATAACCTACATCAGTTGTAATTATTTAGTAACAAAATATGTCATTAGAATTTATAACATACAATTTTAAATGAATGATAGATATATTTTTTATATTATATTTTATTCGGTTGAATATTATAATATTGTAAAATGATGCATGGAGTAAATTAATATAACATATGTTTATATATTCACTAAATGGATATTTATGATTAGATATTAATGCATCACTTAATGTTATTCAAATTAATTGTTTATCTGAAATGAAATATTTTATTTGAGTAAGATCCAACATAAATAGATGTTTAATACATGAGACATTTATGCAGTTAATACGCGGAATACACAATCTGCGAAAATATCATCAAGGTTGCGTATTGACTGTCGGAAACTTTGATGGTGTGCATCGTGGCCATCAGAAATTATTGGCAAGGCTACATGAAGAAGGTTTGCAACGTAATGCGTCAGTGATGGTTATGATTTTTGAGCCTCAGCCACTTGAGTTTTTTTATAAAAAAAATGCCCCTGCGCGTTTAACAAGGCTTAATGAGAAGGTGCGTCTTCTTGCGCGGTCCGGCGTGGACTGGGTCCTTTGTGTTCGATTTAATAATGATTTTAGTTCTTATAGTCCGCAAAATTTTATTGCTGAGATTTTAGTAAAGAAGTTGAATATACAGTTACTTATAGTAGGTAGTGATTTTCAATTTGGAATTCATCGTTCTGGCAACTTTCCTTTATTAAAGGAAGCGAGTATTCATTATGGTTTTGATATTATAAATTTTAAAGCTTTGTTTGACTCAAAGAATCGAATCAGTAGTACAGCGATACGTCACGCGTTATCTGAAGATAATTTTGAGTTAGCTCAGAGATTATTAGGCAGGCCATTCAGTATATCTGGTCGAGTCATCCATGGTGATGCCTTAGGGCGAGTAATTGGATTTCCCACTGCTAACTTGTCCTTACCTCGAGTGGTTTTACCTATTGCAGGTGTATACATTGTTCATGTACAAGGATATAATTCTAGGATATTACCTGGTATAGCAAATATTGGAGTTCGTCCAACTTTTAATCTTGGTATTAAACAGTTAGAAATTTATCTTTTTGATTTTTCTTTGGATATTTACGGTAAATATTTAGAGGTTGTTATGTTACGTAAAATACGTTCTGAACAGCGTTTTCACTCAATTAATGCGCTAAAAAATCAAATTAAAAGTGACGTTGCAACCGCTAGGAATTTTTTTAAAAATCAGGATTGAGGCGGGTAATTAATTATCTATACACAATATTGTAAATTTTAGAGATAGAAGCTTAAATAATTCTATTTATACCCAATAGATACAGTTATTCAATCATATAAAAAATTAGGAAATGATATTATAATATGAGAGTCTAATCTATCAGGTAATTCAGTAACTATGTTTAACCAGAGATAGAAAAAATAATATTTAATTTTGTCACTATATTGATACATAATAAAAGGTACACAAATATAGCGTATGCGTTTTTGTCTCATGGTAACTGGACCTGCTTATGGGACCCAACGATCTAGCACAGCTTGGTTATTTGCTAGTGAGTTAATAGAGCAGTTACATGTAATTACTAGTATTTTTTTTTATTGTGAGGGCGTTTTGAACGCTAGTATGTTGAATTGTCCAAGCAATGATGAAGTTCATATGACGCGTTATTGGCAAAAATTATCTAAACAACATGGTGTTATATTAAATGTTTGTATTTCGGCGGCATTGCGTCGAGGAGTATGTGGTCAACAAGAGGCACAGAACTTACATTTATCATCGTATAATTTAGCTTCTGGTTTTAGGTTAAGTGGTTTGGGGGAGCTAGCTGAAGCAGTATTGAATTGTGATCGAGTGGTACAATTTTAATGAAGTCCATTGCTTTTATTTTTACACGAGGTCCGCATGGATCTAGTTTTGGACGTGAAGGTTTAGATGCGATATTGGCATTATTGTCTTTTAGTGATAACATTGCTTTGTTTTTTGTAAGTGATGGTGTATTGCAATTAACTACTAATCAAAAACCAGACTTGATTTTAGCACGTAACTATATTGCTACTTTTAGTTTACTCTCCTTATATGAGGTCAGGAGATTTTACATATGTTCAGACGCGTTAGTTGAACGCGGTATGGTTATCGATGTTCCAAATGTATTGGGTGCTGATGTATTATCTCCAAAGGCATTGCGTCTAAGGTTAAATGATTATGATCGATTTGTTACTTTTTAAGCCTAGAAGATTATGCTACATACATTAACGATGTCACCATTTCGTTGCGATGTACCTGCCATACGACGCTTGATAGCAGTGGGTGATCATGTGTTGTTACTTGAGGATGGAGTTATTTTTGCATTGGCAGGAACTAAAACTTTGTCAATATTAATCAATAGCTCGGCTTATATATATGCGTTGAGAGTTGATTTATTAGCTCGTGGTTTAATGAGTCGTGTATCCTCTCAAGTTGAGATCATCAGTTATACTGATTTTGTTATGCTTGTATTAGAGAATCCACAACAAGTATCCTGGTAAATATTATTAAGATTTCTTGGTCAATCATAGTAATATTGGTTATCTCTTGACTCTTTTTAGACTTGAATCTAAAATGTTGTTTTTCTCATATTACTTAGATTTTCTTACTATCAAGATGTCAAGAAGAAAGAAAAGAATATTTAAAGCCCAGGAGTTTTTTTATGTCAACAATTAATCAGTTAGTTCGTAAACCACGTGTTAGAAAAGCAGTAAAAAGTAATGTTCCGGCGTTAGAAGGTTGTCCACAAAAACGTGGTGTATGTACTCGCGTCTATACTACTACTCCTAAAAAACCGAACTCTGCTTTGCGTAAGGTGTGTCGAGTTCGCTTAACGAATGGGTTTGAAGTAACCTCTTATATTGGAGGTGAGGGTCATAATTTACAGGAACACTCTGTTATTCTTATTCGTGGAGGTCGAGTTAAAGATTTGCCTGGTGTACGTTATCATACGGTGCGTGGGGCGTTAGATTGTTCAGGGGTTAAAGACTGTAAGCAGGCTCGTTCTAAATATGGCGTCAAAAAACCAAAAACTTAATTTTGTCTCTAAAGGTAAAGTCAAAGAGAATAACTCAAAACGCTCTTATGACGCGCATATAAAGTGTTTGGCATCCTGAATGAACTTACGGAGTACTACTTATGCCACGTCGTCGTATCATCAGTCAACGTAAAATTCTTCCAGACCCTAAATTTGGATCAGATCTCTTAGCAAAATTTATTAATATTCTGATGAAGAATGGTAAGAAATCTATTGCTGAGACTATTGTTTATAATGCACTAGCTAATGTATCTAGTAAAATTAGTAAAAACGGATTAGAAATATTCGAAACAGCTCTAGATAATGTTCGACCAACTGTTGAAGTGAAATCTCGTCGGGTAGGTGGTTCTACTTATCAAGTTCCTGTTGAGGTTCGCCCGGTTCGTCGTAATACATTAGCAATGCGTTGGATTGTAGAATCCGCGCGAAAGCGCAGTGATAAATCTATGGCGCTTCGTTTGGCTCATGAACTGTCTGAGGCTTCTGAAAACAGAGGATCTGCAGTAAAAAAACGTGAAGACGTGCACCGTATGGCTGAAGCTAATAAGGCTTTTGCTCATTACCGATGGTAATAGCGATGTATTTGTGATTAATCCGTGTAAAATAAAATAAATAATATCACTAGGATTAACTAACTGAGAATGCTCGAAAATTAGAGGAAACACATGGCTCGTAGTACACCCATAACACGCTACCGCAATATCGGTATTAGTGCGCATATCGATGCTGGTAAGACAACGACTACTGAGCGTATCCTGTTTTATACTGGTGTAAACCATAAAATTGGTGAAGTACATGATGGCGCAGCTACAATGGATTGGATGGCTCAGGAACAAGAGCGTGGAATTACTATTACTTCTGCGGCAACTACTGCTTTTTGGTCGGGTATGGCTAATCAGTTTAAGCGACACCGAATCAATATTATTGACACTCCAGGACATGTTGATTTTACTATTGAAGTTGAGCGTTCGATGCGTGTACTGGATGGTGTAGTAATGGTTTATTGTGCCGTTGGAGGCGTGCAGCCACAGTCTGAAACTGTCTGGCGTCAGGCTAATAAATATAAAGTACCACGTATTGCCTTTATTAATAAAATGGATCGTATGGGGGCTAATTTTCTTAGAGTAGTAAATCAGATAAAATCGCGTTTATCAGCAAACCCAGTTCCAATCCAACTAGCTATTGGCGCAGAAGATAGATTTACTGGTGTGATTGATTTGATTAAGATGAAAGCTATCAACTGGAATGATAGTGATCAGGGTTTAACTTTTTCATATGAGGAAATCCCTTTAACAATGAAGAAGTCTGCCGAGGATTGGCACCAAAAATTACTTGAGTCTGCAGCAGAATCTTCTGAAGAGTTAATGGATAAGTATCTTAGTGGAAAAGTGTTTACTGAACAAGAAATTAAAAATGCTTTAAGGAAGCGTGTTTTAAACAATGAAATAATTTTAGTTACTTGTGGATCTGCTTTTAAGAACAAAGGTGTGCAAGCGATGCTCGATTCAGTGATTGAATATTTACCTGCCCCAACTGATGTGAGCGCAATTAATGGAATTTTAGATGACGGAAAAGATACTCCAGCTCTACGTAGTGCAGATGATTCGGTTCCTTTTTCTGCATTAGCATTTAAAATTGCCACCGACCCATTTGTGGGAAACTTAACTTTCTTCCGTGTATATTCTGGTGTTGTAAAATCCGGTGATACTGTTATGAATTCTGTAAAAGCTCAGCGTGAGCGATTGGGTCGAATTGTGCAAATGCACGCTAATAAACGTGAAGAAATCAAAGAGGTATGCGCAGGCGACATAGCTGCTGCTATTGGTTTAAAAGATGTGACCACAGGTGATACTCTGTGTGATACAAACAATATAATTATATTAGAGCGCATGGATTTTCCTGAACCAGTAATTTCTGTAGCAGTGGAGCCAAAAACAAAAGCGGATCAGGAAAAAATGGGAATGGCTCTTGGTCGACTGGCAAAAGAAGATCCTTCATTTCGTGTTTGGACAGATGAAGAGTCATCCCAGACTATAATTGCTGGTATGGGTGAACTGCATTTAGAAATATTAGTAGATCGAATGCAACGTGAATTTAATGTCTCAGCTAACGTTGGTAAGCCTCAGGTGGCTTACCGTGAAACCATCCGTACATCTGTTACAGATGTTGAAGGTAAATATATTAAGCAATCTGGTGGTCGAGGCCAATTTGGTCATGTTGTGATCGATATGTGTCCTTTGGAGTCTGGTGGTCTGGGTTATCAGTTTATTAATGATATTGTCGGTGGTACCATTCCTAAAGAATTTATTCCAGCAGTTGATAAAGGAATTCAGGAGCAGCTCAAGTCCGGGCCTTTAGCAGGATATCCTGTTGTGGATGTTAAGGTCCGTTTGCATTATGGCTCATATCATGATGTAGATTCTTCTGAGTTAGCGTTTAAAATAGCTGCGTCTTTAGCTTTTAAATCTGCGTTTCGTCAAGCCAGACCTGTTCTTCTTGAACCTGTCATGAAAGTAGAGGTTGATACTCCAGAAGAGTACATGGGTGATGTAATTGGTGACCTGAATCGACGACGAGGCCTGATTGAAGGTATGGAAGAGTCTTCTACCGGAAAGACAGTATGTGCTCAAGTGCCATTGTCTTCTATGTTTGGCTATGCAACTGACCTCCGCTCACAGACTCAGGGTCGCGCTTCATACTCTATGGAATTCTTGAAATACGTTGAAGCACCTAACCATGTTTCTCAAGTTATTATTGAAGCTCGTGGTAAATAAGTTTTTGGGTTTATGTAATTAGTCCCGTGTTTACTTATTATTAGGTAAGCACAAAAAGTAAGGAATATCGCTGTGGCTAAAGAAAAATTTGAACGCTCTAAAACACACGTCAATGTTGGCACTATTGGGCACGTTGACCATGGAAAAACCACCTTAACTGCTGCTATTACAACTGTACTGGCTAAAACTTACGGCGGTACTGCTCGCGCTTTTGATCAAATAGATAACGCACCAGAAGAAAAAGCACGCGGGATTACTATCAATACTTCACATGTTGAATATGACACTGTAACTCGGCATTATGCGCATGTTGATTGCCCAGGTCATGCTGATTATATCAAAAATATGATCACTGGTGCCGCTCAGATGGATGGGGCAATTTTAGTGGTTGCTGCCACAGATGGGCCAATGCCACAGACTCGTGAACATATTTTACTTGGTCGACAGGTGGGGGTGCCCTACATAATTGTTTTTCTAAACAAGTGTGACATGGTAGATGATGAGGAATTGCTTGAATTAGTGGAAATGGAAGTTCGTGACTTATTGTCTCAATATGATTTCCCAGGCGATCTAACACCTATTGTCTATGGATCTGCATTAAAAGCATTAGAAGGTGAAGAAGAGTGGGAGGCTAAAATCCTAGAATTAGCTTCTCATTTAGATAACTACATACCAGAACCCAAGCGTTCTATTGATAAATCATTCTTAATGCCAATTGAGGATGTCTTCTCTATATCCGGTCGGGGTACTGTTGTTACTGGTCGTGTTGAGAGTGGCATTATTAGAGTTGGCGAAGAAGTGGAGATTGTGGGTATTAAAGATACCGTTAAATCCATCTGCACTGGAGTGGAAATGTTTCGTAAGCTTTTAGATGAAGGGCGTGCTGGTGAAAATTGTGGTATTTTGCTTCGAGGTATAAAGCGAGAGGATATTCAGAGAGGTCAGGTTTTATCTAAACCAGGGACGATAAAACCGCATACTCAATTTGAGTCAGAAGTGTATATTTTATCTAAAGAAGAAGGAGGGCGTCATACTCCATTTTTTAAAGGATATCGTCCACAGTTCTATTTTCGCACCACCGATGTGACAGGTACTATTGAGTTACCAGAAGGTGTGGAGATGGTTATGCCAGGAGATAATATCAAAATGGTTGTAAACTTAATCCATCCCATTGCCATGAACGAAGGTTTGCGTTTTGCCATTCGTGAAGGGGGTCGCACTGTTGGAGCGGGTATAGTCTCTAAAATAGTTTCTTAATGCGCGTATTTTTGTATATAGTCTCTATAGAAAGATAAAAGAGCGCATGCGCTCTTTTATCTTTCTATAGTTCTATGGTATTTATTAGAGTATCGAACTGAATAATATTACAGTTGATTTACTTTCAGATATACTATAATGTCATCAGTGATTATTGTAGTCTATGGTTTATAGCTGTTTAGATCAGTGTGTTGATATTTGTTATTAATGATTGGTTTTTTTAGTTATTTACGTTAAAAAATTGCTTGCATCTAATCAGATATAATAGATGACAGTACTAATTCTTTTCTTTTATAAATAAATTGGAGTTCTGGTCTCATGCAGAACCAAAGAATTCGAATCCGGTTGAAAGCGTTTGATCATCGTTTAATTGATCGATCAACAATGGAGATTGTAGAAACCGCTAAACGAACTGGTGCGCAAGTACGTGGTCCTATTCCATTGCCGACTCGTAAAGAGCGCTTCACGATTTTGATCTCTCCTCACGTGAACAAAGATGCGCGCGATCAGTATGAAATTCGTACGCATAAGCGTCTAGTTGATATTGTTGAGCCCACTGAAAAAACGGTTGATGCACTTATGCGCTTGGATCTTGCTGCCGGTGTAGATGTGCAAATCAGTCTAGGTTAATAAGCTGATTAAAGAAGCTAGGGGAAGAGATGATTGGTTTAGTTGGTAAGAAATTAGGTATGACCCGTGTTTTTACAGAAGATGGTGTTTCTATACCTGTAACTGTAATTGAATTGGAAGAGAATCGTATCACCCAGGTAAAAAAAGTTGGTAAAGAGCGTTATAACTCTCTTCAGCTTACTACTGGTGTAAAAAAATCTCATCGTATTACTAAGCCTGAAGCAGGGCACTTTTCTAAAGCTGGTGTTATGGCTGGGCGTGGTTTATGGGAGTTTCGAATTCCGAATATCTCTGAGTTCAGGGTTGGACAAAGCATTAATATTGATATTTTTGCTGATATAAAAAAAGTAGATGTGAGTGGGTTATCTAAGGGAAAGGGCTTTACAGGTACAGTAAAACGATGGAATTTTAGAACTCAAGATGCTAGTCACGGTAATTCACTGTCTCATCGTGTTCCAGGTTCTATTGGTCAAAATCAGACGCCTGGAAAAGTGTTTAAAGGTAAGAAAATGGCAGGTCAGATGGGTAACAAACGTGTAACTATTCAGAGTCTTAGGGTTGTTCGTATTGATTATGATAGAAATATTCTTTTAGTTAGAGGCTCAGTACCTGGTTCTGTTGGTAGCGATCTTGTCATTAAAGAAGCTGTGAAGGCCTAAGGGGGATAGACATGGAATTAGTTTTGAAAGACGCGCCAAGCGCTATCAATGTTTCCAACACTATCTTCAGTTGTGATTTTAACGAAGCATTAGTTCATCAAGTGGTAGTTGCTTATGCGGCGGGTGCTCGTCAGGGAACTCGTTCTCAGAAAACTCGCGGAGAAGTTACTGGATCAGGGAAAAAACCATGGCGACAAAAAGGAACTGGTCGTGCTCGGGCCGGTTCTTTACAAAGTCCAATTTGGCGATCTGGTGGTGTCACTTTTGCTGCTAAACCTCAAAATCATAGTCAGAAAATTAATCGAAAGATGTATCGTGGCGCGCTGAAAAGTATTTTATCGGAATTGATACGTCAAGATCGACTAATTATTGTTCAGAAGTTTTCTTTGGAATTAGCTAAAACAAGGTGTCTACTAAAGAAACTACAAGAGATGAATCTAGAGGATGTATTGATAATCACTGTGATGTTAGAGGAAAATTTACGATTAGCATCCAGAAATCTATATAAAGTTGACGTACGTGATATAGCAAATATTAATCCAATTAGCTTGATTGCTTTTGAGAAAGTTCTTATAACTGCCGATGCAGTGAAAAGAATAGAGGAGATATTAGTATGAGGTGGGAAGAGCGTCTACTAACAGTTCTGCGTGCGCCACACTTCTCTGAGAAAGCATCCAGAGTGCTAGAAAAAACGAATACTATTGTCCTTAAAGTTTCTAACGATGCTACAAAATTAGAAATAAAAACCGCTGTACAGAGACTTTTTTCAGTGAAGATAAAAGATGTGAATACTGTGTTGGTTAAAGGAAAATCCAAACGTCATAAGCAGCGTATTGGTCGTCGTAGTAACTGGAAAAAAGCTTATATCACTATGACAAAAGGTCAAACTCTAGATTTATTCGGTGGTGTTGAGTAGACCTGAGGAAAGAATCATGACGCTGGTTAAATGTAAACCGACATCTCCGGGACGTCGTCACGTAGTGAAAGTGGTGAATCCAGAGTTATATAAAGGTAAGCCTTTTGCTCCTTTAATAGAAAAAAATAGTAAAACTGGTGGTCGAAATAATTTGGGTCGTATCACAACTCGTCACATCGGTGGTGGGCACAAGCAAGCGTATCGGGTGATCGATTGTAAAAGAAATAAAGATGATGTGCCAGCAACAATTGAGCGTCTTGAATATGATCCGAATCGTTCTGCAAATATTGCATTGATTTTATATAAAGATGGTGTGCGTCGTTATATTTTAGCCCCACAGGGGATTAAAGTAGGTGATCAGATTCAATCTGGTATTAATGTTGCCATTAAACTTGGTAATGCATTACCAATGCGTTATATGCCAGTTGGTTCCACCATACATAATGTAGAAATGAAACCAGGTAAAGGTGGGCAAATTGCGCGTTCAGCCGGTACATACGTACAGATTGTTGCACGAGAAGGGTCTTATGTTACTTTGCGTCTACGTTCTGGTGAGATACGTAAGGTTCCATCCGATTGTCGAGCAACTCTTGGAGAAGTTGGCAATAGCGCGCATATGTTGCGTGTTTTAGGTAAAGCAGGGTCTGCTCGTTGGCGAGGTGTTCGTCCTACTGTCCGTGGTACAGCAATGAACCCTGTAGATCATCCACATGGGGGTGGGGAAGGGCGTAATTTCGGTAAACACCCAGTCTCTCCTTGGGGTTTGCAAACAAAGGGTAAGAAAACACGGAGTAACAAGCGGACTAATAAATTCATCGTTCGTCGACGTAGTAAATAATTTTAGAGGATAAAAAATGCCACGTTCTCTCAAGAAAGGGCCATTTATTGACCTACACTTGCTGAAGAAGGTAGAGAAAGTCTTGGCCACTGGAGAAAAGAAACCAGTGCGTACTTGGTCACGTCGTTCAACCATCTTTCCTAAGATGGTTGGTTTGACTATCGCTGTCCATAATGGACGTCATCATGTTCCTATCTTTATATCTGATGACATGGTTGGTCACAAACTAGGTGAATTTTCTCCTACTCGTACATACCGCGGTCATTCTGCGGATAAAAAAGCTAAAAAGCGTTAAGAGAGAGGGAGATGGAAACTATCGCAAGACAGTGTCGCGCTCGTTCTTCTGCGCAGAAGATTCGTTTGGTTGCAAATCTTGTGCGTGGAAAGAAAGTGTCGAAAGCTTTAGAGATTTTAATTTATACTAACAAAAAAGCTGCGGTATTAGTAAAAAAAGTTTTAGAATCCGCTATTGCAAACGCTGAACACAATGATGGTGTTGATATTGATAATTTAAAAATCACTAAGATCTTTGTTGATGAAGGCCCAAGCATGAAACGTACTATGCCGCGCGCTAAAGGTCGAGCGGATCGAATCTTAAAGCGTACTAGCCATATTACTGTAGCTGTGTCTGATTGCTGAGGCACTGGAGATGAACAATGGGTCAGAAAGTACATCCAAATGGTATTCGCTTGGGTATTGTGAAGCCTTGGAGTTCGACTTGGTTTGCGAATACCAAAGAGTTTGCTGATAATTTAGATAGTGATTTTAAAGTTCGTCGATTTCTTATGAAAGAACTTAATAAAGCATCTATCTCTCGTATCGTTATTGAAAGACCTTCTAAGAGCATTCGTGTCACTATTCACACAGCTCGTCCTGGTATTGTTATTGGAAAAAAAGGCGAAGATGTAGAAAAACTGCGAAAAGTAGTAGCGGATATAGCCGGTGTTCCAGCGCAAATTAATATTTCTGAAGTGCGAAAACCAGAATTAGATGCAAAACTTGTGTCTGATAGCATTGCTTCACAGTTAGAGCGTAGAGTGATGTTTCGACGAGCCATGAAACGAGCAGTACAAAATGCAATGCGTTTAGGTGCTCAGGGGATTAAAGTTGAAGTTAGTGGACGTTTAGGTGGAGCAGAAATCGCGCGTACAGAATGGTATCGAGAAGGGCGTGTCCCTCTTCACACCCTCCGAGCAGACATTGATTATAATATTGCTGAAGCGCATACAACTTATGGTGTCATTGGTGTTAAGGTTTGGATCTTTAAGGGTGAAGTCCTGGGTGGTATGGCTGAGGTTGAGCAACCGGAAAAGGTAGCTCCACCTAAAAAGAAACAACGAAAAAGTCGTAAGTAAGTAAGGAGAGTCACCAATGTTACAACCAAAGCGTACCAAATTTCGTAAAATGCAAAAAGGTCGTAATCGCGGCCTAGCGCAGGGTACAGATATTAGCTTCGGTTTTTTTGGTTTGAAAGCTATAGACCGTGGTCGCCTTACTGCTCGAGAGATTGAAGCAGCACGTCGTGCTATGACTCGCGCTGTTAAACGTCAAGGTCAAATCTGGATTCGCGTTTTTCCAGATAAACCGATTACTCAGAAACCATTAGAAGTTCGCATGGGTAAAGGGAAAGGAAATGTAGAGTACTGGGTCGCTCTTGTCCAGCCTGGTAAAGTTTTATATGAAATTGATGGCGTGTCGGAAGAGTTAGCTCGGGAGGCCTGTAAACTAGCAGCATCTAAATTATCCATCAAAACCACCTTTATAACTAAAACGGTGATGTAATGAGAGAAATGAAAGTCTGCACAAAAAGTGCAGAAGAGCTGAATAGTCAGCTATTAAAATTATTACAAGAACAGTTTCATTTGCGTATGCAGGCACGATCTAATCAGTGTAAAAAAACTCATATTTTTAAACAGGTTCGCCGTAAAATTGCGCGGATTAAGACTTTATTAACTGAAAAGGCAGGGGCGTGATGACCGATAAAATCCGTACTTTGCAAGGTAGAGTTATGAGTAACAAGATGGAAAAATCTATTGTTGTAGCCATTGAGCGATTTGTGAAACATCCAGTATACGGAAAATTTATTAAGCGTACGACAAAATTACATGTACATGATGAGAAAAATGAATGTAATATCGGTGATACAGTGAGCATTCGTGAATGCCGTCCATTGTCTAAGACTAAATCTTGGACTTTGGTTTCTGTTATAGAAAAAGTAATTTTGTAGTGGGATTTTCTATAGTTAAAGGTTTAGATTAACGGCTCGTGGGAGCCGTTTATTATTTCTATCTATACGTGACTAGCGGTGTTATAATATTTTTCTGTCTAAAGATGGCGGTCTATAAATAAGATTAAGAAGGTTTCACAGTGGCAATTGAACTAAGCGGAGTATGACAATGATTCAAGAACAGACTATGCTGAGCGTAGCCGATAATTCTGGTGCACGGCGCGTTATGTGTATTAAAGTTCTAGGCGGATCTCGCCGCCGTTGTGCAGGAGTAGGAGATATTATTAAAGTAACCATTAAAGAAGCAATCCCACGTGGTAAAGTTAAAAAGGGTGATGTATTAAAAGCAGTAGTTGTGCGCACCAAAAAAGGTGTTCGTCGTCCAGATGGTTCTGTAATTCGTTTTGATAGTAATGCATGTGTTATATTGAATAATCAAAGTGAGCAACCTATTGGCACACGAATTTTTGGTCCCATAACTCGTGAGTTGCGTTGTGAACGGTTTATGAAAATTATCTCTCTGGCACCAGAGGTATTATAAGGAGTAAGTATGGCAGCCAAAATCAGACGCGGTGATATAGTCATTGTGTTAACTGGAAGGGATAAAGGAAAACAAGGAATAGTGCGAGAAGTTTTAGTTGAAGGAAAGGTTATAGTTGATGGAATTAACTTAATTAAAAAACACCAGAAACCTACTTCATCTTCAAATCAATCAGGTGGAATTATTACAAAAGAAACTCCGATTCACATTTCTAATGTTGCATTCTTCAATGCAGTCACCGGTAGGCCAGATCGCATAGGATTTAGGTTTAAGGATGGGCAAAAAGTTCGTTTTTTTAAGTCAAACAGTGAAATTATTCAGTAAGTTGGAGCAGTACACCATGGCGGCATTACATGATTTTTATAAGAAAACAGTAGTGAAAAAAATTATGGCTGATTTTGAATACCGTTCTCCCATGAGGGTTCCTCGATTTGAGAAGATTACTTTAAATATGGGTGTTGGTGAAGCGATTTCTGATAAAAAACTACTAGATAGTGCAGTAGCTGATTTAACAGTAATCTCTGGTCAAAAACCTTGTATCACTAAAGCGCGTAAGTCAATTGCAGGTTTTAAAATTCGTCAAGACTATCCAATTGGCTGTAAAGTAACACTTCGCAGTGATCGAATGTGGGAGTTCTTGGAGCGACTTATTTCTATTGCTATTCCACGTGTTCGTGATTTTCGAGGTTTGTCTACTAAATCTTTTGACGGACATGGAAATTATAGTATAGGGGTACGTGAGCAGATTATTTTTCCTGAAATTGATTATGATCAAGTGGATCGTGTTCGTGGGATGGATATTACCATCACTACGACTGCAAAATCTGATAATGAAGGTCTTGCGCTGTTAGAAGCATTTAATTTTCCATTCCGTAAATAAAGGGGGTGTCTTTTTATGGCCAAGAAAGCATTAAAAGAGCGTGAGCTTCTTCGTGTGAAAACAGCTGATAAGTATCGAGTCAAACGTGAAGCGCTAAAAGCTATTATTTCTGGCCCGAATACTTTAACTTCAGATCGATGGGAAGCTATGCTAAAGTTACAAACTTTACCACGTGATTCTAGTCCTGTTCGTCAGAGAAATCGATGTCGCCAAACTGGTCGACCACATGGCTATGTAGGTAAATTTGGTTTAAGCCGAATGAAATTGCGTGAAGCCGCTATGCGTGGTGAGGTTCCTGGTTTAAAAAAAGCTAGTTGGTAGTATTACCTATCTCATGGGAGTACATATAAATGAGCATGCAAGATCCAATCGCTGATATGTTGACTCGTATTCGTAATGGGCAGTCTGCAAATAAAGTTTTAGTTAGAATGCCTTTTTCTGGATTAAAAATGGCAATTGCCAAGGTATTAAAGGAAGAAGGTTACATATTAGAATATAAGACTAGAGGTGGTTGTCGGTTAGAATTAGAATTAACGCTTAAATATTTTCAAGGTAAGGCTGTTGTTGAAAATATTCAACGTGTTAGTCGTCCTGGTTTGCGTATTTTTAAACGTAAAGACGCTCTACCAAAAGTAATGGCAGGTCTAGGTATTGCTATAGTTTCTACTTCTAAGGGTGTCGTGACTGATCGTGTGGCTCGACAGTTTGGTCTAGGCGGCGAAATTATTTGCTATGTGGCGTAATCGGAGAGGGAAATGTCTCGTATTGCTAAAGCACCTATTATAATCCCTTCCGGTGTAGAAGTAGGATTGAATGGTCAAGTTATTTCGATTAAAAGTATTACATGTGAGTTAACTCGTACTCTTCATCAATCCGTAGAAGTAAAGAGATTTAAGGATTCTTTAATTTTTTCTCCAAGAAAAGGTTTTTTAGATGGATGGGCTCAGGCAGGCACTTCGCGTTCCTTGGTTGATTCTATGATACTTGGTGTAATCGGTAGTTTTTTTAAAAAAATACAGCTAGTTGGTGTAGGT
The DNA here is from genome assembly GCF_900698925.1 of Candidatus Erwinia haradaeae. Taxonomy (NCBI): domain Bacteria; kingdom Pseudomonadati; phylum Pseudomonadota; class Gammaproteobacteria; order Enterobacterales; family Erwiniaceae; genus Erwinia; species Candidatus Erwinia haradaeae. Next base: position 444,413 of record NZ_LR217713.1, read on the forward strand.
TATCGTGTAAGTCTAAAAGACAATAGACTGAATTTAACCCTGGGATTCTCTCATACGATTGAGCATGTTCTTCCGGCGGGTATTACTGCGGAATGTCTTAGTCAGACAGAAATTCTTTTAAAAGGTGCTAACAAACAATTACTAGGCCAGGTTGCAGCTAATATTCGTGCCTATCGCCCCCCGGAGCCTTATAAAGGTAAAGGGATTCGTTATTTTAATGAAACTGTACGTAGTAAAGAAGCTAAGAAGAAGTAAGGTGGTATTATGGATAAAAAATCTGCCCGTCTGCGACGAGCAACTCGTCTACGGTGTAAATTGAAAGCGCTTGGTGCTATTCGATTAGTTGTTCACCGCACTCCACATCATATTTATGCACAAATAATTACTCCAAGTGGATCAGCTGTTTTGGTATCAGCTTCTACAGTAGAAAAAGTGATTCGTGAAAAATTAACGCATACTGGAAATAAAAAAGCTGCGGTAGAGGTTGGAAAAATTATTGCTGAACGAGCTATTGAGAAAGGTATTGTTCGCGTGTCTTTTGATCGATCTGGTTTTCAGTATCATGGGCGTATCCAGGTGTTAGCAGATTCTGCTCGTTCAGCTGGTTTACTGTTATAGGCTATGAGGCATAAGATGGTGCATATTGAAAAACAAGTTGGTGAACTACAAGAAAAACTAATCTCGGTAAATCGAGTTTCTAAAACCGTTAAAGGTGGTCGTATTTTCTCGTTTACTGCATTAACTGTAGTTGGTGATGGTAATGGTCGCATGGGTTTCGGTTACGGTAAAGCTCGTGAAGTTCCAGCGGCAATTCAGAAAGCAATGGAAAAAGCCCGTAGAAATATGATTGTTATTGCGTTAAATAACGGGACTTTACAACATGCTGTAAAAGGGGTTCATACAGGTTCTCATATTTTTATGAAACCCGCTTCAGAAGGTACTGGTATTATTGCAGGTGGCGCCATGCGTGCAGTATTAGAAGTCGCTGGTGTTCATAATGTTTTAGCTAAAACTTATGGTTCTACGAATCCAATTAATGTCGTTCGTGCAACATTAGATGGTCTTATAAAAATGAAGTCTCCAGAAGTTGTTGCAAGCAAGCGTGGTAAATCAATTGTAGATATTGTGGGATATTAATTATGGCTAAGACTATTCAAGTTACTCAAACTAAAAGCTCTATCGGTTGCCTACCTAAACACAAAGCAACATTACTTGGATTAGGTTTGCGTCGCATTCATCAGACTGTGGAGCGTAATGACACACCGTCTATTCGTGGTATGGTAAACTCAATTTCCCACATGATTACAATACAAGAAAAAGAGGCGTAAAACGATGTACTTAAATACCATATCCCCAGCTGACGGATCTAAAACTACGCCTAAACGTCTTGGTCGAGGTGTTGGATCTGGTCTTGGAAAGACTGCAGGACGAGGTCATAAAGGACAAAAATCACGTTCTGGTGGGGGCCCTAATCGTGGATTTGAGGGTGGACAGATGCCTTTATATAGGCGTCTGCCTAAGTTTGGTTTTACATCCAGAAAATCTATGGTTACTAAAGAAGTACGTTTATCCGATTTAGCTAAAATTAAAGGTGATTTTGTTGAACTAAATTCTTTAAAAGAAGCTCGTCTGATAAGTATAAACACAAAGTTTGTCAAAGTTATTATGTCTGGCACAATTTCTGCGCCAGTAATCATTCGCGGTTTACGTGTAACTAAAGGTGCGCGGTCCGCTATTAAAGAGGTTGGCGGTACAATTGAGGAATAATCACTCGAAGTTATCTAAGAAGACAAAATTCAATCTTTTAAGTCAAAAAAGTAGTGTTGATGAACTAAAGTCTAGAGTTGTATTTATTATTATAGCTCTCATTGTCTTTCGCATTGGTTCTTTTATTCCAATTCCAGGCGTGGACGTCACCATTTTTTCGAATCTTCTTGAACAACAACGTGGCACTATTCTTGAAATGTTTAATATGTTCTCTGGTGGTGCCTTAAGTCGTGCATCTGTTTTTGCGTTAGGGATTATGCCATATATTTCAGCATCAATTATTATTCAGTTAATAAGCATAGTGAACCCATACTTATCTGAGATTAAAAAAGAGGGGGAAATTGGGCGTCGTAAGATTGCTCAATATACTCGTTATGGTACATTAATATTAGCCATTATTCAGTCAATTGGAATAGCTACGGGTTTACCTAATTTGCCTGGTATGCGAGGATTAGTTTTACATCCAGATTTCTCTTTCTATATAACTGCTATTATAAGCTTAGTTACTGGAACAATGTTTTTGATGTGGTTAGGTGAGCAAATCACTGAGAGAGGTGTAGGAAACGGCATTTCGATTATTATTTTTGCAGGTATTGTTGCGGGCTTACCTCCTGCAATCGGTCATACTCTTGAGCAAGCAAGGCAAGGTGATCTCAACTTTTTTTTATTGTTAACGGTTGTGGTATTAGTATTTTCTGTAACTTTTTTTGTGGTATTTGTTGAACGTGGTCAACGACGTATTATAGTCCATTACGCACAGCGTCAGCAGGGTCGTCGTGCATATTCTACACATAGAACGCACTTACCATTGAAAGTGAACATGGCTGGGGTTATCCCAGCTATCTTTGCTTCTAGTCTAATATTACTTCCAGCTACTATTTCTTCTTGGTTCGGTGGAGGAGTTGGTTGGGATTGGTTGACAGAAATTTCCATGTTATTACAACCTAATCAACCTCTTTATTTATTACTTTATATCATAGCCATTATTTTCTTCTCTTTTTTTTATACAGCACTTGTTTTCAATTCAAGAGAAACAGCTGATAATTTAAAAAAGTGTGGTGCATTTATATTAGGTGTTCGTCCAGGGGAACAGACGGCAAAATATATTAACAAGGTAATGATGCGCCTAACATTGATTGGTGCGTTATATGTTACTTTTATTTGCTTGATTCCAGAGTTTTTAAGAGATGCAATGAAAGTACCGTTTTATTTTGGTGGTACTTCGTTGCTTATTGTTGTTATTGTTATCATGGATTTTATCGCTCAATTACAAACTTTACTTATGTCAAATCAGTATGATTCTGTTTTAAAAAAGGCTAATTTAAAAGATTATACTAGTTAGTAATATGATTAAAAGAAGTCATGGAGACTTAAAATGAAAGTATGTACGTCTGTTAGAAGGTTATGTCGTCATTGTAAAATTATTCGACGAAATCGAATTGTTCGTGTAATTTGTAGCGCTGAACCCAAGCATAAACAGAGACAAGGTTAATTTAGTAGTATATTTTTCTTGCAAAATTGCAAGGAGCTGGATAGATTAAGTAGTTCATATATCAAATTTCTATTCATTCTCATCTTATCGCTTTCGTGATGCGCTTGTTGGATAGAGAGACATTAGTTGTAGTGAATTTATAGGAGTGCATAGTGGCCCGTATAGCAGGCATTAACATTCCTGATCATCAACATACCGTCATTGCATTAACTACAATTTTCGGTATCGGAAAAACTCGTTCACAGCTTATCTGTAAATCAACGGGGATTAACGAAAATGTTAAGATCAGTGAGCTATCCGAAGAGAATATCGACATGCTGCGTGATGCAGTGTCAAGATTTGTTGTTGAGGGTGATCTTCGTCGCGAAGTCACTCTGAGCATTAAACGTCTGATGGATCTCGGGTGTTACCGAGGTTTACGTCATAGACGCGGCTTACCAGTTCGAGGACAACGTACGAAGACTAATGCACGTACTCGCAAAGGTCCGCGTAAACCAATTAAAAAATAGTCTGAGTGATTAAATAATGGCAAAGGCACCAGTTCGTGCACGTAAGCGTTTAAGAAAGCAAATATCTGATGGTGTTGCGCATATTCACGCGTCTTTTAATAACACCATTGTGACTATTACCGATCGTCAAGGCAATGCTTTAGGCTGGGCAACAGCCGGTGGCTCTGGATTTCGAGGTTCTCGTAAGTCTACTCCATTTGCTGCACAGGTTGCCGCAGAACATTGCGCAGAAGTTGTAAAAGATTATGGAATTAAAAACTTAGAGGTTATGGTTAAGGGTCCAGGTCCAGGGCGCGAATCGACGATTCGTGCCCTGAACGCAGCAGGTTTTCGCATCACAAATATTACTGATGTGACTCCGATCCCTCATAACGGTTGTCGTCCGCCTAAAAAGCGTCGTGTATAAGAGCGGCCTGTTATTAAGGAATTCTGGAGACAGACATGGCAAGATATTTAGGTCCAGTATTAAAACTGAGCCGTCGTGAAGGCACAGATTTATTTCTGAAATCTGGTGTTCGTACAATCGACACAAAATGTAAGTTACAACAAGCTCCTGGTCAACATGGAATACGTAAATCGCGTTTATCTGACTATGGTGGGCAGTTGCGTGAAAAACAGAAAGTGCGTCGTATGTATGGAGTATTAGAACGTCAATTTTGTAATTATTACAAAGAGGCTGCTCGTCTGAGAGGAAATACTGGCGAAAAACTCTTAGTGCTTTTAGAGAGTCGTCTTGATAATGTAGTATATCGTATCGGTTTTAGCACCACACGATCAGAGGCGCGTCAACTTGTTAGTCACAAATTAATTATGGTAAATAGACGAGTGGTAAATATTGCTTCGTATCAGGTAAAGCCAAATGATATTATCAGTATTTGTGAAAAGGCTCAAAAACAATCTCGTTTAAAAGCTGCTTTAGAATTATCTAATCAGCGTGAAAAACCAAGTTGGATCGAATTGGATATGAATAAGATGGAAGGCATTTTTAAGCATATCCCAGAGCGTACCGATCTTACTGCAGACATTAATGAGCATCTGATAGTTGAGCTTTATTCAAAGTAAAGTAGAGTTGTGCTAAAGAGAGGATACAATGCAGGGTTCTGTGATAGAGTTTCTCAAACCGCGTTTAGTAGATATTGAGCAAGTTAGCGTAACACATGCCAAGGTCACCCTTGAACCTTTAGAGCGTGGTTTCGGTCATACTCTTGGTAATGCGCTACGTCGTATTTTATTATCCTCAATGCCTGGTTGCGCTGTTACAGAGGTTGAAATTGATGGAGTACTACATGAGTACTCTATTAAAGAGGGTGTACAGGAAGATATTCTAGATATTCTACTTAATCTAAAAGGTTTGGCGGTCAGAGTTAATGGAAAAGATGAAGCAACGTTAACTTTGCATAAATCAGGTATTGGTCCTGTAACTGCTTCTGATATTATACATGATTCTGATGTTGAGATTGTTCAACCAAACCATGTGATTTGTCATTTAACCTCAGAAAATTCTACTATTGTGATCAGAATGAAAGTAGAGCGTGGTCGAGGATATGTACCTGCTTCTTCTCGCACTTATTCAGAAGAAAATGAGAGACCACTTGGGCGCCTTTTAGTTGATGCCTGCTATAGTCCTGTAGAGCGTATCGCCTATAATGTTGAGGCTGCTCGTGTTGATCAGCGCACTGATCTAGATAAGTTGGTTATTGAAATGGAAACGAATGGCACTATTGATCCTGAAGAGGCCATTCGTCGAGCAGCCACTATTTTAGCAGATCAATTAGAGGCATTCGTTGATTTGCGGGATGTGCGTCAACCAGAAGTAAAAGAAGAAAAACCAGAATTTGATCCAATTTTATTGCGTCCAGTTGATGATCTTGAATTAACAGTTCGTTCTGCTAATTGTCTTAAAGCGGAATCTATTCACTATATTGGTGATTTAGTGCAACGTACTGAAGTTGAGTTGCTTAAAACGCCCAATCTTGGTAAAAAGTCTTTAACTGAGATTAAAGATGTTTTGGCTTCTCGTAATTTATCATTGGGAATGCGTTTAGAAAATTGGCCGCCAGCATTACTAATTAATCATACGATATAAAGTTAAAGTCTTATTATAAAAGGATAAAGTCATGCGCCATCGTAAAATCGGGCGTCAACTAAATCGAAATAGCAGCCATCGTCAGGCAATGTTTCGAAACATTGCCGCCTCATTAATTCGCTATGAATTAATTAAGACAACTGTAGCGAAAGCCAAAGAACTTCGTCGTATCATTGAACCATTGATTACTCTTTCTAAAACTGATAGCCTTGCTAATCGTCGTCTAGTTTTTTCTCGAATTCGTGATAATGAGATTGTGAAAAAACTGTTTAATCAACTAGGCCCACGTTTCATAGATCGACCTGGTGGTTATATCCATATTTGGAAGTGTGGTGTACGTGTTAGTGATCATGCTCCTATGGTTTATATTGCGCTAGTTGGTCGGCCAGAAACGATAAATACAGGCTCTGAAAATATAAGGTAATTGATCTATATTTTATAATATATCAATGATGTTAGTCATAATATTTTGTAAAATAATATATTTATCTTTTAAAATTGCGCATAAGAAGATCAGAGATTCAGAAGAGTTAATTCTAACACAGAGACCTTTATAAGGAAATGGATCGTGATGTAGAAGGTTATCTTTTGTCTGTAGAAGATTGGACGGAAGATATTGCAAAAAAAATTGCAAAAGAGGATGGTATTAATCTCAGTCCGTCTCATTGGGAAATTATTTATTTAGTTCGCAGCTTTTATATAGAATTTAATATTTCTCCGACAGTGCATATGTTAGTCAGGATGATACAAAATAGGCATGGTAAAGGGAAAGGGAATAGTCGTTATCTGTTTCGTCTGTTCCCAAAAGGACCAGCAAAACAAGCCACTAAAATTGCTGGTCTTCCTAAGCCTAGTAATTGTCTCTAATTAAATAGAGAGCTATCAGCTTCAATATGAGTGATAAATATATCAACTCATCTACTATGAGTAGTAGTAGTTAAAAAGAAAGTGTTAATTGAAGATAGAAATTAGTCCTGATTTTTACAAGGTAGATTGATTGTATATTGGTAAGTTTGATATTGATAAACTACAATACTACTCATATTGAGTGTACATTCCATGTGCAATAAGATAGCTATGAATTATTTGAAATATAATTTTACTGATTTTTTCTGATGGTATGTAATTTGGTTGGAGTGTATTGATCTTTTATTTTTTAGTGCAAGTGATTAATGCAATATAAGATATCGTTGATATAAAATAAACTATAGTGTATAGTTTTTATGTTCCTTATAAATTTATCAGAGAACATCTATTTTTTATATGAAGAGAAAATACTGATGAGATTAGATAGTTATCATGTTCCATGGTCATAACATTTAGTTTTATGTATTAATATAATTATATTAGTACAGATGAGTTATGTGTTGATTTAATGATTTTATGTAATATAATGGATATTATAAAAGATAAGAATTATCATTCTTTAAAACATAAGATTACTTGAAATCGGTATATAAATAAGTTATTTATATCCTATTATTTTTTCTTGTTTAGAGACTCAATATTTATAAGAATTACAGTTCTTAATGATAAAATAAATTAGTGTTATTTGTACTTTGCTTATGTTTAAGATGGTTATTCTTGATGATTATCAAATTTGAATATAGATAAGAGATGTATTTTTCTATATTATTATTTTAATAATCTGTCATATTCAGTCATATCTATCTTGATATGTAAAATCAATATAGATACTACGATTTTTGGGATGAAAAAGTAAAATCAGGATATTCCATACTTATCCGCATCAGAAGAGGTATGGAAGATTAGTTCACACATACTAGATGTATAAGAATGGGGTTTAAAATTTATTCTAATTATGTTGGCAGACTCTGTATAAGTGTTTTATAATGCAGAATGATATACTTCTATATTATAATTATATGCATATAGAAATAGTATAGATGATATCTATTATTTTAATTCACACCTATAAGGCTTTGTTCAAATCTAAGGTTTTTTATATTTTTTATAAATGTTTTGTTTATCACGATAGTGATAATTTGAAATGTTTAAGGATTTGTAGAGTCAAGAAATTTATCTTTTATGGAGATCAGCAAGACATTAGGAGATGATCCTAATTAGATCTATCTATATAGAATCGTTCTATTTCTTGACCATACTAGCAAAAAAAAGGTTAATAGAAAATATATATATTTCTATTTGTTGGGTAATGATAAACTAATTTCGATTATATAATTGATAATTATATGTTATCTCTTGCATTTTTATACAGGATAAATGTTATAGCTTATTAATTGGTTTTTGTAGAAATTTTGAAAAAAATAAAAAAAAATTAGGCAAGGCGAAATATTACCATAGTTATTAGAGTGATTTATAAATCACATAAGAATATTTTATGTGGTTTCTTTTTTGACAAGCTTGTTATATTTTAATGCATAACTACACATATAAGACTTACAGGAATGGTGCCTTTATTATAAAATACAGATAATATATATAGTAGTAATTACTATATAGAAACTATTTTCGTATTTGAATTGATTTTATTAGTTCATGCGGTGAGTTGTATGCATGTGGAGCTTATGTAATGAACATTACCCTGCCTAACTTTACAGGTGTTGGCGTGTTAATAGTAGGAGATGTGTTATTAGATCAGTATTGGTACGGACTTACACCAAAAATTTCTCCTGAAGCACCAGTTTTAGTAGTAAAAGTCAATCATATAGAAGATCGTCCTGGTGGTGCTGCTAATGTTGCTATGAATATTGTTGCATTAGGCGCCCAACCTTATCTTATTGGTTTTATTGGAGCTGATGAGGCTGCAAAATCTTTACGAAAAGCTCTGGACAATGTGAATGTAATATATGATTTTATTTCTGTTGATAATTATTCTACTATTATTAAAACACGTGTTTTAGCACGTAATCAACAACTTATTCGTTTAGATTTTGAAGAAAAAATAGAAGAAATTCATTCCGAGCTTATTTATGATCGAATATATAAATTTTTACCACATATCCGGGCGATTGTTTTGTCTGATTATGATAAAGGCGCTTTAGCCAATGTTCAAACTATCATTACTTTAGCACGAAATAAAGGTATTGCGATTTTAGTAGATCCTAAAGGTAATGATTTTTCTCGTTACTATGGAGCTACATTAATTACACCAAATTTACATGAATTTGAAAAAGCTGTAGGAAAATGTAAGAATGAAGATGCTATTCTTCAAAAAGGTACAAGATTAATGCAAGATAATGCATTTTCTGGATTACTTATTACTCGCTCCGAACATGGGATGATATTATTACAACCAGGTCAAAATCCTTTCTATATGCCAACTCAAGCAAAAGAGGTCTATGATGTTACTGGAGCAGGAGACACAGTAATTAGTGTAGTAGCAACTTCTGTAGCGGCTGGTTACACCCTGGAAGAAAGTTGTTTCTTTGCAAATATAGCAGCAGGGGTAGCCGTAGGTAAGATTGGTACCTCAACCGTATCTGCAGTCGAGCTTGACCATGCTATGCACATGAGATTTAAAGAGGGTGGTAGAATGATTAATGAAGCGCAGCTGATGATTGAAATTAGAAAATCCCGTCAACGTGGTGAAACGATAGTAATGACGAACGGTGTTTTTGATATCCTGCATGCAGGGCATGTGTCTTATTTATCCAACGCGCGTAAATTAGGAGATCGTCTAATTGTAGCAGTAAATAGTGACCTATCCACTCGTCGCTTAAAAGGCATGGCGCGACCAGTTAATTCACTTATCAATCGAATGCGAGTATTAGGTGGGTTGAAATCTGTTGATTGGGTAATTAGTTTTGATGATGACACACCAAAGCGGCTAATTACAAAAATACTTCCTGATTTTCTAGTAAAGGGTGGTGATTATAAATCCACAATTGAAGAGATTGCAGGAAGTAAAGAGGTGTTAGATAATGGTGGTAGTGTAAGAGTGTTAAACTTTGAAGATGGGATTACTACTAGCAATATTATAAAAAGGATTATTAGAGGAAAAGATAGTCACTGAGCGCTGACTTTTTAAATTTAACAGTTAATCTATCTTAATAGTAAGATAGTTTGATAAAAGTACTAGAAGATAACTTATATATCATATAATAATTAAATAAAACATCTTAAATATATATGATTATGTACAGAAAATATCATATAATTGTTTCAAGTGGTATATAATATGAGTAGTTTGTTTGTAATTATTTTAAAGGCATTAAATATTATGAGTGTAATTTATAACTTTATAATATGAAATTATAAATTACATAAGAAGTTACATCTATATAATTATATAGGTTTTATTAAAGTTATTTTTTTTAAAAGAATGAACTTTTAAAAAGTTTATAGATTAATTTTTTATATTAATCAAAACAAAGAATAACCATCCATAACTATGGTTAAAATAATAGATCTAGTAATAGATAGGAAGGGTTCTATGAATTTGTTTTAAGATAATGCATGTATTTAATGACAAATATGTTATTTTTAAATAAATTAATTGTAATACAGACTGAATTTTTTAATTATTTTTTTAGAATTAAGTGTAATAGGATCTAGATCCTATCTACCAGTTTTCTAAAGTAGATAATTTTATTTTTTTGAGAATCAATAAACGATTTACGAAAATGTAATAACAATATTTATTACCTTTTCCATTAAGAGTTTAGATATTTACAATATAAAAAAATAAAACAATTATAGTATACAGCTAATATAAGTTCGGTAAAAAAGACATTCATTATTAATATAATTTACTACTTAATAAGTTAATTCTTTTACTACTAAAAGAACATCGTATATGAATTATTTTTATTTTGTAATAATAGTATTTCGTATTTCGATATATAAATATAGAAGAATGTTTTTCAATTTTTAGAATATTATATAGGCAATGTACATGTTTTTTACTATGTATCCAGCTAAATTATAACAGAATAACTTTTTATTTAGTCTATAAAAGATGACCGTATTTTTTTGAATAAATATTTTTATCATATTCTTCTCATTATCACCAGAGATATTATTACTTTGCAATATAATGATATACTATATTTATAGGACTGTCTGATGGTTAATCCTTTACTTCTTCCTTTTACATTACCTCCGTTTTATAGCATTCAATCTAAAGACATAGTACCAGCTATAACTAAAACGCTGGATCATTGTCGTTTAGTAATAAAAAGAATAGTGACTCAAGGCGGTCCATATTGCTGGAACAACTTGGTTCAGCCTATAAATGAAGCCACTGATGAATTGAATCGTTTATTTGCATTAGCAAGTCATTTGAACTCAGTTCAAAATACCCCTGCATTACGTTTGGCTTATGAAGAAGTATTAATTCTTGTAGAAGAGCACAGAACGTGGATTAGTCAGAATAAGGTTTTATACCAGGCATATAACAATATTAAAAATCAGGCTCATATTTATAAAGCTTTAAGCCTTGCGCAACAAAGAACAATTAAGCATGCTCTGCGTGATTTTAAGTTATCTGGGATCGACCTCCCTCAAGAGATGCAACATCGATATGGAGAGATTACTCTACGCTTATCCACTCTTGCATCTCAATACAGCAATAATGTATTAGATTCTACTCTGGCATGGAGTAAATTAATTACAGATAAAATCGAGCTTTCCGGAATCCCGGAAAGCTCGATTTTATCCACTAAAATAAAAGCAGCAGATCAAGATCGCGTAGGTTGGTTGTTGACATTAGATTATCCTAGTTATCTATCAGTCTTAACTTACTGTGATAAACAGTGTTTACGCGAAGAAATTTATCGAGCTTATTTAACACGTGCATCAGATCGAGGCCCCTATGCTGGTAAGTGGGATAACACAGAAGTAATGAAAGAAGAAGTGAGGCTTCGTTATGAGTTAGCTGAATTATTGGGTTTTTCTTCCTACTCTGCTCAATCATTAGTAACTAAAATGGCTGAAACTCCCACGCAGGTTTCTCAATTCTTAAGTGATCTTGCAGAAAAAGTGAGACCAAGTGCAAAATTAGAGTTCATGACATTAACTAATTTCGTAAAAAGAACATACTATATTAATGAATTACAACCTTGGGATATTCCTTATTACAGTGAAAAATATAAACAATATTTATATAACTTTAACAGTGAAGATCTTCGAGTTTACTTTCCTGAATATAGTGTTCTTAATGGTTTATTTGAAATAATACAGCGTGTTTTTGGTATGAAGTGTAAGGAGCGGTATGATGTAGAAGTTTATCATAAAGATGTGCGATTCTTTGATATTTTTAATCATGAAGATGATCTTCAAGGAAGTTTTTTTCTTGATCTATATTCACGTGATCATAAACAAAGCGGAGCTTGGATGGGCGAATGCGTTAGTCGTATGCGGAAATCGAATGGATTTCTGCAGAAACCAGTAGCTTATTTAGTTTGTAACTTTACTCAACCGCTTCATACTCAACCGGCGTTATTTACCCATAACGAAGTAATTACTCTTTTCCATGAGTTTGGGCATGGGCTGCATCATATTCTAACAAAAATTGATATACCTTCAATATCTGGGATTAATGGGGTTCCGTGGGACGCCATTGAGTTACCCAGTCAGTTGATGGAACAATGGTGTTGGCATCCAGAGTCACTAAAAATTATTTCTGAACATTATCAGACATTTGAGCCATTATCGGATGAGTTAATATCTAAAATATTAGAAGCTAAAAATTATCAATCAGCACTATCTATTCAGCGTCAGATAGTGTTTTCATTATTTGATTTTCGTTTACACCAAAATTTTAATAAAGATGATAATATAAAAATTTTAGATATTTTTCACGATGTTCACAATCAGATATCTATTCTTCCTCAATTAGAATGGAATCGATTTCCACATGCATTTAGTCATATCTTTTCCGGTGGCTATGCGTCGGGATATTATAGCTATTTATGGTCTTCTGTTTTATCGGCAGACTGCTGGTCTCTTTTTGAAAAAAATGGTGTTTTTAACCATGAAATCGGTCTGTCTTTTCTTGAAAATATTTTAATGCGTGGTGGGTCAGAAGATTTTATGACATTATTTTATCGATTCCGTGGTCATAAACCACAAATAGATGCATTTCTCTATCAAAATGGGATAAAATTGTAAAGCTTATTAGGAGGTAATTTATTAGTGCGTGTTTGTTTGTTAGATAAATCAGACAATAAATATCAAAATGCCCTGTCTAGTTTACTCATGCGATGGAGTCTAATTCATGATCCACAAAGCTCTATAATACTTATAGCTAAAGCTGATTATCTTACAGTATGTAATCTTAATGAACCTGCACTTGGCAATATATTTGTCAATTTTTTCTGTAAAAGTATAACATATCGACGTCAGTTTGGTGGAGGAATATCTGAAGCGATAGCTAGAGCTGTAGGTATTAAAAAAAATTATTTTCCTAATATCCTGGATGCGACAGCAGGATTTGGTCGTGATGCTTTTATTTTAGCAATGCTTGGTTGCCATGTTCGTATGTTAGAGCGTAATCCTGTTGTAGCAGCATTACTGGATGATGGATTGCGTCGTGGTTATACTGATACAAAAATAGGTTCATGGTTAAGTGAACATATGATTCTGTTACCTTTTTCCAGTTTACTAGTATCACCAAATATTGATCCTCTACCAGATGTAGTTTATCTTGATCCTATGTATCCATTAAAGAAAAAAAAGTCTTTAGTAAAGAAAGAAATGCGCATTTTACAGTCTTTGGTAGGAATGGATACAGATGCAGATTCACTTTTACATCCTGCTCGAATTTTAGCAAAGAAGCGCGTGGTAGTCAAACGACCACGTAATGCTCCAGCTTTATCGATGATACATACAGATCATATTATAAAAACTAAAAAACATCGTTTTGATATTTATTCTCCAATTAATAGTTTTAAATCTGAATGATCAACTGATTTATTTGATAAAAAATATATTTTAAAAATTTTATTTTTTCTGCATCAATATTGATACGAATTTTTTCAAAAAAGGTGTTTATTTAATAAATTCAGGGATTTTAATATAAAATAAAATAAGTTTTAGAAAATTATACATTAATAATCATTTTATATTCAAATTTATGAAAGATGGTAAAAGTTTTTATTGAATTAACAACATTCTGTTCAATGTTGTAATATTAGATGATTTACTCTATATTAGAGTTTTGATTGTTATAGGTTCCGGTAATAATCAATTCTTTTATTCATAAAAGTTATTTATCATCTATTGTGTATGATCAAATATAGGGAAGATTTTTTAAAAAAGAAGTAATTTATGTTCTCATTAAAAATGAATAACATACTGAAAATATTGAATTATTCGTTAGATGGGGAATGCATTTCTTGTTATATAATTCCTTCTAGTCTTAGTAGTAAATTTGATTACAATATATATAATCATAAAACGTGTATTTATCATATATGTGTATTTTTAAGAGATCAATGTACAGTATTGCATGGATTATAATATATGAATGATACATTAATGCAGAATAACATGCTGGATAATTACTACTGGGTCCTATAGATTAAATTTCAAATTAATTATGTACACTCTAGTATTAATTAATAGTTGTAATCTGTTACAATTTTAACCAGGATTAGTTATGACTGAAAATATTCATAATCTGATCTGGATTGATCTTGAAATGACCGGTCTAAATCCAGAGAACGATCGTATTCTTGAAATAGCTACGCTTTTAACTGATAATAATCTAAGTTTTATTGTTGAAGGACCAGTTTTAGCTATTCATCAGAACGAAAAGCATCTTAGATCTATGGATGACTGGAACATAAGGACTCATACTAAAAGCGGCTTAGTAGAACGAGTGCGATCAAGTATATTTAATGAACGTTTTGCAGAACTAGCAACTATAGAATTTTTGAAACCACGTATTCCACGTTATAGTTCACCTATTTGTGGTAACAGCATTGGACAAGATCGTCGATTCTTACGTAAATATATGCCAGAATTAGAATCTTATTTTCATTATCGATCCTTAGATATTAGCGTTCTTAAGGAACTTGTCGCTCGTTGGAGACCAGATATTTTACATGGATTTAAAAAAAATAATAAACATAATGCATTAGATGATATTTATGAATCTATAGCAGAATTAAATTACTATCGTAAGAATTTTATCAGGACGTAAGACGATACATAAATACATACTAATCGTATTAATAGCGATTTAAATTTACTGCCTTTACTTCCAATATTTTATTGTTATTAATATATAATATGTTATAAAAAAATTGAATTTTAGAAAAAATATATTTATCAAAAGTAAAATTTTTTTATTTATTAATTAATATGATATAATCAGAGAACAGATAATTTTCATATAAGAAAATTAATTTAACATATGAAGATTTGTTAATCCTCATTTATACATACTCTTTAATTCAAGAGATATTTTTTTATATAAAGAATAAGAATTAGGATCTTCAGTGATAGAAAATTTTATAAAAATTGATTAAAGCATGTCATATTAATTTTATTAAGCATAGAATATACATATCTTGTATAAAACCTAATTTTTTGTATAAAACCTAATTGAATTAAAAAAATACAAAGATATCCTATAAAAATATAACTTTAAAACAGTGAAATCATATTCAGTCCATATTATTTGAATTGTTTCAAGACTGGAGTTTTATTAACTATTCACATCTTTATTGAGTCACATAATGAAAGATAATTAGTAATAATCAGCTAATTATAATTATATATTTATTATTATTAATTATTATAAATAGAAATAGCTAGATTATTAAAAATTTAAGTAAACTTTTAACACTATAAGAAAGTTTATGTATTAAACGATCAATGACTTTTTTATGACGCATATAACAGACTGATAGAATTTGGTATGTAGCCATTTTATTAATAATAAAATCATCGCTAGTACCAATTTCATCTATAAGTCCTTTTTCTAAAGCTTGAGATCCATACCAATGAGCTCCAGTTGATACTGTTTCTATATTTAACTTAGGTCGCATTTCGCCTACAAACTTTTTGAATAGTAAATAAGTTTGATTTAGATCATCTCGGAATTTTTCACGTCCTTCTTCGCTATTTTCACCAAAAAGAGTTAATGTTCGTTTATATTTACCCGCTGTATGGAGCTCAATATCAATTTCATTCCGTTTTAACAGACGGTTAAAATTAGGAATTTGTGCCACTACACCAATAGAACCAATAAGTGAAAATGGAGCAGCAATAATATGATTAGCTACGCAAGCCATCATGTACCCACCGCTTGTAGCAATTTTATCTACAGAAATCGTAAGTGGTATAGATTGATTTCGTAAACGCTGTAACTGAAATGCGGCTAGGCCATAGCCGTGAACTAATCCGCCTGGGCTCTCTAAGCGCAATAGAACTTCATCTCCTTTTTTAGCTACAGAGAGCACAGCAGAAATCTCTCTTCGTAATGAAGAGACTTCTCTAGCATCTAAGCTTCCTTGAAAATCAAGGACGTATAGTGTTGGTTTGTGTATTTCTAGACTTTGTTGCAATCGGTTTTGTTTTTTATTTATTTTTTCTTCTTTCTGCTTTTTCTTATTAAATTCTTTTTTCCATATTTTTTTTTGTGAAGATGTCATTTTTGCTAAACACATGTTATGCTGAATTTCAATATAACCTTCATCTAACCTAGTTAATTTTAGTTTTCCAGTTGGAGCATTGTTACGTTTAGTTAAATTGGTAATAATTATTGCTATTGCTGATATCGACACGACTACAGTGAGTGTCTTTGCAAGAAAAAGTCCATATAAAGAGAGTATATTCACTCAGTTCACCTTAAATTATATTAATTAACTAGAAATTGAGTAAGTTTATTTTAACTTAAATATTAAGTTTCTCACTAATTAGTGTATAAAATATGAAGTAGTATAGTTACTTGTACTAATCAATAAATATTTGATTTTTATGTAAATATCTCAATAAGTCTTGATGTATAAAAGATATTGTATATATGGATACATAATTTAATATATTGAAGAATAAACTTCTAATCAATAGTATATTATTAAGTAATCATAGTAATTTTAACATTCAATATTAATCATGGTGTAATATGATGTTATCATGCAGTCATGTGATAAGCGATTATTACTGCAGTGATAGTTATGCTTTATATTATGTTATTTACTACAATAAAGGGATGATATTAATATACTCCTTTTTAGGATGACTAAAAAGATGTTTTTTAAATGTTAAGCTAATTGCATTTAATTTGAATAGTTTAAGATTAGAACAGTAGTGTATCTATCATGCGAATAGATCTTTTAGCAATGTTTTTGGGAATAAGATGTATAAATCTCGTTTTTGAAAATTTATTAGCAATATTTTCTCTTGATATATCTTCTACTCATCGTTGTAAATATCGAAACCCAGTTAAGGGGCAATTAGTCATATAAAGGGATCTTACTTTAGTATCATAAAGTAAGTATATTTTTGTTATGTTTTATCTTTCATTCACTAGGTTATTATTTTTTAACTGATGATTAATTATTTTGTTCTTTTTTTTCTTTATCCATCAAATAAACTTTTTATAGTATGATCTATAAAACATTAATAATTAATGGTTTTTTTAAATCTAGACAATATTGTACTCTATTGCTATCTTTGGTTCTCAAGATAGTATATTTAATATCATTCTAGTCATTAGAATAACCCTCTATATAGATGAACTGTATTAGTATTAAATCAATAAAAATAAGTAATAGTTCGTAATATATATTATAAGGAAAATTCCTTTCTAATGTCACTAAGTGTGCAAATTTCCAATAAAATTAGTTGATAAAAATTTACAGTTTTAGTAGATGTCACAGAAAAGTGATAGATTATGTCTTTATTAGAATACATTAAGAAAATTGCTTGTTACTGATAAAAAATCGAAGGATATTCACTGAATAGAATAACTTGATATCGTATAGTATACAATTACTTTAACTACATACAATATATTGGCATTAACGAATATTTAGAATTATATAGTAGTATATACAACAATTCAAGATCATAAGTTGATGCAAAAATTTTATCAAAAGAGTTAGCTTTAGTGTATGAAGTTCAGTTAGGTTGATTAAATTGATTTTTTCATAATTTTGTAGGCGTTATGGTGAAAATATATCTTGTTGGTGGTGCAATACGTAATCAATTACTAGATTTACCATTGAAAGATAAAGATTGGCTTGTAGTAGGGAGCTCATATCAAAAGATGATAGATTTAGGATATAAGAAAGTTGGTCGTAATTTTCCAGTTTTTCTCCATCCTAACACCGGTGAAGAATACGCACTGGCTCGTACTGAGAGAAAAACTTCTCCAGGATACACTGGATTTATTTGTCATGCATCACCAGAGGTCACTTTAGAACAAGATTTAGCTCGTCGTGATCTCACTATCAATGCTATTGCTCAGGATCAAAATGGTAAGTACTATGACCCGCATGGTGGAATAATTGATTTACAGAATCGAAAACTACGCCATGTCTCTTCTTCTTTTTACGAAGACCCATTGCGTGTATTACGCGTAGCGCGCTTTTCTGCATCTTTGGCTCATCTGAATTTTCATATTGTTGATGAAACCTTGGCGATAATGAAGCGAATGTCAAACAATGGCGAACTTTGTTCTCTTCCTTCGGAAAGAATATGGAAGGAATTAATAGCCGCTTTGCATACTAAAAATCCTGATGTTTTTTTTCAAGTTTTGCAATTGTGTGGTTCTCTTACAGTTCTTTTTCCAGAATTAAACACCATCAATAGTCTTGTTTCTAAAAGATATAAAACGTCAAAACCACAAATTTATCTTCATTCTCCCATGGCGTTATCCATTGCAGCTAAATTAACTACAGACATAGACATCCGTTTTTCCATTTTATTGTATGATTTATCTTTAGTATCTTTACGACATATCACATGGGTTAGCTATGACGAATTGAATGTATATAGGACTCTTCTGATTAGTTCTTTATGTATGCGATTATCTGTTCCTCATGCTTTACGCAATTTCGCAATGGTAGTGATAAAGTTTCATCATATTGTCGATACAATCCAGTTGCGCTCGCCTTATGAATTAATAGGTTTATTTAATAAAATTGATGCCTGGAGAAAACCATCGCGTGTAAATAAAATAGCTTTAGTTAGTGAAATAGTTTCCCGTCTAAATAGTGATTCTATAAATTTCTCTTATAAGAAGAGTGAATATCTTCTCCAAGCATGGGGGGCAGTGCAACATGTGTCGATAAAGGAGATTTTATATAGGGGATTTGAAGGTAAAGACATTTATCATGAACTAATGCGTCGTCGTATTTCAATGCTCACAAAATGGCAAGACATATAGATATAATTTATTCATGTAGAAAATATTTTTTAATCTATTCTGAGATCACCTTATATTCTTTGTAGAGGTTATTACGTGAATTATAAATAATATATAGTTTTTTTTGTTATTTAAGTTAGTAATAACTTTAATAGGATAAAGTAATTTTTAAATTGAAACTTAACTCAATATATTATATTAATAAATAGAATGTTTTTAAAACGTAACTCAATTATTTATTTTTTTATTTATAAGAAATATTATCGCATAAGATGTTTGTTGCTATCTATTATCGAAACCCATGTTATTCTCTTCTATGAATAATAATATTTTTATCTTTGTGGAGTTAAGGATAGAAACGATCGTAGTTATAGATGAGTTTTTTACTTCTAATTCGTTTGATCTAAAATTTGCATCATATTAAATTTTCCTAAAAAACTTTATCCGATTATAGTTTATACAAAAATATTTTTTTTCACTCTTTATGTTCAAGAGTCAAACAATGTGTTGAATAGTTTACTAACTATCTGATCGCATGATGGTTAATATCGTATGTTATTTTTAAATTAATATTCAGATCATATGTCTAGAATTTTATGATTGTTTTGGATGACTATGGTAATACAAAATTTGGTGGTTATTATTATGTTCACTAGATTAGCTATTCTAACTGATGTCTATTGTAATTAACATTTTATGAATTGCATACTGACAAAGAAATTAAAAAAGCTAATTTTCCATTATTTTACCTTGTCTCAAAATATTATATTCTTTTTTAATTTTTATTTAACTTGTGTAAATAAGTATCAAAGATTAATAAATTTGATGATTTTAGTCATTCATTGAGTTATTTGAGGATTTTATTATTCATGTTCTGTAAACATAATAATATGAGTTCATTGAATATAAAGATACATTTAGTATTATAGTTTATGGATATTAGGTTTGATCACTTGTTTAGTGATTTTTCTTAATCCACTGCAATTTATGATTTTTTTTATTGGTGATTACTAGGTTATTAAAAAATAAAAGAACCATGTAAAGAAAGAATTGATTATCATGATTATTGTTTGCAAACTCGTCTGATAAGATTACAAAAATATATTTTTTAATTTTTTATTTTAATGTTACTGGATTAATTGGTTTTTTTTAATTCCAGCTATTTGGCAACTTTCTTTATTTATACTATAAATTGAGTATGATGATCAAAATCTACTAGTAAGCACAAGATTAGAAAGACATATTTAAATATTTTAAAAGAATAACGCGAACTTGAATTACTTTTAGTATTTTACAATATATTCAAGATAGATTGAATAGAGGGATTAAATAATGTATTATACACATAACATATAGTATTATTATAATCAAAGTGTTTTAATTACTAGACAAGAATACAAACTCTTATAAAGATTTTTTAGTACAAGTGTATAAATCTTAAGATATCGAAGATGATCAAAATTTTGAATGTTGATTTTTTGTAGTGCCTGAGATATGTAAAATTGATAGTTTAGAGATATATTAAATATCTCATATTCTATTGTTTATCAACATAAATGGTGGTAATGTAATTCATATCAATATGTAAAATATCATGAATACTATATATAAAATTTTAATAAAGGTACATAGAAAGGAATGACCCATCGCAGTAGGCGAGAATGGATTTTAACAATTATAAAATTATATTTACTTACTGTCTGTTGATAGGTGATGATATATAAATATTCATATATTAATACTTATTACATTTTTTTATTTATTAGCTATCATAAAATGTTTGTATAGTTAACTGAATAAGGAAAAAAGAATCAATATTTTATAGGAATATTTTGTATATATGATTTGTTTAAAACAACCATATGTCTACATTAACAGATTAGAATATTAAGACTTTTTCATAGAAAAAGATTTAAATTATATTAGAAAAGTCGTAGTCATCTAAATTTTTTATGATGTTGACATGCGTATGATAGTTTTATCACTCATTTAATCAAACTTTTATAGTGCAATAAAATAATTTAGAGTTATTAAATGGTAGTTACATAGTACATAGTAAAGGGAAAATTATTATCTTTTTGTAGGATCAGATAACATTGTAGTTTAGAATGAAGCCCGTCTTTATCAAATAAACCTTTTATTTTTCTTAATAAGAAAAAATATCATGTAATTTAGTTTATTAAAGTTTAATTTTACTTTTGATACAAAATTTTATTTTTGATATAAGTAGTAGTTTTCTTACAAAAAATCACTTTTATTAGGTTCGGTTATATTTTAGGTTTGTCATAAGTTTAGTTCTGACTAGAAAAGAATATCTTTCTCAGGGCATTAATAGTTAGCCTACGAGATGTAAGTGTAATTTTATCTATAATCAGATAGGTATTTAATTTTAATTAAACTAAATTTTTTATAGAACGATAAACCTTGAATGATTGATTTTTCGCAAGAATTTGATGGTTGCCAAAAGTATCATCTAAAATTTTTGGATAAGGAAGGAAAGAATTAGCCACAATTCGAAGCTCTCCATGTTTATATAAAAATTTTGGTGCATCTTTAATTAATTTATATGCTATTTCTAAATTGGTTTTTAGACCAGTATGAAACGGTGGGTTAGATATAATCATATGAAATCGCTCATTAACATTCGAGTAAAGATTACTACAATATACTTTACCGGTAAAACAGTTTGACAATAATGTAGCCCGACTAGCCGCAATCGCTGCGGCATTGACATCAATTAATGTAAGATGAACTTGAGGTGATCGACTCAATAAACAAGCAGAGATCACTCCTGTGCCACAACCAACATCTAATACTTTACCGTTTATATTTTTATTTAAAGTGGATATTAGTAACTGGCTTCCCATATCAAGACCCTTAAAACCAAATACTCCAGGTAAACTTTTTAAAATTATATTATTAATTTTATATTCATTCCAAAATAATTTTTCATTAAAAGATGAATTTAAGTTCAGAGTTCCCTGATAAAGACTAGATCGGCATCCGTTATCAATTTTTTTAAGATTTAAGGAGTGTATAATGATTTTTTCTACTCCACGAACTCCGCTCCGATTTTCTCCAACAATGAAAATATCACTGCCAATTGGAAGAAGGGAGAGAAGATTTTGTAATTGAAAGTCTGCTTCTCGTTTATTTTTAGGCCAAAAATATATTATGGTATCACACTGTGATACCATGTCTCTAGTAATCATAAGGCTATAATAAACTCGCTTGTTAAGCAGAGGTTGTAAAGTTTGCCAGTGATGATATTGTTGAGTATGTGCAAAACTCTGTGCAGTTTTTAAGAAACCGGGTAGGGAATCCTGTAAATTACCTGCAAAAAATACATGACGCTTAGTAAATATATGGTAGTTTCGTGATATGAGAATACTGGCTGGAGTTAATTTAGACATCTAAATTTTCCTAGAAGACCACCGTAGCAACTGTTTAAGTATAGCAGTTATTATCCTAGATAAAGTAATTATAATTAGATTGTTTCTTATATTTCTCATTTTAGAAGAATTTTATTCTAGGTATAAATCAGAAAAAATACAATGTTTTTATATTATTTGAGTCAATACTAATTTATTTTCTTCATACTAATAAGAGGAATAGGTATGTGATATCTACTAAAATAGTTTATATTGTAAATATAAATTGATTAAGTATATATAAAAAATAATATCATAATATTAGGAGCGTCTAATGTCTCTCAGACGTAACCAGATTTTAGATCATATGGGCATTATACCATATACGATTCGTCATTATCACGTATTTCAAGGTGAAATGGCTATAACTTTACCTGTTATGACACGATTAGTTATTGTGTCGCATAGACTAATATTGAGGAATAATACTTTACTCATGGATGTGTTACGCGCCATGAACCTAAATATGGGACAGGTTCAGATATTATCTCCTCGTCAGATAAAAATGTTACCAAAAGATATCTTTTATAATAAATGGTATTTGGGAACACAAATTCCAAGTGAATCAACTGGAATTATTATTACCTCTTCTATATTAGAGAAGCTCGCTAACGATAGAGAAGAAAAAAAGGAATTATGGAAACAAATTTATTTATCTAATTTGGATATAGTTCATAATATACAATAATTATTAAATTCTCTTAATTTATTTTTGATAAGACTGTTTGACTATTTTAAAATCAACAAGAACAGTAAATAAAATTTGTAATTGAATTAAATTGAATTTTGACTAACAATTTTATTGTTGATAAAGAATTTATTTTGATAATAAGATTGACGCTGAAATTGCGTAAATCTATTTAACTTATGATATATATTTCTATCAATAATAAGACAATTTATGATAGTGTGGTGTAAGGTGATGAAAGTATATGTCTCTAATATTTTTAGTATGGATATCAAATGTAGATATGTAAAAATTAGTCTTTTCGTCATTATTAATAATTTATCATCATAATTCTTTACGTTATACTGGTTGTTTTTTTATTTTTTTATTTCTCCTAAGACTTAAAGAAGGAGAAGCGCTGTCTCTAAGAGAGTAGAATGAATATATGATTTTAAAATTTTTTATTTCTACAAACTGTTACTACTTTTTTCTTTTTTTATGTTGTATTTAATATGAATGCTAATGGTATTATAGAAATATAGCATTAGATGCTATCGATGATTAAGATATGATCAAATAAAGTATATTACTATTATCTTATTATCTAATGTTTTTAATGAGATTAATATAACTTTAACTTTAATTGATATCCGCATGAATATTGTTATAAATTATTCATGTCTTAAACAATAATTTCATTATGAAATTATTTTTATTGATTCAACTATGTTTAAAGATTTAAGATGAAATTGTTGATATGAAATTTATTTTTCAGAAATAAAAAGACTGTTAAGAATATTTAAAAATATCTCTCATCTATTTTACATTTGATTGATATTTATAGACATAGGACTGATTATATGTACAAAGATAGATTATAAGATTCTGATGTGATTGCATATTTTAAGATAAAATTAAATAATATAAATTATTGATAGATATGTCATGTTAAAATTCTATATGCTTATTTATAATTTATAAAATTAAAAAGAATGTTAAGTAGTTAACCATAACTAAAGAAGTATATATTGTAAATACTATTTCTTAGTTATTTAAAATTCAATGTAGGCTATAAGTTTTAAAAAATTTTTGGTTAAAAATCTAGATTAAATTAATAAATTAAATAATGGAAATTATATGTATATTCTTCCTTTAAGGGAAGAGCCTAGCAGGAAAATTATGTATGAGAACATATAAGAATATTTAATATATAGATTGTATGTAGTACCATACAATAAATGATAGGATCATGATTTTAAATATAACATGAGTTTGTGACTATTCTTTTACTTGTAGTACAAATTAGTATGGTAATACCATATATTGTGTATAGATTTCTATTAAATATCTGTTTGTTTAATATTAATTCGTGTTGTTTTGATAAAAAAATCATATAACTATTAGATTATTTAAATAAATAATGACAGAGATTTCTCTCATACCAATGTTATCAAGACTCAGTATTGATGTACAAGCTGTATATAAGGCTGAAGAGAATTTATTAATAAGTCAATCCTATCTATAATCTAAATAGATGGTAATTATTTCATCTAAAATCACTATTTTAAATTATATCATTGAGAATTTTTATCAAGAAAGAGCCTATGGCTTCATATAGTGTTAATTAGGCAAGGTAACTATGAGAAAAGTGTTAGTAATAGTTGAGTCTCCGGCCAAAGCAAAAACAATTAATAAGTATCTTGGAAAGGATTATGTGGTGACATCTAGTCTTGGTCATATTCGTGACTTGCCGACTAGTAGAAAGATAGAAAAAAAAAATATTTACGGTCACTCTGGTAACGTAGGGAATAAAAATAAAAAAGATACAAATAAATCTTTAGTGAGTCGCATGGGCATTGACCCTTTTAATGGTTGGCAAGCTCATTACCGGATATTACCTGGAAAAGAAAAAGTGGTGTCCGCGCTTAAAATATTAGCTGAGCAATCTACATTTATCTATCTTGCAACCGATTTGGATCGAGAAGGCGAAGCTATTGCTTGGCATTTACAAGAAGTTATTGGCGGAGACAAAACGCGTTATAAACGCATCGTTTTTAACGAAATCACTAAAAATTCTATCTGCCAAGCATTTCATCATCCAAGTATATTAAATATTAATCGCGTTTATGCACAGCAAGCACGGAGATTTATGGATCGTGTAGTGGGTTATATGATTTCTCCTATACTGTGGAAAAAGATTGCACGGGGTCTCTCTGCTGGTCGCGTACAATCAGTAGCGGTTCGTTTAATTGTAGAACGCGAGCGTGAGATTAAGTCTTTTGAACCTGAAGAGTATTGGCTCTTACATGCTGAATTAGCTACTTTAGAAGGCATTAGTCTTCGGATGCAGGTTACTCATCAATCAAGACAAGCATTTTCTCCAAGTAAAGAATCTCAAATCCATATTGCTCTAGAGGTGTTAAAAACAGCTTGTTTTAAAGTGACCTGTTGTGAAGATAAACGCTCTATAAGAAATCCTAGCGCACCGTTTATTACTTCAACGCTTCAGCAAGCCTCTAGTACACAATTGGGTTTTAGTGTTCACCATACTATGGTTATGGCTCAACATCTTTATGAGGCTGGTTATATCACTTACATGCGCACTGATTCAACTAATTTAAGCCAAGATTCTTTAACTATGGCACGTGACCATATTGAGATAGTCTTTGGTAAGAAATACTTACCGAAAGAAAAAAACCTATATAATAGCGCTAAGCATTCGCATGAAGCTCATGAAGCAATTCGTCCATCAGATGTAAAAGTTCTTTTTTCACAACTTAATGATATGTCTGAAGATGCTAAAAAACTCTATAAGTTAATTTGGAGTCAATTTGTGTCTTGTCAAATGATACCTGCAATATATAATACTCGAACATTAATTGTAGAAGCTTCTAATTTTACACTTAAAGCGAAAGAGAGAGTGTTGTTTTTTGATGGATGGACGCGATTACTGTCAGTGACAGGAGACCGCACTGATAATGGAATCTTTCCTACAATGAAGGTTGGAAGTGTTTTAATTTTAAAAAATCTTGTACCAACTCAGCGATTTACTAAACCACCATCTAGGTTTAGTGAGGCTTTATTAGTTCATGATCTTGAAAAAAGAGGTATTGGTCGCCCATCAACTTATTCTTCTATTATTTCGACTATTCAGCAACGTGGATATGTTAGGATAGAAAACCGCCGTTTTTATGCTGAGAAAATAGGTGAAATCGTTACTGATCGATTAATAGATAACTTTCCTGATTTAATGGATTATAGCTTTACTGCGAATATGGAAGATAGTTTAGATCAAGTCGCACATAACCAAGTAGAATGGAAGGAAGTCTTAGATAATTTTTTTCGAAATTTTAGTAAACATCTAGAAAAAGCCGAAATGAATCCTGAAATAGGTGGTATGCAGCTTAATAAAATGGTTCCTACATCTATAGAATGTCCGGTTTGTAGAGGTCAAATGGGGATTCGTACTGCAACTACTGGGGTTTTCCTTGGTTGCTCCTCTTATGCGTTACCTACTATTTCTCGGTGTAAAAATACTATTAATCTCATTCCAGATAACGAAGTTTTTAATACTTTAGAAAATAATCAAGAATCAACTCATACATATCGTATCAGACGACGATGTTTACTATGTAATACGATTATGGATTGTTATTTAATTGATTATCAACGTAAACTATATGTATGTGGTCAAAATCCTGCGTGTAATGGTTATGAAATTCAGTATGGTGAGTTTAAAACACAAGGCCGTACTGAGCTTTCAGTTTTATGTGAAAGATGTGGATCAGAAATGTCTATGAAAGTTGGTCGTTATGGAAAATATATGGCTTGCTTGAACGAACATTGTAAAAATACACGAAAAGTTTTGAGAAATGGGAATGTAGCTCCACCGAAATTAGATCCAGTGCCATTACCAGAGTTGCGCTGTCAAACTTCAGATGCTTACTTTGTCTTACGTCAAAGTGCGTCAGGTATTTTTCTAGCTGCTAACACCTTTCCTAAGTCACGTGAAACTAGATCACCTAAAGTTGAAGAGTTACGACTTTATCGAGATCGTTTGCCAACAAACCTGCATTACTTAGCTAATGCACCTGTGATAGATAGAGATGGTAATCCATCTATAGTTCGTTTTAGTCGCAAAAATAAAACACAGTTTGTTCTTACTGAACAAAACGGGAAAAAAACTGGTTGGTTTGCATATTTTATTGATGGTCGGTGGAAAGAAGTAAAACATTAAATGATAAATATTGACTCTTCTCTACGTTTAAAATATCTTATTATTTTTATAAGAAATCTGCTCTATATTTGTTTAGATATTTATAGAATATAGTAATTCTGTATTTAATATCCATTTCTCTTTAGTTTAAGATTATTAGAGATAATAACAGAAATTTAGAATATAATAATGCGTTTATCTATATATGAGTGTTTAATTTCTGTGAATTTGTTATATGCTTTGGTTAAAGCAACGCACGATAAAAGAGATAAATAATGTGTATTAGATTGATCAAATGGTAGCATTTTAATTATAGATATACCATATTGATAAATGTTAAAATTCTAAATTTTAGAATGTTATCTTTAGATATTGCAGTAAATAAAGAATAGAGTTCTTATTGATTCTTCTGAATGAATGTTATTTCATTGTTATGAATGACAGGTATCACTTTATTTGTAGTAATTACTGAGTGAATATTATATCTTAAAACTTAATGTAAAATGAAAATTTTTTTAGAATTAATCAGTAGTGGTTATTTTAAATATAACGACTGATAGAAGATTTATACCATATCCCATGAATGTCAATTAGAAAAAATAAGATAAACTATTTAATATAGTTTTATTTATAATGTCATATTATGTTTTATTCTTCAGTTATAGCGCGGCGGTGTAAGTTATATTTTTTTTATATTCTAGAAGAGGATACATTTTAATAGTGCTTGTAAATACAGAAGATTGAATATTATAAATAATATCTGTAATTTTAAACATAAATATAGAATGGATTCTGATATAAAATCATAACTAACTTAATCAGAGTTATAATACATCAATGGACTATAAGATTAACGTTTATATGATCACAGAAGAAATAAAAATTATTAAAAAATAGTAGAATTAATAATTTTATACGAAGTTAAAATAACACTTTGTTTATTCATATCTTTCTGCACAATATATTATTGTACTGTATAATACACAAGCTCAGTATAATAATTATCTCAAAATAATGAAAGTTTGTTCTTTTACTATATTAATCAATAGTATGATAGCGATGTTAAATAATATTCGTGTTCTTAAATACAAGTCCTAGCTTCAAGGTGCTTACTACACTGTGTTTTTTTTGATTAATGTGACAACTCCTTATCCTGATTCGGTGCTATACAAATTTAGCAAATTTGATATAATATAATATATATGGAACTTTGTTTATAGAAAAAGCTTATCAAAGTGGTTCATTAAGCTAATATCCAAGTTTTTGTATGTGGCTCCAAACAAGATGGAACACAAAATGAAATTGCAGCAGTTACGTTATATTGTCGAAGTAGTTAATCATAATTTAAATATATCTTCAACCGCTGAAGGACTTTATACTTCACAACCTGGTATTAGTAAGCAAGTACGAATGCTGGAAGATGAATTAGGTATTCAGATTTTTTCTCGTAGCGGAAAGCATTTGACTACAATCACTTCAGCAGGGGTTGATATTATTCGCATTGCACGCGATATTATGTCGAAAATAGATTCGATTAAATCTGTAGCAGGTGAATATACTTGTCCTAATAAAGGTTCATTGTATGTAGCTACTACACATACTCAAGCACGTTATGCCTTACCTGAAACAATTAAAAAGTTTATTAATCGATACCCGGATGTATCGTTGCACATGCATCAAGGTTCTCCCACTCAGATTGCTGAGTCAGTCTGCCAAGGAAATTCTGATTTTGTGATTGCTACTGAAGCTTTGCATTTATATGATGATTTAATCATGTTACCCTGTTAT
The DNA here is from genome assembly GCF_900698925.1 of Candidatus Erwinia haradaeae. Taxonomy (NCBI): domain Bacteria; kingdom Pseudomonadati; phylum Pseudomonadota; class Gammaproteobacteria; order Enterobacterales; family Erwiniaceae; genus Erwinia; species Candidatus Erwinia haradaeae. The sequence goes on from NZ_LR217713.1 coordinate 473,675, forward strand.
CATTGGAATCGTTCTATTATTGTTAAATCTGATCACCCTTTAGCCTTTAAAGGTTCAATTTCTATTGAAGATCTTGCTAAATATCCATTAGTTACTTATACTTTTGGTTTTACGGGTCGTTCAGAGCTTGATATTGCATTTTATCGTTCTGGATTAACGCCACATATTATTTTGACCGCCACTGACGCTGATGTAATTAAGACTTATGTAAGACTAGGTCTTGGTGTAGGGGTTATTGCGAGCATGGCGGTAGATCCAGTTTCTGATCTTGATTTAGTCAGAGTTAACGCAGAAGACCTATTTAATTTTAGCACAACTAAAATTGGTTTCCGCCGTAGCACTTTTCTTCGTAATTATATGTATGATTTTATTCAGAGTTTTGCTCCTCACTTAGTCCGTAATGTTGTAGATACGGCTATATCTTTACGTACTAATAATGATATAGAAGAAATGCTTAAAGATCTTGAACTACCAAAGAAGTAGCGTTTGTAACGTAGAAAAAACAAGATGAAATAATTCATTGAGTGTATAAAAATAAGGATTAATAATTTTTATTATTATCAAGGTCTTTTTATATTATTTCAGCTTTTTTTCATTAGTTAATCTACTTAACTCTGATCCATTTAAAAAGAATGTAGTTAATAATTACATTTCTATTAGAATAAATTATTCATTTTTTTCTGCAATCAGTTGAGACTAAAGCATTCAGCAAGGTTGTAACTAACCACCTGGTTTTCATAAGATGAGTGCAATAATATATAAAATTAATTATGTAAGGTTATTACTTGAATAATAGAATTAATTAAGGAGATTATTTATAAATTTTATTAAATAAAATTGAAAAAGAAATTATAGTGACTGTAAGATACAATATAAGAAGTATTTTTCTTTTGTTAGGATACTAGATTTCGGGCATGACATGTCAAAAATGATCTTTAAATATATTATATTTTGACAATGTTTTGAAATAACGTGAGATATTGAGTTTTATGTGAGTATAGAAAATATACCTATCATTATAGATAACCTGATTATAGATAATCTGATTGTTAGCAGATTTTAAATGTAGTACAGTGAAAAAATTAAGATAGAATTAGCTAGAATGATATTTTAATTTTTAATATAAATGTTGTTGTATCGTGTGATTTTATAAAAAGGATATATTTCTATAATAAGATTAATAATAAGAGTGATATATTATTACTGAACTAAAGTAAATAAATATATATGAAATATATTATCTCTATAATATATCTTTCTCATTCTTTTAAAACTTGCTAGAAAAATCGATTATACATAAATGTTCATACATCAGTGATTATAGAATCATCAAATGATATAGCTGTATCATTAAAATGAATTTTTTTTATATTGATCTAGTTTTTCCTTATTATCACATATATGAATTTTGTCATTTTTATTGAGGTTACAGGGTTTTTGTTTCTCAATCAATTTAGTTTTATCTTATTCTAAATTGACTCTGATCCTTGAGGTTCAGAGCGTATCTTTTTTATAAATTGATTATTACCAACTAAAAATTAATTTTATTGATATCAAATGGTTATATTAATTTTTATTGGTTGATTTATTGTCAATATTTGATACTAAATCTGAGATACTCTATAGATTTATCATACTTTTTTGATCGCATGAGATTAGAGAATAAATAAGGTATGATTTCGTTAGTATAGAGGATTTATTAAATTGATACGCCTAGTCTATTTTTGGAAATTACAGAAGAATAAGAAGAGTATTTATAATGTATGAGATAATAATAAATCATTTTTTTATTCTAGTACATAACATAGCAAGAATATAGTTTTTATTTTTTAAAATATCCTATTATTTTTATCTATTAAAATAAAAAATTGAGATCATATCTCTCATTTTTTATAAATAAATTATAATCGTTTTCATGTCACGCTACATAAATATACAGTTTTTATTTTTTTTACTAAAACAACTGAGAATAGATTGAGTCTCTGAGCTAAAATTTTTTTATGTTTGTGATTATTTAAATAGTTAAATAATCATTCCCAAAAATTGTATACAAAATCATAAGTTACACTGATGGTACGTAAGCTTGATTAGAAAAAATCTAATCAAGTTAATTATGTAGAGATTATAGAATATTGGTTTTTTTTATAAATACACTCTGTGAGTAAATTATATTTTTTATCTTCAGAAAGATGATATCATAGATTAATTATGAATCAATTTGTGATTCAAAGTAAGCTATTTTACTATAAGATATATATCTTGATTTAATAAAATCTGAGAATGTAATATTTTTACACAAAAGATATAATTATTGTTACTGAATGTCTGGTTAGGTGAAATATGAAATATATTATATAACATAATTTAAATCTTGTAATCCTTTTATTTTATTTATTTATATACTATCTCTGATAAGTATATGACTTTCTATACATAGTTTTTCCAAAATATTTCCAAGCTTGCAAGTTTTTTAATAAGATTATTGTATAAAGAAATGTATACTAATTTATTTAATTATTACCTTATAATTAATCAAGGGGTTGGTTTTGTACTAAAAATTACTGAACAGTAAGTTACCTATCATTGTCTACATATGTGAATTAGTTATCTATTTTATTTTTTATAATTTATTGACTTACTTACTGGTATTTCTAATATTTACATAAATATAGATTTTTATCATTATTGAGTGAATTAGGATATAATATCTAATTCATTTTTTCAAATGATTCAAACGCGATAAAATAGTATAGATGAGATGAATAATTACAAAATAAATATAGATGAAAATATTGAAAAATAAGGGTAATTTCGTTATAATATTGTAACTACATTATAAATGTGCATCCCTACTTTCTGAATTATTGTTATTTAGCATGAATATGTGATTGTAATAGAAACTTTATAAGTTTTGCAATGATTCAGATTAGTTTATTTTATTAAAAATTTAGTAATTATTTGATCATCTCTAATATTACTAGAGCAGATCTATTAGAGATATAACAGATTATTTATAAGGAATTCAATTATTGATTGACAACAAAATAAAATTCAAAATGGAAGTTTTAAGGTTTTGTATTGTAAGTTTAGTTGGTGGTTAAACATATGTTACTTTATCACAATCCAAGATAATAAACTTTTCTGATATGTAAGCAATAAAATTTTATACTATTAATCCATAACTAGTTCTTTTAAAAGAAATTAATTATTTATATTTGTAAAAACTTAATAAAAATCTTAACTTATTCTCTTAATTGACAATATGCAGAAGATTAGACGATCTTTTAATTCACCATCAAAGATAATACTTATATGGTTTTCAACAACGTAAGTCAATCAAACTAAAAAAGCCATTAAGTTTATGGAAAGAAGAACGTTATGAATCAAATCTAATTTTTTCTATTAATTATTATTTTGCAATGATTTCATTCTATCATGAAAAAAGGTTGTTTCTATCATGATATTAATAATGCGTAGTAGATATTTGTCTATATTACTAAATAAATTGCTCGAACTAAATAAATTGTTAGATGTAGTTGCATACTGATCCTGATATTGAGAGATAAACATATAGATTGACATAATATTACTAGTATTTGAGTTAGGAGAAATACACAGAGTAGTAGAAAATATTTTTTATGTATTCTATAGTAATAATATTAATACTAGATAAGTTACTTGTTTTCTTATGGTGTGTATAAAAAGAATGACTGGTAATTTATTTTATCTAAAAACGCATTATACACATAAGATTAACTATTAAAATTTAGTATTATTTAAATTTATTGTTTAGAACAAATTGATTAGGAATGAATATATTATATACTATTTATGATTATTATATACTATTTATGATTAAATCATCTTGATCTGATACGGATTTATAAATAGATTATATTGTAAATACTACATGTTAACAGTCATTACTATTATATATAATGTATTTTTGTCCATATAAAATAGTGTTAGTATAATTCCACATTGAGAAAAGAGCCTTTTATATCAGTTAGTTATTTCTTCAGGAAATATAGATCATTATGTATTGTCCAGTGATTGATCTTGTCAAACAACTTGTTAGATGTCCTTCTCTTAGTCCTGACGATGCAGGCTGTCAGCCTATATTAATAGATCGCTTGCAGGCAATGGGTTTTACAATTGAATTAATAAATATTGGAAACACATTCAATTTTTGGGCGTCACGAGGAAAAGGTAAAACCCTGGTTTTTGCAGGCCATACTGATGTTGCTCCGGTAGGTGACATAAAGCGCTGGTTGTATTCCCCATTTGAGCCATGTACTAAAAATGGGATGTTATTCGGTCGAGGAACTGCTGATATGAAAGGCTCTCTAGCTGCTATGATTGTTGCTGCAGAGCGATTTGTACAATCTTATCCACAACATCGAGGTCGTTTAGCATTTTTAATTACTTCTGATGAAGAAGGTTGTTCGATTAATGGAACAGTAAAGGTTGTAGAAAGATTAATGGAGCGTAATGAATGTATAGATTATTGCTTAGTAGGAGAACCATCGAGTAATGAAAAGGTGGGTGATGTAATCAAAAATGGTCGTCGTGGTTCTCTTACAGCAAATCTCTTTGTGCATGGTATTCAAGGCCATGTTGCTTATCCACATGTTGCCAATAATCCGATTCATCGTATAGTACCGATTTTACATCAGCTTATCAATATAAAATGGGATCGAGGTAATTCGTTTTTTTCTCCAACCTCCATGCAAATCGCTAATATACAGGCAGGAGTTGGAAGTAATAATACTATACCAGACAACTGTTTTGCACAGTTTAATTTTCGATTTAATACTCAAGTAAGCTCTTCAATAATTCAATCTCGTGTCGAGGATATTTTAAATCAGAACCAAGTGAATTATAGCATTCAATGGGACATTATTAGACATCCTTTTTTGACTAAACAAGGTAATCTATTGCATGAAGTTGTAAATGCAATAAAGCATTATTCCAAGATTACGCCTAAAACTTTAACAACCGGAGGCACCTCAGATGGATACTTTATGGCGAAAATGGGAGCAGAAGTAGTGGAATTAGGTCCAGTAAATACCACAATTCACAAAATTAATGAATGTGTAAAGGAATCTGATTTAAAGATTCTAAGCTTTATCTATCAGAGAATTATGGAGAAGTTAGTTGCTTAAAGATAGTGAATATGCATGGTATTGGGTATTATTGGTAGCTATGGATAATCGTATCAATGTTGCTTATTCTTCTTTTGTCTATAGAGGTGTAATAGAAATTGATTTGAAAAAATCATCTAGATATGAATGTTACCCCCTCCTCTTGCAGTTGCGTACAAAGTAAAAAAGGTCGTTAAAGAGTAAATAAAGTAAAGGCAGATGATTTAGTAGTAACATGATTATATTTTGTAGATCCACCTTTCGACATGTTAATAATGGAGATATAAGAGAGAAGTTAGTCTGTATTAAAATTAAGAGAGAATCGCGAGTTGATTCTTTACCTCTGCTTAGTTCGTATTATTATGCTATATAAATTTTATCTTATTTTTTAAAAAATTCTATTTAGGTTATTGCGTAACCTAGTATAGCTTAACTATATTAATTTTGATATAATTATTTTAGATAAGAAAATGCGTTAATCTTTTTGGTAAAAGATACTAATGAGATAAAATTCGATATCGATTTCAACAAATATCAGTAGAGGATATTGATATCTTTAGTATCTTTTTTAGATCCACATGACGAAATGGAGCGATAAATAATTTTTGTATTACATGTGTAATATCCGCTCTTAATTATTACTGTATCCTATCGGTTGTTGTATTTTTTTAGATAACCGTATGTTTGAGGTTCTAAAATATGACTTATCTATAAGATCTTATCCTATTGATATCATTTTTTTACATAGTTAATCAATTGTGGATACCCACAGTACAGGCTAGAGAATAAACTATTCCTTTTCTTTACGTACAATAGATAACTTAATTAATATCTATAAAAGGATACGACGGTTTATTGCACGCAAATCAATATTAAATCAGGAGGTTATCTTTAATATCAAAGTTAATTATGTGAACGTGCTATGACAATTTCCTATTCGATCGATCGGAGAGTGTAGAGAGATTTAATGGGATAACAGAAATAGCTTATTTAGATCGAAAGGGAATCTATTTTTTCTACTAGCTTCGGGTAGTCATAATGAATGAATCTAAAATGCAACCAAACTAAGTTTAAAACTTATAATAATTAGGTATGATATTAAAAACTAAATGGGAACTCAGGCTCTGAGAATGTTAATGTTAAAGCTTCTAATTCTATCCAAACTGATGGATTGTGTTCTTCTTTTAAAAGAAGTTCTATCCGTGTTAATAATGTAAAGATATGAGTGAGCTTAGTAGTATCCAGGCGCTGAAGTGCGTGATTTAATAGGAGACGACGTTTTTGCCACACATGATACTGATCAAATAGAATGGGAAGCGGCATGTAAAGCATCTTTCGTTTTAACTTTACTAATACAAGAAGCTCATTTTGTAATATTCGTAAAAGAATAACTGAGTCACTATCTGTGGTTTGTACTTGACGAAGAATACGAAGTGCGCGTTGGCTATTTCCTAGAAATAGTGAGTTTATCCAGTCAAACGGATTAAAGCATGCTGCGTTATGAATCACTTGTTTAATGTGGGTCGATGTAAGATAACTATTAGGCCATAGTATTGCACATTTGTCTAATGTTTGAGCCAGCGCAAGAAGATTGCCTTCATAATAGTAACATAGTAGTTTGTTGGAGTTATCGTCTAGTGTTAAATTAAGTTTCTTTGCTCTGGAGGTAATCCAAAAAGGTACTGCTCTCCTCTCTAGTTCTTGGCAAACCACTAATATTGAGTGAGTGCAGATAGTTTTATACCAAGCTTCATTTTCTTGTCTTTTCGTTAATCTTGGGATTTGTAATATTAATATTATATCACTGTGTAATAATTCAATCAGTACAATAAGTTTCTTTTTTATTACTATATTTGGACCTTGTTCTGGTAATATGAGAAATAATATTTTTTTTCTGGAAAATAAACTAAATTCTTTAAAGATAGAGAAAATTTCTTGCCAATCAGTCTTATGATCTAATAAAATTGTAAAGCGTTCTGTAAAACCTTGATTTTTAGACACTTTATAGATGGCCGCTTTTGATTCTTTAATAAAAAGAAGATTTGATCCATACAATATGTAACATTTGTTTAATTTCTCAGCTAATTTATTATGTAGCTTATCAGGATAAATTTGAATCATTAGTTAGAATCACAGTACGTATCTGGTCTGATACGATGGGATAGACCTGAATTTTTTAGTGTAATTGGATTATTTAACTGTTTTGTGGCATTAGTTGTTTCAATATAAATCTTGGAAATCTGATGAATAAGATCTCTGACTACTTTTTGCCGTATATCATAAATAATAAGACTTTCTGCAGCATCTTTTGCCAAAGGAGTGTGTGGGTTTTCAAAAAATGAACTCGATACTTGAGAAATAATCGGATAGAATCCTTGACTAGGTATTACTATATGTGCTTTTACAATCATTACAATAGAATATTCAGCAGTTTTTCCATCATAAAAAGTTGTAGTAGTATTACGATGAAGAATTTCTTTACCAAGATGCAGAGAGGGAATATTTCTTTTCGTGCTTTCTTGAGTCATGATATTAACATCATATTTTCTAAGTTGTTTATAGACTTCAATTGTCAGTGGGCTATATAGATCTTCTGTATGTACAATAAGATTCTTCATTGAATCTGGTGTGGTGAAAGCTTGATGAAGATGATATCCACATCCATTAACGATGGAAATGGTCATGCTGATTATGAGTGTTAGTGAGAGTTTTACATAGTTCATTATATCAAATCTCTTGAGCCTAGTTAAGAATTAGATTAATTAACTGACCTGGTACATAAATAATCTTTCGAATCCTAGAGAAACGAAGATATTTTTCTATACAAGGCTCTTTTATAGCAAGAGCTTCAATTTGTGATTGAGTTGATTCTAAAGCGACAACGATTGTTCCTCTAATTTTATTATTCACTTGAATTGCTATAGTTAGATGATTCTCCTGTATTGCTTCTAGTTCCACTTGTGGCCATGGAGCAAAATCTATATTTCCATATCCGCCTAACTTTCTCCATAAAATAAAACAGATATGTGGGGTAAATGGATTTAACATTCGAATTATAGCTAGCAATGCTTCCTGCATTAATGCTCGATCCTGATCCATCTCTTGTGGAGCATTCTCTAATTTATTAAATAATTTCATTATGGCTGAAATTGCTGTGTTAAATGTTTGACGACGTCCTATGTCATCAGATACTTTTCTAATAGTTTTATGAAGAGCACAGCGTAGTGTTTTTTGTTGATTGCTTAATGCATTGACATTTAATATCATGGTCAATCCCTGATTGACATGTTTTCTAGTTAATTTCCATATTCGTTTTAGAAAACGATGCGCTCCCTCAGCGCCAGAATTTCTCCATTCTAATGGCATGTCTGCTGGCGCAGCAAACATAATAAATAAACGGATAGTATCAGAACCATAGCGGTCTATCATTAATTGTACATTTATACCGTTTTTTTTGGATTTTGACATTTTAGTCATACCTGCATATACAAGTTTTTCTCCATTTTTATCAAAAGCCTGAATGATTTGTCCTTGCGTATCACGCTCTACAACAACATTATTCGGCGCTATCCAACAATGTTCACCATTATCACCAATTCGATAGAAAGCATCAGCTAAAACCATTCCTTGACATAAAAGACGTTTAGCAGGTTCATCAGTGCTCACGAATCCTGCATCACGTAGTAGTTTATGGAAGAAACGAAAATAAAGAAGATGCATTATGGCATGTTCAATTCCTCCTACATATTGGTCCACTGGTAACCAATAGTTTGTGGATTTGGAATCTAACATACCTTTGGAATAGTTGGGACACGTATAACGTGCATAGTACCAGGATGATTGAATAAAAGTATCAAAGGTATCAGTCTCTCGTAGAGCTAATTGGCCATTAAGAGAGGTTTGTGCCCATTTTACATTTGTTTTAATTGGGCTAGCAATTCCATTCATTATTAAATCTTCTGGTAAGATAACGGGAAGCTGATATTCGGGTACAGGAACAATAGCTCCATCCTTAAGAGTGAGCATAGGTATAGGTGTTCCCCAATACCGTTGACGTGATACACTCCAATCACGGAGACGATATTTAACTATTTTTTGGCCATAATTTTTTTTAATTAGTTGATCCTGTATCTCTTTAGTTGCGTTATCAAAGGATAATCCATTAAATTGATCTGAATTAAAGAGGATTCCTTTTTCTGTCATTGCTGATTTTTTTAAATCAGGGATTTGACCATCAGCATTAAGAATGACAGCTTTAATTGCTACATGATATTTCATAGCAAAATCCCAATCAGCTTGATTATGGGCTGGTGTAGCCATAATAGCACCTGTTCCGTATTCCATGAGTACATAATTTGCAACCCAAATTGGTAATTTTTCTCCCGTCAGTGGATGTTCTGCAAATAAATCAGTGTTCATTCCTTTTTTTTCTAATTTAACTAAGTTAGATTCAGATACTTTAGTTTTTCGGCAGGTAGAAATAAAGACACGTAGAGCGGGATTGTTGAGAGAAATCTGATTGACTAAAGGATGATTCATGGCTACTGCAAGATAGGTAACACCCATTAAGGTATCAAGCCGGGTTGTATAAATAAATAGCGCTTCTTTTTTACCTACAATTGGAAATTTAATCTCAGTTCCCTCAGAGCGACCAATCCAGTTCCGTTGCATTGTTTTAACTTTTTCTGGCCATTCGCTAAGTTGATTCAGATCATTTAGTAATTCCTCAGCATAGCTTGTTATTTTAATAAACCACTGTGGGATTTCTCGAAATTCAACCTTGGATTGACAGCGCCAGCAAGAACCATCCATCACTTGTTCATTGGCTAATACTGTCATATCATGTGGGCACCAATTTACTTCAGCAGTTTTTTTATAAACCAAACCCTTTTCATATAACTGAGTAAAGAACCATTGCTCCCAATGGTAATATTCTGGTTGACAGGTAGTAATTTCACGGCTCCAATCGTAACTAAATCCTAGTGCTTGAATTTGAGTTTTCATGTAGTTAATATTCGAACGGGTCCAGGATGATGGTTTGACATCATTTTCTATTGCAGCTCGTTCAGCTGGTAACCCAAAAGCATCCCATCCAATAGGTTGTAATACATTTTTACCGAGCATTCGTTGATAACGCGCTAATGTATCCCCAATAGTATAATTACGTACATGGCCCATGTGTAGATGACCAGATGGATAAGGAAGCATGGAGAGACAATAATACTTTTCTTTATCTTCTCTCTCAGAAACTTGAAATGTTTTATTTTCTTCCCAGTATTTTTGGACAAAAGATTCTATTTCATGTGGGCAATATTGCTCTTGCATCACTCTTACGATCCTTTTCTAATCAGGTTTAAAAAAATAACATACTCTATATTATTGATTTGAAGTGTACTTGAATACAAAAATATACCAAGATTTTTGTAATGATATTTACTAAAAATTTTGTAATATTGATGTGATTAATTTTTCATGACTAAATTTTTTTTATTAAATAAAATAATATATGTATATCATTATTTAATATACTAACTTATAGCTTTTAAAGCCTAAGAATGTATAGAAAAAAGATGAAATTGATAATTTCATTTGTACTCTTAATTATTTTCTTATTTTTATAAAATCAATTCAATTTGTTTATTAAAATAGTAACAAATATTTTATGATACTTGAGGTATATATTAATATGATTAAGAAACTAATAATTTTTATTAACTTTATCTGTTTTATGTATTATTTTTTATAATAATAAATATTATTAGTATGTATTATTTTCACAGTTAGCGAAATTAATGAGTTTATATTCTATATTAGAGAATAGACGTAAAATTATAGATAAGATAAATATATGATTTTAGTAATAATGTGGCAATATATGAGCTCGTAGTGTGCATTCTTTTTAATATAAAAAAATGAAAATTATACAATATTTATGTGTTCGTATTTTACAATTACTTAAAAAAATTGGAAGTTATTTGCTGGCTCTTCGAAAAAATATATATCAGAAAAAATATATATCAGAATAAGACCTAATCTTTGGTAATAGCATATTATTTAGGTGACTTAGAGCAGGATGATAATATTTATAATACCTCATTTAGTTTTAGGAACACTACGGCAAGCAATATTTAAAAATAGATGTAATTTTAGACATAAGAAAATCATTATTATTGTATTTAACTAAAGAGACATTATTATGGAATTGGTTTAGTTGTTTTTATCTTCCATGGTTAGGAGATATAGCTATAACAATGTTATAATAATGTTAACTATAAAATGGTGTTTTCATTCCTGATTGTAATATCTTGAATTGAGATTCATGATAATAAAAGAGTGAGTAATTAATGTTACTTACTTTATTCTTAAACATTTTATTACAAAAGATAAGAATCAAATACAATAGGATTGTTATACATCTCAATATAGAAAATAAATCTTATTTTTCAGATCAGCTATGAAACATATAGCTAAGATAAGCCATGATGTATATATATTATACACATTCTGTATATGTATAATACAAATATAGTTATCATACTCTGATTCTACCTTTAATGAAAACAGAGAGCTTAATGACTGAACGCTTTAGTTTTTTTAGTCTTTAATATTACATTCTGACTGGAAATCAATCCGATGACATCTGTATCTGTATTTACAGGAATAACTTACAAGAAAATATGTTTTTTTATTTTTTTAAGAAAAATTAGAGGATATAGTTCTTAATGTGGGAAGACATAGTTAAGTGACTCGTCTATCCTTAAAATTAGAGATAATTAACAGTTAATATATTCAGTAAAATATTGTAATACATAGTCTATTTTAGAATATTTACTATTATGTTGTGAATAGATTATTTTCTAGCAAAATGTCATGAATATATAATTTCAATTTATATATAATTTGATTGATAAAGATTATGTATATTAAAGAATGGTTTGTATAAAACACGCATATTGGTTTTTGGTATAAATTTTACTTAATCTATAAAAAATTATATAAAGTTAGTACGCTTTATAATGAGACTTATCTTGCCTTATTATTGAATAATATCACAGAATATTATGAACTGAATAAACAAGTATTTCATTTTAATTTATTGAGTTTATTATATTTATTAGTTTATTTACGCTGTTTAATGATTAGTGTAGAGAGGATTAGATTTGTTAACATAATTATGTTTAGGATCAATACCCTAATATTGAAAAATGTATTATTAATTATTTCGATCATGATAATATATACAGGAATGATAGGATAATAATCCTATTAAAGATAGGATAATGTAGAAGTAATTTGTAGAGAAAAATTTGTATAATCGTGATTATATTAAATAATGTCTTTCGTTCATTATTTTGAGTCACTAGTGTGGATTTTTTCTATTTTTTAATGGTGGTATTATTGGTAGGAATGGTGTTATATGATAGATTCTATAAAAGATAAAATTACTAATCTTCAAATGCTTCTTCGTCATTATCAATATCAATACCACATGATGGATCAACCGGAAATTTCAGATGCTGAATATGATCTACTAATCAACGAACTTCGTGTATTAGAAAAGCAGCATCCGAAGTTCCTAATGGCTGACTCACCGACTCAATGTATTGGTGCTTCTCCTATTTCACGAAATACTTTAAAAAAAGTATATCATGAAGTACCCATGCTATCATTAGATAATGTTATTGACAAAAATAGTTATCTAGCTTTTCATAAACGAATAAAGGACGAGCTACATGATTCGGATCGAATCAGACTTTGTTGTGAGTTAAAATTTGATGGTCTTGCAGTTAGTTTACTATATAAAGATAGGAAGTTGGTCCGAGCCTCTACTCGTGGAGATGGTAGAAATGGAGAAAATATTACTAATAATATACGAATGATTAAAACTATTCCATATTATTTAAATGGACATAATATCCCAGAGAGTCTTGAGGTGCGAGGAGAAGCATTTATGTTGCTTTCGCATTTTAAAAAAATAAATTATGAAGCATTATCCCGTGGACATAAAGTTTTTTCTAATCCTCGTAATGCTGCTGCGGGATCATTGCGTCAAATGGATCCACGTATTACGCGTAAACGTCAACTTAGTTTTATTTGCTATGGACTAGGGCTTGTGGAGGGAGGAACAATGCCAACTAGTCATATAAAGTGTCTGAAAAAATTTCAAGACTGGGGTTTGCCGGTTAGTGAACATACGCGTCTTCTTGATACCCAAGATGAAGTATTAGAGTTTTATGATCACATGCAAATTAACCGACCTTTTCTGGATTATGATATTGATGGCGTAGTAATTAAAATTGATAACTTATTATTACAAAAGAAGCTGGGATGTATTACACACGCCCCTCGATGGGCAGTGGCTTTTAAATTTCCAGCTCAAGAAAAAATTACCACCGTTCGTGATATAGATTTCCAAGTAGGTCGAACCGGTGTTCTTACGCCGGTGGCTCAATTAGAGCCAGTCAGTATTTCTGGAGTAATAGTAAGCAGTGCTACGTTGTATAATACTAGCTCAATTAGTAGATTAGGAATTAGAATTGGAGATCGTGTTACTATCCGCAGAGCAGGTGATGTGATTCCTCAGATTGTTAGTATAATTGGTAGAAATTCTCAAAGACATGAAGTGGTGATTCCAATTATGTGTCCCGCATGCGGATCCGTGTTAAAGCGCGCAAAGGGAGAAATGGGCATGTATTGTACTAATGGGCTTACTTGCAGCGCGCAGCTGAAAGGAGCTTTAAAACATTTTGTATCACGAAGAGCTTTAAATATTCACGGCATAGGTGAAAGAATCATTACTCAATTAGTGGAGAAAAAATATGTTACAAATTTAGCTGATTTATTTTATCTAACGGTTAGTCAGCTGAGTGAAATGGAGCGTATGGGGCCTAAAGCAGCGCAATATTTAGTAGATGAATTAGAGAAAGCAAAAAAAACTACATTTTCGCGTTTTTTGTATGCTCTTGGGATTTCTAACATTGGACAGACAACTGCAGTTAATTTAGCAGTTCATTTCCAAACTTTAGATGCATTAATGAATGCTAACATAGATGATTTAATTTTAGTAAATGGTATAGGAAAAGTGGTTGCTAGACAAATACGACACTTTTTCAACGAAGAAAATAATCGTCAAGTTCTTCATATATTGATAAAGGATATTGGAATCACTTGGATGCCCATAGTGGGATTACATTAAAAACTAACAGAGAATCATTAGGTAAAAATATAATTTAAATAATTGATTTAACGATATTTATAGAATATATTTTCAATATTATATAAACATACAATGTTATACTTAATATTGTAATTCTAAAAATAGAATCGTATGCAATTGTAAAAAGATTCTAATGAATCTAGTATGAGAATTATGTGGAAGTTTTTAAAAGGACTGGATAATGAAGATATATAATTTTATTATGATAGAATCATAGGGTCATATCTTTATTATGCTCTTTGCAAGTAATTATTTATATAATAAGAATTATAATGCAACTGACAGACTCATATGCTAAGAACTCTAATTTTTTAGAATATTAGTAAATGTTTCAGTAAAAATTTTATAGATTAATTTTCTTTATATTTCAGATGATACCACAAACACAATGATAAGTTATATTTTGTTGATGGAAATCTTTCATCTAAGTTACATGCACAAAATTAAAAATTAAAGCGATAAATTTATATAATTATATGATCGCTGATCAGTTGATTTATATAAATAAATATTTATACAGACTAATACCCAAATATGTCTGATGCATATAAATAAAATCTGTTAAAAAATTAGTGGTAAGATGAATGCACGGATTGAATGTAATATAACAATATATTAGAGATTAGATAAAACATGATATAATCTTAATTATTAAATAGTATTGATCAGAAGTGTTTAGGTTGTTTGCATTCAGAAGAGAAATTTAATTATATATATGAGTATATAGAAATTAATATTTTTATATTTAATTAATAACACAGTTATTACGATGTATCGTTAATCAGTACAGATATCATTGTCAATGACACACAACTATTGATTTATGATTTAGTAAAAAAGACTTGTATTAAAAACCTGATGGTTATGAGTTACTCAAGATTTAAATTAGATTTCTGTGTGAAAAATTCCAAATTTTATTAGGAATAACATACCATTATGTTAATAGTAGATAGCATCTTATTTATTCCTTCTAATAATTTTTACTAGAATGCGGGAAAAAATCTACTTAGTTCCTTTCTCCCTGCTTTAATATTGAATCTATTAAATTCATCCCCATATACCTATGTACTTGTGGATTCAATTGGATTAAAAAACTTATTTTGTCTGCATTTTGCAGTCCTGCTTTACTCAGGCTAAAATTAAACTAAGAGAGAGAGCTCTATGAATCCTGAGCGTATTAAGCATATTGAAATTCCTGTCTTACCCTTGCGGGATGTTGTTGTTTATCCTCATATGGTGATTCCGTTGTTTGTTGGACGAGAAAAGTCTATTTGCTGTCTTGAAACCGCTATT
This sequence comes from Candidatus Erwinia haradaeae, assembly GCF_900698925.1. Lineage (NCBI taxonomy): Bacteria > Pseudomonadati > Pseudomonadota > Gammaproteobacteria > Enterobacterales > Erwiniaceae > Erwinia > Candidatus Erwinia haradaeae. The sequence goes on from NZ_LR217713.1 coordinate 489,329, forward strand.
GATCATGATAATAAGATCATGTTAGTTGCCCAGAAAGAGGCTTCTACGGACAACCCTAGTATTCAGGATTTATTTTCAGTTGGTACTGTGGCCTCTGTCTTGCAGATGCTAAAGTTACCCGACGGTACTGTAAAAGTTCTTGTTGAGGGTTTACAGCGTGCTCATATAACAAAATTATCTGATAATGGTGATCATTTTACAGCTAAAGCAGAGTATCTTGTTTCCCCTAAAATTGAAGAACGTGAACAAGAAGTATTGGTACGAACTGCTATTAATCAATTCGAAGGATATATTAAGTTAAACAAAAAAATTCCACCTGAAGTCTTAACATCTATTAATAGCATTGATGACGCAGCACGTTTGGCAGATACTGTCGCTGCACACATGCCATTAAAGTTAGCGGATAAGCAGTCCATATTAGAAATGTCAGATGTTAGTGAACGTTTGGAGTATTTAATGGCAATGATGGAGTCAGGGATTGATTTATTAGAAGTTGAACAACGTATTCGTAGTCGTGTTAAAAAACAAATGGAAAAAAGTCAACGCGAATACTATCTAAATGAGCAAATGAAGGCTATTCAGAAAGAATTAGGTGATATGGATGAATCTCCGGATGAACATGAAATATTAAGACGTAAGATTGATAGCTCTAAAATGCCGAAAGAAGCTAGGGAGAAAACTGAATCTGAATTACAAAAGTTAAAAACAATGTCCCCTATGTCAGCAGAAGCAACAGTTGTGCGTGGATATATTGACTGGATGGTTCAAGTACCATGGAGTGTTCGTAGTAAGGTAAAGAAAGATCTAAGAAAAGCTCAAGAAACCTTAGATGTTGATCATTTTGGTTTAGAACGCGTAAAAGATCGAATTATTGAATATCTAGCTGTACAGAATCGCGTCAATAAAGCAAAGGGCCCAATTCTTTGTTTAGTTGGACCACCTGGTGTAGGTAAAACATCTTTAGGTCAATCTGTTGCTAAAGCGACTGGAAGAAAATATGTTCGTATGGCGCTAGGAGGTATCCGAGATGAAGCAGAAATTCGTGGACATCGTCGTACGTATATTGGGTCAATGCCTGGAAAATTAATTCAAAAAATGGCAAAAGTAGGAGTAAAAAATCCATTATTTTTGTTAGATGAAATTGACAAGATGTCATCAGATATGCGTGGAGATCCTTCTTCGGCTCTGCTAGAAGTGCTTGATCCAGAGCAGAATGTTTCTTTTAATGACCATTATCTAGAAGTAGATTATGATCTATCTGATGTTATGTTTTTTGCAACATCAAATTCAATGAACATTCCTGCACCATTACTAGATCGTATGGAAGTAATTCGTTTATCCGGTTATACAGAAGATGAAAAACTCAATATTGCTAAACAACATCTGTTAGCCAAGCAAACGGGACGCCATGCTTTAAGGGAAGATGAACTAACCATTGATGAAAGTGCTATAATTAGCATTATTCGTTACTATACGCGTGAAGCTGGCGTGCGCAATCTAGAGCGTGAGTTATCAAAATTATGCAGAAAAGCAGTTAAAATTCTTCTCATGACAAAGGCAATTAAACATATTAGAATTGATTCTAATAATTTAAAAGATTATCTAGGCATACAACGTTACAATTATGGTCGAGCTGACAACCAAGATCGAGTAGGACAAGTCACGGGACTGGCGTGGACAGAAGTTGGTGGTGATTTATTGACGATAGAAACAGTATGCGTTCCAGGTCAGGGTAAGCTAACTTACACAGGCTCCCTTGGAGAAGTAATGCAGGAATCGATTCAAGCTGCATTAACAGTGGTTAGAGCTCGGACAAAAAAACTAGGAATCAAAAGTGATTTTTATGAGAAACAAGACATTCACGTGCATGTGCCAGAAGGGGCAACACCAAAAGATGGGCCAAGCGCAGGTGTTGCAATGTGCACCGCACTAGTTTCCAGCCTTACTGGAAACCCAGTTCGTTCTAATGTTGCTATGACTGGTGAAATTACTTTACGAGGTCAAGTTTTACCTATTGGTGGGTTGAAAGAGAAACTCTTAGCAGCCCACCGCGGAGGAATTAAGACAGTGCTTATTCCCAACGAAAATAAGCGTGATCTGGAAGAGATTCCAGACAACATCATTGCTGACATTGAGATTAAGCTAGTTATGTGCATTGAAGAAGTGTTGAGTTATGCATTAAAAAGAGCGTCTTTACCCGATAGCATTCTCGAGAACATGTGACTCGACTTATATCTACTATATTACTTATATCTACTATATTTATGATAGTATGTATTTGTAGGATAGAATCCTAGATAAATCGATAATAAGATTTATATTGAGAAACTAGTTCATTAAAAAATTTATACTAGACACGACTGGTCTATAATAATTTATTTGACATATACTAAGCGCTCTAGAATAAGTCTAATTAATTATTATTGATACAGTTATATAAACATTACTCTACGAATAGTTAGAGATATAAGCATAATATAAATAAAAATAGTCATGATATTACCATATTAATATTTCTCTACAAGAAACTATCGTACTTTACTTAAAGTAAAAATTTAATCATCCAAAAAGCTTCGGAGAACTTCAGAGCGACTAGGATGACGCAGTTTACGAAGCGCTTTGGCTTCAATTTGTCGGATGCGCTCACGTGTAACATCAAATTGTTTTCCAACTTCTTCCAAGGTATGATCAGTATTCATATCGATACCAAAGCGCATCCGTAAAACTTTAGCTTCACGCGCAGTGAGACCAGATAAAACTTCATGAGTAGCTGAACGAAGACTTTCAGAGGTTGCGGATTCTAATGGGAGTTCTAATGTAGTATCTTCAATAAAATCACCAAGATGCGAATCTTCATCATCTCCTATAGGAGATTCCATCGAGATTGGTTCTTTAGCAATTTTCATTACTTTTCTGATTTTATCTTCTGGCATCATAAGGCGTTCAGCTAATTCTTCTGCTGTAGGTTCTCGTCCTATTTCTTGTAGTATCTGTCGTGAAATTCGATTGAGTTTATTAATAGTTTCAATCATGTGTACTGGAATACGGATAGTACGCGCTTGATCTGCGATAGAGCGAGTAATAGCTTGTCGAATCCACCAGGTAGCATAAGTTGAAAATTTATAACCACGTCGATATTCAAATTTATCGACTGCTTTCATCAGTCCAATATTACCCTCTTGAATTAGATCTAGAAATTGCAGTCCACGATTAGTATATTTTTTAGCAATAGATATAACTAGACGTAGATTTGCCTCAACCATTTCTTTCTTTGCTCGACGAGCTTTGGCTTCTCCAATAGACATTCGACGGTTAATGTCTTTTACTTGCTCAATGGTGAGCCCTGTTTCATCTTCAATTTGCTGTAATTTTTGCAAGCTTCGCGCGACATCATCTGAAACGTCTTTCAACTTTTCTGACCATCGTTTATTCATATCTATGGCGGATTGAAACCATATTCCATTTGTTTCATGACCAGAAAACATGGTGATAAAATGTTTCTTCGGCATTTTACATAAATCAACACATAACTTAATGATCATGCGTTCTTGAGTTCGAACGCGATCCATCATTATACGCATGCTGTTAACTAATAAATCAAATTGCTTTGGTACAAGACGGAACTGCTTGAAGACATCTGATAGGTTTTGGATTTCTTCAAGTGCTTCCGTATGGTTTCGGGTTCTCATTTTAATAACAGAGCGCGTCATTTCATATTGATGACGCAAGTCAGTAAATTTTTCACTTGCTAGTTCAACATCGATACTATGCTCATCCTCCGCATCGCTGTCGCTAGGTTCTTCTTCTTCATCATTCTCATGATCGTTTGTGGATAATTCGGGTCCTATATGCATAGGAGACGAAGAGATGTCTTCTTCCGCATTAGGATCAACGAAACCAGTAATCAGATCAGATAGACGAGCTTCTCCTGCCTGGACGCGATCATATTGTTCCAGTAAATATGTAATTGCTTCAGGATATTCCGCAACAGAGCATTGGACTTGATTAATTCCATCCTCAATACGTTTTGCGATATCGATTTCGCCCTCACGTGTTAATAATTCAACTGTACCCATCTCACGCATATACATACGAACTGGATCGGTGGTGCGTCCAATTTCAGACTCGACACTAGATAACACTTGAGCGGCTGCTTCAGCAGCATCTTCATCAGTATCACTGCTATTATCATTTAACATTAACTCATCAACATCAGGTGCTTCCTCTAAAACTTGAATACCCATGTTATTAATCACCTGGATAATATCCTCGATCTGATCAGAATCGATAATATCTTCTGGAAGATGGTCATTAACCTCAGCATAGGTAAGATAGCCTTGTTCCTTACCACGAGTAACGAGTAGCTTCAGCTGTGATTGCGGGTTTTGCTCCATAAGACGGCGTCCATAATTCTTTAATTAGATTCTCTTGGTTGACTAAGATTCCAAGAATAATAGTATGGGTCGTTGCAGTTACTGTTATGACCCGTTATAGTGGTGTTGAGTTTTAAGTAAAAACTCACTAAACACTGACTTTATTATATTTAATTATAATCACATTACTTTCCGTTCTAGTCAGTAAAGCAATGATTCTTATTTGTATATTGATCGTTCTTTAATATTATTTAATAGATGAGATCATATCGTAAGTTGACTTTATGTACTATTTTTTTAGAGCTTTACTTATCTTCCATAGCACACGTTTTTCCTCACTACTCAGTCCATTGGATCGATCATAGGCAATTAGTTCTTCTAGCTTTCGTTCTAAAGCATAATTGTAAATTCTCCTGAGAGAATCAAGAAACATTGTTTCGACTTGCTCATCTATTACCATGTGGTTCCACATTACCAATCTTTCAAGGTGATGGATAAATTTTGTTCCCCGATATAGCTCTAGTAACTGACCTGTATTTAAGTTAGGATAAGTTATACAGGTTTTTACTAGATCGATAAATAATAGTATACCAGGTATTTCCAACGACTCTAATTTATCTAGATTAGGAACCATTTTTACTAAATTCGGTTGGTGAATTAAGAGACTAATTAATATACGTATTGTGATGTGTTTAATTGATGGGTTTATAATACTTTCTTTATTTTTTTCTTTTCTTAAAACAGAGTGATCAAGCTGCTTATCGTCAAGCAAACCTAATCTATGTCCTAATTCTTGACGCAGATAGACACGTAAAGCACCACCTGGTATTTGATGTACAAGAGGTAGTGCTAACGAGCTGAGTCGCGCTCGACCTTCTGGAAAACTTAAATCTACTTTCGATATAAGCGTGTTAAGCAAAAAGATTGAAAGGGGGGTTGCGTTGTCCATGCGTTTTTCAAAGGATTCTTTACCTTCTTTACGCACCAAGGTGTCAGGATCTTCATTATCAGGTAGAAACATAAAATGTAGAGAGCGTCCATCGTTCATATACGGTAAGCTAATCATTAATGTGCGCCAAGCTGCCTGGTATCCTGCTTTATCGCCGTCATAACAACAGATCACTGTATCAGTGAGACGAAACAACATCTGAACATGTTCAGATGTTGTAGAAGTGCCGAGAGATGCGACTGCATAACAGACGCCAAATTGAGTTAAAGTCAGTACATCCATATAGCCTTCAACTACTAATAATTTGCTTGGTTTAGGGTTATTGGTTAGTACTTCATATAAGCCATATAAATGACGACCTTTATGAAAGATTTCTGTTTCGGGAGAGTTTAGATATTTTGGTACTTCATTATTGATTGCCCTTCCTCCGAATCCAATTACTCGTCCTCTTTTATCGTGAATAGGGAACATAATTCGATCTCGGAATCGATCATAAGACCATTTTTGATTATTAGTGATTAACATACCTGAATTCATTAATAACTGACGTTGAGAAGAGGTGCTCCCAAAATATTTTAAGACGTTATTCCAACCTGGCGGGGCGAATCCAATAGAAAAATACTGAATAATGTTATTATTGATCCCTCTACGTGCAAGGTAACTATATGCTTCTGATATTGGTTGTTGCAATAATTTATGTTGATAAAATTTACTTAATTCATTCATTAATTGATACAAATAAGGACGTTGGTAGCTTTCAGATTGTTTTAGTTGATTACTTTCATTATTTGGAACTTGGAGACCATGTATATTTGCTAATTCTTCAATGCTTTCAATAAAATTTAAATGTTCATAATGAATAAGAAAGTCGATGACATTACCATGAGCTCCACAACCAAAGCAGTGATAAAACTGTTTTTCACGATTTACAGTAAAAGAAGGGGTTTTTTCATTATGAAAGGGACAGCATGCATTGTAATTTTTACCGAGTTTTTTTAATTTAATATGAGAGTTAATAAAACTTACGATATCTGTTCTTTCTAATAAATTTTTAATAAATAAAACTGGAATCCGCCCCGTCATAAGATTATTATACATCCTGTATTATCTGATCTTTATCGCTTGCATATGATAAAGAGAACTAATCCGCACTTCCTTAAAAACACGGATTAGAAAATACATTTTTTTTAATTTGGCAGACGCATCTTGTAATTAATCAATCAATTAATTAATAGAGGCGTGCACGACGTATATTTTCACGTACTAGTTTTTTTGCATAACGCTTTACTGCAGATGCTTGAGCTCGTTTTCGCTCAGTTGTTGGTTTTTCATAAAACTCACGACGACGAACTTCGGCTAGTACCCCTGCTTTTTCACAAGATCGTTTAAATCGACGTAGCGCAATGTCGAATGGCTCATTTTCACGTACTTTTATTACGGGCATGTACTTCTTACCTCAAAGCATTCAGTTGTTATTGATGTTAATACAATATGGATAAATTTGTTTAAATGACTCTAACATAGGTTGTATTATAAGACAATATAGTATCATATTACTTGTATATAAGTTTGTTTTTTAGTAAACCACTGATCTAAAGATCATATTTTTCATCTAAATTTTAGTTCAAATCAGATTAATATTAGATGGAGCAAGGATCGATTAGTTTTGTAAATGAAATAGAAGAAGATTGGCTGTCTGTCCTGAAATTTTTTCATGTTATAATATGTCATCTTATGTTGTGCAATAAAAAAAATAATAAGAGAAGAATTTATGCGTGTATTGGGTATTGAAACGTCTTGTGATGACACTGGCATTGCTATTTATGATTCTGTATTAGGATTACTTTCGAATCAACTTTATAGTCAAGCTCAATTACATTCCCATTATGGTGGTGTAGTTCCTGAACTAGCTTCTCGTGATCACATGAGGAAAATAGTGCCATTGATCCAGGCAGCCCTACAAGAATCTGGATTAAAGGGAAATGATATTAATGCAGTTGCTTATACTGCTGGACCTGGGCTAATTGGATCTTTATTGGTAGGAGCCTGCATTGGTTGTTCATTGGCATTTTCTTGGAATGTTCCTTCTATCGCTATACATCACATGGAAGGTCATCTCCTTTCTCCTATGTTAGAAGATAATCCACCAGTTTTTCCATTTATAGCATTATTAGTTTCTGGTGGTCATACTCAGTTAATCAGTGCAACAGATTTTGGTAAATATACTGTATTGGGGCAATCACTTGATGACTCAGCAGGTGAAGCGTTTGATAAAACAGCTAAGCTTTTAGGATTAGGTTATCCAGGCGGACCTATGTTATCTGATATAGCTAAATGTGGTGTAAAGAATCGTTTTATTTTTCCGCGTCCAATGACAAACCGACCTGGATTAGATTTTAGTTTTTCTGGATTAAAGACATGTGTAGCTCGTACTATAGGTAAAAATGATAATAGTAGACAAACATATGCAGATATTGCCCGTGCTTTTGAGGATGCAGTAGTTGATACTTTATTAATAAAGTGTTGTCGAGCTTTAGACCAAACCGGTTTTAAGAGATTAGTTATTGCAGGTGGGGTTAGTGCTAACCAAAAATTACGTAGCAAAATTACTAAGACTATGAATCAGCGCGGAGAACAAGTTTTTTACGTTCGTCCAGAGTTTTGCACTGATAATGGGGCTATGATTGCTTATGTAGGCATGATTCGCCTGAATAGTAAGAGGATCAGTTCTAATCTTAGTATTACTGTTTATCCAAAATGGTTGCTATCAGATTTACCTCCAATTTAAATTGGCGTTTTTATTATTATCTAAAAGAATAATTGTCCTATTCTTCATGTTAATGTTCTGTTAATTATATAAGGAGAATTAAGGTAATTGCAGTTAATGTGAGAATGAGGGTTAATTTCGACATTTATTGAAAAATAGTGAAAGGAATGATATAGATAGACATAAACCAATAAAGCGTATGAAGTGAGATTTAAAAAAGAAAAATCAGAGCAATGATTGTGTTATTGTATCAAAATCATTAGTCAGATTAACCCAAATGGCACGCGAAGAGTGATTGTATATTTATAAATATAAAATGATGATAAAGACTACTAGATCTATATCTTTTAAGATAATAGAAAAAGTATTCTAATTTTTAACTAAAAAGAATAAGAATTGTAATTCTTACTTGAAGACGTAATGGATTATTCTAGACTTTTTTATCTATATCTCCATGCAAACCATTTACGTTCATTGACAATGAGTGATAGCAGATTGCAGTTAATAAAATAATAAAGAGACTACTTAAGATACCAACCCTATAATAATGAAGAATAAATATAGACAAAATATATAAAAATGATACTAAGAAAAATTAATAGATATGGTTTAATTTTTTGAAGGATAACTTTAATCTATACTAATACACTATTGGTGTATATGTATAACCACTAGTGTATATGTATAACCACTGTAGACAAGAGATATAGTATGGATATTTTATATATTGATCAACTAAGTATTATGACTATTATTGGAGTTGACGATTGGGAAAAAATTAAAAAACAACAATTAATATTAGACGTAGATATAAAATGGGATCACCGAAAAGCAGCTTTAAGTGATAATGTCAGTGACTGTCTTAATTATTCTGATGTAGTCAGCTCTATTATTACTTTAGTGAGTGAAGGTAAGTTTGCATTGATTGAACGTGTAGCAGAAGAGGTTGCAACGATGCTTCTCCAAAAATACTCCTTGAAATGGATTCGTATTAAAGTTAGTAAATCTGGTGCAGTACCGCAAGCGCGTCAAGTAGGCATAGTAATTGAGCGTAGTAATTTGGTTTAGCTAATATCTTCTTATTCTAGTTATAAATAGTTAAATTATTGTTAATATTTTTCATATGAGTTTTAGCTCTATTAAGGAATCGAGCATCGCTATATTAATTTTTAGTATTATTTTTTTAGAAATTAAAATACATCGCGGTTATAGATGCTTTCAATAACTAGAAATTATTTATGTGTTGATATTAAAAGATTAATTTGATTACATAGTGGTTTTATTGCTTTTGGGTTATGTAAAAAAACCCCTGTACTTGATAACAATCTAGTTCGATTACAATGAAATCCTATCAATCAAATGAATTGTTCTTTATTAGAACTCTACGCACAAAGCATATGTTTAATAAAATGAAACAACTAGATAAAATCTATTATGATCTGTTGATACGTATCTTTACATAGACTCCATTGTCTCAATACCTAAAAGATTTAATCCTTGTTTAAGAGTTTTTTCAGTTAATAAAGCTAAACGTAGATGGCTTTGTTGAATTTTCTTGTTCTTTGCGTACAGAATTGGACATTCTTCATAAAAGCTAGAAAAAAGACCTGCTAATTTATATAAATAAGAACACATAAGATGGGGCATGCCATCCTGAGCTACTTCGGTGATGATTTCATTAAATTGTAATAAACATACAGCAAGAGCTATTTCACAATTATTGACTATATTGGTTGTAGCTGTTAGTAATTCTTCTTGATTAATCTGTATTTTACGAAATATTGATAGAATTCGTGTTAAAGCATATTGTATATAAAGTGCAGTATTTCCTGTTAATGAAAGCATGTGATCCCAATCAAAGACGTAGTTAGTGGTACGGTTTTTTGAGAGATCTGCGTATTTTAATCCACCAATTCCAATAATACGTGCTAATTCTTTTAGTTTATCTTGGGGTATATCAGGATTTTTATCTAATATTAGTTTAGTAGCACGATTTATAGCCTCATCTAGTAAATAAGATAGTTTAATAGTATGACCGCGACGCGTTTGGAAGGGCTTTCCATCCTGACCTAACATCATACCAAACATATGGTGTTCTAATTGTAAACTCTCAGGAATATAACCGGCTTGACGAGCAATATCCCAAGCTTGTAAAAGATGTTGATGTTGACGCGAGTCAGTGTAGTATAAAATACGATTAGCGTTGAGGGTTTCATAGCGGTATTTAGCACAAGCAATATCGGTTGTAGTATAGAGATAGCCACCATCCTTTTTTTGAATAATCACGCCAGGTATTTCATTAGTATTGTTTTTATATTTTTCTAAGAAAACTACGATAGCTCCTTGATTTTGTCTTGCTAACCCTTTAGTCTGAAGATCAGATATAATGTCTGACATCATGTTATGATACAGGCTTTCACCCATTATATCTTGATGGGTCAAGGTTACATTCATGCGGTCATAAATGACCTGATTTTCTTTCATGGTGATATTTACTAATTGTTTCCATATTTTTCGGCAGTATTCGTCGCCATGTTGTAATTTGACTACATATCGGCGAGAGCGTTCAGCAAATTCAAGATTATTATCATAGCGTTGTCTAGCATTGCGATAAAAAATATCTAGGTCTGTCAGAGTGATATTTTTACAATTTTTATTATATTTTTCTTCTAAAAAAGCAATAAGCATACCAAATTGAGTACCCCAGTCACCAATGTGATTTGCTCGAATGACCTTGTGCCCAAGGAATTCCAGCGTTCGAGCCATTGCATCACCAATAATTGTAGATCTTAGGTGACCTACGTGCATTTCTTTGGCCACATTCGGCGAGGAATAGTCTATGACTATAATTTGTTTATGGATTGGCATGATTCCCAGATTTTCTTGTTTTAAAACATTATCAATTTGTACAGATAACCACTTAGGGTTAAGAAAAATATTAATAAATCCTGGTCCAGCAATTTCAATTTTTTTAGTCAAGTCATCTAAATTTAATTGATCAAGAACTTTTTTTGCTAATTGTCGTGGCGATATTTTTAGATTTTTTGCTAAAGTCATGATACCGTTTACTTGATAATCTCCAAATTGTATGCGTGCTGAACGTCGAACTTGAGGATCATAATGTATTGGAGCGCCTGCCGAAATCATTGCGCTACTAACTTTACATCTAATTATATTTTGAATATTCATTCTATTGCCTTAGAACATGAATTCTATATCAATCAGTTAAAAAGTTTTACTGTATCTTTGCGACAATAACAATCTTACTTTATTTATGTTACAGGATAAAGGTAAAGATGTTGATATGCTAATGATAAAGAGTATTGATCTAAGAAATTTCATCTATTAATAAAGCTGCTTATGTGATTTGATTTTATCAATAATAGAATTTTTATCTCTTAGTTTCTGAAGATCCTTTAATTTTAAAACAATAATATTTTCACCTGAAACAAGATGTTTTTAATTATAGGATATAAATTATAGATCATAAATTAGACTATGGATGTATATTTCGTATTAGGATAGTAAAGATTTTTCTTATTCCTGTTATTAAACATAACTCTTATGTTTATCAATATCTATTCTATATTTTTTCTTCTATTATAAATAGATTTTATATGTTGTAATTTATTTCAGTATTAAAAATATATGATAAATTGTATTATTTAATACCCATGAAGAAAATGGTCCAGATTTTTTTCCTTACCTTTGTAGATAGGGTTTTGTAGTCTATCTAAATAGTACATATGATTTTATAAATAGATATATATATTAGGATTTATAAGATGTCACTGACGTCACATTGTATATTTTAATGAGCACCTGAAAGGTACCAGAGGCAATATAGGTGAGACTAAGTTGCACGAGCTCCCATCAAGCTTTTGGTCTTAAGAATTTATATAACAATCAAATAGTGTTTATATGAGTAAAGTCTAATTTTCATATATTAGACTTATTTGGAAAAATGTTCTTATAGCAATCTATAAATACTTACCTTCATTAATTAAATATATTGGTGAAAATATATTAACCTAAAGCGAATAGAGTAGTCTCGTGTTGGAACTCTGGTATCTGATAAGCATTAATACATCAATTAACTTCAATTAAGTTGTGAAGTTATACATATAAATATAAAATGATTGTAGTATGTATTGTACTTATAAACCTAACCCGTCAAGATAGAGCTCAGCATCAAGAGCTGCCATGCATCCGGTTCCAGCAGAAGTGATAGCTTGTCGATAAACATGATCTATTACATCACCAGCAGCGAATACGCCCTCTATGCTACTTTGCGTAGAATTACCATTAATTCCTGAGCGTACTACAATATAACCATTGTTCAGTTCTAACTGATTATTAAAAATAGAAGTATTTGGGCTATGTCCAATAGCAATAAATACACCTTTTACTACTAAATCCTTAATTGTATCACTTTTAGTGGAACACAGACGTATTGAATTTACACCGTTGTCATCTCCCAATATTTCCTCGATTTTATAATCTGTATGTAGAAAAATGTTTTTCTTCTTCATTTTTTTATGTAAACGATCTATTAGAATCTTCTCTGCACGAAAGCTATTTTTACGGTGAATTAGATGGACTTCAGAGGCAATATTTGCCAGATATAAGGCCTCCTCTACTGCTGTATTACCACCACCAACAACTGCAACTTTTTGATTTCGATAGAAAAATCCATCACAGGTTGCACAAGAAGATACACCTCGTCCCTTAAATGTTTCCTCTGAAGTAAGACCAAGATATCGAGCCGAGGCGCCAGTAGCAATAATTAATGCGTCAGTGGTGTACTTATTTTGATCTCCAATTAAAGTAAATGGACGAGTATACAGATCAACACTATTAATAACATCAAATATTATTTCAGTATTAAATTTTAATGCATGTTGATGCATGCGCTGCATTAACAAGGGGCCTGTCAAATAATCAGGATCACCTGGCCAATTTTCAACATCAGTTGTAGTAGCGAGCTGTCCACCTTGTTCGAGTCCTGTAATTAAAACTGGGTTTAAATTTGCACGAGCTGCATAGATAGCAGCAGTGTAGCCAGCCGGTCCAGAGCCTAAAATAATTAATTTATTATGTTGAGAGTGTATCATTAGTGACTCCTAAGAATATGAAATATTGTAGTATTTTAGCAGTGAATGGGTATGTAGGGTCATTAATGAGCAATAGTAATTTAAATATACATAAATATACAAATCTTTGAAAGAAAATATACTTTATAATCATGACATATAATCAGTCATATCTTGATAAATTAACTTACTTGTTATTTATAGTTCACTTAGTTAAATGTTTATATTCTCTTTCAGGAAAATAAGATTATATCTTTGATGCGTTCAAATTGAGAAGGTCAGTAATACTGCCTTCAAAAATTTCTGCAGCAAGACCAATTGATTCATGTAAAGTGGGATGGGAATGAATAGTTAAAGCGATATCTGCTGCATCACAACCCATTTCAATGGCTAGAGTAATTTCACCTAGTAATTCACCGCTATTGATACCAACAACTGCACCACCAATAACGCGACGCGTAGTTGTATCGAAAATTAGTTTTGTCATCCCATTCTCGTAGTTAGATGCTACGGCCCGACCTGAAGCTTTCCAAGGAAATGTACATATTTCATAACACACTCCTCGTTCTTTTGCTTCTTTTTCAGTTATACCAACCCAACCAACCTCTGGATCCGTATAAGAAATAGATGGAATTGCTTTTGGATCGAAGTAATATTTTTTCCCGGAAATTACTTCGGCAGCTATATGACCTTCATGCATACCTTTATGTGCTAGCATTGGTTGACCGACTATGTCACCGATCGCAAAAATATGAGGAACATTAGTACGCATTTGTTTATCGACAGAGATAAACCCACGATCATTTAACTTTACTCCAGCTTGATTAAGATCCAAACAACTGCTATTGGGTTTTCGTCCTACTGCCACTAGTATAACATCATAGCGTTGTGGCTGAGCTGGTGCTTGTTTCCCTTTCATAGACACATAGAGTCCATCGCTTTTCGTTTCTACATGAGTTATTTGAGTTTCTAACATAAGATGAAATTTCTTTGAAATTTCCCCAGTAAAGGTTTTTATTATGTCTTGGTCTGCGCTAGGGATGACTTGATCACACATTTCTATTAAGTCAATTTTTGAACCTAAGGCGTGATATATTGTTCCGATTTCTAAACCTATAATACCACCTCCTATAATTAGGAGATGACCTGGTATTTCCTTAAGCTGAAGCGCATCGGTAGAATCCCAAACACGTGAATTTTCATATGGTACTACTGGTACTTTCACGGCAGATGAACCCGCTGCAATTACCGCGTGATCAAAATTTATGATTGTACTTGAATTTGATTCTGTAGTTACTTGAAGTGTATTTTTGTTTCTGAATTTTCCGACACCATGTACTACATTAACTTTACGGGCTCGTGCTAACTTAGCTAGCCCATTGGTTAGTTGAGAGATTACTCTTCTTTTCTGTTCACGAATTTTATCTAGGTTGAGCTCTGTCTTGCCTATAACAATGTTTTGAGTTGTGAGTGTGTCCAATTCCCCTATAACTTTAGCTATATGTAATAAGGTTTTGGATGGAATACAGCCAACATTCAGACAAACACCACCTAAATTACTGTAACGCTCAACAAGAATAGTCTGAAGACCTAAATCTGCTGCACGAAACGCTGCTGAGTAACCTGCGGGACCAGATCCAATCACCACAACCTGGGTGTGAATTTCCTTGTTCATTAGGACCTCTTAATTAAAATCTAGAGATAAGTCGGTTTTTAATTTCTACTATAATATCTAAATTATATTATATTTTTGTATAAAATTACTTGCAATCTTTAATATATCATACCATGAAAATCTATAGATTAAAAATCTGCTTACATTACCAAGCAACGAATATCAGCCATTGTATTTTTAATTATTGTGATAAATCTTGCCCCTTCAGCTCCATCAATTACACGATGATCAAAGGAGAGTGAGATAGGCATCATTAAGCGTGGTATAAATTTTTTACCATTCCAAACTGGTTCTATTTGAGCCTTTGAGATGCCGAGAATAGCAACTTCTGGAGCATTAATAATTGGCGTAAAATAAGTAGTACCTAAACCACCCAGACTGGAAATAGTAAAACAACCTCCATGCATATCACTTGGAGCTAATTTATTTAAACGAGCTCTTGTGGCCACTTCAGTTAGTTCATGAGCTATTTGAAGGATACCTTTTGTTTTAACTGCCTTAAACACTGGAACTACTAAGCCATTAGTTGTGTCGACTGCAACCCCAATATTAATATATTTTTTTAAAACCAATGTTGTATTATCAGAAGATAACGAACTATTAAAGCGTGGCATTTTCTCTAGAGCTAGAGAAACAGATTTCATAATAAATGCTACTAAAGTTATTTTTACATCAAGTTTTGTTTTCGTTGCTAAATCATTTTGATTATTACGGAATATTTCTAATTCAGTAATATCTGTTTTATCAAAATGAGTTACATGTGGAATAGTTGTCCAATTACGATACAAGTTGTTACCAGAGAGTTTTTGGATTCGACTGAGCTTAATTTCTTGCGTTTCTCCAAAATTATTATAATTTATTTTTTGTAACAAAATATGCTCTGACGGAGACTTCCTATCTTCTCCAGTTGTTTCATGATATTGAAGCATATTTTTTACGTAATTCTCTATATCTTCTTTTAAAATCCGATTTTTAGTTCCACTGCCTTCAATTTTAGATAAGTCTATACTTAACTCTCTGGCTAAACGACGAATTAGTGGAGTAGCATGGATGCATTTAGTTGACATTATTAACGATGAAGGCATCATGTCTTGGTTTTCTGTTATGTCTAGCATATCCGATGTTGGTATATTCTCAGCATTAAAAAACATTACCAGCATACCTGGACTAATTTGATCACCAATTTTAACAGTAATTTCTTTAACTGTTCCTGCCAGGGGTGATGGAATTTCTATAGATGCTTTTTCGGTTTCAACAGTTAAAATTGATTGATCAACTGTTACTTTATCTCCGATTTGTACGAGAATTTCAGTGACTTCTGCAGTATTAGTTCCAATATCAGGCACATGTATCTCAATGGTCATATCCTATACCTCTTATGCTAAAGCTGGGTTGATTTTATTAGCATTAATTTCAAATTTTTCGATGGCCTCAGCTACTATTTTTTTCTTTATTTGTCCATTCTCAGCTAAAGCACTCAGGGCTGCAATGACTATGTAATAGGCGTTAATTTCAAAATAATCACGTAAGTTTTCACGGCTATCTGAAAGACCAAATCCATCAGTACCTAATACACGATATATACTGGAAGGAATAAAGTTACGCACTTGTTCTGCAAATAACTTCATATAATCAGTAACGGCTACAACTGGTTTATCGTTTAGAACCTGAGTAATGTATGGTATGCGAGGTGTTGACATTGGGTGTAGCATATTCCATCTCTCACAAAGTTGACCATTTCGAGCCAATTCTGTAAATGAGGTTACGCTATATGTGCTTGTACTAATGTCATAGTTTTTTGCTAATATTTGTGCTGCTATACGAACATGTCGAAGAATAGAACCTGATCCTAAAAGCTGAATTTCTCCTGCTTTCCCTCCTATATTTTCTATCTGATACATACCTTTTCTAATTCCGTATTCTGCTCCTTTTGGCATTGTTGGCATATGGTACTTTTCATTTCCTACAGTAATATAATAAAAAATATTTTCTTGTTCGGTACCATACATACGAGTCAGTCCATCATGTATAATAACTGCTACTTCATAAGCGTAAGCTGGATCCCAAGAAATACAGTTAGGAATAGTAAGAGCGTGTACGTGGCTATGACCATCTGCATGTTGGAGTCCTTCTCCATTCAAGGTTGTACGTCCTGAGGTCCCACCAATAAGAAAACCTCGTGCTTGCTGATCTCCAGCAGCCCAAAGAAGATCACCAATACGCTGAAAACCAAACATTGAATAATAGATATAAAATGGAATCATAGGTAAATTATTAGTGCTATAAGATGTCGCTGAGGCTAGCCAAGATGCTCCAGCTCCTAACTCATTTATCCCTTCTTGTAAGATCTGACCTGTTTTTTCTTCTTTATAATATGTAACCTGATCACGATCCGGAGGACAATATTGCTGACCAGTTGAGTTATATATTCCAATCTGACGGAATAAGCCTTCCATTCCAAACGTGCGGGCTTCATCAGCAACAATTGGTACTAGTTGATCTTTAATGGCAGCAGTTTTAAGTAAAACATTGAACGTGCGTATAAATGCAAGAGTAGTTGATATTTCTTTAGATGACTCAGATAAAATATGGTAAAATTTTTCTAAAATTGGGATATCAATAGTTGCATTAAACATTTTTCTTCGAGTGGGTAAATAGCCACCTAGTTTAATGCGCTGGTCATGAAGATAGTTGTATTCATCTGAATTTTTTTTAAACGTAAAATAGGGTAAATTTTTAATTTGATCATTATTAATAGGAATATTCAAACGGTCACGTATATAATGTAGATTCTCTATACTCATCTGCTTTACTTGATGAGCTGTGTTTTGACCTTCAGCAATTGCACCCATTCCATAACCTTTAATAGTATGAGCTAAAATTATTACGGGTTGACCTTGAGTTTCTTTTGCTTTTTTCAGTGCAGCATAGATTTTTTTCGGATCATGACCGCCTCGATCTAGGGACCAAATTTCATCGTTGGTCATATTTTCTACTAGTTTTAATGTTTCTGGGTACTTTCCGAAAAAATGTTGACGTATATAGTTTCCGTTTTTAGATTTAAAAGTCTGATAGTCTCCATCCACCGTTTGATTCATTAATTGAACTAATTTACCGCTGGTGTCTTGGCGGAAGAGTGGATCCCATTTACTACCCCAAATTACTTTAATTACCTTCCATCCTGCCCCTGAAAAGATTCCTTCTAGTTCGTTAATTATTTTTCCATTTCCTATCACTGGACCATCTAATCGTTGAAGATTGCAATTAATAATAAAAATTAAGTTATCTAATTTTTCTCGGGTTGCTATGGTAATGGCACCCTTGGATTCCGGCTCATCCATTTCACCATCACCAAGGAAAGCATAAACTGTTTGTTTAGATGTATCTTTTAGGTTTCGGTTGAGAAGGTATTTTAAAAATTTAGCTTGATAAATAGCACCTACAGCGCCTAATCCCATGGATACAGTTGGAAATTGCCAGAAGTTAGGCATGAGTTGAGGGTGTGGGTAAGATGGTAAACCATACCCTTTGGTTTCCTGACGAAAATTGTTCATTTGTTGCTCACTAAGACGCCCTTCAAGAAAAGCACGAGCATATATGCCTGGAGAAGAATGTCCCTGAAAATAAACGAGATCACCACCATCCTTTTCCGTGCTTGCTCGGAAAAAGTGATTAAAACATACTTCATATAAAACGGCAGCAGATTGAAAAGAAGCTAGATGCCCACCTAATTCTAGATTTTTTTGTGAAGCTCGCAAAACAGTAATAATTGCATTCCACCGTACTGCAGAACAAATACGATTCTCCAAAATAATATCGCCTGGATATTCTGGCTCATCTTGTACAGGAATAGAATTTACATAGCAATTATTCAATTGATGATCAGGTATTTCTACACCATTTGCATGGGCAACTTTTAATACTTGATTAATCAAATATTTTGTACGTTCAGCACCTTCTGAATGTATCACAGATTTAATTGAGTCTATCCAATCATTGGTTTCGGTCGGATCTGAGTCATAATGTAAGTGTTCTGACATAGGGATCTTCCTTGTTTCTATTTAATTAACGTTATAACATTTAAAGAAGTTGTTTCGATTGTTATTTATTATAAGAAGACTAAAGTAATAATGTCTTAATGTTTTTTCATAGCCATATTGAATTAAAATTCCTTAGAATCTGTAATTCAATCAATATTAATATAATTATATTCTAGTAATTGGTATATCTTCAGTTAAGCGTTGTAGTCTAGATTAAATTCGAGAATTAAATACGGATTTTTGTAGATAGATATAATGATTTCATATATACAAATTTTTTATTTATTATAATCTTGATAAATTTAAGAAAAACAGTAAGATATGTAGATTTTATTGTTTAAGCTCACAAGATATTTATGATTATTACTTAAATAGATTTTTCTAATTTAATTCATTAAATTGTGTCGTTTTTTAATACACTCTTGTTGTAAGAGCTATTGTCTTATTTAAGGTATGTTACCATTATATTAGACTCACTAATTGATTAATCTTTTTTTATTCAAGAAAAGTAAATAAGTAGAATTTTTAATATCAATATTGATAAAACATTATTTATGACACCAATGTTCACATATGATGTAGCTAACATTTTCCATGGAAAATTGAACTTATGATAAGTAAAATTTATATATAGAGGTTTTTATAATAAACGGTATATAGTTATATATGTTAATGTATTTTGGATTTTTTAAAGAAATTGCATTTTTTTGCATGCACTAATTTAGTTATTATTTAATTTATTTATATGACAATCTATACCACATAACACTCTAGGATAGAGATATGTATTAGATGATTACAGGGGTGTTATAATAACGGTATGAAGCGAAACTAATATTTTAATAGAACTTGTAATAGAGTAACATAACAAAGTTATTACTGGCATGTGTTTAAATTTAAATGATGACATTTATTTATTTTAGTTTTATTGCTATTTCATATAACTTTCAAGTTAGAACTTAAATGTTATATTTATAACAAATGTTATATCTATAACAGTATTGTAGTAATGAGTTTTTCATCTAGTACATATAGAATATAAAAAATCCACTTAGAAGGTTAGAAGATATATAATTATCTTTATAAAGCCAATACACAACAATATTCAACATCTAGCATATTAAAATGTAATCATCATATAAAATAATACTTATCTTAATAGATATTAAACTCTGTTTCCAACTAAATTCTATATAATATATAATGTTACAATATGTTTGAAAAAAATTATTCAATAGCTCTTAATGTTTATCTATAACAAGATTAGTTGAATTTTATAAATGAGAGAATGGATCAGTGCAATTATTAATATTGTTGTTTTAAACATAATATCCGTCTTATTAGCAATAATTAGTATTGTATAGTTAGTTATGTTAATAGATGTATGATTTATTATATAATATAGATATTATAGGTGATTCTATTTAATCTGTTATTTGAACAATCATGACTATGATTGGTAAAATAATTTTGAAACATTATTGGTAAGTTATGATACATAAAGACCTGCGAGAATTCCTTTCTTTCTTAGAAGAGAAAGGAGAACTAAGACGTATTAAACAAGTAATTGATCCTCATCTTGAAATGACTGAAGTGTCTGATCGCGTTTTACAGCTCGGTGGACCGGCTTTATTATTCGAGAACCCTAAGGGTTATGACATGCCAGTGTTATGTAATTTATTTGGCACAGTTAATCGTGTCGCAATGGGTATGGGTAAAACAGATGTGAAATCTTTGCGTGAAGTAGGGCGTTTGATTGCTTTTCTTAAAGAACCTGATCCTCCTTGTGGTTTTCGTGATTTTTATAACAATATTCCACATTGGAAGCAAGCGCTTAACATGACAACCAAGCGTCTTCGTTATGCCCCTTGTCAAGAGCGGATCTGGTCTGGAAAAGATGTTGATTTAACTCGCTTCCCAGTCATGAAGTGCTGGCCTGGCGATATTGGACCATTGGTCACATGGGGATTAACGATCACACGAGGCCCAGATAAGGAAAGGCAGAATCTCGCTATTTACCGTCAACAAATCATAAGTACTAATAAACTTATTATACGATGGTTACCTCACCGTAGTGGTGCATTAGATTTTCGAGATTGGAATCGAAAATATATTGAGAGGCGTTTTCCAGTATCTGTAGCGCTTGGGGCTGATCCAGCTACTATTCTTGGAGCAGTAGCACCCATCCCAGATACACTTTCAGAATATTCATTTTCTGGGCTCATACGTGGCGCTCACACTGAGGTTGTTAAATCTATATCTAATGATTTAGAGGTACCAGCTAGAGCAGAAATAATTTTAGAAGGATACATTGAACCGGGTGAAACAGCACCTGAAGGTCCTTATGGTGATCATACTGGATATTATAATGAAATAGATGAGTTTCCTGTTCTAACGGTGACGCATATTACACAGCGTCGTTCAGCAATTTACCACTCCACTTATACTGGACGCCCTCCAGACGAGCCTTCGGTCTTAGGTGTAGCACTTAATGAAGTTTTTATACCTATCTTACAAAAACAGTTTCCAGAAATTATTGATTTTTATTTACCACCAGAGGGTTGCTCCTATCGTTTAGCCATCTTAACAATTAAAAAGAAATATATTGGTCATGCAAAAGTCATCATGATGGGAGTGTGGTCATTTCTTCGGCAATTTATGTATACGAAATTTATCATCATCTGTGATGATGATATCAATGCTCGAGATTGGAAGGATGTGATTTGGGCGATAACTACACGAACAGATCCGTTACGTGATACAGTTATACTAGATAAAATGCCAATTGATTATCTTGATTTTTCTTCACCTACTTCCGGATTAGGATCTAAAATTGGGATAGACGCAACTGATAAATGGGCAGGTGAAACTCAACGAACTTGGGGAACACCTATCAAAAAAGACCCTGTTGTCACCGCGCATATAGATGAAATTTGGGATTCCTTGAATATATGAATAAATCACCAATAAAGGCTGAAGTTTTAATAATAAAATATACAATAATTGATGAGAAGTTCTAATTATCATCTTGATCTGTCAAGTGTTTTTTAGATCGTTTTTATGATAACAACGTATTGTGTCTCATTTACATTACAGCAAAGAATAGCTAACAAGGATGTCTATAGATATAATTAGTTTTTTCTTCTTTCTTCTCCGTTATGTTTATTAAATTGGTCTTTTCAGTTATATCAAAGGCATTTCCATATTATATTAGATTAATTACACGTTTAGAAAACTTTATAGATTAGGTTTATGTAAATCAACTTAATATCCATAATATTTATTTTAATATCCATAATATTTATTGTAGTGTTATGTTTTATGTGCACAAAAGATGATGACTGTGTTAGTCATGAAGCCATTCCTATGACTATATTTCGACAATATTATAATTTTTAATTGGTATATAACGTTTTATATTAGATAGTTTTAGTATAGTTAGTATCACTATAAAGGTTTATGTAATTTACAATATAGATAAAATATTTATTTTGTATTTATATTTTATTATTTTATTCAGTATAGAGATAATCTAATTATTCTACAATATGGAATTAATAAAAAATAAATTCTTATACTGGTACTTCAGAGATCTAATTCAATGATAGCGCCCTTTGTAATCAAGGAGCTTTATTTTTGTAATGTAAAAATATTTAAGCTATAATGAATATAGCTTATATCAACATATCATTAGTTTTGCAATGATAGAATTTATCTAAATAAGCAATAGCAATATTTAGATAAATTCTCAAGAATAAATCTCTAATGTGTAATGATATTTACTTTGTATTTTTCATGACAAGTTATTATTTTTATATATTGATTTTGCGATGTATTTTTCTACACACAAGATAGTATAATATATTACGATTAATATTAATTTCTATATAAATCAATATAATATTTTGTTCTCTTTTTATAAAATAAAAAATATCAATAAGTTTATATTAATAATTTTTACAAAGTTTAAATAAGTTTAACTAATCTAGTTAAATTAATAAAAAAATGTCCATAAGAAATAACTCTTATGTGTTTGAAAATATAATCAATAGATACAATTTGTTTTTTATAAAAAGTGTCAATATGTTTGATATATAAAAATTTTATTTTTTATTTTTTAGTAAAAAATGCTAGAAAAAATTCTAAAATAAAAGTAATCTAAATGGTTTAATCTATATGAAACAGATGGCGAATGTTACAAAAAATATAGTTTATTAAATATAAAAATGATGATCTAGTATATTGCTATTATAATTGTATAATTATAGGGTTATTATATCTGGTGTACCATAACTATAATGTATGAAATACGATCGTTCTCTAATATGAGATGGTATATTATTAATTTTCTGATACTCTAATCTTATAGGCTATCGTACAGTCTTCTATAAATAAGAATCAAGTGGTATCAAGGAATTGATAATAGAGAATATAAATTACCTCATTTAATAATTAACAAACCTAATATAATCGTCATAAAATAATAGATATCCATGTTCTTATTAGAACACACAAGAATAAAAAATAATTTTTTCTTTTTATAACTAGCCTAATATCTAAAATTTATATGCGTAAAGATAGCAATTAACTAAGTAATGACCGACATGCATATAATTACATTTATAAAAAACATCATTGGGTAATAAATTATTCAATAAGAACATAAAATGTAGTAGCGAGATATAAGGATATAACTATTCTTAACAGGAATTTTAAATTCGTTTATTTTTAACAGTCATATAGTCATAGTGACGTATCGCCTGCTTCTATCAAACCAAGAAGAAGATAATAGTTACAATAAACGTGATTATTGTAATATTGTAATATAATAATGAAAACTAGAATAATAATATTTAGAATGTTTATTTGTAAGTAAATCACTAATTTTATTACAGAGAAGACAAAACAGAATAATATCTGTAATTTACTGATTCTACGGAAGAAGAACTGACTAAACAGTTAAAGATCCTACGTAAAAAATAAGGATTAGGCATCTTATTTGGGATGTTTAGAAATCAAAGATAAACACACTTATCTATTTAAGTAAGTTCAGTTATAGAAATTATATTTTCTAATATTCAGTTCATCCTACCAGAAATAAAATCAATATAGTGACTCCAATATTTATAGAGAAAATAATTCAATATATCTGAATGTGGTTTTCTACAACCATATTTTTCAGTGGATTCGTAATTTGAGAAAGAGAATACACCAAATCATTGTATAGTCTAAAATCACACCTAAACCAGATAAATAAATGATTTCTTTATTCGCCATAAAGAGCGCTTCCTCAATGACACTATCTAATTTTAGTAATTGAAGATGTTGATTGTTCAATCTCCGAAAAATATCCATTTTCCTATTATACACGCATCTTACGCTTACTTAATATTATCAGGGTTGTAATAGACTTTATGATATTATTACTTATCCATCTAGTGAGATAGTCAGAAGGCAGGTTTACTAAAATGATAAATTTTTGTATACAAGTTATATTTTGAATTGTATCAAGATAATATCTTTGATTTCATTTATAATTTTATTATCTACAAAACTCCCTAATTACAACACATCATTATATTTATAGAATTATTCAATGTAATTTACTGATCTTCGATCGTTATCAATTGGCAGTTTTTATTAGGCTGTATAATTCAAAAGAGATGAATAAATTAAAATTTAACAAATATCTATAGAAAGTTTTAAATTTATTATTCATATTCATTCCAATCTATATTCTATAGAAGAATAGATTAATTATTCTGTATAGCTTAATATAAGATGTAAAGATCTCTTAAAATTAATGTGAGAGTAGTATAGTTTAGAGGTATTGATCATTATCAGTCTTCTCTACATATATGATATATTAGTTTAATATTATAATGAGATTATATGTGATAAAATTAGAATTTTCTAGTGATGTATAGCAGTACATCACGCATATTAAAATCTATGATTTTTACTTAATCAAGGAGGTGTTTCCATAGTTTTTCTTTTTTATTTCTTATTTTTTATTATGTCGACTGACTTTAATAAGTGTTTATTAGAGTTAACGTTTAGTGCAATCAAAAGGCATCTGATGTAAATATGAGAGCTAGAAATTTTTTAAATATCATTGTTTGTGATAATATATTTAATTATAAATTGTATAGAACTAATCTATATTACAGTTAGAATAATTATCTCTAATGTTTGAAGTTTTTATTTTTTATTAATTATAGTATCGTTCGGTAAGATCTATTGTGAAAAATCGATATTTCTTGAATTGATCGAAATAAACTGATATTCTTATCTAGGATATTAGAAGTTGATTGTAGAATATTGCATAGAAGTTTTAAACGATTCCTCTAGAGTACATAGAGGATTGAATCAGAACCACTATTACACTATAGATGATCAAATATAATATATATAATATAATACTTTAATGCATATTTTGATTCATCATAACTATATATTAGAGAATCTATGCTTAATTTTATTCATACAATTAGATAAACTAAAGTTAAAATGTATAAAATAATGTTATTTTTCTATGTATACATTGAAGGCTAATCCAGATAACTCACAAGAATCATGGATAATCTCTATATATTGAATATATAATTATATTTAATATTGTGAAAAACAGGCTTTATATAATTTTGTATTAAAAAAAACATATATATGGTTTTAAATAAATAATAGAATCCTATAATAGTTGGTGACATTAGATTAAAATATCTATATAAATAGAGTGCGTATCATCAATTAATGGAATAAAAATTATTTTTTTATGTATCTAGCAAGAATTATGATCGTTTTGTTTTCTATAATTATATAGATAATTATATAGAATGGGTGCATAATTGGTATTTTTTAAATGTCAATATAAGAATTATAGATAGATTCGTTATGGCAAGACATGAATATCAGTTGAGTTACTTATTAAGTAATATTAAAATGTTGATACAATCAATATCTTCTACGATTTAGATAATATATGAACATAACAAAAATAAATTTTATTTGCATATAACCCATATAATTTCATTGAGGAGTAATGCGGATATAAATTTCAGAGATTTTAGTTACATTTTATTATATCTAGTATCCTAATAATCTATTCAGATAAATCCCTATGATTATGTATAATCAATTCGGTGAAAAAGTTTATATACTTCATCTGAAGACTTAAATAAATTAATTTTTATTTAATTTAGTTATCATACCAAGATACATATATCGAAGTAATAATGTGACATACTTCATTTCTATTAGAACGAATTAAGTAAGGAATATTTCTAAATAATCTAGATTTTCAGCATTGATCGTATATTGACAGGGATATACAGTCGTTTGATATGTCTATACTGAATGATATGGACATATGGTTATTTTTTTTGGACAGTGATACTAATATCACTATAGTAGACCTAATTCTACATCATTAAAAAAATTAATTCTTAGCATTCAATATCAATATTTCTTCCCTAATAAATGAGTTTGTGTGAAGATAAATAATCTTAATTATCTCTAATTATATCAGATTTATTTTAAAGCTTATAGCACTGCTAAGGATGATTAAAATAATCAGCATCGACTCTACCTATAAAGTTAGGTGATAATTATAAAATCTAGTATTGATCACGCTGTGATGATCTGAAATCATTTAATATAATTAGGAATTAATAATAAAGTAATCGCATGACTATGCGATATCTTTATTTATATTATATAAAACATTTTAACTTAGAATAGAAAAAAGATGGATTCCATCTTAAATAAAAAATAGATATTACTGAACATATGGATATGAAAGTTAATAAGATCTCAATTACAACTTTTGATATGCACAGAAATAATTAAGAGAAATATGAAATAGCTTGCAATAATGAATTGTTATCAGCTTTATTGGCAACATAGATATTGACCCAACCAAGTCTGCGTGCTAAAATTGATAAACGTTTACTTACCACTAATAAACGACAGCGTAACAACCATTCATTCCTATCCGTATCAGAAAACAGATAGTATAGCTGTTGTAACATTGAACCACTCGTGACGACTAGTGTATTTATACCTTTTTTCCTCCAACGACTAGCTTCTTTTGAGCCATGATAATGTTTTTCGCAACGCTGATAGCATTCAAGGCTTTCTACTTCCGCACCATAGTAACGTAAGGTGTTTTCCAGTAAATTCCTCCCACCATTACCCCGAAGAATAAGGGCGCGCTTACCAAAAATAGTCTGTAAGGCTAGGTTCTGAATTAGTATCTCAGTTGTTTCTTGTGAGTCTGGCCAGTATACTTCATGTCCACTAATTTTATAAAAAGCTAATGCTGTACTGTGTCCTATTGCGTAGTAAGTTAATTTCTTCGGCCAGAAAAATTTTTCATTTGTAAAAAAAATATTAGCGTAATGAACAGCATTTTGAGAAAGAATAAAGACAAGATCTCCTTTTTTTAACATTTCTATTCTTTTAGATACAATATGCAATTGAGCGCCTGGAGCAAACTCTATTAGTGGAAATGACCACGCAATATGTCCTTGATGACGTAACTGGTTTACTAAGTCATCTGCTGATGGTTCTGGCCGAGTAACTAAAATATTCATTTAAATAACGTATCTACAGTAAATGATGAAAGAATCTTCTTCGCTCCGTGCATCAAGAGTTCTTCGGCTAATAAAATACCTATTTTTTCTGCTTGCTTGCGTGGACCTCGTCGTTCTTTACGTATGATATGACTACCATCTAACGAACCCACTAGTCCTCGTAGCCATAAATCCTCCCCTTCCAAAAGGGCATAACTACCTATTGGCATTTGACAGTGAGCAGCTAAACGAGTGTTCATAGCACGTTCTGCAATTATCCGATCTGCACTATCACTATGATGTAATATTTTAAGCAAGTTAATGGTTTCTAAATCATCTAAGCGACATTCAATACCTATTGCGCCCTGACCAACAGCAGGAAGTACTACTTCAGCTGGTATGACGTGTTGAATTCGGGAGCTTAAATTTAGTCGCTTTAGTCCAGCAACAGCTAGAATAATTGCATCATATGTCCCTTGATCTAGTTTATTAAGACGAGTTGCAATATTTCCACGAAGGAATTTAATAATTAAATCTGGGCGTTGAGCTCGTAGTTGACATTGGCGTCGCGGGCTAGATGTACCAATAATTGATCCTAGTGGAAGAAACTCCACTAATGAATAGTGATTGGAAACAAATGCATCATGAGGATCTTCGCGTTCACATATGGTGACTAAACCTAGTCCTTCTGGAAAATATATTGGTAAATCTTTGATTGAGTGCACTGCGATATCTGCATGATCTGATAAAATGGCCTGTTCTAATTCTTTTACAAATAACCCTTTACCACCTATTCCTATTAGCGATGTATTAAGTATAATATCACCACGTGTTATAATAGGCACTTTTTGTATACATAGTTCTGGATAATGTATGAGTAAAGAATTTGTGACATACTGTGCTTGCCATAAAGCTAGAGGGCTTTTTCGAGTAGCGATTCTTAAGACTTTTCGTGACATCTTTCATACCATCTTTCCTAATCTTTTGTAACTATGCCATATAATCAATTAAGTGTATAGACTCGATGAAAGGACAAGAATAGTTGAATTCAATATATGTTCATTCGTTTTACAGGGAGGCTCTACTATCAAATGAATAGCAGTTATAGAAAATCAAATTTAAATCATTTTAATTCAAATGAATGTTCATCATTAGCTGTGCGATATTTAATTAAAGAGATATCACCATTCTTTTCGTCCAAGCGAACTGCTTTAATATATCAACATTATTAGAATAAAAAATTAATTATTTTTAATATTGAGATACTTGCTATTAAATTTTTTTAAAGTAGATTCATAATGTTTTTAAATAACTTAATAAGCATTAGAGTATGTATTGTAATATACTTTTCCTAGTAGGAAAATACGAGAATCGTTGTACTATATTTTTATTATTTTCATTCCATGTTGTATTTATAGTTTATGGATTTAAGAAAAGTGTGATTAATCTCTTATTAAAACTGATTTTAATGCAGTATCCATGATGTAGATATATTATTATATAGTACTCATAATACTGTATGGGTATTTTATATATTCACAGCTTGATGTAATATACATATCAGTTTTTGTATCGTAAAATTATTAGAAAATGACCACTTGACTTTTACATTCATAAATCTATATTTTAATTAGAACTTTCAATACATTCATTAATGAACTATCAATATAAGTGAAGTGATATTTAACAATATTCGTTAAGCTATTTAGGATCAAATATTTTAATTCATAAAACAGATGAAATATAAAGAAAACATAGTAAGAGGAGAATTATATATTTATTAAAATATGTTCAATATTTCTAGAATGATTAATAATAATTATAATATTGTATTTTCTTTATTAATAGAAAGAATATAAGACTACATCTACATATTTTCTTCCGACAACTATGACGGATAAATCACTTGTTTTTAAAAGAGAAAATTATGACAATAATCATATTAAAATATGATATGACTATTTTTAAAATTCAATAATAATAAGATTATTAGATAATAAAGTAATTAGTTTCAAGAAACGATCTTATTTCTTGCATGATAGGGAAGACGTTAATATCTTTTTCTTCATCATAATAAATTATATTCAAATTTAACCTTGATAATTTATTATATAGAAATAAATCTATTATGTTAGAAACAACAAATTATACTAGAAATATAAGAAATATACTATTTGAAAATGACGTTAAATTTATATTTTTTCAATATTGATGATTAGTATGTTATTTAATATAAATCTTCGTATATGATGATTTCCACTTTAATTTTGTTATTTTTAATTAATAAACTCATCATTCATTTTTTATCAAACAAGTATTGATTACGTTTTTTAAAAAAATTTAGTATCATAAAAGATAATCAATATTAAAATTAAAATTTTAGAGATAAATTATACACAATACGAAAGGATTGTTAATCCAACGCAATCTTTTGTAATCAATATTTTATGTAATTTTTATATTTGAATACTTCAGAAGTAATTAAAAAAATACTTAGAGTATAAGGGATAATCGTATATTTTGTATGACCAAAAAATATAGTATTTATTTTTAAAAATGAATTCCATTGAGTACAGATTCTTTTTGTTATTAATTTTTGTATTTAGATTAAAGATAACATGAAATAAAATTATGCAATATATATAATATATATATTTTACACATAAAATCTATAATTGAATAGATAAGGTGTATCAAAATATGCATGTTATCTACAAGATGTAGTACAATTAATAACCAATAAAATCTTTAGCATTGAAGATGATGTTCGTAATGCAAATTATAAAAATTAAATTAACGATGATTAAATTAAGAGTTATATTACAAATAATGAGATCTCTAATTCTAATAATAATGATTGTGGGATTAGTCAGTTGCGGTTTTAAAGGGTCATTATCTCCTTCCAAATCAGAAGAGAATGATTTCTGTATTATTAATATTGTTTATCAGAGTCATCATATAACTCTAAATACTTTCATTTTATAAGAAAAATTTATTATGATTAATGGTATGAAGAATCATATTCTTAATTATAGGCATACACAGTGTTAAAACTATTTAATATCTTCAATACTTCTATCATAGAAATATTTCTATCATAGAAATCCAGTCATCACTGTTTTATCTTTTTTATAAGGTAAGATATAAACAAAATTATTATCTTTTTTTATTTGTTCTTCTATCTGTGATAAATAGCGTAAGTATTCTGATTTTAATATTTATTCCAATGTTTTTATGAAAATAATCTATTTCAACTTAAATTTCTTAATTTGTGAAAAATAGATTTCTATTTAAATAAATTTCTTACAAAACGTGATGACTAATAATTCTAATTCATCTTGTTTTTCTCTTATTTATAAGAGAAAAAGCTTATTTGTTTATATCTTTATGTTTAGTAGATTAATAGCATCATACATATGATTGACACAATGATACCTGAAATAATTAATAGATTTCATGTTATAATATAAAATGATTTTATCATTATTAATTAATTTTCTAGACAGAAAAGTCTACATTTAATAGATCATTAAGTGGTTAATATATAATTAATTTTTCAATTGATAGAAAATAGAATAATATGAAGAGATTAAAATCATTGGGTATAAACCAATTGATAATAAGTTATTGAGATATTTTTATTTAAAAAATTAATATTTTTAATATATCATAAAATAGTTTAATTTTTGATCAAAGATTAATAGCTTGCGCTCAATTGATATATTGGTTTCTTGATAAAGAAATAGACAATAGGTTTATATATATTTTAATAATATACATATCAAATACTATTTATAGCCTCCTATGTCTGTAATGCGTTTCTGATAGGTTTCTTATGGTTAGATCAAGGTAAATAGTAGTGGTGACAGATCATAATCTTCTGTCTCTAATTATAGAAAATCGTATAAAAAATTATTGTAATATAAGGACTATAAAGGTTTTTAGGTAAAAATATTACAAAAGTATTCTCTAGGAATTTAGTTAAAATCAAATATGGTCTATACACATGCTTTTTATCTAGAAAATTGATATCGAAAATCGTGATTATACAATAAAATATGGATGCTTTATACTATAAAGATTGCCTAATTATTTATAAGTGTATTGAAAATGATTATAGATCATATGTAGCATCATTGATATCTCTTTTTATTTAGTATTGATTTGCCTTCCTTGAGTAGGAATTTAATTTTTGTACAATTAAATTGTATATATATTTCTGATATTGTTATAGATTTTTCTTCAACTTTCCTTTATTTCCCTTATGAGATGTGTCGGATTTACTAAGAATTTTATCCTACCAAGACATTTAGATACATGTAGTTT
This sequence comes from Candidatus Erwinia haradaeae, assembly GCF_900698925.1. Classification (NCBI taxonomy): domain Bacteria; kingdom Pseudomonadati; phylum Pseudomonadota; class Gammaproteobacteria; order Enterobacterales; family Erwiniaceae; genus Erwinia; species Candidatus Erwinia haradaeae. The sequence goes on from NZ_LR217713.1 coordinate 521,125, forward strand.
TTGTTATCGTGACCAGGTGACCCACCATGTTTAGTAGGTATGGACTAAAATATATTGAATAATTCAACTGATTTAATTTTTGATATTATTTGTAGAAATAGACCCATCTACTGATAGGACTTTGGTTTAATATACTTTATTTCTTATTACTTCCTACATAAAGAAGGATATGTTTTAAAGAACATTCTAACCACTAAAAATAGTGGTTAGCGTTAAGAATTAACTAAAGTATATTAATAGAATTCAGTTGTTTAAAATAATATGTTAAGCGATCTATCATAGATAACTGCGATTCATGCAACCATACCCTGGGATCATAAAACTTCTTATTTGGCTTATCATCTCCTAAATAATTTCCAAGCTGACCTTGGAGGTAAGATTGATTTTTTTTATAGTATTGCAGGATACCATGCCAGGATGCCCATTGAATATCGGTGTCAATATTCATTTTAACAACACCAAATCTAATAGCTTCTTTGATTTCATTAGAAGATGATCCTGATCCACCATGAAATACCAAGTTTAATGGGTTATGAGATAAATTGTGTTTTTTCATAACAAAATCTTGTGAGTCACGTAAAATAATTGGCTTTAATGTTATATTTCCTGGTTGATATACACCGTGAACATTACCAAAAGAAGCTGCAATTGTAAAATCTGTACTGATGGAACTGAGCATAGTATAAGCATAGTTCACATCAGTTGGGTGCGTATACAGTTTGGCTGCGTCCATATGGCTATTCTCAACACCATCTTCTTCTCCTCCAGTACAACCTAGTTCAATTTCTAGAGTCATATTGATTTTTTTCATGCGTGATAAATATTCGCTAGAAATTTCAATATTTTTTTCTATAGATTCCGAAGATAAGTCAATCATATGAGAGGAAAACAAGGGTTTTCCATGTTGAATAAAATAATTTTCCCCCTCTTTTAACAGCCCATCAATCCAAGGTAACAATGTTTCTGAACAGTGATCAGTGTGCAATATTACTGGAATACCATAGTATTTTGCCATTAAATGGGCATGTTTCGCACCAGATATGGCGCCAAGAATAGCAGCGGTGTGGGGTGGTTGGGTCTCAAGTTTTTTTCCAGCAATAAATCTTGCTCCATTATAAGAAAATTGAATAATCACTGGAGATTGAACTTGTGCAGCAGTTTCTAATACAGCGTTAATAGAATTAGTATCTATACAATTCACCGCTGGTAATGCAAAATGATTATCTTTAGCTGCTTTAAACACTTTTTGTACATCATGACCAGTAATAACACCTGGTTTGATAAAATCTAAAAGATTAGACATATAAACTAGTCCTGCTTTATGAGATTAGTTGAAGAGAATTTCTAATATTCACTAGAAAACAAAGATATTTATTTCTTAATATATCCATGATGTGTACGATTTTTTAGTATAGTCACCGCAGGTAAATCCTTTCCTTCTATAAATTCTAGGAAAGACCCCCCGCCAGTAGATATATAAGATATTTTGTCTTTGATACCCAATAAATCAATAGCAGCTAGTGTATCCCCACCTCCTGCAATAGAAAACGCATTACTATCTGCAATTGCTTGAGCAATAATTTTCGTACCTTTCTGAAAGTTAGGTAATTCAAATACACCAACAGGACCATTCCAAAGAATAGTACGAGCGGATTTTAATAATTTAGCCATAGAAAAAGCAGTTTTATCGCCAATATCTAAAATCTCTTCATTCACTTGTATTTCAGAGACCCTCTTAACAATACATTGATTCTTTTCTAAATTCGGTGTAGTTACACGAACATCAATAGGAACTTCTATCGAGAAGGTATCACGCAATATTTTAGCTTGATTAACAAAAACTGGTTCATAAAGTGAATTCCCTACACTATTATCAATAGCAATAAAAGTATTAGCAATTCCCCCTCCAACAATTACAGTATCAGCAATCTTGCCAAGCGAATGTAGCGTATGAAATTTACTAGAAACTTTGGACCCACCTACCACCGCTACCATAGGACGAGAGGGATTCGTAAGAGCTTGGTCTAAAGCGTCTAATTCAGATAATAAAAGTGGACCTGCACAGGCAACCTCAGAAAATTTGCTTACTCCATGAGTAGAAGCTTGTGCTCGATGCGCAGACCCGAAGGCATCCATAACAAAAACATCACATAATGCAGCATATTTTTTAGAAAGCATTATGTCATTGGTTTTTTCTCCTTTATTAAAACGAACATTTTCTAGTACTAAAACTTTTTCAGAGGAAAAGTGAATACCGTTTAAATAATTTTTTACGAGAGAAACACGATTCCTACCCAACTTTTCTTTTAAATAGTTTACTACAGGTAAAAGAGAGAAGTGTTCATTGTATTCCCCTTCAGTTGGGCGTCCCATATGTGAGCTTACCATTATATAAGCGCCTTTTCTAAGGGCTATTTCAATAGTTGGTAGAGCGGCGCAAATACGTGCATCAGATAAGATTTTTCCTTCTTGGACTGGGACATTAAGATCAGAGCGAATTAGAACACGTTTTCCAACAAGATCTAGATCAATCATCTTTGCTATAGGCATACCCCCCCCTTTTTTTTAATAAAAGACTATAAGATAGTTTTTGTTATGAGTGGATTTTCATCAGAGAAAGCGTGTTTTATATTTAGTATAAACTACAGTTATAATAACAAATGAACTATTAATATTTTTATAAATGCAATAATATTGCACAAACCGTCACATTATTTTGAAATATACTATTGAGCGTGGATTATCTTTTCTTATTAAAGACGATATATCTGTAATGAGTGGTATTTATTATAATAGTCTTCTAATTTTTTATTCTAGAATAAATAAATTATGAGTAAGCTAATCTCAAGTAAATGAATATTGTATTCATATATTAGAGCATTGGTATTTAGCTTAATAATCAACGCATGATGTTATGTATTTTTTAAACACGTTGATCAGAACTGAATTGAGTATCAATTATTATTTACACTAGAATCAATAATTACTAATCAGAAACATTCATACTGCAGATTAGCAAGACAGAACAGATAGAAACCATACCATATTAGATATGATTGTCTAATAAATACTCTATTTTAATTGACTAGCTTCATTGTTTTTATTGAGGAAATACCTGCCATTTACTAGAAATAATTATGAGGTATTGTAGGTAGAATATTGCCTAGATATTTAAACAATGTTTACTCTGTTAAACTTGGTCTAGTTCTAAAAGTTGTATTCTATATCTAAAAATAAAAAGAACGTTATATATTTCCCTATCCTAATCATTTCTAATTTAAAAGAGGAAAATAATAGAAGTATTGGATTTTATATTTTGTTATAACACGAATTATTATGATAATATCAATATATTACATAATGGATTCTATAAAAATTGTCCAATCCCTTAATATTATTTTTATTTATTTATAATAAAAATATTACTTTTCTATAAAAAGTACTAAACCATTATTAATATTATGTATCAACTCTTAACAATATTGATTCCATCTATTTATATAATTCAAGTGCAGAATCTGATTCAATCATAAATCTATTAAAGTGTATTAAAAATTAGAAATTATTAGTATTTAAATTATTCGTTTAATACCTATATAAAGTCATTCTAATAAGCATGACTAAGAGAATAATTAGAAAATATTTTTAATGAATTAACTTTTTATTATAGAATTTAAGTAGGTCTTTGATCTTTTTGACTACGTTTTCTACTGTAAAGCCAAATAGTTTAAAAAGTTTTTCTGATGGAGCTGATTTACCAAATTGGGTCATTGCTATAATAGCACCGTTTAGACCAATATATTTAAACCAATAATCAGCAATACCTGCTTCAATTGCTACGCGAGAAGTTACAGAACTTGGCAATACCGATTCGCGGTAACAAATATCTTGTTTATCAAATACATCAGTAGATGGCATAGAAACTAAACGTAATTTATACCCTTCTTCGGTGAGGTATTGATATGCATTAACTGCTAATTGGACTTCAGATCCAGTGGCAATTATAATAAGGTCTGGTTGTCCTACACAATCGTGGAGTATATATGCACCACGAACAACATTAGATAATTGTTCATCAGTACGTTTTTGTTGTGTTAGGTTCTGACGGGAAAGCACAAGAGCAGTAGGTCCATCATAACGTTCAATAGCGAATTTCCAGGCAATTGCACATTCAACCTGATCACAAGGTCTCCAAGTGCTCATATTTGGTGTAAGACGCAAACTCGATAGTTGTTCAATGGGTTGGTGTGTAGGACCGTCCTCACCTAACCCAATAGAGTCATGAGTATATATCAGAATCTGTCTGATTTGCATTAATGCCGCCATGCGTACGGCGTTACGGGCATATTCAAAAAACATTAAAAAGGTTGCCGTATATGGCAAAAAACCACCATGGAGCGCTATTCCATTAGAAATCGCACTCATACCAAATTCTCGAGCTCCGAAGTGAATATAGTTGCCCGATGGATCTTGATGAATAGGCTTAGATCCAGACCACGTAGTAAGATTGCTTGGTGTTAGATCTGCAGAACCACCTAAGTACTCTGGCAATAGTTTTCCAAAAACCTCGATAACACTCTGTGATGCTGTACGAGTAGAAATATTTTTTGGATTAGATTGTAATGTTTGAATAATGCTCGTTGATTGAAAATTCCACTTTAATGGTAACGTTTTTTTCAGACGTCTTTTCAGTTCTTGAGCAAGCATGGGGAAGTTTTTCTCATATTGTCTAAATTTTCTTCTCCATCTTTCTTCTTTTGTCTGACCGCAACCTTTAGCATCCCATTGTGCATAGATTGTTTGTGGAATCTTAAATGGTTCGTGGTGCCAGCCTAACTTCTGACGAGTTAAAAGAACTTCTTCATCTCCTAAGGGGCCGCCATGGGCTTGATTTGAACCACTTTTATTTGGAGAACCAAAACCAATTACAGTTTTGCATATTAGTAAAGATGGCTGGTTTTCAATTTTAATTGATTCTTCGATCGCTTTGGTGATTGAATCAAAATCATGTCCATCTATATCACGTATTACATGCCAGTTATAAGATTCAAAACGTTGTGCAGTATCATCAGTGTACCATCCACTAGTTTCTCCATCAATAGATATACCATTTTGGTCATAAAATACAATTAGTTTTCCTAACTTTAATGTACCTGCTAGTGAACATGCTTCATGGGAGATGCCTTCCATCATACACCCGTCTCCCATAAAAACATAGGTTCGATGATCTACTATCAGGTGTCCAGGACGATTAAATTGCGCAGCTAGCGTTTTTTCTGCAATGGCCATACCGACTGCGTTAGCAACACCTTGCCCAAGGGGACCCGTAGTAGTTTCTACGCCTTCTGTATGAGCATATTCTGGATGTCCTGGTGTTTTAGAATTGATCTGACGAAAATTAGCTAATTCATCTATTGATAAATTGTAACCACTAAGATGTAACAGACTATAAAGCAACATAGAAGCATGCCCGTTCGAGAGCACAAAACGATCACGATTAGCCCATAATGGATTTTTTGGATTATGGTTAAGAAATTTGCACCACAAAACTGTTGCTATATCTGCCATACCCATTGGGGCTCCCGGATGACCAGATTGCGCCTTTTGTACTGCGTCCATGCTTAATACACGAATAGCATTAGAAAGCTCTCTAAAAGAACACATGTTTGTCTCCAGACAATGTATAATTCTGTATTATAAAACATATAAGGATGAACAAGTAATGAGAAAAACTTAAAAATATTTAAAATTACTTTATCAAAGTACAAATATATATTTTATAACATAAGAATTGTAATTATTATACAATTTTATCATTTAAAAATTGAGTAAACTAATTTTATGCAGATTAATTCGTTATTAAAATATATTGAAATAATAATCCTCATATGCATTCCTGTTAAATAGACTTTTTAATATAAATCTATTAATAAAATAAAGATTGCATATTTCTTTTTATACCGATATTAAACTGGTTAAAGATAAAGCTAAATAAAATTCTTAAAATTCTAACAGGGATGCCTCGTCCTATAGAACGAACAATAAAAAAGATTGTTAGTTTTGACCCATATGGAATAAACTAACTCTTTTTCTAACGGTAGAAAGCTCGATTACAAGAAAAAGTGTTTAAACAATATGACATTATTTTAAATAATACTATTATTAAATAATATAATACATCTGACTAATTAAGAAGTCTTATTTTATTAATAATTAATAATTATTCCGATAATTTCTCATATATAATAAAAAGTCGATCTGGAAATAATCATATATGATATGATATTTGACTTATAATAAATCCAATTAGATGAACATATTTTTAACTAAAATTCATCCTGTTTTAAATAAAAGTTGTTCTTCTATGGAGATTTTTTAAGAAACTAGGTTTTTGGTATATTCACTATATAGAAGATTATTGTCTTATATACATAATGTGTTTTTGTATAAACAATCACATATTATGAATAAATCACATAATTCTGAGTATAACCACCTGATAGATTTGGATCAGAGACCGATTATACCAATTTTCTATGTACTTGTTAATATTATTTAACTCATTATTATTGATTAATATAATGGAATATTAGGTCCCTAATATCTGCATTAACTGTCTAATATCATTATTATACTCCTTTTAGTCATCTACTTAAATATTACATCAATGTATATAGACCACTTTTTTCTTAAAGGAAATACTATATTTTATTCTTCATTGTTCTATTTTATTATTAGAACGTCGCTCTAATCAGAGTCTAGTCCATTTGATTTACAAAAATAAATATTATGGAAGATTCTATAGAAGATTATATAAATAAATATGTTATTTATAATTAAAAATCCTATATTGATAATAGCATAGATTTTGTATACAAGGTCTTCTGGTTGTAGACTTAATTTGTAAAGGATTTTTGATGTCCTATCATCGGTGTTCACTAAAATCATGGCATACTTTTGGTATTAATGTTTACGCTAATAATATTGTGATAGCTACAAGTACAGCTTCTCTTTTTTATCAATGTCAGAAGCAAGATTATCAGAAGGATGAGCCAATACTATTATTAGGCCAGGGTAGTAATGTACTATTTCTACAAGATTTTAACGGAAAAGTACTTATTAATCGCATTAAAGGAATTAGTATCGTCGAAAAAACTAATTCATGGTTATTACATGTAGGTGCTGGAGAAAATTGGCATCAACTAGTAAAAACTACATTAGATAAAGGACTTGGTGGTTTAGAAAATTTAGCACTGATTCCTGGTTGTGTTGGATCAGCACCAATTCAAAATATTGGAGCTTATGACCTTGAACTAGATCAAGTGTGTGAATACGTAGATATTATCTTTTTGTCTAATGGAGAATATCGACGTCTTAACACGATAGAATGTTGTTTTGGTTATCGAGATAGCATATTTAAACACTTGTATAAGGATCCATATGCTGTTATTGCTGTTGGGCTGAAATTAAAAAAAAAATGGAGACCTATTCTTACCTATGGTCATTTGCGCTATCTTAACTCAAAGACAGTAACACCAATAAAAATATTTAACGCTGTGTGTCAAATGCGTCGTAGTAAACTCCCGGATCCACGGACAATAGGTAATGCGGGGAGTTTTTTTAAAAACCCGTTAATCACTTCTTCAGTGGCTTCTGATTTGTTTTCTCGTTATCCTAATATTTCACAATATTTACAAAAAGACGGTCAAGTAAAATTGTCTGCTGCTCAACTTATTGATCACTGTCTTCTGAAAGGACACCATATTGGTGGAGCTGCGGTATATGGTAAGCAAGCAATAGTATTGATTAATACTGGTTCTGCTAGCAGTGAGGATGTCGTAAATTTAGCCCGTATTGTTCGTCAACGTGTGGCGGAGAAGTTTAATGTTTGGTTAGAACCAGAAGTATGCTTTATTTCTGCAACAGGAATAACGGATTCCGTAAAGGTCATAACATGAATAACCCTATTATACCCATAAAATTTGTTCAGATTCTATCTGATGGTAAACTTCATTCAAGAGAAGAACTGATTCACAATTTGGGAATAGGATTAATAGATATTTGTAATTATATCCAGATATTAAAACATATGGGAATTAATATCTTAACTATTAGAGGTCAAGGCTATTGCCTGGGATTTACTATGTACCTTTTAGATGAAAATATCATTCAAGAGGAGATGACAGGAGGGCGTTTATCAGTTATTCCAGTGATTGACTCCACTAATCAATACTTATTAAATTCCATTTCTAAATTAAAAAAAGGTGATGTTTGTATAGCTGAACATCAGAGGATGGGGCACGGTCGACGAAGTCGACCGTGGTTCTCTTCCTTTGGATCCAATCTGTATTTATCTATATATTGGCGTTTAAAAAAAAACTTAGTATCAAGAACATATCTAAGTCTTATCATAAGTTTAGCAATTTCTGATATTTTACAGAAAAAAGGAGTATGTAATATTAAAATCAAATGGCCCAATGATATTTATCTTAATAATCGTAAACTAGCTGGTATTTTGATAGAAATAAAAAACCAATCCAGTCAATTTCTGGATTTAGTGATTGGAATAGGAATTAATCTCAATATGCATGATCAAGCTCAGGAAATAATGAGAAAGCACGGTGGAATAGATCTTCAATCGGTTGGCATAAATGTAGATCGAAATATTTTATCAATTTTAATTATTAACACAATACGTAATATATTAACCCAATTTGAACAATATGGATTATGCTCATTTATTAGACCAGAAATAAAAAGATAGTGACATTAATCATCTAGTCAGTCTTCTTAATAGAAAGTCAAACTCTAAATATAACTAATTAGACATATATATCAAATAGATAATTAGACATATATATCAAATGGATTTGATGTTAAATGTATATGCAGGCACCATATTGTTTGAAACATATAACGCTTAGATTTAAATCAATTTAGTATCAGGCTGTATTTTATCCCTGAATTATGTTATTAGTGATATCTCACAAGAATCGTATATTACTAATAAGTCATAATGCATTATTGTAATATGTATATATTCAGCTATATATATTGTTATGAACATTGGTACCCGTTATTACAGATGCATAATATGTTTATGTTCTTTTATTAAACTAAGTTCTTTTAGAAGAAAGTAGATCTGTAAGATACTGTAATGCAAGTTCACATATCGTAATTAATATAAGAATGATGTAAATCATTAGTTATCATATACATAATATTAGAAGCGTTTCTTTTTTGTCCTAAAGTAGGATCAAATCTAATATCCTCGTTCTTTTTAGTTATAATAAAAAGTCTGTTCTTCTCTGTATTTGATTTAATGGCTAAATTCAATCTAATGGTTTTTCTTGTCTTAGTTTTATTACTTCGAATCATGATTTAATCTTCTTTTTATAACACAAAGGAGATTGTTCTGAATTATTAATGAAAATACGATACTTATAATATCTAAATTTAATTTTTTCTACCCTATGTTTTAGAACTGTGGTTGAATCAGAACTAATTATATTTAATTCTCTGTAAGATAAGTAGAATTTCGATAATTAAAAAAAATAATTAGCATATTAATTTAAATTAATCTCTTTCTTATAAGGTTAATAATGATAAACACTAAATGACTATGGATCATGATGATTAATATATTGTATATTATCTCTATTACTTAAAATATAGTCAGAATATTGCATAATTAGATCACTATTAGTATCAGTTAATTGATCATAAGAAAATAGTCTTTCTTCTATAACATCATGATCTGTCATTGCCATCTATGCTTGTTATAAGAGAATTTAATTGACATAATATGGAAGTTTATATGACTTAATTAATAAGTGATATATTATTAATTACAAAATTTAATTTTTATTAATACAACTAAAATACAACTTTTGTATTAGAGAATAAATTATGACCGATCTTGTGCATTAACAAAAACATCCATGGCCAAAGTATTCCGCTTGTGACGCCATTCCATAATTGTTCTGGACAAAAAACCACGTTTATGACTAATAAATTGGATATAAAGATAATAATATCCATCACCCATGCTAATATTATTATAGATAGCGCTTGTTTCCATAACATTAAGTTACAAATTTGATGATTTTGTCTGGACACTATATAAGCAATCACGCTGAAAGCTAGCGAATGTAGACCTAGGGTAGATCCATAGATAAGATCTGTTACAATACCCATAGAAAATGCAGTACCAATATTGATCCGATCAGGCATTATTAGTATCCAATAAATTAGGATTAATAATAACCATGAGGGACGAAATAATGATAATGATTCAGGCCATGGCATGCTTTGTAATATTAATGCAACTAAGAAAGACAACCAGATTAACCAATATTTGCAACTACGGAAATAATTTAAAGACTGCATGGGTTCATATAGTTTTAAGAAACTAAGCATATATCAGTTTCTTGTGTACCTTCAGTAGTTTTGGGATGACTGGAGCGACTTGTTGTTACTTTGTTTTTCAGTTGTGTTTTGAGTCTTTGATAATAATGACATGGTCATTTTCTTTTTTTGACGTTCTTCAGCTATATGACGCACTTCATCAGGCATTGGTGGTTGAGTTGTATAACGATTTCCAACCCATAAAAGAAGTAAGTATCGTAGATGTTGTAAATCGGCTATTGGTCGCGCCTGAATAATAGAATAACCACGATGATTGTCTTCTTTAATAGAAGATACAATTGCAACAGGATAGCCTTCGGGAAAACGACCTCCAAGACCAGATGTCACTAACATGTCTCCACAGCGCATATCAGTATGATCCGGATAATATTCAAGTTGTAGTTCTTTTGAACATCCATTTCCAGAAGCAATAGCACGCATATCGTTACGTAATACCTGAATGGGTAACGCATGAGAGGCATCACAGATTAATAAAACTTGACTGGTATGTTTACTAACTGAGATTACCTGTCCGACTACGCCTTGATCGCTAATAACAGGTTGCCCCTCATAGACGTTGTCTATGCTACCTTTATCAATCATTACTTGATGCATATATGGATTCGCACTAGATGAAATTACTTGTGTTATCATCTTGTGTTCATCTTCACGTAGTGGTGATCCAAGCAAGGCTCTGAGATGAGCATTTTCCTTTTTCATGTGATTTAATATAAGTAATTCACTATTTTTACACATAAGTTGATTTTGCAGTGCTTTATTTTTTAGATTGAGTGTATGATGAGAAGTAGCTATTTGAGATAAATAATCTAACATTTGACGAGGAACCTTTATAAGAAGATAAAATGAACTAATAACGGTATTCATATAAGCACGAATAGAAGAGAAAGTGTGAAATCGATTATCGGCAATCATCATCATCGCGCTAAGAGTGATTGCTATTAGTAGATGCAAGAGCAAAGAACTAGTTTTACCAAACATCGGTTTCATAAAGTAAATGTTATCCTTCAGACTTCTGAGTCAATAAATTTTTACTAAATGATAGAAAGATATTTTTATTAAATACGGTCAAGATAGCGATGCTATTACTGATCTATGTATTCTTATAACTACATATAAGAATAAATATTAAACAGAGGATCTCTTACTAATTAGATCCTAGAATTTAGTAAATGTAAATACATTAGAACTGATATAAACTATATATTCTTTTCACAAGCAGTTATAAAAGCAGTGTTGAACTGATTATGTTCTGTGATTTAATAAGAGAAATTATATTTTTTTTATACAATTTTAAACGTACTGACAAAATCATCAGAATATCAGAAAAACTACTAGTCTTCACTAAATAAATCTCCCCCATGCATGTCAATCATCTCTAAAGCTTTACCACCTCCTCGAGCAACACAAGTTAATGGATCTTCTGCGATTACCACAGGAATACCAGTTTCTTGCATCAGCAAGCGATCCAGGTTACGTAATAACGCGCCACCTCCAGTAAGAACGATGCCTCGTTCAGAGATATCAGATGCTAATTCAGGAGGGCATTTTTCTAAGGCAACCATTACAGCACTGACAATACCAGTTAAAGGTTCTTGCATTGCTTCTAGTATTTCCTGAGAGTGTAAAGTAAAAGCACGTGGAACTCCTTCTGCTAAGTTTCTTCCTCGTACTTCAATTCCACGTATTTCATCACAAGGATAGGCAGACCCAATACCATGTTTAATCCGTTCAGCGGTAGCTTCGCCAATAAGAGAGCCATAGTTTCGTCGAACATAATTAATAATGGCTTCGTCAAAGCGGTCGCCACCAATTCGAACAGAAGAAGAATATACTACGCCATTTAGTGAGATGACTGCAACTTCAGTAGTACCACCTCCAATATCTATCACCATAGATCCAGTTGCATCAGAGACCGGAAGACCTGCTCCAATTGCAGAAGACATTGGTTCTTCAATCAAGAAGACTTCACGCGCGCCAGCACCTTGAGCAGATTCACGAATTGCACGGCGTTCTACTTGTGTCGCTCCTACAGGAACACAGACAAGAACGCGAGGGCTTGGACGCATAAAGCTATTACTATGCACTTGTTTAATAAAATGTTGCAGCATCTTTTCAGTAACAAAAAAATCAGCGATTACTCCGTCCTTCATGGGACGGATAGCAGCAATGTTAGTAGGGGTGCGCCCTAGCATTTGTTTTGCAGCATAACCAACTGCTGCTACGCTTTTTGGTGCACCGGCACGATTTTGTCGAATAGCAACAACAGAGGGCTCATTAAGTACGATACCTTGTCCTTTCACGTATATTAGAGTATTCGCAGTACCCAAATCGATAGAAAGGTCATTAGAAAAAATGCCACGGAATTTTTTAAACATGCTATAAAAACAGTCCTTTAATCTAAAAAAATTCTAATTACTGACATTTGTAAATAACATAAAATGTCTATTAAATAAATAAAAACTGATCATAAAAATGATCTTGTTTTCTATATTGTTTACAACAAAGTTTTATCAAAAATAACGTATTTAGAAATATGTACGTATAACACCTCTATGGAATATAAATATGAGTTTAAACTATTGAAATAATTATTTGAATGGTTTCATACATTAATAATAGCTTGTATGTTAGCATGGCTAGTACTCTGAGTGCTAGATATATGACTTTACCATCTCAAGCACTTCAATATATTTTCTTTTTTTATTGTTATCTCTTTTTATTATTTCCCTGATATATTTATACGTCTATGGTTAACTGAATGAAGAAAATTAGAGTATATTAAACTATATATAAGAGGATGAATGAAATCTAAAATATAAGAAAAAATCAGTATGACCTATCTTTACATAACTAAAAATTTATTAAGTCAAATATCACAGAATCGACGATTTAATTGATAATTTTATAATGCGATGAGTTTTTTATTCTGATAATAGAAGAGAATAATATTGCCCCATAGAACATTCTGTAGTCTATACAATTATTGTAAACTAAGTTTTTAGACAAAACTGATAATGTGTTATACAATAAATTTATTGATTGGTATCAAAATAGATAAGAATTTAGAGGTTCTAATGTTAGATAAATTTTACTAAAAAATAATTATATTTTATATGATATCAGATTTAAATTATGTTTATAACATGATTCGGTTAATAAATTATGGTAATTTTATATATACATTAATATACATAACTCATTTGACTTGACTATAAGATTAGCAGCGTATCTTATAAGCTAATTTATACAATTATATATACTAATAATATTATAACACGTCATTATAAATAAAAAGGATTTTTATTTCTATAGATCTGCAAATAATTAAGAAATATGAATATTTGATGCGTTTAAAGCATCGTTTTTTCTACTATACAGACCTCCATTGACTAAGAGAGGATCTCTTTCTATTTTTAGAAAAAATGTCAATTCATTTGATAAAAAACTAATATAATTGAATTATTTTTATATTTTATACATGAATATGATATTCTATCATAAATTGATATATATATTTTCTTATTATAATTTTTAATAAAATATATATTTGATTAATATCTAAAGAGGCATGGAGAATATCTCGAATCCTAAGAGATAATATATAAATGTACATGCAAGAAGTAAACAGAAGAATTATATCAAAAGTCAATATTCTTATATAATCAAGTAATGACTGATATTTCTAATTTTTTTGTTGTTTGGTTTTTATGATCTCAAATCGTATCTACTTATTATTTTAATAGTAGACATCTTTCTCTGGACTAGATATAATTATTTTGATTATATCTAGTCAATATCTATATGGTATTGACTTAGGACAATTAAGATAAAATATAATATTTCATTATAATCTAAAATAAATTATATTCATTTATCACAAAATGTACTAAAAAATAAGATATTAGAAAAATAAAAAGATTAAACTCATTGGATGATAGACGTACAAAAAAAGTAATCAATATATTTCAGATAGACCAGAAAATTTTTGATCATATTTCATAAATAGTAACGATTGTAGAGATAACGCGTCCGTAGCTCAGTTGGTTAGAGCACCACCTTGACATGGTGGGGGTCAGTGGTTCGAATCTGCTCGGACGCACCATGTTTGTGCAATCCAATGACCCATAACATTAAATTAAAACAATTTTTATAAAAATAAGATCATATCTTTTTAAAAGATAACTATCTTTTCTAAATCTTAGAAAAGAAATATGCAATTAATGCATTCTATAAAGAAACAATATGTTTATACTAAGGTGTATAAAAAAATAAATTATACCCATCAATGCTGATTGAATGTAATAATCTAATTCCTATTGCTATAGAGATAATATATATAAAATATTAGCGTAATGAGAGTGTATAAGGCAATATATCAGATATTTACTGAACATATAACATTACTAATATACTCGATGAGATATTTATAATATTTGAATACTAATTAATATAAAAGTACAATATATATTGTAGATCTTGATCTACGTAAGATTCTCTTTTAGAGTTAAAAAGAAAGGAATGCATAACCAATTATTTTTTCCTAACACTAAATACTAACCATACTGTAAATTATTACACATATTTTACTCAGAACGCTATGTATCATATACATGATGGTTATATAAAGAAATGCAGTTACTAATAAATGAATATTCTCTACCTTTAATAACACCTATTTGCATAGGTTGTTTTTAGATAGAAAAAAATTTATGGGCATTTAATGTTGTTTGTCTTGCTAATTCTATGGAAACCTCTTCTCGTAAAAATGCTACTTTTTGTAAAATATACGATAAAAAACTAGGTTCATTACGTTTTGATAATGGTGAAGGATATATATCTTGAGGTAATAACCAAGGTGCATCTGTTTCCAGTAATAAATGAGTAGAGGGAATTAAAGGTATAAGCGCTCTTAACTCACTTCCTCTATTCTGATCAGAAACCCATCCTGTAATGCCAATGAAGAAGTTTTCATCTAAATAAGATCGCAATTCTTTATATGTTCCGGTAAAACAATGAAGAACAGCGCCCTTTATCCGAGGAACAAAGGGTTTGATAATAGACATAAAAGCATTATGAGCTTGACGGCAATGCAAAAACACTGGTAAGTTTAACTCTACAGCTAATTCTAATTGAGCTTGAAACACATAACTTTGTTGTTTCGGTTCTGAAAAGTTGCGATGAAAATCCAAACCGCATTCACCAATAGCTACCACTTGAAGTTCACTGGCTAAAGAGCGAAGCTCACTATCAGAATAGTCTGACCATCTATTAGCATAATGAGGATGAACTCCAGCAGTAGACCAACAATAATTTAAATTTTGTTTGCTTAAGTTAAGAGCCTTTTTACTATCTGATATGTTAGTTCCGATAATAACCATACCAGTTATACCTGCCAAACGCGCGCGTTCTAAAACATCTAAATAATCTTTTTTAAATCGCGAGCTAGTTAAATTGACACCAATATCAAACATAGTTGCCCTTAAAATCAATCTTTATGTGAAGCAGGTATGATATAAAAAATCATTGATTAATAAATCAATATTTTTTATTTTAAACTAAAATGCTATTTACCGCAAGAGCCATCACCTTAAGTATCAAAATCAATATAAAAGAAAAATTATTTTATCAAATAAATCTATAATATATAATATAACCTCTTAGAGAAAGGGGGACATATCTTATGCTTCTTCTCGATTAAATCAAGTATACAGTATATCAACGGCCTTCTATTAAACATAGTATACAAATACTTACTATGATACGCATCATAATCAATAGTATCGTATGGTTGTAGTAACCTACTATCAGTTCATGATAGTAGATGGATGGCGAAATGAACTTAAGTAGTAACTAAATAATATAGAAGCGATTCTATCATGAGAGATGAGTTATGCGATGCTAAATTTAGAAAATTATTAAAATTGAGAGGAGACTCCTGATCTGCTATATCAGAAACTGCACGTATAGAAATAAAAGGAATTTCAAATTGATAGCAGACATGAGCAACGGCAGAAGATTCCATATCTACTGCAATAGCTTCTGGGAAAATGTTGCGAATATGTTGTCGTATAACACCACCATGAATAAATATGTCTCCACTGACTATCAATCCACGCGTTGAATGTAGGTTAAGTTTTTTTGAACAGAGTTCTGCTATAGAAATTAGGTTCTTATCAGCTCGAAAGCTCAGTGGACATCCTGCCATTTGACCATGTGCATAACCACATGCAGTAACATCAACATCGTGATATCTCAGTTCATCTGAGATAATAATATCTCCTATTTTTATTAGTGGATTTAGACCACCAGCTGATCCGATATTAATGACTAGGTTTGGTTGATATATATGAAGCAATAAGGTAGTACTTAATGCAGCAACAACCTTGCCTATTCCTGATTTTAAAAGAAATACCTCTATATTATTTATAATGCCACTATAGATTTCAGCTCCAGCGAGTAAACATCTTTTTGGGTTTTGAAGTTTATTTCGTAATGGAACTATTTCATCTTCCATCGCGCCAATAATACCTATTTTCATATAAAACTCTCTTGTTATTATTAGAGCATTGTTCTGACTTAGGTAAGAAGGAATAATACTTTCATAAGTATGATCCATTGCTTATTTCTATACTTTGTCTCGATTTTTATTAAAGAATAACTTCAACACTCAACGTTCAATTATATACCATATATTCTCTGTTATATATATAGATTAGGATGACTATCATATAGTATTATAATGCTAATCCAATTAGAGATAAATAATTATAAGGAAAAAATTCTTAGGTTAGAAAATATCAACACATGAATCAGAAAAAAATAACGTTTGTTCATGTCACCTTCCCGGATTCAAATATCTTATCTATATCTAATTTATATATGTTATGATCTATATCTATATAGAGATATTACTAATTTTAAGTATCAACGTAGACAGAATTCCAACTCCCTAGTATAGATCATTGTAAATTTGTTTTATTTACTCATTGTACATAAATAATCTTCTGAGGATTTATCCATTTAAATAAAAATTGCAGTGAAACCTTGATAAATAATTGTTTCTTTTACTTAATATTAAGTGGTCGGCGAGAGAGGATTTGAACCTCCGACCCACTGGTCCCAAACCAGTTGCGCTACCAAACTGCGCTACTCGCCGAGTTATAGATATATTCATTATATCATATGGTACGAAGAGAGGGACTTGAACCCTCACGTCTTTTCAGACACTAACCCCTGAAGCTAGTGCGTCTACCAATTTCGCCATCTTCGCATATCAGTAACTTTGGGGTGGCCAATGGGGATCGAACCCACGACAACTGGAATCACAATCCAGGACTCTACCATCTGAGCTATGGCCACCAGATTTCTATATTAATATAACCTTTTCTCCGTAAAGAGTACAACAATCGAACACATATTTTTTTTTATAAACAAATATGGCGCACCCGACAGGATTTGAACCTGTCACCTCTGCCTCCGGAGGGCAGCGCTCTATCCATCTGAGCTACGGGCGCAGCTCTCCTGGATAAATTATTATTTTATAAAAAAAATCTTTATCTGTCTACTATTTTTATAAAAACAATATATTAATACTTACACAGATTTTACTTGTAGACATAAATGAAAGTTATATGAAAGAGGATGAGTCTTTATGTTCATAAAAAAGTCAATTTACTTATATAATTAAATGATATAGATCATACATTACTCAGTAGATTCCTTTGCTTCTGTCTCAGGAAATGTAATATTCAGTTCAAGAATAGAGATATTCTGATCTTTTTGATCTAACTTTACTTGCAGCATTGCGGGATCAATTTTTAAATATTTACCTATTACCTCTAATAACTCTGTTTTCAATTGAGCTAAGTAATGGGGCTCATAGTTTGCTCCTCTACGTTCTGCTACAATGATTTGTAAACGTTCTTTAGCTATATGTGCTGTATTTTTTTTTCGGGATAAAAAGAAATCAAGTAGGGGCATTGTTTATCCTCTAAATAGACGCGCTAAAAAACTTTTCTTTTCTTCTTCAATAAAACGCAATGGACATTCTTTTCCAAGTAGGCGATCTACAGTATCAATGTAAGCCTTTCCTGCGCGAGATATAGGATCCAGAATAACAGGTTTACCCTGATTTGATGCGCGTAAAACAGATTGATCTTCAGGAATTACTCCAACAATGGGGATATGTAATATATCTAAAACATCTTGCATGCTTAACATATCACCGCGATTAACTCGACCTGGATTATAACGTGTCAAAAGTAAATGTTCCTTAATAGGTGTTTTACACATCTCTGCGCGTTGAGATTTAGAGGATAAAATACCAAGTATTCGATCAGAATCACGAACAGAAGCAATTTCTGGATTAGTGGTAACAATAGCCTCATCAGCAAAATACAGTGCTATTAAAGCCCCTGTTTCAATTCCAGCTGGCGAGTCGCAAACAATAAATTCAAATTCCATTTTATGTAAATCATCTAAAACTTTTTGCACACCATCACGGTTTAACACATCTTTATCACGAGTCTGTGAAGCGGGCAAAATAAACAAGTCCTTAGTATGTTTATCTTTAATCAGCGCCTGGTTTAAAGAAATATCGCCATGTATGACATTAATAAAGTCATAGACAACACGACGCTCACAACCCATTACTAAATCTAAGTTGCGTAGGCCAATATCAAAATCAATAACAACAATTTTTTTACCTTTTTGAGCCAGACCAGTAGCAATAGATGCGCTGGAGGTGGTTTTACCGACACCTCCCTTACCAGATGTAACAACAATTATGCGTGACATATGTTATAATCTTTCCTTAGTAAAGAAAGGGTTTGTGAGCATTAATCAAATTAAATTTTGTAAAGTTAAGACACCTGATTCAAGATACAAGCGAGATGTTTTACCCAAGCAATTAGAAGGTATCTGCTCCATCATCCAGTACTGTCCAGCAATAGATAGAAGTTCTGCTAATAAGTGAGTGCAAAAAATTTGACAACTTTCATCTCCATCGACTCCCGCTAATGCGCGACCTCGCATACTGCCATAGACATGAATATTACCATCAGCAATTAATTCTGCTCCCTCGCTTACACTATTTATAATGACTAAATCAGTGTTTTTAGCATAAATTTGTTGACCAGAACGCACTGGAGAAGAAATTAGCCTTGTTTTAGACTTCCCTTTGATTTGATCAGGAATGCTCTTAGAAATATAGATGTTAGAATAAGAATTATCAATTGCGCCCTCATTAAGTATTGCTAGGCCGGAATTCATAATAACTTGCTTTAATTTTTCATCTCTACACCCACTAACACCAACAATTGATAATCCTGTCTCCAGGATCGCATGTTGTATATGGTTCCAGTTTACTTTACTACTTAACATAGAGACATTCACAATAATTGGTGCATGTCTTAAAAAAGTAGGCGCGTTATCTACTTTTTTTTGGATCGCTTTCCGTATAATAGCGTGGTCACTATCATATAGATAAAGAACTAAAAAAGTAAAATTACTTCCTTTAAAATCGATTGGTGAGTGCGACATGGATCTGACTCTATATAAAATGTTATTTTTAAGAAAATTTATGTAGACAGTATAGAAAGAAAATTCTAGAACATAAGAACATGACTAATCATAGTCATTTAATTATTGTCCTTACCGATTTATTAATGAGAAAGATATGTTATATTTTATAAATTTTATATAAATATTATTGTTGTCTACACTGATTAAGTATCATATAAATTTTTTTATTAGTTGTTATCGAACGATTCTATCATTATAGGTAGATTACCAATCTCTGTATATTACACATTGGACATTATTTATAACGAGAAGAAGATGAGATACATTTAGAGATATATTTCATTAGATATCAATCGTATATTATTTAGTAATAGTATATGAATATGAAATTCTAGCGCTTCTCTATCAATATCAGAACCTTTCTTCCTCAAAAGAACTGTCTCATATTTTTTCAAATTATCTTTAGTGTTTTCTGATTAAATTTTCTTCTCAGAATGCCTACTTTTATTCAATAAAATTAATAGATAAGGAAAATATAATAATTAAGAGAAGTATATTAAAATAGAATATATTTCTATCATAGATAAAAATCATGTAATCAAGTAGTTGAAAGATATTCAATACATAAAATAAATTTTATTTTTATAAATAAAAAATAGTTTATAACTTAGTATTTTACTAGAAAACCGCTTATATTTATTATAAATATGTAAATATATCGATATTATATATAAGGATCCTGATAGTGAAGGAAGGATTAATATTAAAACATCATATTTTTATGATAAAAAATACACGATATAAATATCATTTTATCTATTATAATCCTATCCTTACACTATATTTTATAGTACTGTTTTATAGCATTACAATGTAATAATCTTTGTTACTGTTTTTATTAAATACTAAAAGAAGAACCACATCCACAAGTAGTCTTTGCATTAGGATTGTTAAAAGTAAAACGAGATCCTTCAAGATCTTCAATATAATCTACTGAACCACCAGAAAGATATTGTAAACTCATAGGATCAACGACTAAGACAACGCCTGCATTCTGCACTACAACATCTTCATCATGAATTTGATTATCTAAACTAAATCCATATTGAAACCCACCACAACCCCCGCCAATAATATACACACGAAGATTCAAGTGAGGTTGTTTCTCATGAGAGGTTAGTTGTTTTACTCGATTTACAGCAGAGTCAGTGATATGGATAGAAGGTACTATATGATCCATTATTAAGCACTCCAATCTTGATCTACTTCATGTTGTAATAAGGTAATCAGTTAATAACCATAGTTATCTTAATTGTCTCATACTTGAAGCTTGAAGAGAAGAAGTAATAGGTCTCATAATTGTATAGATCTTCTCTTAAGATAAGACATATCATAGTTTTTTTCAATACAAATCCCAAATCTAAAAAAATAGTTTATAATCATTAACTTTGTTATCTATCCATGTATCTTTAATATTACTTAATTTTTAATTCAAGAATTTAAATGATAGGTATAATATTTTTATTAGATCTGTACAAAAGTTATAAAAATTAATGTTTCTGAGAAAGAAAATATATCTGTTAACTATATAATTTGTACTATTGTGTTACACAATACAGGTTTTTATGTTATCAAGCATTCAAGTGTATTAAATTTATTAAGATGAATGTGGAATTTATATTATCTATACCTTCTTTACTTTCTGATGTTATATTTAATATGTTTGTATAGAAATCTGTTTTATTGAATAACTCTTTAAGTTTTTTATTTCTTTTTTATCAGTATACTACTCGATGTAGAATCGATGTTTAAACTCTCTTAAGTTGATTTTGTGCCCAACTTATACCTGTGACATAATCTGAAGGTAGAATTATTTTTAGACGATCTAATGCCATATTCATTTTTATAGGATTATCCGTGACTAAATTAAGATGACCGACCTTGCGAAAACTATAAACCTCCTTGTTATACCAATGTAAACGTATTATTGGATCATATAACCAGGCTGTATTCATATTAATTCCAAGTAAATTCAGCATTATGGCTGGTTTGTATATGATTGGAGCAGGCATAGGAAGATTAAGAATAGCTCGTAAATGCATTTCAAATTGATTTATAGATGCACCATCCTGCGTCCAATGTCCACTGTTATGTACACGTGGTGCTAATTCATTAATAAGTATACCTTTTTGAGTAAGAAAACATTCCATCGTCATAATACCAATATAATCTAGCATATGCATGATAGATGCTAACATGCACTCAACTTCTCTCTGAATAGAAGTTTCGTTATCTAAGACTACGCTAACTCGCAAGATTCCATCTTGATGAAAATTATAGGTCAATGGATAGAAAATTACTTTTCCATCGTATCCACGAGAACCAATTAAAGATACTTCGTCAGTAAAATTAATCTTTTGTTCCACAATAGCGTTACCGTAGAATTTTTTTGGAAAAAGAGATAGAGAATTGGAAGATATATTCCATTGACCTTTTCCGTTATAACCCCCAGTACGTTGTTTTACAATGACTGATGCACCAAATAAAGCAAAAATTTGATTCCATTGCGACGAAGAGAAGATAGGTGCCCAAGGTACAGTAGGAAGACCCAACCGATCAAGAAACTGTTTTTGCATTAAACGATCTGACACTATGGGAAATGTATCTCGATTAATAAAAGAATCATTGACAGTTAGTTTTCTAGTGAATTCTGTATTTGGCCAGTATTCAACTTCTGAAGTAATGAGATCTTTTTTTTCTATTGGGATCTCTATTTTACCATCTATATCTAAAAGATAAATAGTAATTCCTAGAGGCTCCCCAGCCTGGCGCAACATGCAGCCAAGCTGACCTGTTCCTAATACATATACTATTTTCATAGTCTATCTCGTGGGTCTGGATGATTCAGTATTTTATTTCTTTCATCCTCTCGCCAAGATGACAAACTAAGAGTTAGATTGGTGTTATAAAGTGCCAAAATTTGTACTGCAAGCAATGCTGCATTAGCAGCTCCGGTCTTACCAATTGCTAAAGTACCAACTGGAGCTCCGCGTGGCATTTGAAGTATAGAAAGAAGGCTATCAATACCACTAAGAATCGTGCTTTCTATTGGTACACCTAATACTGGTATAAGAGTTTTGGAAGCCAACATCCCAGGAAGATGTGCGGCCCCACCTGCCCCTGCAATAATAACTTGATAACCTTTTTCTGAAGCTTGCTCAGAAAAAGTAAATAATTTATCTGGTGTACGATGTGCTGATATTATTTCGCAATGAAATAAAATTTCCAAGCGAGTTAGTATGTCTGCAGCATGCTTCATGGTGGGCCAATCATTTTGAGAACCCATAACAATTGCAATACGAGTGACAGGCGGCGTTGACAGTATGCGCATATAATTCTAACTCCTCATTACTAGAGTATATCGCTATTAATTTTGCAAGCCAATTTAGGCTTAATGGAAAGGAAGGGCATTATTTATGAATATAGTAAAGTATAATATGCATAAGTAAAGCACACATAATGACATTGGTGTGATACTCAGTAATATAACAATCAGTTATTTTATAAAGGAAAAGAAATTAATTGAATATCATTTCTACTTACGGTAATTGCTGAACCGTTCTTATTCCAGTCTCCAAGAACAAGACGCTGGGCAGATCTCCCATGAATAGATACCTGGTGTACTGCGGATCGATGAGTATGGCCGTGAATTAAAACTTGAGCATCATAATGAAACATAAGATCTATGACCAGTTTTAGATTAACATCGAGCGTTTCTATATAATTATGCGCATTTTTATGTTTACTAATAGTTCGTATTTTTAATGCAATTTTTTTACGAATGTGAATTGGCAAAGATAGAAATAAATTCTGAAACCAGCGTGTCTTTGCTATCTTCCGATAGCGTAAGTAGAAAATATCTTGAGTACATAATGTATCACCATGCATAATTAATACAGATTGACCATACAACTCTAATACTTGTTCTTCTGGAATTAAATTAATCCCAGAAGTTCTAGCAAAATTTTGTCCTAATAATAAATCACGATTGCCATGAAGAAAATAACACGGAATTGATAACTGACGTAATACATTAGCAATGGTAGTATGAAGAGGATTGGGATCGTCATCACCAATCCATGATTCAAATAGATCACCTAAGATATATAATGCATCAGCGTTTTTGGCTTCAGAATATAAAAAATTCAAAAATCCAGAAGTGATTTCTGGTCTTTCATTACATAAGTGAAGATCTGCAATAAATAAAGTTTTTGACATTATTAGTGAGTGGTTCTTGGATCATTCAGGATTTTATTTGTGAGATTCCTTTATCATAGTATTCTTGAATTTATTCAAGATTCTTAAAGAAGATACTACTTATATATTCTTTAATCCACCATCCCTATGGTACTCAAATTTATTCAATTATCTTCAATAATTAATGTTTTAAAAATTAGGTTTTAATCGATCCTATTAGAAGCATGGAACTTATAGTGTAATTAAGAATAATTGGTACCTATATATTATCTGATTTTTTATAAAGCATACATAATATTATTCATTATTTAGTTTTGCGCTAAGGAAATTGATTTTTAAACAATCGCATGACTAAAATTTTAAATAATTTAAGCACTTATATGGTAAAACATTGGCTATGCCATATAAAATTTGTAGCCTATCTAGGCTACTATTTCCCATGATTAGATAGTAATTGTTAAGAAAATTTTAATAGACATACCATTGCAGACCACACGATATCTTTGTACGTGAACCCTGAAAGAAATTACAAAACGCTTTGCACAACGAAAAGAAGCTTGTTGAAATTAGACATGAAATCTGATCTATTATAGAAAATATTTTTAATACATAAGATAATAACTATTATTATAGAATCTTTTCGATAATTTAGATCAAAGTGTGATTACATTTACTGTCTGATGAAGTTATATAGATAGTTCTGTTAAATTATGTTCATAAAAATTAACGATATCCATAAAAAATAAGTTTAAAGATGGGATGTTTCTATGTTAAAGATTTTTAATACCTTAACTCGCAGAAAAGAGATATTTAAACCTATACATCATGGTAAAGTGGGTATGTATGTATGTGGCATGACCGTGGATGGAGCTTGTCATCTTGGACATGCTCGAACCTTTGTTACTTTTGACATGATAGCACGTTATTTACGTTATATTGGATATCAACTCAACTATGTACGTAATATCACTGATCTTGATGATAAAATCATTCAGCGCTCCTTTCAAGATAGAAAAGATATTAAATATTTCACACAAAATTTAATTAATAAGATGCATCAAGACTTTTCTGCATTAAATATTTTACCACCTACTCACGAACCACGTGTAACACATCATATTAAAGAGATCATCGAACTGGTTCATAAACTGATTATATTAAAGTATGCCTATCTTGCAAAAAATGGTGATGTAATGTTTTCTATCAAAAAATACTTGCAATATGGTATTTTATCACGACAAGATCCTATGAAGCTACAAGCTGGTATACGAGTAAAATTAATCGATAATATCAAGCGTAATCCAATCGATTTTGTATTGTGGAAAGTTTCTAAAGATAATGAACCAAGTTGGCCATCTCCATGGGGTCCAGGACGTCCTGGGTGGCATATAGAATGCTCTGCAATTAATTATACATATTTAGGGGATCACTTTGATATTCACGGAGGTGGATCAGACCTTATATTCCCACATCACGAAAATGAATTAGCGCAGTCTAGCTCTGCATATAACACTCCATATGTTAACTACTGGATTCACTCTGGCATTATGATTATTAATCGTGATAAAATGTCCAAATCATTAAATAATTTTCTTTCTGTACGCGATATATTAAAGCGTTATGATGCAGAGACTATACGTTATTTTCTTATGTCTTCACACTACCGAAGTGAACTACATTACAATGAGGTTAATCTTAATCAAGCCCGCTTCTCTTTACAGCGTTTATATATTGCATTACGTCATACAGATACTAGCAGTTATTTAGAACAAGATATAGAATTTGAGACTAAATTTCATCAGTTAATGAATGATGACTTTAATACTCCTGGAGCTTATTCAGTTCTATTTAATTTAGCCCGAGAAATTAATTATAATAAAATAAAAAATCCAATAAAAGCAAATAACTTAGCTACACGCTTGCGTATATTAGGTAATATTATTGGTTTATTAGAGCAAAAACCTGAACACTTTTTAAAAAAAAGTAATACGGTATTTAGTAATAACACGCTTTTAAAGGTTGAAGAGCTTCTTCAGATTAGGGTTGAAGCACGTAAAAAGAAAGATTGGAATAAAGCTGATACTGCTAGAAAGTCTTTAAGTCAATTAGGTATTCTTTTAGAAGACGGCATAGAGGGTACTGAGTGGAGGAGAAAATAACCAGAAGTTGAATCATTAATTTTTATCATAAAAGTCTTTCTTCTGTTTTAAGGAGAGGTGAAAATTTAAAAAGAACAAATGTTCTTAATATTCCTAGAAAATAAAATATTTATTTTCTCATAACATAAAAAGGAAAATTTTTAATAATTTATATAATCAAAATAAAACATAATGACCTATAAACATCTATATCATTTTGACTTTATACACTATACGACATGAGTTTAGCCATCACCATAATGATGCCTTTTATTTATATATTTACACAATGCTTAGATTGAGATTGGTTTAAACATCACATCACTTATCTTAAACAGATAAGTTGTAAATCTTATACTGACAAGATCAAGATTATGATGAATATATGACATTAAAGTTGTTGTGATCTAATGTTTGATAAATCATTAACACGATATTATATTGATTGTATCAATCTAAGCAAAGCTACTCCTATACAGATATAGTTTCTCACTCTTTAACTTATATAATTATATAAACGTATAAATGGAAAGTTCAGTAAGTATTATTAACTAATTCTAGTTAGTCTCTTTAATAATGAGATTTTAAATCTCATAACACACTAGGATCTATATCTATGAATTTTTTATATTTAAGATATCTTCTTTTTAGAGCGCGTTCTTTACAAGCTATCATAAGTAATATGTTCTTAAAATTATAATATAAATTTGATATGTTAATACTATTGTTAATGATCTTGTTTATGAACAACATAATTGTTTCATTTATAATTGAATAATGCAGAATGGTAACATTATGAGGATCCTGTATTAGTTGCATAACCTTAAATAAATTTTATTATACTTCCTAAGAAGAGTAGATAAAGAAAAAAATTATAGATAATCATCTATTTATAGAAATTATTTCTTATATAGACCAACTCATTACCCATTAGCGGATAAGAAGTTATAATTTTGTCTAACATGTACTGAAGATATTCTATGAATTGCATAGAATATATAAAAATATATATATTTAGAGTAATTATATTAGAGTATATACCGAATAACTAACATACTTCCTTTCCTAATCTATTATTGTGCATCATTTAATTTTTGTAATCCTTCTAGTCCTAATTCACTTAATACCACTGCATTAAGTGCTTGCGGAGACTCAGTCATCAAGCAAGACGCTGAAGTGGTTTTAGGAAATGCAATAACATCTCGTATATTATCCGCATCAGTTAATAACATAATTAATCGGTCTAGTCCAAACGCCAGTCCAGCATGTGGGGGGGCGCCAAACTTTAAAGCATCTAGAAAAAATCCAAATTTTTTATGTTGTTCTTCTAAAGAAATCCCAAGTATATCAAATACCGTTTTCTGCATCTTCAAATTGTTAATACGCGCAGAGCCACCACATATTTCATAACCATTTATCACCATATCATATGAATCGGAAATCGCTGTTTCTGGTAGACGCTTTAATTCATCTGGCGATATATCTCTAGGCGAAGTAAATGGATGATGCATAGCTATAAAACCCCCTTTTCCATCACTTTCAAACATTGGAAAATCAACCAACCACAAGGGTGCCCAAGAAGTATAATTAGTAATTTTTAGTTCAGATCCCAATCTTAGACGTAGCGGGCCCAAAATGTTAGAAACTTTTTCTTTAGTGCTTGCAGATAGAAAGATAATATCTCCTAAAACCCCTTGAGTTCGATTAATTATTTCTTTCAGAATTTGATGAGGAATAAATGAAACTAATGGACCAATAATTTTTAAGTCACTATTAGCATCTTGTATTAATTTTATCCAAGTAAGATCAGTTTTGGCTTGAATTGGAAGAGATTGAGAATAAGTCTTGATTTGTTTACGACTAATTATAGATCCACCTGGAACACGAAGTGCCGCCACACGACTCCCCTTGTTGTTAGAAAGTTCAGAAAAAATGTGGTGTTCAACTTCTTTAAGAAAATCAGAAATATCTACTAATTCCAAAGGATTACGTAAATCTGGTTTATCAGAACCATATCGTTGATGTGCCTCGGAAAAAGTCATAATAGGAAATTCACCTAAATCGATTGATTTAATATCGATCCACAACGTACGTATAAGTTGCTCCATTATAATTCGAATTGTTTTTGAATTCATAAATGAAGCTTCTACATCAACTTGAGTAAATTCAGGCTGGCGATCTATACGAAGGTCTTCATCACGAAAACATTTAACAATTTGATAATAACGATCAAAACCCGAAATCATTAATATTTGTTTAAATAGCTGAGGTGATTGTGGTAAGGCATAAAATTTACCAAAATGAATACGACTTGGCACTAAATAATTTCGAGCACCTTCAGGTGTAGATTGAGTTAATATCGGTGTTTCAATATCAATAAAACCTGAGCCTTCCATAAATTTACGGATTAAACTAGTAACTTTAGCCCGGATTTTCAATCGATTTGTCATATCAGGACGACGCAAGTCAAGATAACGATACTTTAATCGTACCGCTTCGCTATTTTCTTCGTTCAGGTTTAAGGGCAGAGGTTCGGATTCGTTAAAAACAGTCAAGTCAGTGGCAAACACTTCAATGCCACCGGTAATGATCCTGTTATTTTTGTTTTTTTCATCACGACTTCGAACAATTCCAGTGACTTTGATACAGAATTCATTGCGTAATGTGGTGGCTATAAGAAAAATATCTTGATTAGTTAAATCAAAACATACTTGTACTAACCCTTCACGATCCCGCATATCAATAAAAATAAGACGACCAAGATTACGATAACTATGAACCCAACCACATAGTATAACTTTATGTCCTATATACGAACAATTAAGAGATCCACAATATTCAGTACGCATAATAATATTCCTTGAGGATATAGGTTTAAAAAGTTTTATGGTTAAAGATATAGTTCTCAATATTGGTATTTTTAAGAACGCTTGAATAATTAGATATAATTTAAGATTATATATTTAGATATAATGTCGTATATATAACTGGCTATTCTATTCTAACAGAATCGGTTATACCGTACCTGGTAAGAATTAATAAGTACTAATACCAATCAAAATAAGTCTGTATCCTTGTTAATTCGACCGATCATTTAACAGTATGATTTGATCTTCTTGATAGTAATATGCAATGAATATAAAAAAAATAAATAATATAGTAATTATTGATTACGTAAATATGACTAATTACATGAGTGTTGCATGTTTATATTAAATACTAAAAAGAATCATTAAAATGAATTTAATCTCAAGGACCATTAAAATATAAATATATTTTAATGTTACATTCTATGTTTTCATAGATATGAATCTAATTTTCTATAATTGAGCGTTTCAGGATACCTTAAGCATATACTATAGTAGTAATTATATGAGAGTATCTTTACTATTATATCTATATAATAATATAAAATATAAAAGATCTTTTTAATGTCAAAGATTTAAAATAAAGACTCTAATTATATCCTAGAGCAAAATTGAATTATTTGATGTTATCTATAACCATAATAGATAAGATTAATAATGCATCAAAATTCTATTGCATGATATCCAGATAACATAGAAATAAATTTAGTATATGTATTTATATTGTCTATAATAAATGATTTCAATCAATACTTGAATCAACAAATTGAGACTAACCATACTTAAACTATCTATTCAGATAAACTCTTTTCATAATATAAGTAATGTATAAATTTTTATGCCACTTCTAGTCTCTTTATTATCTAGTGATGTTACGTTAAAACATAGAAAATCATCTATCTTCATTATTCTATTGAAATGTAGTTATATAAATATATTTATTACTTATAGCAATCAGCTTATTCAATACTATTACAAGTTTATATGTTAATTGAACATTAAAATGACACTAAATAATATTCATTGGTTCTCATTATACATAGAAAACAGTCTATCAATATATATCTCTGCATTAGTTTATTTTTTTATTCTCTTCTCTTGTATTGAAAAATAATTTTGAAAAAATACACCATCTAGATTTGAATAGCATCACAGCCTGATGATAGAGGCCCTCAACCATTAATCTTAATCTAGAATGAAAAATAAAAACTATTATATGTAATAAGCTATTGTACAATTTGATATATCTAATGAGATATGTTTCCTTATTATGGAAAAAGGAAAAGTTTATGATCTATCAAGATTATTAAAACAATGCGTACTAAACCTTATCCACTCTTTTTAAATATAAAACGTAACTCCTAATGTGTTATAATGAAATAATTAAAAGATCTATATTGATGACAACACATATTTTTGTATAAACATAGATATTAATGATGGATAAAATTATCGCTACGTTTTTTATAAGGCTTGGTTTCCATGATATAAACGTGCATTCTGTAAACCAATAAATATATACTCACCCCGTTTAGGTGGGGACTCTACGCCCTTCATAACTACACTTAACGGTTCAGTTTTCCATGTTGTGGGTTCCAGAACTAACTGCCAATAGTGCCCCCGTGGACTAACTTCTAATATTCGAGTTGGTAGAGGGGTTTTAAGAGTTTTATGACGACTAATATCTACTTCCCATGGTCGTAAAAAAAGCTGAACCTTACCTTGATAAGTTGTGGTCTTAATAAGAGGCCAAGAATATAGATCTACCTGACATTGAGAGCCATGTATATTTCCTTCAACACAGTTAACTTCACCTAAAAATTCTAGAACAAAGCGAGTGGCAGGATCATTCCATACCTGATCAGGTGTACCGACTTGCTCAATATGACCTTGACTCATAACTACTATAAGATCGGCGACTTCCATAGCTTCTTCTTGATCATGGGTAACAAATACACTAGTGAACTTTATTTCTTCATGTAACTGGCGTAACCAACGACGTAATTCTTTACGCACTTGCGCATCTAGAGCTCCAAACGGCTCATCTAGTAACAAGATTTGTGGCTCCACCGCAAGCGCACGCGCTAAAGCAACACGTTGTTTTTGTCCCCCTGACAACTGAGATGGAAAGCGATTGGTTAAGTGACCTAGCTGCACCATCTCTAAAAGTTCTGTCACTTTTTTTCGAATAGAACTTACTGAAAGTCGCTTTCGTTTTGGTTGAACAGTTAATCCAAAAGCTATATTATCAAATACTGTCATATGACGAAATAACGCATAATTTTGGAAAACAAAACCAACTTGGCGGTCACGTGCGTGCACTCGACTAACATCTTGACCGTGAAAACTTAAATAACCCGTATTCTGACTCTCGAGACCGGCAATAATACGTAATAGTGTTGTTTTTCCTGATCCAGAAGGACCTAATAACGCCACAAGCTCTCCAGAAGATATATCTAGAGATATATTATTCAAAACTTGTGTGCAGCCAAAAAATTTATTTATATCACTGATTGTAATACTCATCCCCCCCCCTAGTCATATATTATCATCTATTTTTTAATTTCCATTGAAATACGTTTTTCAATAAAAGTGTTAATATTGCTATCATAGTTAATAATGCAGCAGCACTAAAAGCGCCAACGGTATTATAATCTTGATGTAATAATTCAACTTGTAATGGTATTGTATAAGTTTCACCTCGAATTGATCCAGAGACTACTGATACAGCTCCAAATTCACCAATAGCTCGTGCCGTAGTTAAAACCACACCATATAGCAATGCCCATCTAATGTTTGGTAAAGTTACATGATAAAACATCTGCCAACCACATGCCCCTAATAGTATTGCCGCTTCATCTTCATGCTTACCCTGGCTAAGCATAACTGGTACTAATTCACGCACTACAAATGGACAAGTAATAAAAATAGTTACAAGAACCATGCCTTGCCACGAAAACATCAGTTGAATATTATGAGCATCTAGCCACCCTCCAACGGGACTATTCATGCCCCAAAATAGCAAATACATTAAACCCGCTACTACTGGTGAAACAGAAAATGGAATATCAAATAACGTCAATATCAGTTGCCGACCAGGAAAGGAGAAACGTGTAACTAACCAGGCCAATAACGTCCCAAATATCACATTGACTGGTACAGAAATGCTTGCAATCAATAATGTTAAACTAATAGCATGTAGCATATTAGAATCACTTAAATTTCTTAATGTTTCAGATAATCCTCCAGAGAAAGCAGTAAAAAAAATTGCGATTAACGGAACTGCTAATAAGAACAAAGAAATTACTATACCTGTACCTATCAGAATCCATTTCCATCCTTGAGAAATAGAAGAGCGTTTAGTCTGTAAGATTTCTATTAAGTCTGACATCAATGTCCTCCAATCCGCTTTCCAAGCCGGTTCTGCAAGACGTTAGTAAAAGCTAAAAGGAATAAAGAGGTTACTAAAATTACTGAGGCAATCGCACTAGACGCTGGATAATCATATTCTTGTAGCCGTACAAAAATCATCAAGGATGTAACTTCAGTTTTCCATGCAATATTACCTGCAATAAAAATAACTGCGCCAAATTCCCCTAAACTACGAGTAAAAGAAAGTACAGTTCCTGCTAGAAGCGCTGGACCTAATTCTGGAAGAACCACGCGGTAAAAACTTTTTTTCGAAGAAGAACCAAGTGTCTCAGCAGCTTCTTCATATTCTGGACCTAATTCTTCCAGAACCGGTTGTACAGTGCGTATTACAAAGGGTAAGCTAGTAAACGCCATTGCTATAGCAATTCCTAACCAAGTATAAGAGACTTTAATACCGCAACATGATAATAAGTTGCCATACCAACCATGAACAGAAAATAATTCAGTTAATATCAGGCCCGCCACAGCTGTAGGAAGGGCAAATGGTAGATCTACAAGAACATCTAATAAATTACGACCCGGAAAATTATAACGCGTGAGAATCCAAGCCATTAGCATTCCAAAACAAGCGTTAAATATTGATGCAAGCCCGGCAGAAATGAATGTGACCTTATATGCAGTTAATACTTGTGGATTAGATATTACATCCCAGTATTCTACTAAAGTCATTTTTGAAAGTTGCATCAATAATGCACTAATAGGAAGCAACAGGATTAGACAGGTGAAAAAAATACTGAAACCAAGGCTAATTCCAAACCCAGGTAGCACTCGTTTACTTGGTAATTCCCACATAATTACTCATGCCTCGTTGCTAAAAGCTTATCTAGTTCACCGCCGCTTGAAAAGTGTGTTTTAATAATTTGATCCCAGCTACCAAAAACTTCTTCTAATTTGAGAAAATGAGTATAGGGAAACCGATTTTTATTCTTTTCCATTAACTTAGGATTGTTAACTCGATAGTAAAAACTAGTCATAATCTTTTGAGCATCTGGTGTGTACAAGTATTCTAAATAGGATCTTGCGGCCTTTTCGGTATGATTTTGTCGTATATTTTTGTCAACCCAAGTTACTGGAAAATGCGCAATAATATTAATAGATGGTAAAATTACCTGATATCCTTTTTGTGGATAACGATCCCGAATCGTATTCACTTCAGATTCAAAACTAATGAGTACATCGCCCATCTCACTGTTAATAAATGTTGTTGTTGCACCACGACCTCCCGTATCAAACACTTCAACATTTTGTAGTAATTGTGTCATAAATTTTTCTATCTTTAAGTGATTATGTCTATTAATTAGATCTGATGCGCTCCAAGCAGCTAGCCAAGTATAACGCCCATTGCCAGATGTTTTAGGATTAGAAAAAATTAATTTTACATCACTACGTACTAAATCACTCCAATTTTTTATGTGCTTAGGGTTTCCCTTTCGTACTAAAAATGCCATTGTAGAATAAAATGGTGAGCTATCGTTAGGTAAACGCTTTTGCCAGTCATGTGGAATTAGTTGACCTTTATCGTGCAAGATCTGTACGTCAGTGACTTGATTATAAGTTACGACATCTGCTTTAAGTCCTTGCAAGATAGATAATGCTTGTTTTGAGGAACCCGCGTGAGATTGTTTAATAATTAGTGTATCACCAGGATTATTTTTTTCCCATTGCTTCTCGAAAGGGGGGTTAAGAGCTGTAAAGAGTTCGCGCGAGACATCATATGAACTATTCAGTAAAGTAGTCGCCTCTACTCCACCACTTAAAACTAATGAAAATATATAGGCTGCTATTTTTTTTCTCATCGATTATTTTATTATGCCTCCTGAAAATAAAAAACTACTATAGAAAAATTAATCAAGTTTATTAATAACCTATATAAATAATGTAGAAATTTTATATATCATTTTGTACTTCTCCATGAAAAAACACTATAAGTGTTGGTCATAGGTTATTTATCTGTAATAAGAACAGAGCATAGATATACAAGTTCTTTATCTAAGGTTAAGAGTCTAAACTTATCATCCGAAGATTTTCTTTATTTTTTACCAATATCTCTTGAAAAATTTATCTTTACTAAAAAACTTTTGATCTGCGTTTATATTAGTATTTTATTATGGAATATTATGCAAACGTCATGGCATATTATGCAAATGTCATTGATGTGATCATGTATCATTTTCCTTAGCTTTTCTCACTATATTATCTAGATATGCTGATGCATTATACTATAACCATCGAATTCTTTATGTATATTTGGTATATATTAAATAATGAACTAGATAAAAAAGAGATCTCAACTATTACATTCATTAATTCAAATAATTTACGTAGTAAATTAGCTGGTTTTTCTTATAGGTTTATGCTTTATTAAGCTTGACTTATTAGTTCTTCTCTACCCAATGGTAAACCTAAAGTTTTTCGGAAAAAAGAGACAT
This sequence comes from Candidatus Erwinia haradaeae, assembly GCF_900698925.1. Taxonomy (NCBI): domain Bacteria; kingdom Pseudomonadati; phylum Pseudomonadota; class Gammaproteobacteria; order Enterobacterales; family Erwiniaceae; genus Erwinia; species Candidatus Erwinia haradaeae. The sequence continues at coordinate 556,198 of NZ_LR217713.1, forward strand.
GAATAGTTTTAATCTATGCACAATTTAATCAATGTATAATTTTCAGTTTTCATTACGATTCGTATCTCAAAATGGATGATGTCATTATCGAATAATATAGAATGTCTTTCTCTAAAGTCTAATGTTTGTCTTTAACATTAGATATAGTATGCTTTATCACCATAATAGGGAAATACTGTTAACGCTGCAGTCTTTAATGACGGTATAAATACATAACTATAACAATATATACATACTCTATTGCTCAAATATAACTAGTTTACTCATCTATTTATCTCAGTATATGGACTAGATAAATTGAAAGAGAACATTTAATGCTTCTGGCCTATAAGAAATACGTGTTTTCATAGATGTGGATCAGATATCATCTAATTGAGCAACGTAACAGAATATTGTAGTAATACATATAGATATCAGAGAAAAGATTTACCTTTTGCGTAACCTTTATTGCAAATTTAATCTGAAAGGATGACAAACTATCTTCATCCATGTATTTTGTATCATGCTGAAATTAATCATAGATAATAAAAGAAAATAAAAGAATTTTTTTGTAGATTTTTTATGGAATTATCCTAAAATTTTATACATGAATCTAATAACAACGTAAATATCATAAATCGAAACAAATATTAATAAGTTAATATTCTATATCATGTCATAGTACAGATAATGATCATTTTAGTTTATTTTAACCTAATATTGTAGGATGAATTTTAATTACTAATTACTTTATTATAAGTAAAAGCATTTTATCGAAAAACAGATGAGATAAATTATATTATTGCTCTCAAAATTCTTGACTATATTAGAACAAACATATATGACAGATTCTATTTTTAGCCAATAGTATTCTTTTTTCTATACAACACGTATGCTGACAGGATTACGAGAAATAACTAAGATCCATGAATACTTGTATTCTATACCAATTATAGGCATATATTTATTTGCATCTGCATAAACTGAGCATGGAACTACCTCATGGATATTCGTAAACTTAAAAAATTAATTAAATTAGTTGAGGCGTCTGGTATTGCTGAGCTAGAGATATCTGATGGTGAAGAATCGGTTCGTATTAGCCGCGCACTTCGTCATTCTAATAACTCTCTATTACAGCAAATACACAAAGAATCAGGAACTAAAAAACCTAGTCTTACTGTAGGCTCAGACGTTCCATCTGAGGCGATTTTAGAAGCATCTTCTATTTCGAAGATTAGTGGCTATATTGTCCGATCTCCTATGGTTGGCACTGTTTACCGTAACCCAAGTCCTGATGAACAACCATTCGTAGAGGTAGGTCAATCAGTCAATATTGGTGATACTTTATGCATTGTTGAAGCCATGAAAATGATGAATCAGATTGAAGCTGAACAAGCTGGTATCGTAAAAGTAATTCTAGTTGAAAGTGGTCAGCCTGTTGAATTTGATGAACCACTGTTTGTCATCGAATAGCGAGAGTAACCATGTTGGACAAAATTATCATTGCTAATCGTGGTGAAATTGCACTACGTATTTTACGCGCTTGCAAAGAGCTGGGTATTAAAACAGTTGCAGTGCATTCTACAGTTGATCGAGACTTGCAACATGTTCTATTAGCAGATGAAACTGTATGTATAGGCCCGCCGCAACCCGTAAAAAGCTACTTAAACATTCCAGCACTTATTTCCGCTGCAGAAATTACTGGTGCTGTAGCTATTCATCCTGGATACGGTTTCTTATCTGAAAATGCAGATTTTGCTGAACAAATGGAACGTTCAGGGTTTATCTTTATTGGGCCAAAGGCTGATACAATTCGCCTAATGGGTGATAAAGTATCAGCAATTGCAGTGATGAAGAAAGCAGGTGTTCCTACAGTGCCTGGATCTGATGGGCCATTGACTGAAAATATGGATGAAAATCGGGCCTTTGCTGAACGCATTGGCTACCCTGTAATGATTAAAGCCTCTGGAGGTGGAGGCGGCCGCGGCATGCGAGTCGTTCGTTCTGATAAAGACTTAGAACAATTAATTAATATAACGAAAACAGAATCTAAAGCAGCTTTCAATAATGAAACAGTCTATATGGAAAAGTATCTGGAGAACCCTCGTCATATTGAGATTCAGGTATTAGCAGATGACCATGGCAATGCTATTTACCTCGCCGAACGAGATTGTTCAATGCAGCGTCGTCACCAAAAAATCGTAGAGGAAGCTCCTGCTCCAGGTATTACTGAGACAATGCGACGCTATATAGGGAATCGCTGTTCAAAAGCCTGTATTGATATTGGTTATCGTGGTGCAGGTACTTTTGAATTTCTTTATGAAAATGGTCAATTCTATTTTATTGAAATGAATACTCGTATTCAGGTTGAACATCCAGTTACTGAAATGATTACCGGTATTGATTTGATAAAAGAACAACTATGTATTGCTTCTGGTCACCCTCTATCAATTAAAGAGGATGAGGTGATTGTCCGTGGTCATGCAGTAGAGTGTCGTATTAATGCCGAGGACCCATTTACTTGTATACCAAGTCCTGGGAAAATTACCCGATTTCACGCACCTGGTGGTTTTGGAGTTCGATGGGAATCGCATGTTTACTCAGGTTATAGCGTTCCTCTCTATTATGATTCAATGATAGGAAAGCTAATTACTTTTGGAGAAAATCGTAATGTAGCTATTGCGCGCATGCAAAATGCTTTAAATGAGTTAATTATTGATGGCATTAAAACTAATATCACATTGCAAATGAATATTATGTCAGATAAAAATTTTCAGATTGGCAGTACTAATATTCATTATTTAGAAAAAAAACTTGGTCTAGAAGAGCTTTAACTTAGTCTTTGTCTACTTTAGTAGAAAAAGTATATGATCAATCATTGGAATAAATTTTTTTCTTTTTTCTTTGAAAGTAATCTTTAATAAATCAATATATTTATTTTGGGATAAGATTATTTTTTTTTAAAACCAAAAAATATGATATAATAATAAAACTATTTCTCAGATATTATTAATATAATTGATTTTATTTCACTTAATAATTCTTACATATTTGAGTGAAGATGTTTAGTATATTTATGCAATACAAAGGACAATATTGTTTATGTCTAAACTGTAATTAAAGATGAAATTGTATCCTATTTTCTATTCGGAATTATTAATTCAAGATTACGAAAGAGAGAATAAGAGCTAATTGACATCCAAGAGAGATGTTTTTTATTTACTTAGTCTTGTAAATTGACTCAAAAATTGCTTTTTAATCACCAGGTGCTATTTACAACTATATTCAGACTTATTGTATTTATATATAACAGTATTTCAAATGAAAAAGAAAGATCTGTTATCTTTCAACAAAAAGGGATGTCCATAGATCAAATATTTAATATTTATTTAATTATATAGTATATATATACTTCTAGTAAGAAAGAAGTTTTTATAAACTAAAATATGAGAATAGACAACTGAGAATTTATCTGTACATGTCTGTAATTACTATATGAGTAATATACAATTAATATTGAATCGTCGTATTATATAAAAATAATGAGAACTCATTAGATAAATATATTATAACATATGCAATAATATCTAATAAATGGATCATTGCAACCACCTATTATAAAAAATAAATATTATTGCATATTTTATGTATTAATAAATATCATTCATAATTAATTTTTAAGTGTAAAACAATTAGTTTGATTACTATACTAATCAAAATATCAATTTGACTGAAAACAGTTTTTAAGAAAACTTTCTTTAAATAATAAGATTAAAAACATTTCTTTTAAGATGTTCATTGGTTCTTAACTAACAATCTATTTAAATAATATTATTATTATCTTTTATATATTATACGTTAATTTTTATTTTCATTATTAAAATAATCTTATATATCAATATTTTAATTGTATTAAAGATTTTTATTCTTCATATACTGACCTAATAAATACTTCTGTCAATTGGTACCATTACGAAGATGATACCATCCATATACTAGATATTTATCTAGTAGAATTTTTACATAATAATGTCAATCTTCATATGCTAATAACTAACTAGGTATCGATTTATAGATTTTATAATACTAGTCTATTATTGATTAACAAATCAAGATTATTTTACCTTGATAAAATAAATCATAAACGATTTAAAAGAATCCTGATATAATTTTTTTCATCCAAACATGGAAATAGATCTATCGTATATTAGAAGATCCAAATAAAAAGCTATTTTAGCTTAAAATAAAAAAAATTAAATCATAATATAAGTCAAAATTAACTTATAAGACATGTAGAAGGTTATCTTCTAGCCTAACGGTTGGAGTTAGGTAGGTCAGAAATATAAGTATAAGAACTAAAAAATCAAATTATATTGAATACTTCAGATAAACTTTTTAGAAATAAACAGAATGTAAAACTACTCTCTCCTCTATTTAGAGAGGATGTATTTTTCTAACCTATAATCTGTCAATACTGCGTGTTTATGAAAAATTTAAATATGATATTATAGATCGAAATCTATTCTATATGGCTGGGGTGCAGGGATTCGAACCCCGGAATGCTGGCATCAGAAACCAGAGCCTTGCCACTTGGCGACACCCCAGTAAATTTGGTAGCTACTACAGGAATTGAACCTGTGACCCCAGCATTATGAGTGCTGTGCTCTAACCATCTGAGCTAAGTAGCCGGTATATACTTTATTGTTATATACAGTAGTTCTTCTGCATCTGACTGGGGTACCTGGATTCGAACCAGGGAATGCCGGTATCAAAAACCGGTGCCTTACCTCTTGGCGATACCCCATTCTTATTTTTCTTATCACCTAATATTATGGTGCGGGAGACGAGACTCGAACTCGTAGACTTTTAAAGTGCCAGAACCTAAATCTGGTGCGTTTACCTATTTCGCCACTCCCGCCTTCATAAGGTGTATTGAATTCTTAATATCGATATTTATAACTTAATCATTTTATTGTTTTAAATAAATTATCATTCATTATTCTAATATATATTATATCATATATATCTGTTATTTATTCGTCAACTAATTTTTCTTTTATGGTAAAAACGAGATTTTATATACAGTATAAAATTAAATCTAAAAAGATAGTTTTTGCATATAGCCATTTTTTGTTAACTATAGTATTCCAATACTAAGCTGCATACATTATCTTAATATATAAATATAATATCTAAAGATTATATATAGATATGACTTACCTATATTAATCAATTTATTCTTTTAAATGTATTTTCTCTATAATAAAAATTATAGAGCATTCAAATAATAAGAAATTATTTTCTTTTTATTTGAATGCTCTGTCAACAATCTTAAAATAAATTATCTAAATCTTAGAGTAAATGATATTTATTCTATTATCATATAAAAATCGTTGATCAAGTTAATTATGGTTTATTAACTATATCGATGGTGGTTGAATGAAAATTCTTAGATCAGACTTTATACTACCAATATCATCAACTTAATTATTTTCTCTTACTATAAGTATAATTATAAGATAATTTTATAGATACCTAATTTAACTCAAAAATAATTATAACATAGAAGCTTTGATTAAGTATATCTGTCTTTATTAAGTTTAGCTAGAAAATTAAGATAACTACAGTGATGAGCATTTGATGCGTCTATTTGTGTAATACAAAATATCCTTTAGTAATTATAATGATTCTTCTCTCATCTGAACGTGAGTTTTTCATTTATATTTTATCATCCATTAAACGGGATGCGTTCTCTCTTACCCATGAAAGAGCTCTTTCTTAATTTATTCTATGTAATATTTAGTATTAAAAGTTTTTTCTCAATATACTTATTGTCTATTTACGGTATTCTATTAAATTCATTTTGATAATTAATGTAAGAAGTTTATTAAAAAATATTAAATTTATATTTTTTTAATTTATATAAATACAAGAAATACTATTATCAACGAATGTCATGAAGTAGAAGAACTACCTAAATAAAACTAATTTTGATTGTTACTCAACAATATCTAATTTCACTTAATTATTTAAACTTATCTAATTATCATATACATAGTTATCATTTTTCTATTAGAAAAATCCGAGTATTTTCGCAAGAATTTAATTCAGATATCCTTTGATATATCACTTTAAATCATAAAATAAATTTTTTATTCAAGAAAAATATAAACCATAAGAATAACTATAATAATTTTTATTAAAAAATAATTTTGATTAAAATTAATTCCATCTTTAATAATGCAACGATTGATTGTATCAAGAAATATGTTAAATTTTAGACGAATCTATTCTATATAATAATATATTTTTATATTATATACTCATAAAAGATATTAAATTCTATCACTCATTTTATCAAAGAAATAACTTATGATATGCTAGATATAATTTTGTAAAAATTAATTTTAGTAACAACTAAAAGACCGAGTATCTACTATTTCTTTTGGATCTCATTTAAAGAGAATAGCCATTCAATATAAAAAATAATATTTTTTAAAAAAATTAAACCATGAATTCATAAAAAATATTTTCTATCATTTATATCTTTATAATTGCACTTTGATATAAATATAAAATAATTAAATTCTATTATTTTCAATTTTTTTATTTAATCTCCACCCCTTGCTCTTGCATATCAGCAAGGTATGAAGATCGAACAAAAGGCCCAGAAGCTACGTGAGTAAAGCCCATGTTTATAGCTATTTTTTTCATTTTTGCAAATTCATCTGGACTTACATAACGCTGAACAGATAAATGATTGCGACTCGGTTGTAAATATTGTCCCAACGTCAACATGGTAACACCATGCTGACGAAGGCAGCTCATTACCTCTATTAACTCATTATTAGTTTCGCCCAATCCAAACATCAGGCCAGATTTAGTAGGAATATCTGGTTTTTCTTTTTTAAAGCTTGAAAGTAATTGAAGTGAAGAATGATAATTAGCTCCTGGGCGCACTATATGGTACATGCGCGGAACGTTTTCTAGATTATGGTTAAAAACATCTGGCGGAGTCTTTGTTAATATACTTAGCGCTTTTTGTCTGCATCCACGAAAATCAGGTACTAAAATTTCAATTTTAATATATGGATTTTTATCACGAATGGCACTAATACAGTTTGCAAAATGCTGAGCTCCTCCATCATGTAGATCATCACGATCAACTGAAGTCATTACTACATATCGCAAGCCAAGCGTATTAACAATCTTTGCTAATTTATTTGGCTCATCACGGTCAAGAGCTAAAGGTCTCCCTTTGTCTATATTACAAAAAGGACAACGACGAGTGCATACAGAACCAAGAATCATGAAAGTAGCCGTACCGCGGTGAAAACATTCTGATAAATTAGGACAAGCAGCTTCTTCACATACAGAATAAAGATTTTGATTTCGTATAACTTCTTTTATATGTTGAATCTTTCTAGAATCAGAAGAAAATTTAATTTTAATCCACTCTGGCTTAGGTAAAAAACCTGTTGAATTTATCATTCTAGTATTATCTTTAGTTTCTTCCATTACCTCTTGATCATTATTTTTTGTATATATGTTTGTTATATGAACTTCACTCATTAATTGTGCCTAGCAAATATAGTATATGTAGAAAGCTATTTAGAATTCATAGATACAACTGTATTGTTCTTGATCAATAAATAATTTTTAAAATATTTATTTAAATAAATCCCATATTTTCAGTTCATGGAACATTGATAAAAGAATTATTTGCATAACTTAAAACATAGTATTTATCATCTCTCCATGTATCATCGAGTACAGATAGGATCAAGCTAATTTAACTTATTATTATTTTAATCTTAAATACACTTCAAAAGATCATCTTATGCTCATTATCATACCGTAAATTCGTTTATTAACAAGAGCTAATAATATTTCATGTCCGTTTTAATAATCTTCTTCGCTAATTCTTACGATTACAGATCTGAATAATGATTTCGAAAGCCCCTATTTCTTCACGATATGATATTTAATAAAATCTCTATTATTGAGGATTAAGAAATGATTTAATATAGAAATACACACCGACTACATATAATTTTCTAAACTTTAGTGATGACATCTACCATATTATATTACTATCTTATCAATCTGCATAAAAGTTTAAAATATTATACCATTAATTGATCTATGATCAATTGATATATTATGTCTAGAACTTCAAGTGGATAGAGATAAAGTTTCTATCCAAGAATAGATTTTTTCTCATAAGATCAAATTAAATTGAATTTAATATTATACCCTTCTTTGATTGTCAGGGACTGTGATAAATCATATTTCTGAATATATATCCAATCTTATTTAATATAAGAGTAACACTAAAACATGATATATTTAAAAAATACAAATGATAAAATTAATATATAAACCTATTTTCTCTATAACATCGTAGAAAAATAGTAATTTTTATAACCATTATAATATGGTAGGAGATATTGATTTTTCTATTAAACATAATATTTAAAATAAATCTAAAAATTGTTATACAAAACATATGGATTTATTAAATATTTCATCATTTTAACTAGTTTTTTCATATGAGCAGATTTCATTTTCTTCTATCCAGTGTATTTGAGAGATAGATAATTGACGTGCAAAATTATATATTAATATTGGTTGCACGTCGGTTAATGTTACACTGTTTTTATGTTCTTGTAACTGAGTCATTTTCAATCCTACATACCCACAAGGATTAATATGAAGAAATGGAGTTAGATCCATATTTACATTGAGGGATAAACCATGATATGAACATCCCTTTCGTATACGCAATCCTAGAGAACCAATTTTTTTGTCATCTACATAAACGCCAGGTGCTCTCGATTGAGTATGAGAAACTACAGAAAAAAAAGTTAATGTATCAATTATTGTTTTCTCAATACAATCAATGAGTTGACGCGTGGTAATGGAACGTCGCTTCAGATCAATCATTACGTACATAATCTGTTGACCTGGACCATGGTAGGTCAACTGACCACCCCGATCACTCTGCATTACTGGAATTTGATTTAATATGAATATATTCTTGATCTTTCCTGATTGCCCTTGGGTAAATACTGGGGGGTGCTCTACCAACCAAACTTCGTCAAGTGTCTTTTGGCTTCGCTGATTTGTAAACTGACACATAGCCTGTACTACAGTGTTCCAAGGGCGTAACCCAAGCTTTCGAACCATCAAAGAATCTAAAGATGAAACAATCATTCTTATTAAAATCCGCAATTATATAAATAAATATAAAATGTACTGTTGTGGAATCTAGTGCAACTATTCTCTGAATAACTAAAAGACCATGCGAACATTGTTTATATCACTTAAATCATTATATAAACTCTCTACTTCGTGAATATTTTTGACTATAATCGTAATAGAAATAGAACAATATTTTCTTCTACAGCTATAAAGCACTGTTGGAGAGTAATCTCCAGGCACATGGTATTGTGCTACTTCAATCACTTGATTGATAAAATTGATCTTTGGTATTCCTATGATTTTATAAGTCATGGATGCTGGAAATACAAGAAGATCAACAAGTTTAGTATTCAAGTTATACTCCGATAATCATATATCAATTCTCCCAAAAAACCATTGTTTTACGAAAGTACTATATTATTGATCTTATAAATAGGCAACACAGAAAGAATAATTTAAACTCAACAGCTTATTATGTATACATAATTGAGACAATATATCTCTGATATACTATATAATATACAGCTCTTAAATATAAACACATTGCAATTACATTACTTTTCTCCGATATAGCTCTTATCCAATTTATGATTTCGTTATTTTTATATTTTCTATATTAATCTCACTTGTAAATTCGTATGTCAATTTTAATTGTATAGAACCCACACCTCGAAAAAATATAACCTTATGATATAAATAAATACTGTCTGTTAGAATCTTACCAAGATGCACTTAAAACTGAATTCAATATATAATCTTTCAGTATCAAAATATATATGATTTCTACATTAGCGAAACGTACTATCAATCTTATATTCTCTATCTTCTCATGAAACTAATCTAGATCATCAAATCTATGAAAGTAATAAGTATGCATATATTATACGACTTAATAAAATTAAATATTATAAAAGTTTGATTTTATTACAATCCAAAACGATAATATATATTCATAAATATGCAAACATTTAACCAATAAATTTTGCATGACAGTGTTACCGTAGTATTTTACTGTTAAAATATTCTCTAAAATTTCTAATACTAAATCAGTATGAATTATATAAGTTGTAATTATTTTAAATCATAGCATAGATTGACTAACATGCATTATTCAGAATTTATCACGCTAGCTAATATTTAATAAAAAAGTGTTCTGTATCTTCACCACCTAAGAAGAACAAGGGAATTGCTTGGTTGTCTTAATTCTTAAAATGATAACTATGATAAATAGAAATTAATTCCATCTTCTTTAATTTATTCTTGTGTGATCTTCTTGGCATTATGGTATAGATAAGATCTTTTCCTTTTTAAGTAAAAGATATATGATCATTAGGTATGCATAACATATTGTTCTGTAATTTTAATATGTAGAATTCGCACTCGTTGCTTAGATAGGTTCTGTGTGATATTATCATCATAATATACAAACTATTTTTAGTCTTATTTTCTTCAATGACTAATGTGCTTTGATTCACCTCATATCTAAAATATAGAACACATCTAATCTAGATCAGATTATGAGATATATTTATTACTTTTTCACTATAATTATAAATATGCCTGTAATGTATCAGTACAGTTCTAAAATAGATAAGTATCATATATTAGACTTATCTTAATCTAATGTAATTTAGTAACCATTATAAATAGATAATCATGAGAATCAGATTCAAAAACATCCCTTTATTCTAAATTTAATTTAGACTAAGCATTATTTGCGTATTTATCTCCCAACCAGCGGTTACGCAAAGAAATCGTGCGATTAAATACTAATTTATTTGACATAGAATAAATACTATCCAAACAAAAATAGCCCTCTCTTTCAAACTGATAAGAGAGAGATACCTGCGCAGTCTTCAAGCTAAGTTCAACAAATCCTTCTTGAATAACAAGAGAATTTGGATTAAAACTCATACAAAGATTCTCATCTTTCAATGGATTTGAACAAATAAACAGTTTTTCATATAATCGGAATTCTGCAGGTAAGCTATATTTCGCTGATACCCAGTGAATTACTCCTTTTACTGTCCGTCCATCATGTGGTTTTTTATTGAGGGTTTTTAGATCACACGAACAATACAGACAGATAATATTCCCCTCATTATCCTTTTCTAATTTCTCAGCTTTAATAATGTAAGCATTACGTAAACGGACTTCTTCTCCCAAAATAAGACGCTTGTAGTTTTTTATCTTGTTTTCTAAAAAATCTGATTTATCAATATAGATTTCATTCGTAAAAGGTACTTCTCGGATACCCATTGAAGGTTTATTTGGATGGTATTGCATATAAATAATTTCTTCATAATCTTTAGGAAGATTTGTAATATGAATTAGAATTGGACGTAGAACGGCCATTGCTCGTAACGCATGTTCATTGAGATGTTCGCGAACACAGGATTCTAATGCTTCCATTTCAACCAAATTATCCTGTTTAGTAACACCGATGCGTCTGCAAAACTCCCGTATTGATTCTGGAGTGTATCCACGACGGCGCATGCCAGAAATAGTTGGCATGCGTGGATCATCCCATCCGTCTACAAGATTCTGAGTTACTAACAGCTGCAGTTGGCGTTTAGACATTACAGTATATTCAATATTTAAACGTGAAAACTCATATTGTTTTGGTCGTGTTGAAATACTAATATTGTCTAGAACCCAATTGTATAATCGACGATTATCTTGAAACTCCAAAGTACAGAGAGAATGTGTAATACCTTCAATGGCATCAGAAATACAATGGGCAAAATCATACATAGGATAAATACACCACTGATAGCCAGTTTGGTGATGCTCAACAAACTTAATTCGGTAAAGAACAGGATCACGCAAAACCATAAAACTAGAAGACATGTCAATTTTAGCACGAAGACATGCAGCGCCTTCAGGAAATTTACCCTTCCGCATATCAGAAAATAACCTTAAATTTTCTTCTACACCACGAGATCGATATGGACTATTGGTTCCTGCTAATCTTAACGTTCCACGATACTGTCGTATCAAATCAGGTGATAACTCATCAACATATGCTAATCCCTTTTTTATGAGTTCTATGGCGTAATTATGCTGTTCTTCAAAAAAATCTGAAGCATACCGAACATTACCATACCATTGAAAACCAAGCCATTGTACATCACGCTTAATAGAATCAATAAACTCTATATTCTCTTTAATTGGATTTGTGTCGTCAAAGCGCAAATTACATTGCCCTTGGTAGTCTTCAGCGATACCGAAATTTAAGCAAATAGACTTAGCATGACCAATATGTAGGTATCCATTCGGCTCAGGAGGAAATCGTGTGCGTATTAAATTATATTTACGGTTTACTAAATCTTCTTCAACAATCTGACGAATAAAGTTAGTCGGGGTAGTTGTTGACCTACTCATTCAGCTATCCTTACATATAAATAAAATAAAATGATGGTAACACTTTAAAAGTTTAATAAAAACATTAAAATTAACATAGAAGAAAAGTTATCTTATTATTAAATGAATCACATTATTTGAACGATAATTCATTTGAATACATAAGATTATCTTCTTGATAGAAGATAACATAATTAGTTCTATTTTATAGACCGTCAAGATCTCTCAGGCTTTTCTTTTCATGAAAAAAGAGATCATCTATTCTATTCATAAACTCAGAATTTGGATGAACACAATAGATCCCATAACTACCTTTAGTTCCATCAAGACCTCGTAAGAAAAGATATATAATACCTCCAAAATGCTGTTTATAATCATATTCCTTTATACAGCGACGCAGATGTCGGTGTAATGCTAAAGCATAAATCTGATACTGTATATCATAGCGCTGCACCTGCATTACTTCATGCATTGCCTGCTTTGTATACGCACTATTCGTATTTCCCAACCAATGAGATTTATAGTCTACTAGATAGTATTTATTTTCCCAGAAAAAAACTAAATCGATAGTTCCCTGTAAAATGCCTTTCCTCTTATAAAAAACTAGAGGAGGGCAAGTCGCGGATAATGGATCATTTTTAATAACGTTATTTAGCGCTTTAGCTGTTAACAGACGAGAGATTGGTAAATAAAACTGAAGTTCTGCCTGTCGCGCTGAGCGAGAAAGCTGGCTAAGACTGACTCCTGTTTCATTTAGAGGAGTATGTAAAATATTATTTATCCAATTGCACATGGCTTCTTGCCATTGATCACTTAGCCCTTGACATCTTAGTTGCCGTAATAACCATCGCTCATTTAGTGGTGTATCAAATTCTAATTTTTCTAATAATTTATGGAGAAAAACTCCTGATGAAGACCCACGCGGAAAAGTATGTGATGTAAAATCTAAGTCTACTATTTGTTTTTCTGCGTTTCTTTCTTCTTTCTTATTAAAAATAAAAGAACTATCAGGCAAGGCGTTAATCATCATAGTCTTTATATTCTGATTTTTTTTTTGAAGATCAGAGTAACTTGTCATTCGCCAGTCACTTGATATCAAACGTGACAATTTATGTCTACTCAAAAGAGACGTCTTAGGATCACATGCCTTATATTTTCTCCATATCTTACTTGTTATTACGCAGGATTCATCTAGTTCTATAAGATTGCTGTTTAATTCTTGTAGTTTTAAACGAAGACCTCTAGCATCAGAAGGTATTCCATGTTGAATAAGATAGCCTAACGCGCTACGATGTAAATCGCTCTTTCCTTGTTTTTTACGTCTACCCTTAAATATTGGTGTAATACCGATACTACAATGAAATATTGAACGCGTTAGCGCAACATAGAGTAAACGTAAATCTTCTGCTAATCTATTTTTTTCTTCTATCTCTTTATGGTGTAAATCTTCGGACACGTCAAGTGGTTGAATTAAAGATTGAACATTATGATAATAGTTATTTTTTAAAGCATAAAAATTGGAAGCGAAGGGTAGCCATACTAGTGGATATTGTAAACCTTTAGATTTATGAATAGTAGTGATCTGAATTAGATGGCCATCATGTTCTAAACGTAATTTCTGAACAGGTGTTTTACTATCAGGTTGTTCTAATTTCTCAACTAACCAACGTATTAATATCCTCTGACTATGTCTAGTGATAGAAGCTTCTTGTAAAATTTCACCTATATGTAGTAAATTAACTACACGTCTCTCTCCATTATCAGATTCTAATAAATTTTCATCTATTTGACGTTTTCTGATAAACAAATGTATCATGGAAAGGATACCATGATTTTTCCAATGCTTGTGATAGCAAATAAACTCCTCTACTACAGAACGCCAACCAATATCATTACCTTTTAATTCATCAATGGTTTCTGCATTAACATTAAATAAACTCGTAGCTAGTGAACTTAGAAGTAAAGATTTTTTCCAAGGATTGGATGCTGCTTGTAAAAAATATACTATTTCACGAGCTTCTAATGTTCTATAAATACTATCTTGGTTAGATAGGTATACTGATGGAATACTGAGCCTGTTTAACGCTTCTTTAATTATTGAGGCGTCATCGCGGTTACGCACCAATACTGTAATGTCCGAGGCTTTTATTGGTCTCTTTGTTTTCTTATTACCAATTAACATCTGACCTAGTGCTCCTTTATCGAGCCAATGTCTAATGCTTTCGGCGCATTTATCTGCCATAAACTGATGATAATCAACAATGCCTACTCCTTCACCGGGTTGAAGACAAAATGTGATCGCAGGGTGTATTTTACTTTGTATGCTACATTGTAAATCACGATTTGGAGGTGCAGACTTAACGCTGGTAAATGGTATCTCAGAAAAGAGAAATGGGTTTTTTTTTCGTAAAAATAACTGATTCACTGCTGCAATCATGGCTTCTGATGATCGCCAATTTGTGTCTAATGTATAGTGTGCATTAACTTCGGAACGCGCTTTTATATAGGTTAGTATATCAGCGCCTCGAAAGCTATAGATTGCCTGTTTAGGATCTCCTATCAATAATAATACAATATTAGGTTTTTCATGATATATAGTTCGAAAAATATGATATTGTTTTGGGTCAGTATCCTGAAATTCATCGATAATAACTGCTGGATACTGTTGGCGTACCATTCCAGATAATGTTTCTCCATTCTTTTTATGTAGAGCTTTATCTAATTCTTCTAGAAGATCATCAAATCCGATTTGTGCACACAGAGACTTTTTTTTCCTTAAAAAGGAATAAACTTCTTGTCTTGCATGGGAAGTTACGCATTGGCGTAAAGAGACAAAAGGTGGGCATGAAAGAAATATTTCAATTTGTTTAAAAATAGCATGATGTGGAGGGGGACCTTTTTTACTCTTATTTAATAAAATCTTCTGACTGAAATAGGATAACTCTTTTGGGAAAAAATAATCTATAGTTTGAGTTTGTGCCCATGAAGTAATTTTTCCTAACCAGAGATGAAGGTTTTTATAATTATAACTATGAGAATCAATTCCAGAGTTTGTCATTAATTCAAATAAATCATCTAAAGTAAGCCACTCCTTTTTTAGCTCTTGAATCTCTAAAATGATGTCCTCATGTCTTTGTGTAATAGATGTATTGGGCTCTAGTGATTGACAAGGTCGCAGGGTTTGTCTACACAACCAAGGTGATAATTCTTTAAAAAGCTGTTCTGGCCCCATCCATAGTTGTCGCACCACGCGAACTACTGAGAGTGGTAGTGGATAAAAAAATCTCCTCCAAAAATCAATTACTGCTTGACGTTGTATTGAGGTTTCATCAACCAGAAGTTCCTGCTGAAATAAAAAACCTATCTCAAAAGAATAAAGATGCAACATGCGTTTACAAAAACCATGAATAGTAAAAATAGAGGCTTGATGCATGTTTTTTTCAGCTATGAATAAAGTCGAAGCCGCATCAGATAGATTAGTCATCTGAGACATTAATTCTATGAAAAACGGGTTGATACTCTGGCCGCGTAAACAGGCAATACGTAATTCATATATATTACAGTAAATACGCCTACGAAGTTCTGCAGTTGCACTTTCAGTAAACGTGACTACTAAAATTTCTTGTACTGATAAAGGACGAACAAAATCTTCTTTCCTACCTAAACCCAGCAATAAGCGCAAATAAAGTAAACCAATAGTAAAAGTTTTTCCTGTGCCTGCTGAGGCTTCAATCAATCGTTCACCATGTAATGGAAGAGATAATGGTTGAAGATTAATAGGCATTATTTACCTCATATTAGTTCCTGATGTATTCAATGGTTTTTGTAGTATAACTACAATGGGTATATTCATAATTAATTTGCATGTTACATAGTATGTGTTGCACAGTCTTTTATGCGTTTTTAATTAAAACATCTTTATAATCTACAACAATCAAGCTCAAATTAACTTATCTCTATGTTTAATCTACAGATGTTATCTAATTTATCTATATGATATGCAATTATTGCATGTAAGAATCACTGGAGTGTACACATATACAAGATTCTATGTAGAAAATCATAAGACATTATGTTAGTAAGTCTATTTATAGACTAGTATAGAATTGCATATAAGGATAAATCATCAGTATCTCTCCTTACTGACTAAAAAGAAATAATATCCTTTAACGGCAACTAATACATGCCTTAATCTTTAATTTCCTCACGCATTCACGCTTAATTACTATGTCATATTTCATTTGTTTATTATAATAATAAAAAAGGATGTATTTATTCTTAACTCATTAATCACATATCAATTTTAGTCTATAAACTAGAACTCAGGTAAAGTATATTTATTGAGTCACTCAACGCGGAAAGAGGTTATCATCCTCTCAAATATATAAATAACTTGGTCGTAGATTGTCTAAATCATTGCTGCAAATAGATAATTAAAAGATATGTTGATAACCTCCTGTATAAGAAATTCTTCACTATATAAACTTAAAACATACTGTACTGAGTTATAGTTACATTTAACATTTCATGATATGAAGATATTTAGCGAAATAAGTTACAATAATCATTTTGCATCAAACTATGTCTCATCATCATCTATTAAGAATAATCATCAATTTTAATATAATCTCTACATCAAATATTAGACCAATATAAGATAATGATGGTGTTATTTTACTAAAAGTTGTTTCTTCCTTTTCTAAATTTCTACCCATGTAATAACTCATTTTTTTTACATAAACAATTAGGATTATTAATCACAGAAAAAGTATCTTCTAATATTCATTATATAGTTATATATGCCTCTCTGTACAGAGAGGCATATATCCTAAGTATAAAGAGATTTGAATATTATATTTCTGTTTATCTTATAAAATATTTAGATATTACTTTGATTATTATGATAATTTATGTAGTATAAAATCCTCTAAAAAAACCCAATTAATATGATTTATATCAATAGTGTTTTTCTGTATTATCTAGACCATTGTTATATTATTTGTATAGATTGGAGAATTATACTAATAATTTACAATAGTTTTAATATTATAGAAACAATCTAGTTTCGATATTTTATCGAATATCAGTAAATATTTATTTGAAATATACAGATATTTATTTTGTTGATGACAAAATCCAAATAAAAAAACATATTATCTATATCTCAAACATATCTTAACATCTCAAACATATCTCAAAATGACCTATAAAACTATAGAAACTAAATTATATGCAGAATTCAATCCTTTCTATCTTTTAATAAAAAATGAAAACCATTATCACCAGAATTATTCAGATTCAGGGAGTCATTTTAAAGTGATTATAGTTAGTCATATTTTTAATAACAAACATCGTATTGAACGACATCGGGCTATTTATTCTGTTCTCGCATTAGAGATAAAAAACAGCATTCATTCTTTATCTCTGAAAGCCTACACTCTAATAGAGTGGAATAATATTAACAATATTCATTTGATCTACGAAAATCCTAAATGCTTAAACTATAAATCATAAAGTATAAAGTAGTTTTACAATAAATGTTCTATATCTACAGAATATAAAAATATTCTACTGAATAGTAAGTATTACTAAAAAAATTAATATATCTTACAATCTTAATTATAATAATCACATTTAATTCTTACAGACATAATAATTTTGATCAATCACATTACTTGTTGGTACACATAAAAAATAATATATCAATAATTGATCCATGAATAATATTTCGTTAAATTAAAATCATTCTTAAAGTTATAAATGTTATTTATATGCTCGAAACTTATAGTGGATGGGTATAATAGAGATGTCGTAAAAATTTGATAATGCATCCACATATCTCGTATTAATATTTATTGAAACTTCTATGATATGGTGTTGACATTTTATAAATTAATTACGAATTTACCTTATTTCGAGAGCACAAGATATCTAAATTTATATTCTGATAAAACAAGATAATACCTTATATTTTTATAGAAAAACTTCCTATACATACTTATTAGCATCAAAATAATAATGCCTTAGATTAAATATAAATAGAATTAAGGTACGATAGAAAAGATTTAAGATATTTTTTATATCATTTAATAAAGTAGATCTATATCAAATTTTAATAAATCATATATAATTTCTAAAAACATATAATTTTATTTTATTTCAATGTATAAAATCACCTTGCATAATTATTTATTAAATTGGAAATCCCTACAACCTGATACGGAACATTTTGAGCATCTGGCTATGAAAAAAATAGTTATAAACTCAGATGTTTTTTGTACTGTGCAAGCCCGCCTCTATAATGGACTAAGTCTTTTCTTAAAAACCAAAGCTCAAGTACCATTAATAAGAATTAAAAGCCCTGATAACTCCGCTTATCTAACTTTTTTTAAAAAAATGCTAATTTCTATTATAAATCAAAAGAAAACAAAACCATCTAGATTCTATGAAGAATATTATGAAAAAGTTAATAACTGGCCGGGTGGGGAAGCAACACCATCCCAAAATACTCATATTGTAAATGACGAACGAATTTATCAGGCAGGTTGGATTGAGAACGAGGCACTGTTTGGGTGTGTTCGCATTCATCACTCTGAAATATCCCTGTCACCAGGTTTGGTGCATCAATCTAATGGCGGGGTACTGATTCTTTCTCTTCGCACCTTATTAGAACAACCATTCATGTGGAGACGACTTAAAAAAATACTAGTTAATCAGCGATATGAATGGAATACGCTTGATCATACCCGATCACTTCCTGTAGAAATCCCTTCTATACCAATGCATTTTCGACTTATTTTAGTTGGAGAAGAAGACGCACTAGCTGAATTTGAACACATAGATCCTGAGTTAACATATGCGTCACTATATTCTGAATTTGAAAATAATATTTATTTATCAGATGATATAGCATTTATTAACTGGAAAAGATGGGTCCAAAAAATTGCAGATAGTCTCACTTGTCCTGTTCTTTCTCCTGATTTTTGGCCAATTTTGATTCAAGAAGCCGTACGCTGGACTGGGGATCATAAAATATTACCTCTAAATTTAGAATGGATCAGATATCAGTTACAAGAGTCTGAGTTGTATTGTCAGGATGCGATAATCAAAGGAGAAGATCTTACAAACGCCCTGAATACTCGTTTATGGAGAGAAGGGTTTTTGTTAGAAAAAATGCTTCATGATATTGTACATAACCAAATTCATATTGAAACAGATGGTGAAAAAATTGGACAAATCAATGCTCTATCGGTGATAGAATGCCCAGGTCATCCTCGTATTTTTGGTGAACCTACACGTATTAGTTGTATAGTCCATTTTGGAGATAGAGGGTTGACGGATGTAGAACGTCAGGTAGAATTAGCTGGTAATCTTCATGCTAAAGGTATAATGATTCTAGAATCATGGCTTATGACAGAGCTAAAATTAGATCATACTATGCCATTTTCTTCTTCTTTAGTCTTTGAACAATCATATGAAGAAATTGATGGAGATAGTGCATCATTAGCGTCTTTATGCGCACTGATAAGCGCGTTGGCATTAAAACCAATTAATCAAAAGATTGCAGTAACAGGATCCATTGATCAACTAGGCCAGGTGCAATCTATAGGAAAAGTAAATGAGAAAATTGAAGGTTTTTTCCGACTTTGCAGAAAAAGAACTCTAAATGGAACTCAGGGAGTAATAATTCCTTCTTCTAACATACAAAACCTGTCATTACATCAAGAAGTTATTAATGCTGTGCGAAATGGTAAATTTTCTATATGGTCAGTATCTACTATCGATGAAGCTCTAATTCTTTTAACTGGGATAGAGTGGAAGAAAAACGGTAAACCGTGTTTATTGAGATCTATTCAAGATCGTATTACAAAGTCTTCCCAATATAACACAAGAGAATACATGTCACTTTTACGTTGGTTTAAGTGGTTAAAATAAGGCATCAAATATGTCTTATTACAGAATTAAAGAATAATACGTTTTATGATAAATATATGATTTTTATCAAAGAACAACTGCATACTTGATCAAAATGCAATCAACAAGGATTAATATAAAAACTAAATTATATTGTTTAGTTAATCTTCTCTGTTTAAGGTTAAGAGAATTAAATAGATATTAATGTATCATGAAATACATAGCTATATATTCTGAATAACTAGATCATCATTGGCATGCAGAACAGATTCCTGGAGAACCTCCAGAGAACATATATTATACAATATACAATAATTACTAATTAGTCTTAATATGGATGTTGAGAAAAGTATTAAATCTGGAGTTAAAACAACTTTATAGATAGATAAAAAATGATATTCGTTATTTATTTAAACACAAGGTCAATATGCATAACACGCCCATTAACATAAGTTAACAAAATAATCAATTGATCCTCTTGAAATTAAAAATCATGAAAGATGTTTTATTTGAACCTATGCTAGACCATTTAAAATCTATAGCGTAATCATTAAATAGCTAAAAATTAAGATGCAAAATACGTGTTACTAGTTAGTAAACATCTAATTTTACATTTTTCTTTAATTAAAGATACTGAACTTATCTAATTAAAACAATCTGATGAATTAGAAATTCCTAACAAAGGTAAAAAGAAAGTACTTAAACAATATTAAAAAATGATTATTCTTTTTCAGAATCTAATCAAAAACCGATCTAATAAAAACCTTCAGACTGTAGGTTTGATATTTAAATTTCTGATGCATATTAAAAGATGGTGTGCAATGAACGTACATATATCACTTAGCTTACATCATATTATAACTTATATTATATGAATTCTTATTAATTGGATCATCATTAAGGTCGCTCGAGAATATGCTAGAAAAATGTTCGTTTTATACCAAAGAGGATTTACTTGCCTCAAGTCGCGGTGAATTATTTGGATCTGAAGGTCCACCATTACCATCTGGTAATATGTTAATGATGGATCGTGTGGTTTGTATCACAGAAATCAATGGGAAATATAATAAAGGATTTGTTGAAGCGGAGCTAGACATACGACCTGATCTATGGTTCTTCTCTTGTCATTTTATTGGTGATCCAGTTATGCCAGGTTGTTTAGGCCTTGATGCTATGTGGCAGCTAGTTGGTTTTTATCTCGGATGGGTAGGGGGAAAGGGTAAAGGCCGTGCTTTAGGGGTTGGAGAAGTCAAGTTTTCAGGACAAGTACTAACCATTTCTCATAGGGTTTCTTATAAAATTCATATTAAGCGAGTAATTAATCGTAAATTAATCATGGGGATAGCAGATGGTGAAGTTTTAGTAGATGATCAAGTTATTTATACAGCTAACGATCTAAAAGTAGGACTTTTTAAAAATACCTCACCATTTTAATTATTGCTATATTTAATTAAATTTATTGATAGTTTTACTATATGCTGATTGAATGATTTTAATACTAAGTTCAATGCATTTCTTGATGTTCTTAGGAAAAATTAAATATTATAAATAATGTTTTACTATGCGCATAACACATGATTAAAATGAATACGAGTATTAATATCATTTTCATGAATATACATATAGAAAATATGATATCATGATCATGCAGTAATTATACCCTTATAAGTTTATGGGATGTACTGACATTATTTCTCTAAACTTAAAATATATAGTAAATATAATCTTACCTAAAGAAACCGTGTGAATATTTAAACTCCCAACAAAATAAAATCATTTGCAGTTGTATGCACCAAAATTACAGTTATGATAGTGATATCACATTATTATATATAATGACATCTTTAAAAGAACCCTTCATCCGACTTCTAAACTTATACAATATTATATTAAATAATCTCAATATTATATTAAATAATCTCAATTATATTAAATAATCTCAATATTATATTAAATAATCTCAATCTTGTGACTATAAGTAAACAATTTTATACATATATTATATCTTATTATAAATAATTGTTTTACCATAAAATCAGATTACTAATCTTTGTACTAAAAACTTAGTTAAGAATGCAAACAAAGCTTGATCTAAAATACTTTTATATAAAAGTATATTTTCTTAATCTAGTATACTAGAAGAATGAAAAATTTTTTGTAAGATACAGTATCTTAGTATGGTAGATACATAATACTACACATCCTACATGGTGAGTCTATTTATTTATATTCATATGAATATAAGTTCATTTATATGAACCATGCAACTTGAAGAAATCTTTCTGTTATACATTCATAACCCTTTCAGGACTATAAGATATATATATAGAGAAAACTATGAATTTTTATATTTTTAATTAGATTACATATCTAAAAGATTTTATGAAATAAATAAAAATGATCATAAATGTTTATCATCTATAAATATAAGATCTAATTACACATTATTGTAGTGATGATTCATATTATAATAATATGAATCATCTAATAGTTACTGAGAAAATTTGTCACATTATTTAAAAATATCATTTTAATATTTTAAATAAAAAAATTAGATACCTACTTATTATAGAATATTGGTTTGCAAAAATAATTCTCTTACTTATCTTTTATTTATAGGTAACCATCTATATTTCTATAATCTGAAATTTCAATTACTTTAAAAATAAAAAATAAAAAATAATAAGACTGTAGTAATTAAATTTAAAAACCATAAGATTAATAAATTTTTAATGAACTGAGCATTATTCTATAAGTAATATATTCTACAATATAGATTGTAATTTTCTTAAAAAATCAAGATCAAATAGTCATTTTTTAAAAAATATAGATTAAATAAAAAGATGATTAATGACGTTATTAAATCATAGAAATATACTTTTAATCTAACATAAATGAAAGCTTAACTCAAATCTAATGCTATCTATTTTAGGAATGACTTTCCGTGCAAATCTCAATTTAAATCAAATTAAAAATTTTTAAAAAGTGAATAGTCATGAAGATTATAATCTTTATGCAAGCATGTTCAGAATCCTATTCTTTCTCAAAGACTCAACTTTGATACTGTCTCACTAAAAAATAAATATAACATTCTGTATTATTTAAATACTTTAATAGATATTATTAACATTAACTTCATAAGTTTCTTTCTTTATCCACTAAGCAATTGATTTTTATTCTTCATGTCATATACAATAGGGAATTTAAGATCATAATTATCATTATGATAGTTTACTCTATATCAAAATATTCAGTATTATCTTAATATATATTAGATGTGATAAGGTAATATCAAAAGAATATTATTTCGGTTAACAACTATAAGTTATGATAGTTTGTTATATAACTATTATAATCTTTTACATCAATTAATAATTTTAGAAAGAAATAATTCTCAATCATTAAATATAACCAGTAATTAATTATTTTTCACTAATTTCTAAACTATTAGAAAACATAACTACGATTTAAAAGTATTGTATTTTTAGACTTAAAACACTTCTTATGCATAGTTTTTCTGTTAATAACTCATAGGTATTAATAATCTAATAATTCCTTATAAACCTTCGCATCTGTTTCTAAAGAGCTTAAAAGCTTCGCTATATCTTTCGGTAATTTTGAATTCCACTTCATCTGTACACCAAAGATAGGGTGTTCAAGACACAACGTGCTTGCGTGTAAGGCTTGACGCTTAAACGAATAAAGAGTAGAAATAAAAGATTCTGAGGCACCCTTAGGAAGACGCGGACGACCGCCATATATAGGATCACCTACCAGAGGATGATGAATATGTGCCATATGCACTCTAATTTGGTGCGTACGACCAGTATAAAGTTGTAATTTTAGCCAGGTGTGAGAACGAAATTTTTTTAAAATACGATAATAAGTTATAGCAGGTTTTCCAAAATGATTAATTGCCATATGAGTCCGTTTAGTAGGATGACGAGAAATTGGACTATTAACCATTCCGCCTGCAATCATACGACCTATAACAATCGCTTCATACTCACGAGTAATTTTACGTTCTTGTAAAGCCTTTACCAGATGAGCATGTGCAAGAGGGGTTTTAGCGACGACCATGAGACCAGTAGTATCTTTATCTAAACGATGCACTATACCAGCCCTCGGGACCTCTTTAATAGCTGGAAAATAATGTATCAAAGCATTTAATACGGTATCATGATTATGACCCGCACCAGGATGTACTACTAGATTTGACTGTTTATCAATAACCAGTATATGTTGATCTTCATATACGATATGCAGTGGAATCTCTTTTGCTTCCCAAGGATCTATCTTTTTTATTTCTACGTTAATACATATTTTTTCACCACCAAGTATTTTGTTTTTAGCTATATTAACAACAACGCCATTAACAGTTACGCATCGACAAAGAATCCATTTTTTTAAAATGGAGCGTGAATATATAGGAAATAATTCCACCAATATCTGATCTAAACGATTTTTAATTGGATCTAAAGGTACACTAGCATTAAGTTCTATTTTATCAGACATAAATCAATAGCTTCTTTTATTCGCATTGGATTATCATAATAATTCGATATAATATAATAAAAAAATTAGAATTTCACTACCATACAAACTTAATAGTGTAGTTATAACATTAATCTGAGGATAAAACAGCAACTATGATAAAAATAAAATACTTAATGGCCACTGCTATCCTAAGCTTAGCGGTAACCGGATGCTCCGGATCTGTAGATACACAATCTGAACAACCACCTTCCTATATTTATAATAATTCAGGAAATATGCTTCATAATAGCAATGCACAATTAACTATTAAAAAATTAGAAACATTTTGTAACCGTTATCCATCTGGTCCGTATATCCAGCAAGCACAAATTGATTTAATATATGCATATTATAAAAATGATAATTTTTCTATGGCGCTAGAACTAATTGATCGCTTTATACGAGCAAATCCAGATCATAAAAACATTGATTACGTAATATATATACGCGGTCTAACCAATATGGCACGAGATAAAAATTTTTTACAAGATTTTATGGGAATAAATCGTTCCGATAGAGACTTAATTTATACCAAGAATGCTTTACAAGATTTCAAACAACTTCTGCAAAACTATCCACAGAGTACCTATGCTACAGAAACAAAAAAACACCTCTCTTATCTAAGAGAGCGTCAGGCGCAATATGAACTATCTGTAGCCGAATTTTATTCTCAAAGAAAAGCCTATGTAGCAGTAATTAATCGTGTTAAAAGCATCTTAAGAGATTATCCTAATACAAAAGCCATACATAAAGCCTTGCCTTTAATGGAGAATGCATGTCGTAAATTAAAACTACCGATAAAAACTTATCAAGAAGAAAAAGAATGACTACTGATTCTACTTAAATAGATTGACATAATACTAAAATCAAAAAAATATCGTTTAAGTTATGAAAAAAATAATCTAATGTATCTACTAAACCTTAGATTAGGACAATCTATTGATATTAAAAAATAAAAAATTAACTGAAATTATATCATTATTATAACATAGCCACAACAGACAAAATGTGAATCAAAATTCAGTTGAATTAGTTAAGACGCTAGATAAATCAATGTTTGTAAATTGTAATATGGTAATTTATCTATTTTAATAATGCCTCAAAACAGTTTCTATTTTGTAATATACACATACTTCCTTTTGCTTGCCTTATTATCTAGTAAATTTCCTTAATTTAAAGATCTGACCGATCTCTTTTCATTTTATAACTTCTTTAATATTTTCAAAAATATAATAGCTATTTACCTTTATTATGAAATTAAATTGAGTAATCTTTCTGAAGAATTTAATTATCTTAGTAACAACTCAGAAAATGGATTTATTCCTAAAAATAAGAAAAAATTGTACATTGTAGAATAAGAATTGTCTTTATATTATAAAGTTGTCTGTCATTTTATATCTATTTCTAAAATTACGTCCTATAATTATCTTTAATAAGATCAAATTATATTCGAGATGGCTATAATTTCTTCAGTTACTATCGATTGATAATATTATTCAAAAAAAATAAATTTAAAGTTATTGAATAAATTATTTTTTATGAAAATAACGTTATTTAAAAAAATACGGGATATATGTATTAAGTATTCTTTTCCTCTATTAATATTCATCAGTATAATGTATTTATAAAATACATTATCAGTTGATATAATTAATATTCTATTAAATCTTGTGATCATTAATAATCTTAATAGCGTTGACCTCATCCTTTCTATGTTATAAAAAGGTAAGAAAATGGATTCCATTTTATGGAATTATTTTTATAAGTAATTAGGACGGTTATTATGTATTAGAAATATAAATATATTATTTATTCAACGTATAATCTTAGAAAGTATCTCATATTTTAATCTATTTAAATATACGATATCTCATCTATACGATTAAGAATCACTATCAATGTAACGATATACATCTATCAATTCTTCTATATAAATCTAGCCGTTATTTGCTAGATTATACAAAAAATTCCTGAATAGGCAATAAGATTAAAATAACTAAAAATTTAAATATTATATATTTTAATATATACTTCTTCTTACTTTAATCTATGATTCCTCTATCTAAAGCTAAAATAAATTATATTTCATATGAACAATCATAATATATAGATACCATAGAATAAAATATATTAAAATCGTCTGCCATAAATATAATATCCTTATTCTAAGGAGAAACGATGTCTAAACCTATTAATAATGATATCCATTCTATTTATAATTTTGTTCTGGGCCAAAAAACACCATACCACACTACCTATGATCCTACACTCTTGTATCCCATTCCGAGACAATTACATCGTGATGTTTTAGACATCAGCTCATACAATACGCCATGTTATGGCGAAGATCTTTGGATGTTATATGAACTATCTTGGCTAAATAACCAAGGTTTACCCCAAATTGCTATTGGAGAAGTGGTATTTAATGCTAAGAATATAAACCTAATTGAATCTAAAAGCTTTAAACTATATCTAAACAGTTTTAACCAAACAAAATTTACCGATGTTAATGAGGTATGCCAAACTATTGAATTCGACTTAAATCAATGTGTAATCGGCTTGGTTAGAGTCAGATTATTCTATATACAGGATATAGAAGGGCAATCTATTGGATACTTAGATGGAACTTGTATAGATAATCAAGATATAGTAATAGATAAGTATACATTGCATTCTGATTATTTGCTAAATTCTACTAATCAGTGTGTTGTCGAAGAAAAATTAATAAGTAACCTGCTAAAATCTAACTGCTTAATTACCCAACAACCTGATTGGGGAGCAATACAAATTAGCTATCGCGGACCACAAATCAATCATGAATCATTACTTCGCTATTTAATTTCATATCGACAGCATAATGAGTTCCATGAGCATTGTGTAGAGAGAATTTTTTATGACATATTGCGTTATTGCAACCCAGAGATTCTGAGCGTGTATGCTCGTTATACCCGTCGTGGTGGATTAGAAATCAACGTCTGGCGCAGTAATATGAATTATGTTCCAGCTTTATCTCGCCTAGCACGTCAGTAGAACTCTATATTAGATAGAGTTAAAAATGATTTTACAATCATTATTGATATTAGATGAGTTATATTCAAACTAACTAAGATGCAAATTTTTATTTTGCATAATCTTGTTTCTTGATTTGTAAAATCAATTGAAATTTCCTAATAATTGAATCTTTTTTCTAAATTTATTATTTATATTAATATACTTGCTACCATATTTTCTCTCAATGTCATTATACATTTTTATAGTATTTACAGATATCCAACTTACATAATATCTGAGTGCCATTCTTCTCTTCTAATGTAAGAATATTCTTACACATGCATAGTATTCTGTAAAAAGCATCATTTATTATTTTTTTGTATATTTATAATATTGCCTAAATTCTGTATTAGGCTTCGTTACCTTCATTTACTAATAAGTCTTAGAAGATAAAGATAGTATGTCTAATAAATCACAATAAATAATATACATTACTATGTAACCCTTAAGAACGTAGTTCTCACGCGATATCTATTGATATTCCCCAGAACTCTAATAAAAAGTAGATATAGCTTAATGTTCTACTAAGACATATTAAAATAATGTATCAATTTTTATAGATTATAAAATTTGTAATTTTAAAAATGAATAAGTAAACATTGTTCCTTTGATCTAAATAAACATATTCAGTACAAGAATACAAAAAAATATATAGATCTTATATTTAGTTCTTGTTTACTAATATAAAACATTTTTTGATTAAGTTATCGAAAACATATCACTAAAGAATTTATTAATGCGTAATATCATACAACCAATCTTTCTATAGGTTTATTGAAACCCCGTGCTCAAAAAAAATTAATTATCACCAAATAATCTTTAATATAAAAGTATTTAAACGCTTCATTTTAATTTACACAAAACCATTGATTATGAAAATTGCTAATTATATTTTCTTAAAATATAGAAAGACAATAAGATCAATTTAGTCAATTAATAATTACATTAATTGACTTATTACTCACTAGATCACAGAAAACTAAATTACATCTAATCTGCTTTAGTCCTTCATAGAAAATAATTTTTCTATTTGTAGCTATAAAATTAGACTAATTTATATCTGAGTTTGAAAAATGACTTTTAAGTTTTTATTGTCATTCTTACATAATTGATTAAAATTTAAAAAATTATAGTTTTTCAAAGAAAAATCAGTGACTTGTTTCATAAATTCCTTATACTCAATACAGCTAGGCAATCTTCCTAACAAAGATGCTATAGCAGATAATTCAGAAGATGCTAAAAACACATTGGCACTGGTTCCGAGACGATTAGGAAAGTTTCGAGTGGAAGTTGAAAGAACAGTCGCACCATTTGATACACGTGCTTGATTACCCATGCATAAAGAACATCCTGGCATCTCCATACGGGCACCTTTGTTGATAAAAATGCTATAGTAACCTTCTTCTTTTAGCTGCTCTACATCCATTTTAGTCGGTGGCGCTATCCATAAACGTGTTGGTAGGGAATCCTTTTGCCAGTTTTTTAATAACTCTGCTGCTACGCGAAAATGACTAATATTTGTCATACAGGAACCAATGAATACCTCATCAATTCTTGTATTCTCCACTTCAGATAAAAAGCAGACATTATCCGGATCGTTAGGTGCACATAATATAGGTTCTGTAATCTCATCTAAATTAATATTAATTACTGCAGAATATTGAGCATTATTATCTGCTTTTAATAGATAAGGGTGTAATAACCATTTTTCCATTTTCTCAATACGTCGCTTAATAGTCTTAGAATCTCTATAACCTTCTAAAATCATCCATTTTAATAATGTTACATTAGATTCAAGATACTCAATAATTGAATCTTGGCTTAAATCAATAACACATCCAGCTGCAGACCGTTCAGCAGAAGCATCTGACAACTCAAAAGCCTGTTCTACCTTTAAGTTAGATAAGCCTTGGATTTCTAGAATTCGACCTGAAAAGATATTCTTTTTATTTTGTTTTTCAATAGTTAAAAGACCTAATTTAATGGCATATAATGGAATTGCGTGTACTATATCACGCAAAGTAATGCCCGATTGAATTGTACCTGTAAAATTTACTAAAACGGACTCTGGCATATTAAGAGGCATCACTCCTGTAGCAGAGGCAAAAGCCACTAAACCAGATCCAGCTGGAAATGAAATCCCGATAGGAAATCGAGTATGAGAATCGCCTCCAGTCCCTACCGTATCTGGTAGAAGCATCCGATTTAACCAGCTATGAATAATTCCATCCCCTGGATGTAAAGAAATTCCACCACGATCTATGATAAAATCAGGCAAATTCTTGTGTGTGATTAGATCTATAGGCTTTGGATACGCTGCAGTATGACAAAAAGACTGTAATACTAAATCTGCAGAAAATTTAAGACATGCTAAATCTTTTAATTCATCCCGGGTCATAGGTCCGGTAGTATCTTGGGATCCTACCGAGCTAATCACAGGCTCACAGTAAGTACCTGGCAGGATTCCTTTAAGTCCACAAGCGCGGCCAACTATTTTTTGCGCTAAAGAAAAACCATCTGTTCTTACTATTGGGTTATGTTCTGGTTGCACAATTCTACTAATTGATAAACATGAAGACTTTTGAGCCTTTTTTGTCAAAGAACGACCAATAATTAATGGAATACGCCCACCTGCACGCACTTCATTCAATAAATCTTGATTTTTTAGCTTAAAGCGAGACAGAAGTAGATTTGTGTCATGATCACGAATTTCACCACGGTATGGGTAAATATCAATAACATTACCCATGTGTATTCTTGAAACATCAACTTCAATGGGTAATGCACCTGCATCTTCCATAGTATTAAAAAAAATAGGGGCAATTTTCCCACCTAAGCATACACCACCTCTCTTCTTGTTCGGGATGTATGGAATTGTTTCTCCCAGTAACCATAAAAGTGAATTTGCAGCTGATTTGCGTGATGAACCAGTACCAATAATATCACCAACATAAGCTACAGGAAAACCTTTCTTTTGTAACATTTTAATCTGTTGTATGGGACCTATGTGTCCTTCCTTATCCGGTATAATACCTTGACGAGGATATTTAAGCATTGTTAGGGCATGGAGCGGAATATCAGGACGGGACCATGCATCCGGAGCTGGAGATAAGTCATCAGTATTACTCTCGCCAGTTACTTTAAAGACTGTAACAGTAATCTTCTCCTGGACTTGCGGTTGACTAAAGAACCACTCGCAATTAGCCCAAGACTGTATAATATTTTTAGCATGTAGATGATCTTTTTTTCCTTTTTCTTCAACGTCATAGAATCGATCAAACATTAATAATGTGTGAGAAAGGGCCTTAGATGCAAGAGAAGCTAATTTATTATCATCAAGTGCATAGAGAAGGGCATCAACATTATAACCTCCCTGCATGGTACCCAATAATTTAACTGCTTTTTCAGGATTAATTAACGGTGACTTAGCTTCACCTTTAACAACAGAAAAGAGGAAAGAAGCTTTAAGATATGCTGCTTCATCAACACCTGGAGGTACTTGATAAGTGAACAAATCTAAGAGAAAATTCTCTTCCCCTTTGGGGGGCGATTGTAGTAATTCTACTACTTGAGCTATTTGTTTGGAATCCAAGGCCTTAGGAACGACTCCGTTAACAGCGCGCTCTGCAACATGCTTGCGGTATTCTTTTAGCACAAAATTCTCCTCACTCTTAATATCCTGTAGAAGATAAACTAATAAAAGAGACTATATTAAAATAAAAAACCTCTTTTTTAGATAATTTACTATCTTGCTAATTATATAGCAAAGCAGCACTGTAAGATAAATTAGTCTTGTCACTTGGTAGAAAATATAATATAATATGTAATATACTAAAAAATAAATAATTTGCTTAATGTAATGATTAATTATACTGGACCAATATAAAAATTCTATATTGATATTTTCTATTTCATAATGTTCTACATTATAATATGCGATATAAAATAATTTATAAATTCTAAATTTAATTTTATATATCTCAATATTGATTAGATAAGATATTAGGAATAACAAGAATCTAAATAAACTAACATATTTTGATTGATCTGTGAAATACACTAACACAGTTGAAATAAAATATATTTTCTATAACCTGAGACATGATCTCAATCATATCTGATCACCTTATGTCAAGGATTGTTTTTGATAAAACGTGTTTAATATATGTTCATATCATAATTAGCTATAAATAGTAAGATTGCCATCACTGCTAAAATAACAAGATATGTTAATATATACATACAAAGAAAGATTGATAACGAAACATACGAGAGAATAATGCATTATAATATGTATTATAAATTTAGTTAAGTTATTCTATGAATAAAACATTTATTTAAGTATTTAAGGTAAGAGAAATAATTTAACTTTTATCTATAAAAACTCTTCTTGGTACTCTAAAATAAAACAAATAACATTTTTCTTTAATTAAACTCTTCACTGTTGATGCTTTAGAAGAATCATTCTATGAAAATTTCTGTACATCATTACTTCATCCATTTAAGTTTCTATATGAGCATGAAGATATGTGTTATAAATTAAAAATAGCTTGCTTGATTCTATAAATCATTTGTATTAATATCATTGCGAAATATATGAACGCACATTCAGAACATTGCATAGATTTATTTGATGCTTTTATAAAAATAAATATTACTAGAAAACAAATATCATATGATTCAAAATTTATTATATTACCTTTCTATAATAATCTATAACTGAATTATTTATGTAGATTTCAACCATTCTCTTTACTAAGAAGTCTCCAACAAGAATCCAAATTATTTAAGCTCTACTACCTATACCTATCTAAATTTTTTATGCAATAAGAGACAAGATTATTATATAATCATCTTTTTTGCAAAAATACATACCAGTGATCACAAAAAGATCACATTAGATTACTTGATATATAAAATATCCTTAATAAAACATGAATTTTAGGTGTTTTTAATTTGTACTATAGTCAAACTTCTTTTGTATTCTAGATCTAATATTAAGATCTGTGCTTTAATCTAATAATTATACACTATGAGTATAAGCGCCCCTAGCATCATCAGGTATTATTTTCATTTCCGACAAACGACTTCAGATAAAAAGAACATTTCAGTTCCATTTAACAATAATCATATCGTTATTTAGATTTACAGCATTTAAATAAATTTTTTTAATTTGATCAAACTGGATTCATAACTTATATATCGTGATTAATTAGTGTATGGTTTCTGTCTTTAGATATTAATTCTATTATTTTAATAGACCACATATCTTATCCCATGCATTATAGGATAAGATATATTAAAAAATATTAAATTAATAAATCATAAAAATATCATGTAAACATAGAATCAATATCTGATTATTCCTGAATAATCATTATAATTATTTACCATGACAATTAAATTAATCTATCGAACATTCTAGTTAGACCTGTTTGAAATATAAATAGAAAAATATGTCACTCAGAATATAGTAAATCATAAGAAAATTAAATATCCATCTACTATTTCTCACATATTATTTAATACATTAAATCCGATAAAAATATACATTAATTATTCTAAAAGTATTTATTCAAAACCTTAGTATTCAGACTACAATTAAGCATTTTCTATATTTTAAAAATCTCCTTTAAAAATTATTTCATAATTCTTTATTTTTAAACCAATAGTATCCATTGTAATACCATACAAATAGGAACATTAACAATAGAAACATAATGAAGTATTTCACTTGTTCCTATTAAATTTGATTTTTTTATATATAGAGACCACTACATAATAGTAATCAGTTTAATATTTTCATTTCTTGCTCAATTAATAATATTAAGATATGAATAATTTTAATATGAACCTCCTGAATTCGATCAGAGTAGCCAGAATGTGGAACACAAATTACCACATCCGCAATATGGTTTACTGTAGTATGATCTGCTCCTGTGAGAAAAATAGACTTCATGTTTTGAGAGTATGCTGCTTTGACTGCTTCAGTTATATTGACTGAGGATCCAGAAGTAGATAATCCAAGTAAAATATCGCCTGGTTTACCTACAGCCTCAATATAACGTGAAAAAACATAATCATATCCAAAATCATTACTCACGCAGGAAAAATGACCGATATCAGAAATAGCAATTGCAGGATATCCTCGACGATTTTCTCGATAACGACCAGTGAGTTCTTCTGCAAAATGTATTGCGTCACAATGTGACCCACCATTACCACAAGAGAAAACTTTTCCTCCTAATTTAAAGGCATTCGCTAATAAAACCCCTGCGCTCTGGATTAACTCAATATTTTCTTTTTTGCGAAGAAAGAGGGTTAACGTATCTGCTGCTTGATTCAGTTCAGAAAGGATAAGATCCTGATACATAGAAAATCCTTGTAAGCGACAAGCTTATCATAGTTGAGCTAGTAAGGATAAAAAAATAATGAAATACCAATGATTATAAAAACCTAAATTTGTTTATCTTATTTTAAGAAGAGTCTTAATCACTATGAGAATGTACATATGATAAGCGCATACATAATAGTAATCAATAAAATAATGAATTTACATTCAAATTTATGTTAACATATAAACATTTTATGTGAGTACATTATAATGTACAGCTCAATGTTCTAAATATATGTTTAGAGAAACATTGTATTATATACTATAATCTTATTAGATTATCAGATCAAAACTTAATTGTACGAAACATCACAGGTTAGCGATGAGTTGGATTGAACGTATTCTTAATAAAAGGAGAATTACTCCATTACGTAAAGCATGCATTCCTGAAGGGCTGTGGACAAAATGTAGCAGCTGCGGACAGGTCCTATATCGTGCTGAACTAAAACGTAATCTAGAGGTGTGTCCAAAATGCGATCATCATATGCGCATGCATGGTCGTGATCGTCTTCGTAGTTTTTTAGATTCTGGTTCTTTTCTTGAACTTGCTAGTGAAATGGAACCTAGAGACATACTTAAGTTTCGAGACTCTAAAAAATATAAAGATCGATTGATTTCTGCCCAAAAAGAGACTAACGAAAAAGATGCATTAATAGTGATGAAAGGTACTTTATGTGGTATCCCGGTTGTTTCAGCAGCATTCGAGTTTTTCTTTATGGGGGGGTCGATGGGGTCAGTAGTTGGAGGACGCTTTGTGCGCGCAGTAGAACAAGCAATTCAAGATCACTGTCCTATGATCTGTTTTTCATCTTCAGGAGGAGCGCGAATGCAAGAATCCCTAATATCACTTATGCAAATGGCAAAAACAAGTGCTGCGCTAGAAAAAATGCAAGAACAAGGATTGCCATATATTTCAGTTCTAACTGATCCTACAATGGGAGGAGTATCTGCTAGCGTTGCAATGCTAGGTGATCTCAACATTGCAGAACCAAATGCACTAATTGGTTTTGCTGGACCACGCGTAATCGAACAAACAGTTCGTGAAAAACTACCAGCAGGATTTCAGCGCAGTGAATTCCTCATTGAAAAAGGAGCAATTGATATGATCTTGCGACGCCCAGTTATGCGATGCAAGATTGCTAGTATGTTATCCAAAATAATGAATCTTCCTACCCCAAAAGAGGTACTTAATACCTCCTTACTCAAAACTAAAGATTAAAAAATAGATGATTTTGAAAGAAAAATGTCTTAGCCTATATCAATATTTACTCATTTTACGTGCCTAAAAACATGAATAGTGTACCTAAAAAAACATCATCCATAAGAACCTGGTTACATTATTTAAAACATCTTCATAGCCAGCCTATTTCTCTGGGATTAGAGCGTGTTAAGAACGTGGGTGCCGCACTGGACCTATTAACTTCTTCTTCTCTTGTATTTACTGTTTCTGGAACTAACGGAAAAGGAACGACTTGTCGGGCTCTAGAAATTATGTTGTTGGCTGAAGGCTATACAGTTGGGGTGTACAATTCTCCTCATCTTATGCACTATACCGAGCGTGTACGTATTCAAGGAGACGAGCTAACAGATATTGCACATATAGAAGCGTTTTCAGAAGTTGAAACAGGGCGCTCTAGTACCCCGCTTACTTATTTTGAGTTTAGTACATTGTCAGCATTATGGTTATTTAAGAAAGAGTCTCTAGACGTCTTGATCCTTGAAGTTGGCTTGGGCGGACGTCTAGATGCCACTAATATTATTAATGCAGATGTAGCAGTAGTAACTAATATCGCTCTTGATCATACGATATGGCTTGGAACAGACTGTGAAAAAATTGGCCGCGAGAAAGCTGGAATCTTTCGCAGGGGAAAACCAGCAATCATTGGAGACCCACATTCACCACAGTCGATTAAAGATGTGGCGATAGAAACAGGCGCATTGCTACAGCAATGCAACTCTAGCTGGTCGTATAAAGTAGCAACTGATAGCTGGTCTTTCTATGATTCTCATGGAAGACTAGAGAATTTGTCTTTACCGAAAATACCAATAAATAATGCCGCTACCGCTCTTGCTGCGTTAAGAAGTTCTCCCTTATATGTTGATGAAACCAATATTCGCCTTTCTCTTCATCAAGCATCTTTACCTGGTCGGTTCCAAATAATATCCGAGGAACCTCGAGTAATTCTTGATGTAGCACATAATCCTCACGCAGCGCAATATCTTTCCACAAGACTGATAAAAATTAAAAATCAATCGCAAATACATGCTGTAGTCGGTATGCGTAATGACAAAGATATTTCTGGCACATTCTCTTGTCTTATCCACAATATAGATTATTGGTATTGCGCCTCATTAGAGGGGTCGTATGGTAGTACTGCTAAACAACTTGTATCATATCTTGATCAAGCAAAAGACTTTCCATCAGTAGAGTTAGCATGGATAGATGCGCTGAAAAATACAGAAAAAAAAGATATAATTTTAGTTTTTGGATCTTTTCATACCGTGAGTCAAGTGATTAAAAAAATTAACCAATGTAAAATAAAATAATAGATAAATCATAACAATAGAATAACTCTATACAAAAGAATAAAAAAATCTGCTATCATTCAATAATGCATATTACATGATATTAATCATTTTACATACAGCGTGCAATGCCTACAAACATGATTAATAAAATCTCATGGATATCTTTTAGATCAAGAAATTTAATTCTCAACGAAAGAAAAAATTCTATTTTAAGAACATTAACTATATAATTCTATCGCTTTCAATTTAAAATGAAAAGAAAATGTATGGATTCTAGAATCTTTGATTAAGTAATTGAATGATTTTTGATAAAAATTTTTACTAAGAAAATGATTTTTTTTATATAAAATTATCTGTTATTTTACATACAAAGTCATGGAATAACAATTCACTTTCTATTAACCAAATAAAAAATATTATTCATTGAGGCGTTCAGATAAACCCAGAAAAAATCACAAGAAAGAATATTAGTATTGACAGACTAAAGAACAATGTACAGAAATCTTTTTGCAGACATTGCATTAAAATCTATATTGTTATATCCAAAGCTACTATAAAAGTAATATTATATGATTGATCGTAATATGTATAGTCAATCTTTTAGGCTGAACTTAAGAAATCATATGTCTAAGAAAAATAATAAATGATATCAATTGATATGTAATAATATATTGTACATACATAAAGATTACTAATATATATTCTATATTTTTATACTTCAATATCTCAATACAATATTCTTTTTTTTCAAACATCACCTACATTGTTTTTCAGATCTATGAGTATTCATGTTCTTTAGTATTAAAAAAAGGATTAATGCAATGCGTATTATTTTGCTTGGAGCTCCAGGTACTGGAAAGGGAACTCATGCCCAGTTCATTATAAAAAAATATAAAATCCCTCAGATCTCAACAGGAGAAATGTTTCGTAAAGCGATCAAATTAGATTCAAAGATCGGTAGACAAGTAAAAAAAGTGTTAAGCATTGGTCAACTAGTTCCTGATGAGCTAGTAATTCAATTAGTGAACCATCGTCTTTCGGAAAATGATTGTTCACGAGGATTTCTATTAGACGGCTTCCCAAGAACTATAGCGCAAGCTCTTTCTATAAGAGAAATGGGTATTAAAATTGATAAAATATTAGAATTTGTTGTTCCAGATCAATTAATTATTAATAGAATCACTGGACGTCGAATACATGAAGCTTCTGGTAGAATATATCATTCCATTTTTAACCCTCCTAAAATAACTGGACAAGACGATATTACTGGAGAGCCACTAATTATACGAGAAGATGATAAAATAGAAACTATACATCATCGTTTAATAGAGTATCGTCATCTTACTGCTCCTCTTATTCATTATTATCAACAAGAAGCATGTTTAGGTAACACAACGTATCATAAAATAAATGGTGCTCGCACAATTTCTGAAATTAATAACGAATTAATAAAACTTTGCGAATAATTTAATATCGTTTTTTAAAATTTGCTCATAAAAAATTATCTACAGATTATCATGTAGTTCTTATTACTGTATCATTTATGTTTTCTCTTACATGTGCATCTATTTTAAGATGCATAATTATTGTATAACTAAGGTAAAATATAATAAAGACAAACTATTTTTTTCAATATAAACTGAATTTTTCAGACTATTTAAACTCAATTCAATCTAAACACCAAACCTGCTAATATTAAACTATTTTAGTAATATTAAAGAAGAAAAAAAGAATTATAGCATGATTTACGTACTTTAATACGTCTTTTAATATGTCAACATGACATATATGTGAATATATTCAAAGAAATAATTTTTTTAATTACATTAATATACCTCTTCTGGGTCAATGACATACAACTCTATATTGACTAGAATATTTACTAGAACATCGAATGATTAATTTTATAATCAAGACCATGCAATTTGTTTATAAACTAATCTGATCTAAATACAATCGTAATCTTCTTCTATTCTTAAATTGAGGTTTAATTCTAATTTATTTAATTGCTATATGTATTGAAGATTCATGTGAAATTATTCTATAATATCTTTTTTATTAACTACTAAACTAAGGTTTACTAACCCAAACCGATAAATTAATTTATAGTATACAACAGGCTTGTAATTAATAGTAGCAATATTCATATCAACAATAATCTATGTTTACTAAATCTTATTTATCTTTCAACTATAACCAATTGGAAAAATTTTATCACTTAATATTAATGATACTTTCAGACACCACAATTACTCAATTAAAAAAAATTAATAAAGCGATTTCAATTAAAGAAGTGATGGAAGTATACCTTCCTCTATCTGATTTAATTAATTTGTATATTACTTCCAATGAGTATTCTCAAGGCATAATCCAAACACCCTTTAATATCCCTCAACAAAAAATTCCTTATATTATTAGTATTACAGGTAGTGTTTCTTCTGGGAAAAGCACTATAGCTCGTATATTACAGATATTATTGAATAATTATTTAAAATATAGATACGTTGAGCTAATTAGTACTGATGGGTTTTTGTATCCAAACTCGGTCCTAAGAGATCGAGGATTAATAAAGAAAAAGGGGTTTCCTTTATCTTATGATATTTACCATTTAATTAAATTCGTTTCAGATATAAAATTCGGCTTTTCTCCAGTAAAAGTTCCATTATATTCCCATCTTATCTCTGATATAACTCCTATTAAGAAAAAAATAGTCCAAAAACCTGATATTTTGATACTCGAAGGACTAAATGTATTGCAAAGAGGAATCAGTGATCCATCTTTTGATAACATGACCTCTACATCAAATTTTATAGATTTCTCTATTTATATTGATGCATCACATGATTTGCTTCAATCTTGGTATCTTACCCGTTTTCTTGGATTTAGAAAAAGCGCTCTGAAAAATCAACAATCGTATTTTTACTATTATTCTCAATTATCTAAAAAAGAAGCTTTGCATATAGCTAACACAATATGGAATCAAATCAATTACCGTAATTTAATAGAAAACATTCTTCCAACACGCGAGAATTCTACTTTAATTATCACCAAAAGCCTAAATCATCTTATTAAATCATATCAAATAAACAAATAATTATTACAACCTAAAATAGTAATTATTAAAAAAATTTATTCTTTCCAAGATTATTTTGTCTTGTCAGACAAAATAATCTATGATATAAATCATCAATTATAATTAGTGATGATAATTAATATAATTTTATATTATAACTTATATAAGAACCCTTCGTAGATTAAAGATATTTTTTAAAATAAAAAATATATAGATCGAGATAGATACACAATCAGTGTATCTATTATTAGTATATCTATATAAAATTAGGAAAAGAAATCTTTTGATTAGTAAAATATTTAACAAATCTCTACCATGACAATCAGTGATCAAAAAAAATATCTACATATTCTATCACTAGATTAAATCTTATTATGACCAAGCTGGTTCTACCACAGAAGATAGTCTATCATGAACTTCTATTTCTTATTTCTTTATAGATATTCTTTATAGATACACGCTGACCTATACCTTATGTTACTTTAGAGAGCATATGTATTCTATGCAATTTATATGAATAAGTGTTTTCTCTTTCTTTTATAAAAATGAAAATAATCACTATTACTTTATTTTTCAATATTAAGTTACAATGATATATTGACCATATGTCAAATAATTAAACAATAATTTTTTACGCTCATCAGACCTAATCTCTATCTTGTATCTACCCATTAAGATATAAGACACAATCAGCATCTACTCTAATAAATACTTAGCGAATTTAGTTGATGCATAAAATACTTTAATATAATCGATAAAAATGTTATTTTTCTTGATCAATCAATTTTTATTACTACATTATTGGTATCGTTTGTAACGTCATAGTAATTATTACGGTTCATTAAAAAAACTAAATTCATTTAGTGTTGCTATATTATTCAGTCTCACTTGTTATTTTTAACAAATATTGTTGTACAACATACAATAATATGTTGTTTTATTTCATAAATGAGACCACTAAATAACTATTTGCTAAACTTTAATGATAAACATCTTTTAATATACAAATATTTTTATTCATACCACATATCCATCTTATCAATTTATTACTATTATATCTACTAAGGTTTAGATATGAAATCAAAAAGCTTATTTGTAAGCTACATATAGACATATTGATGACAGTTATCTATAAAATAACCATTTAAAACAATTTCAATCTATCGTCATAATTTATTTATGACATCTGAAATTTATAGTTTTAATATGTAAAACAGTATAAATGATCAGTTACTGTTATACAAGATGTAATGGATTTATTTTATATAGATTGTTCTACTTTGATTTAAATAAGCCATATCAATTAGATCTTAACTCTATATCTATTCATTTATTTTCTATGAACTCAGTATTATAATCCCAATCTAGAATATTAACAATGATAATGATCATATTAAGATATAATGATGATTATATAATTGACTTCAAATGTTAAAACCATGAACAGTATGATACACAATTAGCAATGTCTACATTTACTGAATGATACAAAAACTTGATCACAGTTCATTTTATATATCTTTTATTGATAGAATAAATTCTACATTATAACTCGTATATTTTCATGTCTTATGACTTAACATTACACAGATCAATTATTAATAAAACTTTATTTTAAACACGTGAAAGAAGAATCATAAAGTAAACAATAAGTTGAATAGTAAATTATTTCTAATATTATAGAAAAATACAACAATCAGTATTGTTCTATTAAAAATACGTTATCCATGCACATCTGATGTCATATTCTTTCTTTGCGCTCATTATATTGCTTAAAATAAATATATCTAACTTTCTCTTTAGTAATCATTAGATTACTAGTTAATTTCATGTCGGAAAATAAATACTAAAGGCTTGTTATCATTTATCAAATATGTACTATTACTCTCGAGTAATGTTCATAGCTATATAATACATATTCGTTAAATACTTATTTCATCTCTTGTTATTCTGATAGTTTAACTGAGTATATTTTACAATACCAAGGCTAGGTTCAAGACCTCTTACAGATTGTTTTTAATAACATAACTCATTACGCAATGCATTATAAAAAAATCGGCGTTATTAGTCTGATTCATTCAAAACCATATTAAATACAAAAGATATAGAATAAATAGAACAATAAAAACCCATGATTCTAGTAATCATAATTAAAAACTGTAGTTTACAGACAAACAACGCTGATTCGAGCTTTTCTCTGATGTAAATACCAGATAGAATCTATAAGATATATTAAACCAATAACGTAATATACTACGAATAAGTATAACTAAAACATCTTTCATCATCTTTACTTTAATTTTGTAAAAAACTTACTTATATTATTATTATATACCTAACTAATGGATATGATGAACAATCATGATCATATAAACACATATCTTCGGAATATACTTGAATGAATAAGGATAGAATTAATTCTTCTAGTATATACAATTAAATTTTAAGAGCAATAACGTGAATAACCGTGTGCTAAAATATGAATCCATACTCAGAAACCGAATAGATTTTTTGCTACTTTCTGGTCAATACATTATAGATTATGCCAACCGTCTTCGCAAAAATATAAAAAAATTAGATAAATGGGCAAAGATCGAAAAAATTGAATGTTATAGAATCTATGATTGCGATTTGCCAGATTATAAAGTAACAATTGATCGTTATAGTGATTGGATTTTAATTCAAGAATATGCTGCGCCACATACAATTAACCCCTCTAAGACACAACAACGTCTATCTAATATAATTACCACGACGATAGAAGTATTGAATATACCTCTGAATAAAATTATACTAAAGATTCGTACTAAACAAAAGGGAAGAAACAAACAGTACGAAAAGCTTAATAACAATGGAAATTTTTTAGAAATTATGGAGTTTAATGCAAAATTATTGGTTAATTTAACTGATTATCTAGATACTGGTGTTTTCCTTGACAATCGAAATACGCGTAAAATAGTAGGAAGAATGAGTAATGGAAAAAAATTTCTTAATTTATTTTCTTATACCGGTAGCGCTAGCGTGCATGCTGGTTTAGGTGGAGCATTGAGTACAACTACTATTGACATATCAAATACTTATATAAATTGGGCCAAAAAAAATATGTTCTTAAATGGGTTATCGGGTGATAATCACCGATTTATTCAAGCTGACTGTCTAGACTGGTTACATGAAAGTATAGAAAAATTTGATCTAATTTTTATCGATCCCCCTACATTTACTAACTCCAGGCGAATGAAAAAAAATTTTGATATTCAACGTGATCATCTAGAAATAATCACCAATTTAAAACGCTTGCTTCATAATAATGGCTCTATCATATTTTCTAATAATAAACGTAATTTTAAAATAAATTTAACTGAATTAAAGCTGTTAAAGTTAAAAGTAACTGAACTAAGTTCTAAAACAAAACCAAAAGATTTTTCCCATTCCCGCCCCCTACATAGCTGTTGGTTAATTACTCATCTTCATAAAAATTAAAAACATTCAGAAAATAATTATATTACAGTCATATTTAAAATTAAAAAATCTTATTTCTAAAACATATAAAATATTCAAAATTTCACCTTCTATGATAAAAGAAATAATTGTTATATTTCCTAGTATGCAAAAGAGTTCCTAATGTTATATGCAGTGATCTATAGAAGAGGATGGGTAAACACGTGAAATAATTATTATCTATAATAACTCGCTCTTATTCTGATATCAGATATGCTTTATAGCTCTTGAAGAGATAATTAGAGTAATTAATATTAATACTAAATCGATAAAGATATATTTAAATATTTTATCTTATTAAACATGCTGACACTTAAAATATAAGAAAATGCTACAATTGTTAAAAAAATAGAGACTTCAAATTAATCTATATCTAATTATCAAAATTAAATAATAGATCATATTCACGAATTATAAAATCTA
This sequence comes from Candidatus Erwinia haradaeae, assembly GCF_900698925.1. Taxonomy (NCBI): domain Bacteria; kingdom Pseudomonadati; phylum Pseudomonadota; class Gammaproteobacteria; order Enterobacterales; family Erwiniaceae; genus Erwinia; species Candidatus Erwinia haradaeae. Next base: position 600,162 of record NZ_LR217713.1, read on the forward strand.
AAACTTACATCTTTGTTTAATTTAATAGAATAAAATGAAATTTTTCTAGAAAAGAATAAATAATACTTAGTAATAGAGATAACAAATACACTCTATTCTTTTAGATTTTAATCAAACACTTAATTCTTAAAAACTTTACGATTAAAAACATACTATTACAATACATGATAAAAAATTACATATTCTATGATAGGATTAAGTTTTTTCTAAGTCCTGAATTGATTCTAAATTTACCTCATAATATAAACTATTCGCTTTTATTAACATAACAAGAATAACTTTAAATACAATTATGTATAGTAATAACCTTAAATCACTGTGATCATTTATCGAATTATTCTAAATGACCAATATCACTTCACGTGTCGAATCGTTGAACTATAAAATTTAGTAACAATTTACTAAATTATTTCAAAATACAATAACAATGATCTTGAATCAAAGTTGATATCATCGCAAAATTTCTAACATAATCAGCATTATTTCCTAGAAATAAATACATCATTGTTATAACATCCATCATTTCGTACACAAAATATTTATTTTAAAATAAAATATATCTTTTATCTATTAAAGATAGATGAAAGTATTAAATATTTTATATATCTATATTACACCTTGTTACTTTAATATTCTAAATATTAAATAAAAATATTTAAGAATATTAATATAACTGATTCTATTTTACTAATGTTAATCTTAATGCAGCTTCTACATTTTATGGAAAAATAGACTAATTCTAAAGAATATCACTATAGTGCACTACTGATAAATCAATTTAAGTTAGTACAATTCTAATCACACCTGATGCATATCAGATCTTATCACTTATTTTATAGTAATCTATGAAAATTAACTCTATTGATCTTGACAGAGACAAATAAAAACAAATAGAGCTCATATTTCAATATGATTAGAATTAAGCACCTTTTTGATTAATTTTTGTAAACACACTAATAAATTATAAATGAATTCTTATTTTTTATAATACCCACAACTCATTAAAAAAATAAATTGTTCTCCAAAATAAGGGATATCACATACATTCAGTCCTCTCATATTACCTGAGTGCCACTCTATTAACCATTATCATATCACTGAAAATTCCAATATATAAAAAATAGAAAATATTCTTCATAATAATGTTGGATCCAATTTCATCTAAGCTTAAAATCAACAATAGATATGTTTTTAAAAAATCAATACATAACATATGGATAAGTATTAAATTTAAATTTAAAAAAATTATTGACCTAATCAAACATATTCATACCCATATTGCTCATTTCTCTAAACGTATTAACTTTTTTCCTGAAAAAGAAAAACTCTCTGAATACAATCAATAACCCCTTCTATTACACCTAAACATCAGAATTTATTTAATATAAATACAGATTTTATCTAATCAATGTAAATATTTTTCACACAATATGAACTCACAGTCTCAAAAGACTTTTTTGTATTTTTTAGTTAATGATAAAGACCTTCTGTGGTTTTACTTGTAAAATTTTAAGATAAAATATTAGATTCTTCTTTTTATCCCACATACATAGTTTATTTAATAGATTTGTTAATTTCAAATCAAACAATCATTTGTATCAATGACTTATATAATTGTGATGATACATGTCTTTTATGCATACTACATAAAAATACCATATGACATGTTGTATCTGTTCGATAGCAATTTATATAATATAAAATATGATAATAAATAATAAATAGAATATTGATATTACTTTTAACCAACATGAACTATTCCTAATATCATTATATTATTGGTTCATAATCAATTATTGCTTTAACCAGCCAGTGATTTTTCTTCTGGTATTATTCTTAAATTACCTCAAATATTTTAAACTCTCTTTAAACTTATTCCTGATACTAATCAATACTCATAATAAATTTTTACTTAAAACAATATATTGAAAATATTAGAAATAATACAATCTCTTCTAACACAATAAAAACCAAGATAAAGGGTACAAATATATATAAAATAGTCATTTACTAAAATTAAATAACAAGGTGCATATTATTATTAAAATAACGTCTCTTCTACACAGAAGATTCTTAAATAAGATATTAATCTTATATTTGAAAATATGACTAATATGTAACTTTTATGCTTACAGTATAAAAGTTACATATACTTCCTCAAGTTAATTGTATAATAGTAAGCTTATCAGATCAAAACATATTATTCCTCTATATACGATGAATAAATAGAAATTAATCTAACCGTAAAACAAGATAGCGTCATAACCCAAACACTCCAGTTTCCCCAGCGGGCATAAGGGGTTAATCCAGTTGTTGGTATTACTTTCTCAACTAAAACTCCACTAATGTCTTGTGGCATAACACGTATAATCTTACCATTAGCATCAATAATAGCAGTAACCCCATTGTTACTACTATATAATGAGGGACGACCTAATTCCAAAGAACGCATTTGAGCCATTTGAATATGTTGCCAAGGAGCAATCGTTTTCCCAAACCACGCATCATTAGATAGTACTATAAAAAAATCAATCTCTGCGCGAAAATTATCATGTATTTTTTTTCTTAAAATTGCTTCATAGCATATAGCAGCCGATAAGTTATAATTGCCAACTTTGAGAACAGGTTGAATGTATGAACCATGACTTAATACAGACATTGGAAAATTCAAAAAAAAATTCAACGAACGAAAAAAATGTTCTAATGGAACGTACTCCCCAAAGGGGACTAAATGGTTTTTCTGATACCGACTACTACTAAAATAATTATAAGGTTGATTAGCACCAAAGACAATTATGGAATTATAAATCTTCTTGGTATTCTTTTTAAGTCGATTATCTAGAATACCTGTAACTAAAATAGTATTTGACATACGTAATTTTTTATCGAAAGTCTCCAAAAATGACTTCTGGTTAGTCTCAAAATCTGGAATAGCAGATTCAGGCCAAATAATAATTGGTATTTTTCCTATATATGGATCAGTTAATTTAGAATAAATGCTCAAAATATGACTTAAATGATCCGAATCCCACTGTATTGACGGTGCAATATTTCCTTGTACTAACGCGACTTCAACTGACCGATGTGGTAAAAGCTCAAACCAGGAAAACATGCGAACAGGCCAATGCATTAGCAATAACAATATACTTGCTGTTATAGCAAAAATATTCCTCTGTAAGACAAAGTATACTATTAAACCAGTAATACTTACTAAACCAAAAGTAACTCCTTCAACTCCTATCAACGGAGCCAAAAATTTTAGTGGCCCATGAATCTGACTATAACCAAATTGTAACCATGGAAACCCAGTGAACATTGATCCTCTTAAAAATTCAGTAACCTGCCACAATGCTGGAGCTACAACGACAAAACGTAAAAAAGAGATCTCTCTGCAACAAAAATTAAGAAGTACAGTAAATAAAAAAGGATAAAACGATAAATAAGACACAAAAAAGAAAATCAAGAAAATATTAATCACACAAGGTATGCTGCTAAAAGAAGAAATACTAACATAAATCCAGCTAATACCAGTTCCAAATAAACCTAGACCCCATACAAAACCAATACAATTCATCTGGTGAATGGTACGATTAAGTGTTAAAATCTGCAGACCGAATACTGAAAACATGGCAGCAGGCCAGATGTTATAAGGAGAAAAACTAAGCGTACCAATCGCGCCAGACGTTAACGATAATAACAAACGGATCCACTGCTGATTGTAACCAGTATTTATCACATAACTAATAGAATTCTTCAAAATGAAATATAAGTGCATTATAATTTTAATATAAAAATCCTTATAACATATCGACTAGATAATATAGCTATTTAAGATAATTTTTATACTCTATATTGATACTTTGAATTTTTTTTAAAAATATACACCCTGATTATAATCAAATCACTTATTCCTCGCTTCACATCTCTTTAATATATAAACGTATAATTCATATTATGTTGAGCTTTACAAGCTCAGGTGAGAAAATAAGACTAATAATATCTAAACTAGAATAAGAAATATGTTAATTTTTATCCAGAAATATATTTTTTATCTACTTTTGATTAACTTAACTATATTTCAAATAATAAATGTGTTAATCACGAGATTAAATACATCGATTATACTTGTGATATAGAAATATTTCATATGAAATATTTCTATATCACAAGTAATAACTTATACCCTAGCTCTATCTACTATATGCTCCTATTAATATTAATTAATAATAGAAAATAAGCAATTAACTGTTACCATTCTCTTTAATGAATATTCTGCAATATGATTATACATTTATAATGTGTTATGTTTTACAAAATAAGGCACAGAAGGTTACAGTCTCTGTCATAAAAACATCAATTGACCTATTTAGGTTTTTGTGTAAAATTAAAATAAATTAAATTATATTTATCTGAGTGACAAGGGCTAGTCATAAGACTATTAATTAAATGTATTCTTTAAAAGAACAAGTAAATTACTATCTCTGACAATATAGTCAAATCTCTATAGTTAAAAAAACCTAATAAAATATGCGTTAAAAAATATATAATTTTATATTATCGCCACTTTTTTATAATAAAATACAAGTAATAAATAAAATAAAATAAATAAATATACTATAAGTTTTACTGTTTAAGGTAAATTACCCATAAATAATTGCTTGCATTGAATATAACATATTGTAAATCATAAGTCATAAGTTGGAAACGTATTACCAATAAATTTAAATCTACAATTCAGTATGTTAGAGAAAATGGTTACTACTTTCTTGATAAAAAAAGTAAAAATATTTTCTGGTATAGACAAATCAACTACTGTAAAAAATGAAAAATTCTATATTGACTTAGCCCTCTTTTATCTAGGTAAGATTATAAGAACAAAAAAAACAATCTATCTAATCTAAAATTCTAACCAGTTATTATTTTAAATAAATAATAGTATAAAATATATGCAACATATATGATTCATTGCAATGAAATATAATTCCAATTATTACAAATAGTATCTCAGTTTACATATAAAAAAGATAAAAATTGAAATATATTTCATTAGGTTTACACAATCTTGTATATACAAGAATTGATTCTATTTTATACATCTTCTTGACCATATATCTTTTACTATATATCTCATCTTTCTTTAAAAAAGAGTTTATGTCATCTCTTATGATCATAAGAGATTTCTTATGATGCGCGTCATAAGAACTAATGTATTAGATTATCTTTCTACAATATAAGGATCAGGATAACCTAGTTTTATCAACGACTGAACCTCTATATTTTGCATAATTTCTGCTTCATTTTCAAAAATATGATTATAGCCTAATAAATGAAGAAACCCATGAATTGTGATATGCGCCCAATGAGAAAAAAGTGATTTATCCTGTATAAAAGATTCTAATTCCACCACTTGTCGACATATAATTATGTCACCAAGTAAAGGAAATGTTATGCCAGGCATGCTTTCAAATGGAAAGGAAAGAACATTAGTTGCTCTATCTTTACCGCAAAATTTATAGTGTAACGATCTCATCTCTTTTGTATCTACTACACGTATATTCATTTCTTTTTCTGGTGGGGAATACACAACTACCCCTTTCAACCAACGATAAAAATCAGATTTTATTGGTAAATTCTTCTTATGTTTGCAGGCAAGTTGCAAATTTAGAATCATAGTGAAATATTCTTCTTAGTTTTTATACAATATGAATTTTATAGTTGTTGAAACCATGAAAACCAGGAGAATATATCCAGATAATTTCGAAAAAACTCTAATAATCTGTATATCCCTAAACTTATTGCTCTATTTATCTTTACTTATGTAAAAATATTAAAAAATTCTAATAAATCAACACTTTGACCTCTTCTTCAAAATTATCAATCATAAAATAAAAACCCTAAATGGTACAACTCTATTCAAATTTACACCATAGAATAGAATTCAAAACAGCTAAAAAAATTAAACAATTCATAATCTTAATCTTTAATTCAGACTCGAATGTTAGTGATATATAAAATGTATCATAATGGTTGCAGAATTAACGAAGAGTCTTTGTTAAAAATGTAATATATTATGATCTTTATTAATCCTTATCACATAGATTAACTATCTTTTAGTACAAATAACTTATCCAACTATTCTTGTATTCCAACTAAATTATCCATATAATCGCAACATAAAAAATAACTCATTTAGTCCATAATCTTATTTCACTTATTTAAGTGTGTATCGTTATCTCTTTTGTGTAAAGAATTAAGTATATCCCTGTCTAAATAGTTTTTTATTAATTAAATAAATCTAAAATAAAAAATAAAACTATTATTAATTAATATTTTAAAATAGACATGCAACTTATCAACATTACTAATTACTAGCTACTGTCAAATAATCGTTTTTCCTCTAATAAATGTTACGTTCAATCACCCAGATTAAATCTGATCATCTAATGAATATTAACTTCAAAATGTGATGTTTTCCAGATATAATAATCATTATTAATTGACGAGTATTGCTGCACATCTTACTCAAATTATATTAATTTCTATTTCTAATCAACTATCATTCCCTCTGTCCCTCTGGCCCTCCGGTCCTTTATCATATTTCTAACAGATATCTAGTTACTATTTTAATGCAATGCAAATTTTTTATATAAAATTAAAATTAAGTTAAATAATTAAACAATCTCCTTTTACTAAACATTATATCTATATCTATAATATCTATCTATATATCTCCTACATTTTTAATCACATCACAGTGAAAAATAACAATCACTTATTCTAAACATAAAGAAAATTCAAAAATCTCCTGCAAATATCGAGCCATTCTTTAATATGATTAATTCATTATAGACAATATCTCAAAAATTAATTGTAACCTTTAATCATTCAAAAGCAGATCATAATTGGTCATAGAGGCAAGACTAAAATTATCTCCTTAATATATCAATCTACTATTTTCTGTATTATAATCTTATTATCTTTAGTTACACTCAGTTGTTTTACAAATCATGACTTATATAATTACAGTGAAAATGAATATAATTTCAATAAAAAACTCTGCTATATCTAATAAAATTTCTATTAATACAAGTTTTATAAATTTTGTATTAAAATATTTAAATTATATCTTAATATATAACTTTAATATATAAATCATTATTTCTATCATCCTTAAATATTCATGTTGTGTGAAATACTACGTTATAAGTTATAGATGATATGTTATATTCTATTCACCTATATTAATTAAGAATTGTGATATAAATTTTACTAAAAAAATAATTATAAGCTAGTAAAAAAAGGACTTATTAGCTCAATCTTTGATATACCAAATCATTTATTTATATCATACTATACTAACTACGTCAATGTGATGAGAAAAAATTCTATATTCTTTTTAGTTTGTATCTTCTGTTTCTTGACTTAGTTTGGTTTTACCTGACATTCTCTACACAAGTACTCTACATCAGTATAAGTATTTATATGCTTATCCAATAAAATAATCTATAACGACAGTGTCGTATATACGAAAATACGGCAAAATAATCAAACGACTATGCTGATTAACTAAAAATTTATTTTTTCAAAAAAGATTTCTAATGTAAATTCTCTAAGAGATGATCTGAAAGATTTAAAAAAACTACTTATCTATGCTATCTAATTTAATTCATTAAGATTGTTTGATAACACTCAACTACTAAACAAATGAAGATCACCATAGTAAATAAATACATAAATGAAAACTTATTACATTCTTTAAAATCATCAAGATTGATATCTTTAATATCGGCATTATTAACACTTAATCTTATCTTATATGTATATTATTAATAATGTTTATCAGATATTGTCATTAGCTTACCCATGATGACTAGATTATCACATAAGTACTTTTATTTTCTTCTATACACCTATAATTAAAATACATATTTAAAAATTAAAGTTCAGTTTTTATCATCTATTAGTTAAAATAAAAAGCTTATCTTCCTATGATAGAGGAATGATATACAAATAAGATTTTTTCAAAAAATAATATAGAAATCTCCTTCTTTGTATCGTTTGTTTGAGAATCTATTCTCTAGAGATTTTTATATATTCACGCTATAATATTCACTCCAATCAATGTCAGTAGATTCACTTATGCACATAATATACAATATATAAAATGAAATGAATTATGATATTAACTATATTAAATATATTTATGTATTTATTAAAAATAAAATATACTGAACATATAAAAACATAGATAACAGTCTCATATTACTCAGAAAGTTTTATCAATCTACTAATCTCAAAGAATTTTAAGTTCATTAAACATAACTTAAACCATATATTGCTCAAAGGTAAATATCATGAATGTAAGAGCCCTTCTAACTAACATAAGTCTATCTAATTAAATTGATTGATATAGTTCAATATCATTCTTTTAATACATAGAATATTTATTCTATTTCAGGATATTTACTTACCTACTTACTGTAGAATAAATCTCTTCATTTAACATGCACTGATAATCTAAATTAAAGTTGTTAAGGTATAATCTGACAAGATAATACGAATGTTATTAACTTAAAAATCTGACAATCTGTGCTTTAATCCTACAGAACATAAGAATATATTGTGAGTAGTAAAATATGGTATAATATATATAATGTGATTTTAATTTTAACTAAAATATTTATTAACATAATTGAAAATACTTATCAAAGCACATGTAACTTAATTACTACTTTATATTACATTGCCTGTTAAAAACAGCTTAAATTTTAAATTTTACAGCGAGGAAAACTATGTTGCAATTAGCGCTTAATAATATCATAGCTGGAGCATTGGCTTGTGATAAACAAGATGCAATTCGCCAAGTCAACTCTGCTCTGATTAAAGCCGGTAATGTTAGTAGTGGATACTTAGATTCTATGTTAGCGCGTGAGAACCAGATGTCTACCTATTTAGGTAATGGTGTTGCGATTCCTCATGGAACAATTGATGCTCGTAGTCTGGTTTTAAAAACCGGCGTCCAAATTATTCATTTCCCTAAAGGAATAAATTGGGGAGAAGATCAAATAGTGTATATGGTCATTGGTATTGCAGCAAAATCTGATGAACATTTATTGTTATTAAAAAAATTAACACTTATATTAAATGATGAAAACTTAATCGAAAAACTAAAAACTACTCATACAGTTGAAACTCTACGCAATATATTTATTAGTGAAAAATTCTCTACTAATAAATTTAAATTTGACTCTTCCTTGATTTCCACAGAGATAAATGCTAAAAATTTAATCACACTGCAAGCTATAAATGCCGGACTTCTCCAAGAGACTGGGGCTATAGATTCTTCTTTTATTTCTTATATCATTAAAAATAAACCTCTTCATCTTGGACAAGGAATTTGGATAAACGATAGCCCTGATGGAAATCTTATTAGTGCTATTGCGATTAGCCGGTCAACATCGCCATTCAATTGCAATGGCGAGATAGTATCACTCTTAATCACAGTTTCTATGGTTGATGATCAACCAGTTGGCATACTAAACAACTTGAGTAACTTATTAGAAAAAAAGAAAGCACTTCAGTTATGGAGTGGAAATGCCGATGATATAATAAGAAAACTTAACAGTCCTTTGTCATGCGATTCTGTGAAAGAACAGGTAATTATAGAAGAGTTTGTGATTCGCAATGAACATGGATTACATGCTCGTCCTGGTGCGATACTAGTTAATATAATTAAGCAGTTTAACTGTGAAGTAAGTGTCATAAATCTTGATGGTAACGGAAAGCCAGCTAATGGACGAAGTCTGATGAAACTTGTTTCTCTCGGTGCGAAAAAAGGTCATCACTTACGATTTATCTCTAAAGGGACGGAATCCCAACAACTAATCAATGCAATCGGGGAAGCTATTTCTTCTGGACTTGGAGAGATCCCTACATGAATAAGCATGTAGCTATTATTACTTTTAATCCTGCCTATGACTTAATTGGTTATACTAATAAAATTCATTACGGTGCCATGAATTCACTAACAACCACTGGGTTACATGCGGCCGGAAAAGGCATTAATGTTGCTAAAATATTAAAATATCTTGATATTGATATTACAGTAGGCGGTTTTCTTGGAAAAGAAAACAAAGATGGTTTCCAAAAACTGTTTACAACAATGAACTTTTATAATTATTTTAAATTAGTAGAAGGACGAACACGTGTTAATGTTAAAGTGACTGAACAAAACGGTGCTCTTACTGAATTCAATTTTTCCGGATTTACAGTCACCAAACAAGCTTGGGAAACATTTTCTAATGACTCGCTGATCTGGTTAAAGAAATTTGATATACTTTGTATTAGTGGTAGCCTACCAAAAGGAATTAGGTTATCTTCTTTTACTCAGTGGATGAAAAAACTGAATGAATGCTGTCCATTTATCATATTTGATAGCAGTCAAGAAACGCTTGTAGCAGGACTAGAGGCACGTCCATGGTTAATTAAACCCAACCACCATGAATTAGAAACTTTGGTTGGAAAAAAATTGCCAACCATAGAAGATATTGTTACTTCTGCCAGAAGTATCCAAAAAAAAGGTATTACTAATGTAGTAGTATCATTAGGATCTCAAGGGGCTATATGGGTCACAGCGTCTGAAGAATGGATGGCAAAACCTCCATCGTGTCATGTTGTCAGCACTATTGGTGCCGGTGATGCCATGGTTGGGGGTATGATTTATGGACTCTGCATGAATCACTCAAGCGAACACACCTTTCGTTTAGCAACCGCATTATCTGCGCTAACGGTGAGCCAAGGCAGTGTTGAAATCTCTGATCGTGCAAAATTAGATATAATGATGGCACGTATTGTTTTACATCCATATCAAACAATGATAACTGGGGAGACGCAATGAAAACCATTCTGATAATGGATTGTTCACTAGGATTAGCCACACGACACATGGCGAAAAATCTAACTAAAGCAGCTGCAGAACAATCTGGTATTCTTCTAACTGATCAATTAGAAGACGCCGATAGAGTGATCGTAGTTGGTCAAATTCCTTCAATAAATAATCAACTATACAATAAAAAAATTTATTTAGTAGGTATCGAAAAATTACTTCATAATCCAAAACACATTCTGTTAACAGCTCAAACCGATGCTCAGGTATATTCTATATCTTCTTCTCAATCAGTCAGTTTACCTCAACCGAAAATTAAACAAAAACGCATTATAGCAGTCACTGCCTGTCCAACCGGTATAGCACATACATTTATGGCAGCTGAAGCTATAAATAATGAAGCTAAAAAACGCGGTTGGTGGATTAAAGTAGAAACGCGTGGTTCAGTAGGTGTTGGTAATATTATTACAGATGATGAAGTAAAACTTGCTGATCTAGTCATAGTAGCCTCTGATATCGATGTCGATTTATCTAAATTCTCTAACAAACTCATGTATCGGACCTCAACTAGCTCAGCACTAAAGAATACAGAAGAAGAACTAGATAAAGCTATCACAGAAGCTAAACTCTATCAAACTATAAGTGAAAGCATAACAACTACAAAAATAAATCAAGAACATACCGGAGCATATCGTCACTTACTGACTGGAGTTTCATATATGTTACCGCTAGTTGTTGCAGGTGGGTTAATTACTGCTTTATCATTTGCTGTTAGCAACACCATTATTCATCAATTTAGTACATTAGCGCCTGTCCTAATGCAAGTAGGAAGCGGAGCTGCTCTCGCACTAATGATTCCAGTGCTTGCAGGTTTTATTTCCTTCTCTATTTCTGACCGACCTGGATTAGCGCCAGGTTTAATAGGTGGCGTACTAGCATCTAGCGTTAACGCGGGTTTTATTGGTGGAATTATCGCTGGTTTTATTGCTGGATACACGGTAAAATTCATTAATTTACAATGTCGTCTTCCAAAAAGTTTAGAGTCGTTGAAACCAATTTTACTCCTTCCTCTGATATCTAGCTTAGTTACGGGCTGTCTGATGATCTATGTAGTCGGTAAACCCATTTCCAGCATTATGTCTATCCTTACTAATGGTTTAGCGAATCTTGGAACCGCTAATTCCATAGTCCTGGGGGCTATTCTTGGTGGCATGATGTGCATTGATATGGGTGGACCACTTAATAAAGTAGCATATTCATTTGGTGTAGGTTTTCTTAGTTCACAAACTTACACACCAATGGCCGCCATAATGGCGGCTGGTATTGTACCTCCATTTGCAATGGGACTAGCAACACTACTAGTAAGAAAAAAATTTAGCCAGGACCAACGTGAGTTGGGAAAGGCAGCTTTCATACTCGGCATGTGCTTTATTTCAGAAGGTGCTATTCCATTCGCTGCACGCGATCCAATACGCGTACTTCCTTGTTGTACTATTGGCGGCGCGGTAACTGGAGCAATCTCTATGGCAATTGGGGCCAAACTAGTCGCTCCGCATGGAGGTTTATTTGTCCTTTTGATTCCTGGAGCCATTACGCCGGTCTTTGGTTATCTCATCGCAATCATAATTGGTACATTAGTAGCTGGAATTTCTTATGCACAATTAAAGAACCCAGAAGTTACGTATAATACAGCTTAGATCATTCTTCATCTTCATTAATTACTAAAAAAGTTATTCTAAATATAAAATCTGTTTATTAAAAGCGTGATAATATGGTGTTGTTTTTAGTTAACGATTGTTCTGATTTTAACCAAGATATTTCATGTTTCCAAAGTGCAGGATTGATTGTTTCTAGGATCATAGGAATCTTATCAAAACGGCTATCCTGCATCAACCAACTAAATGGAGCTTTACCAATACTGCCCTTACCTAGACTTTCATGACGATCAATCCGACTACCTAGTTCATTTTTTGAGTCATTAATATGCATTCCCCGTAAATAATGTAAACCAACAATACGATGAAAATTCATAAAAGTTTCTATACAAGCCCTTTCAGTACGCAAATCATAGCCTGCAGCAAAAGCATGACATGTATCAATACAGACACCAACACGTGATTTATCTTCCACACCATTGATAATGCTCTCTAAATGCTCAAAACAAAATCCAAGGTTACTACCCTGTCCTGCAGTATTTTCAATCACTAAAGTTACCCCTCTTGTTCTATCTAAAATGATATTAATAGACTCAGAGATACGTTCTAAGCAATTTTTTTCTGTTATCTGATTTAGATGACTTCCAGGATGGAAGTTAATTAATATAAGACCTAATTGGTGACAACGTATAACTTCATCTATAAAAGAAGCACGTGATTTTTTTAATCCTTCTTTTGTAGGGTGACCCAAATTAATTAAGTAGCTACTATGTGGTATGATTTGAAATGCATTGAATTTTTTTTTCTCACAAGTATGACGAAATAAATCAATTTGTTCTGTAGTAAGAGGAGTAGAATGCCATTGCCTTTGATTTTTCACAAAAAGTGATAGAGCCGTTGCTTCTATTTCTGCCGCTCGCTCTATTGCTAGATTAAGACCTCCTGCGGCACTCATGTGTGCTCCAATATACTTCATTATTTTAACCCCCTCTTACATATTATATAAATCATATCTAGTTAAACCAACATAACTCTGTAATATACTCAATAATTCCTCATATCGTTTTATTAGTAATATAAACACTGGATGTATTCCATTAAATACCAAAAACATATTTCATGGCTTCTTAAAAATGCAACTAATAAGAATTGCTTAAGAAGAATAATATATAGAAATAAGAGTTATTAATTTTATAATTATCATATATATCTACGTATATGCGTAATCTGATATAGCATGTTTATTCTAGATAATCATTAGATACTATTCGCTTTTATCCATAATACTCTTTAAGTATTCTAACTTAATTAAGCCATATATTTATAATATATATTGTGAATAGGTTAGCTGATTGTCTTTAATGTAGAAATGAGAAAATTTCTCAAAATAAAAATAAAAATGATATTCAAACTTTATATTAAATAATATTATTATTTAATGTTTTAATGTAATTTTTGCTAAAAAATTGTTTTAATATATTTTTAATATTAGTTGATCTTTATAGAGAAATCTAACATATAGATAAATTAAAGATTTATATCAATGTTAATAATGATCATCATTATTCATGATTGCGGTGTGTTTTTCTGATATTGAAATAAGATGCATACTAATATATATTAAAATCTAGTTCTATATATCTTGTAAAACTTTTTGAAGTAACACTTAGAGATCTTATATATCAAAATATATAAGAATGTTATTCTCTTTAAGAAAAATTAACTTAATATTCATACCATATCTTCTTAATTAAACTTTAATTACTTAATTTAATTAAAATACAAGAAACATCTATTTGTAATCTTCACATACAAAAAAAGATAATTCATATTTCTTTAAAAAAAAGAAACTTATTAAGTGCTCATGAACACATTAAAATATTATACGCAATCTTACTAAAGAAAGTAGTCTATCTTTTATTAAACTGCATTATAGTTTTATTTACTCTATCTAAATAATTTCGACGGGCTTCACCAGTTATTCCTCTCATACAAGGAAGTCTAGCAGTTAAGGGATTTACAGCATGATTATTAATCCAGATTTCAAAATGAACATGAGGCCCAGTCGATCGACCGGTATTACCAGAAAAAGCAATACACTGACCACGCTTAACTCGATCTCCTGGTTTTACAAGAAGAGTTTTCAAATGCATGTATCGTGTCATATATTGACGTCCATGACGTATAGCTACATAATTCCCGGCTGTGCTACTACATTTAGATACCATGACTTCGCCATCCCCTATCGATAAAATAGGGGTACCAATAGGAACAGCAAAGTCTACACCTTTATGTGGTGCAATGCGACCGGTCACTGGATTAGCGCGTCGTGGATCAAAATGAGATGAAATACGATATCGCCTAACTGTCGGAAACCGCATAAAACCACTAGTTAAACCTGATCCACTGCGATCATAAAATTTGCCATCAGAAGCACGAATAGCATAATAATTTTTTCCAGAACTACTCAAACGAACCCCAATTAATTCACTTTGTTGTCTTTGACCATCTAAAATTTCACGCATAGTTAAAACCCTAAAGTCATCGCCATCACGGAGTTTTCGAAAATCTATTTGCCACTGTAAAGATTTAATAACTTCAGCAATCTCACTATTACTTAACCCAGCAAGTTTAGCGCTTTTAATAAAACTACCGTTAACTATAACTGTTAATATATCACGTTGCCATTTTCCAGTTTTTAATAATACCGATAACTTAAACCTATCTTGTACACGATCATATCGTCGACTTTCGCGACGGGATCGTTCCCAGGTGACACTTTTCAGCTGACTAGAATTATTTAATGTCCATGAAAATTTTTGTCCAATTTTTACATTATATAAATGTGGATCAGCTTTAACAAGCTGTCTAATATCTGCTATCTCAATACCATACTGATTTAGTATGTTACTCAGCGTATCTCCTGAGGAAACAATATAATCATGTGTTTCAATTTCATCAGGAATATCATTATCAAATTCATCTTTTGGTAGATCCTCGTCTATAACAGAATTTTCTGTCTCTATAGGTTCGCTATCTAGAGGAAGAGAAATGCTCAACGAAAGTTTCTTAAAGAAAGAGTGATTAGCGTCAAGACTTGTTCCAATGATTTTATAAAAACAAGCATCCCAGATACAAATCATCAGACTGACTGAAATCAGCACGCTTAATATGATACGGTAAAAATAGGAAAAACTATTAAACTCTACCTTAAGAGAGTTGAGTGTTTTCTGCACGTACGACTTCCTTTACTTTAATCTCCTTTGAGACAATTCACATACTGGTCAGATAACTGAATAAGAAATTGAGCATAGCTATCTTTCCCTAAAGAAATACCTACACCAAGAGGATCTAAAGCACCTGCACGCACCGGAGTATCCCTAATAATTGCCTTTATTATCGCCGGCCTAAATTGAGGTTCAGAAAAAACACATATTACTTTCTTTTTGATTAATGCACGCCGTATCTTATGCAAACGTTGTGCTCCTAGTGGAATTTCTGGATTTACGGTAAAGCACCCTTCTGGAGTTAAACCGTAATATTTTTCAAAATATGCATACGCATCATGAAAAACAAAATACCCCTTACCCTTAAGTTCTGAGAGTTGGTTATTAATATAGGCATCAGTCATTAACATAGAAAATTTAAAGTGTTGAAGATTAGCATCTAATTGCTTATGATGTATAGGCATAAGTTTTAATAATTTTTCATAAATTACAATAGCAATTTTTCTAGAAATTTCCGGAGACATCCAAAAATGCATATTATGTCGACTATGATTTTGTTTTTTTTTATCTTTATACAATCCCATTTCTCTTAAAGACATGGAGGAGTCTAAATATGATAAACAACTACCATTAGAATCACGCAGTAATAAAGATTGAATATCAGGTAACAAGTCTATCTCAATTTTTTTATCTATAGATATTGTTTCAGTAACCTTGCTCATAAACGCTTCCATTGCAGGACCAGACCAAAGAATTAATTCCGCGTCCCTTATTCTCTTAATATCTAATGGACGTAATGAATAATCGTGTACTGATGCACCATCTGGTAGAATAATCTCGATTGAAACTATATCATGAGCAATAGCTGCAGCAATAAAACCTATAGGTTTTATTGAAGCAACAATATCTGCTTTAACTGGAAAGAATGATAATGCGGAAATAATAATTCCACCTTGTATTATAATTAAACGCAATTTTTTATGTAACATAAAGCTTTATTTATCCTGATATTAACTATTATTGTTAATATTATAATTTTTATAATTTTTAAAATTATAATCACAATTATGTCTAACTTAATTAAGCTTACCAAAATTTCAGTAAACTTTGGCCTAAATCCAGTACTAACCAATATATCACTACAGATAGAACCAGGAAAAATATTGACATTACTAGGACCCAATGGAGCAGGAAAGTCTACATTAGTACGCGTAGTGTTAGGATTGATTACACCAAATTCTGGAATTGTAGAACGTAATAAAAAACTATGTATAGGGTACGTTCCGCAAAAAATTTTTCTTGATTTAACTCTACCATTAAATGTAAAACGCTTTATGCAATTACGACCTCGAGCACAATACAGAGATATTCATTCTGCATTAAAACGAGTACAAGCAGAACATCTAATTGCACACCCTCTGCACAAACTATCTGGAGGAGAAATGCAAAGAGTTTTGCTAGCACGTGCATTATTTAACCAACCACAACTATTGGTTCTTGATGAGCCAACTCAAGGTATTGATGTTAATGGTCAAGTTATATTATATGATTTAATCGATCAGCTTCGACATGAACTAAATTGTAGTATTTTAATGGTTTCACATGATTTGCATTTGGTTATGGCTAAAACAGACAGGGTCTTATGTTTGAATCATCATATCTGTTGTTCCGGTACATCAGAATCGGTATCACAACATCCAGAATTTATCTCTATGTTTGGTTATCTTGGAACAGATAAGTTAGCAATTTATCGACACGATAATCATACTCACGATTGTACTTCCTAGAAAGAAGTATTTCATCTCATGAAAATCATGGCGCAATGATTGAATTATTATTACCAGGATGGATTGCAGGAGTCTTGATTGCATTAATTGCAGGCCCTCTTGGTTCTTTTATCATTTGGCGTAGAATGTCGTATTTTGGTGATACCCTAGCACATTCGTCACTGCTTGGAGTTGCATTTGGTCTTCTATTAAACATTAATCCTTTTTATACAATAATTACCTTAACTATTTTATTATCGCTAATTCTAGTCTGGTTAGAACGCTATGAAAACTTAGAACTCAATGCTTTATTAGGAATAATAGCCCACAGTTCTTTATCACTAGGTCTGGTTCTTATTAGTCTTATTTCCAATATTCGCATGGACTTAGTTGCATATCTTTTTGGTGACTTATTATCAGTAGTTCCCAGTGATTTATGCATAATATTTTTTAGTGTGATCCTAGTATGGATACTATTAGTATGGCATTGGAGATCACTACTAGCTCTAACTATTAGTCCTGATCTAGCTCAGATAGACGGTATCAACATTCATCGAACTAAAATTATTTTAATGCTCATGACCTCACTAACTATTGGAATAGCAATGAAGTTTGTTGGAGCACTAATTATTACATCTTTACTTATTATTCCATCTGCTACTGCGCGTCAATTTGCCAAGTCTCCCGAACACATGGTTATAATTGCAGTTGTTGTAGGCATATTAGCAATTACATCTGGATTGACTTTATCAGCATACTATAATACCCCAGCGGGTCCATCAGTGGTATTAAGTCTAGCATTAATGTTCATATTAAGCATCTTAAAAAAAACAGAAGAGTAAATACTAAAATGAAATTAATTAAATTATAACAAGACATATACATCATAAAATATATTACATATCCGATATTAATTTAATGTTAACAAAAACTTACAAGAGAATATTTCACCAACAAACACAACCCAAAATGTAATATAACTTATGTGTTATAACAAAATTTAAGTAACGATTGTTGAAAATTGTTTAATTCAGGATTAAGAAGATAAAACAATTGCATTTTTAGCATTGATGCGCATAACTTAAGAAACTATTCTTAAACAGAATAGAATTACATAATCAGTGGAAAATACACTATAATAAAGCTTATAAGCCTTGTTCAGGTTTTGATTAATAAAATCTACAAAGACTGAATATCATTAAGTGTTTATAGATTTTATTCAAGGCAAAAGAAGAGATTGTATTAATCATTATATGAAATAACTCTCTCGTCAAACACCACAACTATCATTATATTAAACATCATTGATATTTTCTTATAATTATAAGACAGAATCACTATATATAAAATATATAAATATTAGCTACCAAGCATAGAATATATTATTAATTGATTCTGAGTTTATTCCTTTAACCAGAATAAATTTTCATTCTTTAGTCTTGGGCATAACATAATAACGTATATCATATTTGCACTATTAGTTTAGAAAAAACAATATTTGATACTGAATATCAAAAATATTTACCATAAAATACAATGCCATCATAAATTAAATTTTTATAAATAAGATAACAAATTTACTGATAAAAGAAGAATGTATATTCTTATATTATACTTTTGTTAGAAACAAAAAAATTAATATAATTTAAGTGTTTTATTATCTGATTATATTTATAAATGATTTTCATGGATCGCTCATCACTCGTACTAGATTAAAATTCTGTGAACTGTTTGAGAAGCTCTCTCTAATGGTTTATAGAATATACTCAGTAATAAAAATGGATAAGAATATCTAAAATTATTTATCCTAAGATAAAGAATTGACGTGTATATCACGGGTATTTTAGAACACATTTTGTCGAATGATTATATAATAATTGAATTATTATTTTCATCTACAAAGTAAAATAGATATAAAAAAAATAGATCCTTATATTCATTACATATATGTCAGTCTAGTTCTAATAAAAAATAAAAACTATAGAACTCAGAAAAAAGATAAGATATCAAATAATAAAAAATTAACCCATAACCAAAGATGTACTAGATAATAATGGTTTTTATAAATATGTATAACTTATTTATCTTATGAGTAAGATCGGAGTATAAATTTAATCAATCTATAACATCCATTCTGATGTTCAAATAGTTCGTTAGTTTTCTAACTGATTTAAAAATATTTATATAATATAACGATAATAAAAAATCTAGATCAACTTGAATCAATATCTCTATCATACACTTTCTAATCACTAAAAATTTTAGTTGAAAATTTAAGTCTTTTTTATAGTTTGTTTTGAACAGTAATTCAATTACTATTAATTTAATACATTCATAAAGTAATCAATTTTTATTAAGATTAAATATATCAAAAAATTATCTTTCCTAATAAGAATAAAGTTTTTCTAAAATAATAGATTATTTAATAATTTATTAGAAGAAATCTAACAATATAAACTATATTTATTTATAATTATACTGAATAAAATATTATAAATAAATAATTTATCTACAATTAATCTTTATATATTTGGAAGACAATAAAACCCTGCAGGGGTTTTACCTAAAACTGTATTGTCCAAATTAAATATTCATATAATCAAGTAAGTTGTGATTAATTAAACACCTGTATCTAGTTCTATGCATCATCACTAATACAAAATTTTTTGTCAAAAACCCTTCTCTTGAGAAGATTGATCTCTACTATTGTAAGAATATAGTTATTAGAGTGTTAAAATTACTGATCCATGCATGTTGAAGAGATTATTTTGATATATCTGTATAAAATTTTAAGAGAATCGATCTTTTCTTTAAAACACTAAAATTAGATGTGTATGGTCAAATAAATTACAGAAATGATATTAATATAGATATCTCATATTAAGATATTATCAAATAATATTATTCACTAATAATGAAGTAACAGGAAATAAATGAGCAATCAGCTAAAGAAATATAAGAATTACTTTCAGCCAATAAAAAAACAAATGATCTTTACGCACTGGCGGTTTTCTTTTATCTATGCTTTTATTTTTTTTGCTATGCTTACATTGTTACTGCGAGTTGGATGGTTACAAATAATTAATTCTAATCCACTAGTTCGCGAAGGAGATAAACGATCATTACGTGTAAAAATCCTCCAAGCATCACGCGGGATGATTAGTGATCGAGAAGGACGCCCCTTGGCTGTAAGTGTTCCAGCTCATGCTATTCTTGTTGATCCAAAAGCGCTATGCGATAAAGGCGGCATAACAATAGATCATCGTTGGATAGCGTTATCCAACGCACTATCTATTCCTCTAACTCAATTAGAAGCACTAATCAGTGCAAATCCAAATAACCGGTTTTTATATTTAGCTCGTCAAATTAATCCAGATATTAGCCAATATATTCAAAAACTAAACCTACCAGGTATTTTTATACGCGAAGAGTCGCGACGTTATTATCCTACTGGTAGTATCACAGCTCATCTCATTGGTATTACCAATATTGATGGACAGGGTATCGAAGGCATTGAAAAAAGTTTTGATAAATGGCTAACAGGTCATCCTGGTATACGTACAATACGCAAAGATCGCCTGGGCGCGGTAATCGAAGATATTTCATCAGTCAACGCTGAGAATGCACATAACTTGATTTTAAGTATTGATGAACGCCTTCAAACCCAGGTATATCGCGAACTTACTAATGCAGTAATCTTTAACAAAGCAGAGTCTGGAACAGCAGTCCTTCTTGATGTTCATACCGGAGAGGTTTTAGCAATGGCTAACAGCCCCGCATACAATCCAAACAACCTAAATGGTGCTACACAAGCTATGATGCGTAACCGTGCCATCACAGATATGTTTGAACCGGGTTCTACCGTTAAACCAATGGTAGTAATTACTGCTCTGCAAAATAAAATTGTAAGTGAAGATAGCATATTAAATACTGTTCCTTTTCGAGTTAATAACCATGAAATTCGAGATGTAGCATTCTACAATGAATTAACTTTAACTGGAATACTTCAGAAATCATCTAATGTTGGCGTATCCCGTTTAGCTCTCTCTATGCCTATTGATGCATTACTAAACACTTATTCACTATTTGGATTGGGACAAGAAACCAATTTAGGACTTATTGGAGAAAGCAAAGGACTTTATCCTAAAAAAAATCACTGGTCAGATATAGAAAAAGCTACCTTGTCTTTTGGATATGGTCTAATGGTAACCCCTTTGCAATTAGCACGAGTATATGCAACATTTGGTAGTTACGGTATTTACCGACCACTATCAATTGTCAAAGTTACCCCGCCAGTATCAGGACAACGCATTTTCCCCGAGCCATTAATACGTACAGTGCTGCATATGATGGAAAGCGTCGCTTTACCTGGAGGGGGTGGTGTTAAAGCCGCTATTAAAGGTTATCGTGTCGCAATTAAAACAGGCACAGTTAAAAAAGTTGGGTTAGGTGGCAAATTTATTCAAAGATATATCGCTTATACTGTAGGTGTGGCACCTGCAAGCAAGCCTCGTTTTGCATTAGTTGTAGTAGTCAATGACCCTCAATCTGGTAAATATTATGGCGGCACTGTCTCGGCCCCAGTTTTTAGCGCAATCATGAGTAATGTCCTTCAGATTATGCATATTGCACCAGATGCTTTTCCAGACGTAAATCAACAGACAACAACAATGAATAAAAAATGAGAAAATAAGTGGAAAATCATAATTTAAACACATTGCTTAATCCATGGATATTGAATGCACCACATTGTGCACTTCAATCAATCAAATTAGATAGCCGTAAAGTAACACCAGGAGATCTATTTGTTGCAATCAAAGGCCATGATAATGATGGTCGCTTGTTTATTTCTCAAGCAATTGCCAATGGTGCAGTAGCAGTTATTGCTGAAACTCATATTACATCTAATAATGGGCAAATAATAGAAAGACATGGAATTCCTATTATCTATCTAACAGAACTACCATCTCACCTCTCAGTTCTTTCTGGGCGATTCTATCACCATCCAAGTGATAAAATGACCGTCATTGGTGTCACTGGTACTAACGGTAAAACTACTATAACACATCTAATAGCTCAATGGGTGTCACTGGTAGATCAAAGAAGCGCTATTATGGGAACAAATGGAAATGGGCTATATGGAAAACTAGTACACACAACAAATACAACTAGCTCCGCTATAGATATCCAAAAATTTCTAGTGACATGCTTAGAAAAAACGGTAAACCTTGTAGCTATAGAAGTTTCTTCACATGGTTTAATTCAACATCGCGTAGCAGCCCTAAATTTTTCAGCAGCAATTTTTACTAATCTTAGTCACGATCATCTTGACTATCACGGGAATATTTCGTGTTATGAAGATGCCAAATGGCTGCTCTTTTCTACACATAAGACTCAAAAGATCATTATTAATGCTGATGATGCAATTGGAAAAAAATGGCTTCTAAAATTACCTAATGCAGTTGCAGTAACTATAAATAATCAATATCCAATAAAAAACCATAAAGAATGGCTAAATGCTACTAAGATTAAATATAATAAAAATGGAATAAGTGTTAATTTTGAATCTATCTGGGGAAGTGGTTATATTAAAAGTAGTCTAATAGGTTCATTCAATATTAGCAACTTATTAATATCCTTAGCTACACTTTTATCCTTATCCTATCCGCTTGATAAATTAATAAAAACTGCTAGTCAATTACAACCTCCATTCGGTCGCATGGAGATCTTTAAGGGCATTAATCAACCAAAAATCATAGTAGATTACGCTCATACACCAGATGCCTTACAACAAGCATTAATTGCATTAAGATCACATTGCCAAGGGCAATTATGGTGTATTTTTGGATGTGGTGGAAATCGTGACATACATAAAAGAGCCTTGATGGGAGCGATTGTAGAGAAATTATCTGATGTGATTATCATCACTAATGATAATCCTCGTAACGAAAATCCCAAGAAAATTATTCAAGATATATTAAGTGGATTCGTTTATAAAAAACGTGCCAAAGTAATTATGAATCGCGTAGAAGCTATTTCTTACGCAGTGATTACAGCACAAAAAAAAGACACCATACTCCTGGCAGGTAAAGGAAGTGAAAATTATCAAATAATTGGTACTAATAATTTTAGCTATTCTGATCGACACATAGTTGCGAGCCTTGTAGGAGTTAAAGCTTGATCACTATCACCTTACAACAAATAGCAGACATAACTTACGGTAAACTATATGGAAGTAATCTTTCTATTTCGTCAATTACGCTAGACACAAGAAAAGCACAAAGAGGGAGTCTTTTTCTAGCTTTACAAGGAAAGAATTATGATGCTAATAATTTCATTCCTGATGCTATTAACGCAGGATGCGTCTGTTGCTTAGTTAACAGGCCTCTATCCATAGACTTTCCTCATGTAATTGTCAGAGATACACGTATTGCATTAGAAAATTTAGCAGTATGGTTTCGTAATAAATCTAGAGCACGAATCGTTGGCATAACCGGTTCATCTGGAAAAACATCAGTAAAGGAAATGACAACGGCCATCTTAAAAAAATGCGGAACAACATTATGTACTCAGGGTAATTTAAATAATGCTATTGGAGTACCAATTACATTATTACGTCTAAAACCAATGCATAAATACGCAGTGATTGAACTAGGTGCCAAAACTAAAGGTGACATTTCCTACACTTCTGGGTTAATAAAACCACATAGCGTTCTAATAAATAATATTTCAATTTCGCATTTAGAAGGGTTTAAAACAACTAGGGGGATTGCCGAAGGCAAAGGAGAAATTTTCAATGCTCTATCAGTGAATGGTACTGCCATTATTAATCATGATAGTAACGACTGGCTAAATTGGAAGTTTTTATTACATAAACAAACTATTTGGCGATTTTCCTTGTATAAAAAACAAGATAGTGATTTTTATGCATCTAATATTATTACTCATATTTACGGGACACACTTTGTTCTGCATTCACCTATCGGATCTGTGACAATTACACTAAACGTACCAGGAACACACAATATTTCTAATGCACTAGCTGCCGCTGCATTAGCATTCTCCAGCGGTGCACCACTAAGCGCGATTGATCAGGGATTAAATAACTTCGGAGGGATCAAAGGCCGTCTCTTTCCATTTGTTTTAAACAAAAACAAGCTAATAATTGATGACAGTTATAATGCTAATATGGGATCCATGATTGCTGCTATAAATGTTTTAAAAACTATGCCAGGATATCGCGTACTTATTATAGGTGACATGAAAGAACTTGGGATACATTCCGATAAATATCATGCTCAAATAGGATATATGATACAGAATACTAATATTGACAAAGTACTCAGTACAGGAAAACTTAGCCATCATATTGCTCATAATAGTGGTGTAGGTGAACACTTTTGTGATCTCTCTAGTTTGGCTACGCGAGCTTGTCAATTACTGATCTCACATCACCGCATTACTATATTAGTCAAAGGCTCGCGTAGCACGTCAATGGAATACATTGTACGCATCTTACAGGAGCAAAATATATGCTAATGTACCTGACAGAATATCTCGTAACTCTTTCTTCTGGTTTTCATTTTTTCTCCTCTCTAACCTTCCGAGCTATAATGAGCTTCCTTACTTCTTTCTTTCTGTCTTTATGGATAGGGCCACTAATTATTACCCGCTTAAAGAAAAAATCTATTCGCCAAGTAACTCGTACTGAAGGACCGGAATCACACTTTATAAAAAATGGAACCCCAACGATGGGAGGTATTATAATACTTATTTCCATTATTGTCTCAGTACTAATCTGGGGTAATCCACTCAACCTATACGTCTGTTGTGTTCTTTTTATTCTTATGAGTTATGGTCTTATTGGGTTTATTGATGATTATTTAAAAGTAAAAGACGCTAATAGCCAAGGATTGCTACCTCGATGGAAATATATCTTGCAATCAGTAATTGCACTGGCCTTATGTAGTATCATGTATTTTGTCGGAAAAGACACGCCTGCTACAGCTTTAGTACTTCCATTTTTTAAAAATATCATACCACAAGCAGGCATTCTATATTTTCTTTTAGCATATTTTGTTATAGTAGGTACTAGCAATGCTGTAAATCTAACAGATGGACTTGACGGTCTGGTTATTATGCCAATAGTATTTATCGTTGCAGCATTTTCATTAGTAGCCTGGGCAACTAGCAATCTACAATATTCTGAATATCTACATATTCCCTATTTAAAACATGCTAAAGATCTAGTTGTCTGTTGTACTGCAATCAGCGGTTCTGGATTAGGTTTTCTATGGTTTAATACTTATCCAGCTCAAATTTTTATGGGAGATGTAGGATCACTAGCCTTAGGAGGTGCGCTTGGTACAACTGCAATACTATTGCGACAAGAGTTTTTACTCTTCATTATGGGAGGGATATTCGTGATAGAAACTCTGTCAGTGATTCTTCAGATCTTATTTTTTAAATTACGTGGTCATCGTATTTTTTATATGGCTCCTCTTCACCATCATTATGAATTAAAAGGTTGCCCAGAACCTCGTATTATTATACGTTTTTGGATTATAACTCTGGCATTAGTATTTGTTGGATTGGTAACCCTAAAGGCAAGATAGTAGTGAATGACTATCAAGGAAAAAAAATTGTTATTATTGGGTTGGGCCTCACTGGTCTTTCTTGTGTTCATTTTTTTATATCGCGCGGTGTCCTACCGCGCGTAATAGATACACGTATTAAACCGCCAAATTTACTAAATCTTCCACATAATATTCAATATTGGTTAGGAAGCATGAATGATGATTGGTTACTAGGTTCTGAGTTAATTGTTAGTAGTCCAGGAATCAGTCTTAGGCATCCATCATTAATTTCTGCCGCACAAGCTGGAATCGAAATTATAGGTGATATCGAGTTATTTTGCCGCGAAACAAAGACTCCAATTATTGCTATTACTGGTTCTAATGGGAAAAGCACCGTTACATGTTTAGTTAGTAAGATAGCCAAACACAGGGGGTGGCGAGTTGGAACAGGTGGCAATATTGGATTACCTGCACTAACATTATTAAATAAAGCTGCACAACTATATGTATTAGAGCTATCTAGTTTTCAGCTTGAAACGACTAGAAGCTTACGCGCAAGCGCTGCCACTGTTCTTAATATCTCTGAGGACCACATGGAACGCTACCCATTAGGCATAGAAGAGTATCGTTCTGCTAAATTACGTATCTATCACAATGCTCAGATATGTGTAATTAATTCTGATGATGCACTTACTATACCAGAAAAATCAAACAATAAAAACTATCGAAGCGTTGGTTTACATACTGGTGATTACTATCTCAAAAAAAAGAAAAATGGTACCTGGTTAAAAGCCCGAGGAGAATGCCTTCTTAACACTAATCAAATCCAACTTATAGGTAAACATAATTACATTAATGCACTAACTGCTCTTGCACTAGCTGATGCTATTAACTTACCAAGAACTAGTAGCAAGCAAGTATTAATGAGCTTTCGTGGTTTAGCACATCGCTGTCAGCTAGTTCATGAACACAACGGAGTACGCTGGATTAATGACTCAAAATCAACTAATGTAGCTAGCACAATCGCTGCGTTAGAGGGGTTGCATTCTAACGGGATCTTATGGCTCCTTTTAGGGGGGGATGGAAAATCGGCTAACTTTACACCTCTGGTTCGCTATCTTTATAAAGCCAAGATTCGTCTTTACTGTTTTGGACGTGACCGGGAACAACTAGCAAAATTACGCTCAGAGATCACAGTAATAACTCCAACTATGGATGAGGCGGTAAATCAAATTGCTAAGCAGGTCAAATATGGTGATATTGTCCTGTTATCACCAGCTTGCTCAAGTTTGGACCAGTTTAAAAACTTTGAACACCGCGGTTTGTTATTTACTAAACTCGCACAAGGAGTTAATTAATGCATATAGCAAACCACCAAAGTCTAATCAGAATTATTAAGTCATTAACGCGTTGGATGATGTGTAAAAATCAACAAGTAAGGGAGGATATAATTTTATATGATCGGACATTGTTATGGTTAATACTTGGTTTAGTGATAATAGGCTTCGTAATGGTGACGTCAGCTTCCATGACTATTGGGCATCGCCTATCAGGCGATCCTTTTTTCTTTGTAAAACGTGAGGCGCTCTATATATTATTGGCGCTCACGGTTGCTCAAATTACACTACGAATTCCTATGAAATTATGGCAACAATACAGCAATAAAATGCTACTAATTACAATGATTTTATTGCTTCTCGTTTTAATCTTAGGCCGATCCGCAAATGGAGCATCACGATGGATTATTATAGGACCTATCGGTATACAACCAGCAGAAATTTCTAAACTATCCCTTTTTTGTTACCTGTCAAATTATCTGGTACGCAAGATTCATGAAGTGCGTAATAACTTCTGGGGATTCTGGAAACCTATGAGCGTGCTGCTCATACTAGCAACACTGTTACTGGCTCAACCAGATTTGGGAACTATAGTAATTATGTTTGTTATTTCTTTAGCAATGCTATTTATTAGTGGTGCAAAATTATGGCATTTTCTTCTTATTATAGGACCTAGTATTTCTACGGTGACGTTACTTATCTTAGAAAAACCTTATAGAATGCGACGTGTGAGTTCTGTCTGGAATCCTTGGATGGATCCATTTGGAAACGGATATCAACTCACGCAATCTCTTATGGCATTTGGACGAGGTCAGGTATGGGGACAAGGATTAGGCAACTCAGTACAAAAATTAGAGTATTTACCAGCGGCACATACTGACTTTATTGTCTCAATTATTGGTGAGGAACTAGGTTATATCGGTGTCTTTATAGTGTTATTAATGATTTTTTCTATTTCTTTTCGTGCAGTAAAAATTGGTCAATCTGCACTAAAACTTAATCAACAATTTTCAGGATTTTTAGCATGTGCTATTGGTGTATGGTTTGGCTTTCAAACACTAATTAATGTTGGAGTGGCGGCAGGAATATTACCAACGAAGGGGCTAACATTGCCACTGATTAGCTATGGAGGATCCAGTTTGATTATTATGTCAATAGCCATGACATGTTTATTACGTATTGATCATGAAACGCGTTTAGCCACATCTCAAGCATTTATACGGGGGTCATAAATGAATCAAAAAAAACTACTGATTATTGGTGGCGGAACTGGTGGACATATATTCCCTGGTCTGGCTGTTGCTATCTATCTACAAAAAATAAATTGGAAAATCTATTGGCTGGGTGCTACTGGAAAAATGGAAGAAAATTTAGTCCAAAAGCACGGTATTACTATTGAATATATTAGAATTAGCGGTCTACGCGGCAAAAGTATAAAAACTTTTTTATCAGCACCTTTAAATATTATTAAAGCATGGATTCAAGCACAAGAAATTATAAAAAAATGGAAACCAGATGTAGCATTAGGCATGGGTGGGTATATTACTGGACCGGGAGGTCTTGCAGCCTGGAGCTGTGGTATACCTCTAATTTTACACGAACAAAATAGTGTTGCTGGTTTAACTAATAAATTGCTAGCATGGTTACCGGTAAAGTTATACAGGCATTTCCAGGAGCCTGGACTTCTGCAGAAGTAGTTGGAAACCCAGTACGCACGGACATTCTTTCATTACCCCAACCCTCTATACGTTTTGCAGGACGCAAAGGACCAATCCGCGTCTTAGTA
Organism: Candidatus Erwinia haradaeae; assembly: GCF_900698925.1. Classification (NCBI taxonomy): domain Bacteria; kingdom Pseudomonadati; phylum Pseudomonadota; class Gammaproteobacteria; order Enterobacterales; family Erwiniaceae; genus Erwinia; species Candidatus Erwinia haradaeae. The sequence continues at coordinate 629,394 of NZ_LR217713.1, forward strand.
ATAGGCGGCAGTCAAGGTGCGCATATTTTAAATCAGGTTATGCCTCAAGTAGCTTATAAACTTGGCAGTAAAATATGCCTATGGCATCAAGTTGGTAAAGGAGCATCTAATTCAGTAAAACATGCGTACATGAAGACAAATTCAATCCATTATCGGATTTCAGAATTTATTAACAATATAGCTTACGCTTATTCTTGGGCTGATGTAGTGATATGTCGATCAGGTGCAATGACAGTCAGTGAGCTAGCTGTTGTGGGGTTACCAGCTATTTTTGTACCTTTCCAACATAAAGATCGCCAACAATACTGGAATGCCTTGTCAGTAGTTAAAACAGGAGGTGCCGTCATTTATGAAGAACATTGGTTTACAGCTGATCTCGTGGCAGAACAGCTTGCTTCATGGGATCGTCTAAAACTTTTAGAAATGGCTAAAAAAGTTCATACCATGGCCATTCTTGATTCTACAGAACGTGTTGCAAAAGTAGTAAGAAGTGCAACTCGCTAAAATATTAGAATACAGAAAGATCTTCCGCAATTTACAAAAGCAATAAAAATACTATAAGGACCAAATGAATACGAGACAACCATTAAAACTAGTTTATAATATACCTAAAATGCGAAAAGTGCGACATATCCATTTTATCGGTATTGGTGGTTCTGGTATGGGTGGTATTGCCGAAGTTTTAATCTATCAAGGTTATAAAATAAGTGGATCAGACTTATTACAAAATATAATAACTAAACGACTCAGTTCCTTAGGTGCAACTATTTATTTTAACCATTGCCAAAATAACATAACTGGTTCTAACGTAGTAGTTGTATCTTCTGCTATACCTGCGCATAACCCAGAGATTTCTGCAGCGCACAAAGCGTGCATTCCAGTTATCAATCGAACTATAATGTTAGCAGAACTCATGCGCTTCCGATATGGCATTGCTGTTGCTGGGACTCATGGCAAAACAACTACCACTGCAATGATATCAGATATATATATAGAAGGGGGTATGGATCCAACTTTTATAAACGGAGGGCTTGTTAAGTCAACCGGAAGTCATGCACGTTTAGGACACAGTCAGTATCTAATTGTCGAAGCAGATGAAAGTGATGCATCTCTGATATATTTAAAACCGGTAATAGCTATTATTACCAATATTGAAGCTGAACATATGGACACATATCAAGGTGACTTCGACAACCTCAAACAAATTTTTATTAATTTTTTACAGAACCTTCCGTTTTATGGAAAAGCAATATTATGTCTTGATGACACAGTCATTCGTGAGTTAATACCTAACATCCATTGCTCAGTTACTACCTATGGTTTTAGTAAAGACGCAGATGTACGTATTAAAAACTATATATCTTGCGGTCGAAAAGGACATTTCACCATCACTCGTGCAGGGATGCCTGCCATGCCTGTTATTCTTAATGAACCCGGACATCACAATGCGCTAAACGCCGCAGCAGCCATTGCAGTTGCTACTGAAGATAATATTGATGATAAAACTATTCTTAATGTATTACGAAACTTTCAAGGTACCGCGCGTCGTTTTGAATATCTTGGTGAATTTATCCTTACAAAAAACAATGGAAAAATCAGTACTGTGATGCTATTTCATGACTATGGTCATCACCCAACAGAAATTGATGTAACTATTAAAGCTGTACGTAATGGGTGGCCAGAGAAGAATCTTATAATGATTTTTCAGCCACACCGTTATACTCGTACTCGTGATTTCTATATGAAATTCGCAAAAGTTCTTTCACAGGTAGACTCTCTTCTAATACTAGATATAGATCCTATCGGTGAGTCTCCAATTACAGGAGTTAGCAGTTATGCTTTATGTGGCACAATTCGTGCATATCATAAAGTCAATCCGATTTTCGCTTGTAATCATCAGATGGTTCTAGATAATTTATTATCACAATTAACTGGCAATGATTTAATTTTAGTTCAGGGTGCTGGTAATATAGGGATACTTGCTCGTACTTTAGCTAAATTAAAATTACAATTATAAATCAAATAAAAGATAATCTCATGGCTAAAAAAATAGCAGTGTTATTAGGCGGAACTTCCTCAGAACGTCAGATTTCATTATTATCAGGGGCGGCGGTCCTGCAAGGGCTTAAAGATGCCGGTATTAATGCCTATCCTATAGATGTATGTAATTTCCCCTTAATGAAGTTAAAAAAAAAGGGTTTTATTAAAGCCTTTATTGCATTGCATGGTCGAGGAGGAGAGGATGGAATAATACAAGGAGTATTAGAATACCTAAAACTTCCTTATACGGGGAGTGGGATAATGGCCTCATCTATCGCTATGGATAAAGTACGAAGCAAGTATATTTGGCAGGGATTAGGCTTACCAGTCCCTCCCTTTGTTCTTCTAACTCAAGATCAAATGAACAGTCCATGGGACAAAGAAGTAATAGTAAAACTGGATCAGCTTGGTTTTCCACTTTTCGTAAAACCAAACCAAGAAGGATCTAGCCTTGGGAGCTCCCGTGTTAATCATAAATCAGAGTTAAACAAATCTTTAATCCATGCTTTTCACTACGATAATGAGGTCTTAATTGAACGGTTTCTTGTAGGAGAAGAATACACTGTTAGCATAATTGGTATGGATCTACTACCTTCAATACGGATTAAATCCAGAGGACAATATTACGATTATCATTCAAAATACACGTCAAATCAAACACAATACTTTTGTCCTTCAGGGTTAAGTATGCAAAAGGAAGATGAGTTGTACGCGTTAAGTATAAAAGCATGGAATGCAATCGGGTGTACTGGATCAGGGCGTGTAGACATCATCATGGATGATAAAGAAAAGTTTTATCTGCTAGAAATTAACTCATCTCCAGGAATGACTTCTCATAGTTTGTTGCCTCTTGCAGCAAAACAAGCAGGAATTAATTTTCCTTCTCTAGTCTCTCGTATACTATCTTTAGCAAATTAATAGACTGCATTAAAACATTCTGCATTCACTCTGATAATTATGAAGGGCGTGTATATCTAATCTTAACCTAAGTACTACTTTTAGGTTTGTATTTCATTCTGATGATGCTATTGTCACTTTAACAGTATTACTTTACTTATTAACTATTAATGAATCGTAAACACTGTTTCTTTATGAAACTATAAAATACTTTACTACATGGAGAAAAGTATTTTTATCCTAAACATATCAAAATGCTAATTTACTCAAAATAATAGACTGAAAATCTATTTAAAAATTAATAGACTCTTATGCTAAGAAATAGTACATAAATAAAAATATCTATCTGGTTGAATATATTCATATTTTTAGATAAAATCTAAAAGTTATTCCTATGCTTTCTTTGTTAAGAAAAAACATAATAATTTACTAGATCATATTCATGATGAATACATAATCATAATAAACGATATTATCTAATAAATATTTTTAGTAAAATATATTTTAAAAAAAATAAATATTCCATTACCTTCATTAAAGTGATACTGAATCTTCATAAACACAAGTACAGCCTAGAATTTATTACTAAATCAATATCTTTATATGGCATGCGACTTATAATTCAAGATACCCTAAAAATCTAACGTTTTGTTAAGTTATTCCCATGTCCTATAATCGTAAAATGAGACAAAGAAGGAATATAGTATCTATATTTTCAGTACCACCACTCTATCACAGAATTAAATTTAACAATAATTCCCTTAATTAGACTGCTAACAATCATAAAATATAAAAGAAGATATAGGTTAATTAACATGATTAAGTTAATAGATAGAAAACTATTGGTTGGTCTTGAGATAGGCACTGTAAAAATTTCTGTCTTAATAGGGGAAGTTCTTCCTGATGGAATAATTAATATTATCGGAATAGGAGAATGTCCGTCCCAGGGAATGGAAAAAGGTAATGTGAAAGATCTTGAATCAGTAGTCAAGTGTACTCAAATAGCAATAGAAAAAGCAGAACGTATAGCAGAATGTCATATCTCTTCAGTATACCTGGCTTTATCAGGAAAGCATATTGACTGTCAAAATGAAATAGGAATGGTTCCAATCTGCAATGAAGAAGTTGTCCAAGATGATGTAGACAATGTAGTGCATACAGCCACATCAGTACATCTTCCTGATGAGCACAGAATCCTTCATGTTATTCCTCAAGAATATTCAATTGATTATCAAGAGGGAATTAGAAATCCAGTTGGTTTATTTGGTGTACGCATGCAAGCTAAAGTACATTTAGTTACCTGTCACAACGATATGGCAAAAAATATAGTGAAAGTAGTAGAACGTTGTGGGTTAAAAGTAGATCAATTAGTTTTTTCTGGTCTAGCATCGAGCTATGCGGTATTAACTGAAGACGAGCGAGAGTTAGGAGTTTGTATGGTGGATATCGGTGGTGGTACCATGGACATAGCTATATATACTAAAGGCGCATTACGTTACAGCAAAGTAATCCCTTATGCAGGAAACGTAGTAACCAATGACATCGCTTATGTCTTTGGTACTTCTCCGGCCACTGCAGAAATTCTAAAAATAGAAAAAGGATGTGTTCTTGGATCATCTTTTAGTAAAGATGATACGATTGAAATCGCAACCACCCATGGACGTTCCTCTCGTAACGTGCCACGTCAAACACTCGCAGAGGTTATTGAACCACGTTACAGTGAGCTCTTGTATCTTGTCAACAATGAAATGGTTGCATTTCATGAAGAATTAGGAAAGCAAGGTTTAAAGCATCATCTAGCAGCAGGTATTGTGTTAACCGGTGGCGCAGCAAACATATCAGGACTAGAAGCCTGTGCGCAACGTACGCTTCAAACCCAAGTTCGTATTGGATATCCCAAAAAGATTGCAGGACTGATAGAGTCTGCAAAAGAAGCAAGTTACTCGACAACAGTTGGGTTACTTCACTATGGAAAGTTATCACATTGGAATAATAAAGACAACGAGGAGCAAAGGGCTTCAATAAAGAATTGGTTCCGTAAAATCCATAAATGGATAAAACAAGAATTTTAATTGTATTTAATGAGGAGATAATTCTCTGTATGTGTGGCCCTCTCTCTAATAAGAGAGAGGGTAATGGGGAGGGAACTATTATGTTTGAACCATTAGAATTAACGAATGATGCGATTATTAAAGTAATTGGTGTTGGGGGTGGTGGAAGCAACGCTGTAGAACATATGATCCGTGAACGTATTGAAGGTGTCGAATTTTTTGCGGTCAATACCGATGCTCAAGCTTTACGCAAAACAACCGTGAGCCAGACTATCCAAATTGGAAATAGTATTACTAAAGGTCTCGGGGCAGGAGCTAATCCGGAGGTCGGTCGAAACTCAGCAGAAGAAGATCGTGAAGGACTTAGCCAAGCATTAGCAGGAGCAGATATGATATTTATTGCTGCCGGAATGGGTGGAGGAACAGGAACTGGAGCAGCACCAGTGGTTGCAGAAGTTGCAAAAGATCATGGTATCTTAACTGTCGCGATCGTAACAAGACCATTTAATTTTGAGGGGAAAAAGCGTATGTCATTTGCTGAACAAGGCATTGCTGATCTTTCTAAACATGTAGACTCATTAATCACCATTCCTAATGATAAATTATTAAAAGTATTAGGTCGGGGTATATCTTTACTCGATGCATTTGGCGCAGCTAATGATGTTTTAAAAGGAGCTGTTCAGGGTATTGCCGAACTCATTACTCGACCTGGTCTGATCAATGTTGATTTTGCTGACGTGCGAACCGTGATGTCTGAAATGGGGTACGCAATGATGGGATCAGGTATATCATGTAGTGAAAACCGAGCGGAAGAAGCAGCTGCAATGGCAATATCTAGTCCTTTATTGGAAGATATTGACCTGTCTGGTGCGCGTGGTGTTCTAGTGAATATCACCGCTGGTTTTGATCTACGTCTAGATGAATTTGAAACTGTAGGAAATACGATTCGAGCATTTTCTGCAGATAACGCTACCGTTGTGATTGGAACTTCACTAGATCCAGATATGAAAGATGAACTGCGTGTAACAGTCGTGGCTACAGGTATTGGAATGAGCAGATGCGCTGATACAGCTTTAACCACAAACAAGCATACTATGCATCCGCCAATGAATCATCACTATCAACGACATATCTTGCCTAACTTATCATCAGAACAACAACAATCTGCCACACAAACAATGGGTGGACTCAACTCTACATCACATACAGAACTGGATTATCTCGATATCCCAGCCTTCTTAAGAAAATAGATCGGTTAAAAGTATTTACAAAGTAGATTTTATCAATTTGTATTTGTATATTGAGATTTATTTCTTGTTTGTGATATATCCTGACAGTCATATTCCTGTTTTTCGAGAAAATAATATGATTAAACAACGGACATTACAGCGTATTGTACAGACGACTGGAGTCGGTTTACATACTGGAAAAAAAGTGACACTGACTCTTCGTTGCGCTTTAGAAAATACTGGGGTTATATATCGTCGTACTGACTTAACTCCACCAGTGGATTTTCAAGCTAACGCAAAATCCGTACGTAATACAATACTATGTACATGTCTGGTCAATGAGGATGGTATTCAAATTTCAACAGTCGAGCACTTAAGTGCAGCTCTATCTGGTCTCGGAATTGATAATATTTTAGTAGAGGTAAATGCGCCTGAAATTCCTATTATGGATGGTAGTGCAGCACCTTTTATCTATCTACTCATGGATGCAGGTATCACAGAACTAAGCAGCGCTAAGAAATTTGTGCGAATTATTCAACCAGTACGAGTTGAAGAAGGTGAAAAATGGGCAGAATTTTCTCCTTATCATGGTTTTTCTCTCGATTTTACAATTGATTTTAATCATCCAGCCATTAATGCTAGTACGCAACGTTACTGCATAGACTTCTCTACAGAAGCGTTTACATATCAAATTAGTCGCGCACGTACTTTTGGTTTTATGCGCGATATTGAAATGCTGCAATATCGTGGGCTATGTCTGGGTGGAAGTTTTGACTGCGCTATTATAGTCGATGACTATCGCGTATTAAATAAAGACGGTCTAAGATTTAAAGATGAATTTGTACGTCATAAAATACTAGATGCAATTGGAGATCTGTATATGTGCGGTCATAATATTATCGGCGCCTTTACTGCCTATAAATCTGGACACGCTTTAAATAATAAACTACTGCGAACTCTTTTAGCTCAAAGAGAATCCTGGGAATGGGTAACATTTGCAGACGAAGATGCATTGCCAATGACTTTTAGATCTCCTAATTTTCTGTTAGTATAAATAATGGTTGCTACTTAGATACAATCTAAGTGCGTACTTTCTTCTCTAGAAAGAGAAGCTAGTCTTTCTAAAGTTTTTTTTAATTTGTCTGGGCTTTGTTCTGCAACACTCCGTAAGATATTGGCACTTTCTTTGCTAAGACATCTCGACTTGATCTTTTTTTTCTCCAAATTACAGTGACTACTATATTTCATAGTACGTTGATGAGATAAAGAAACTATCGATGGATTTATTCTGATTTTAATAGCTGATAACAATGGAAGCATCGCCTCTCGAAGTCTTAAGAAAATATTAGATTCCTCATAACGTAAAGACATTAAAATATTAGCGTTAGCTATTTCAATTACTAGAATACCATTCCGAAAATTAGCAACACGACACCAAGGTTTTAGATGCTCTGGTAACACTGCCTGAAGAGATATTGTTAGTTTGTTGATCTCAATTACACGCTGTTGTATATATAGTAATATACTCTTTCTTTTCACCTGATCTAATACACTCTGAATTAATTTCGGACCATTTGTATCCATAAATAAACTCCGATGTAATCATGATGGTATGTAAAAATTCTTAATCAGAATTCAGTAAATATCATTTTGTTAGAACTCTACTATGAGTAAATTCGCATCTCATATATTATTTTATCACAAATTGTATTATCACAATATCCTAACATTTAATAGGTATCTATTTATATACATTTAGTATCATATATAAATAAAATGATATTGTTACGTAACTAGAACTTCTACATACAGTTTCACTCTCAACTAATGAAATATCAGTTATTAAGCCCCATTTTTATATAAAAATTAAAAAGTAACTACCATCTCTACGTATTCTCTAAAATACTATGCTTTAAATGATCAACATAAATCTGTTAAAGAAACCAGCTTCACTAATTGTATCGTTATAAAACAGAACTAATACCCTTCTTCTACAAACAACTAGGCCTCTAATCTTAATGAAAAAAATGACTACACCAAATCAAATGATTACTCATTCTAATAACATAAGAAAACCATTTGTAATGAATCTTTCTAGTATTCATGCTAAACCCAGCTTAAGTAAGAAGTTATAAATATTTATTTATGACAATAATAAGATTATATATCTTCTTACTTTGAAAGCACTCTTGAGAAATTATCAATTATGTTAATGAAATTATTAACCAAATTTTTTGGTAGTAGTAATGACCGAACCCTTCGTCGAATGCAAAAAACAGTGGATTTAATTAATCACTTGGAGTTAACTTTTATAAAATTCACTGACAAAGAATTACAAAAACAAACAGATGCATTACGTTTACGATTAAAAAATGGCGAGCAATTAGACAATCTAATTCCGGAAGCTTTTGCTACTATTCGAGAAGCTAGTAAACGCATTTTAAATATGCGTCATTTTGATGTACAAATCTTAGGAGGTATAGTATTGCACAACCGTTGTATTGCGGAAATGCGTACTGGTGAAGGAAAAACATTAACAGCCACACTACCTGCCTATCTTAATGCTTTATCAGAAAAAGGAGTGCATATCGTAACAGTCAACGACTATTTAGCTCGAAGAGATGCAGAACAAAATCGACCATTATTTGAATTTCTTGGTTTAAAAATTGGGATTAATCTACCTGGAATGCCTTCTAGAGATAAACGCAAAGCCTATAATGCTGATATTACCTACGGCACTAATAATGAATATGGATTTGATTATCTTAGGGATAACATGGTCTTTAGCGCAATCGATCGAGTGCAACGCGTATTGCATTATGCGATCGTTGATGAAGTTGATTCTATTCTGATTGATGAAGCACGTACTCCTCTAATCATTTCTGGTCCAACTGAAGACCACTCTGAACTTTATATTAAAATTAATAAAATTATTCCTAAGTTAATTCGACAAGAAAAAGAAGATTCTGATAGCTTTCAAGGAAAGGGACATTTCTCAGTAGATGAAAAAACTCGACAAGTATATCTAACTGAAAGAGGTCTTATTTCTGTAGAAAGTCTAATGGTGCAAGAAGATATTTTAGAAAAAGGAGAATCACTGTACTCACAAAATAATATTATTATTATGCATCATGTCACTGCTGCACTACGTGCTCACGCTTTATTTACCCGTGATGTTGATTATATTGTCCAGAATGGTGAGATCGTCATTGTCGATGAACACACCGGACGGACTATGCAAGGACGTCGCTGGTCTGATGGCTTACACCAAGCTATTGAGGCCAAAGAAGGTGTGGCTATTCAAAATGAAAACCAAACTTTAGCCTCTATAACTTTTCAGAACTACTTTCGTCTATATAAAAAATTATCCGGCATGACAGGGACTGCAGACACTGAAGCGTTTGAATTTCGATCTATTTATAATCTAGACACAATTGTCATACCAACTAATCGACCCATGATAAGAAAGGACTTACCTGACTTAGTTTATATAACTGAAGAAGAAAAAATTAATGCAATTATTGACGATATTCGTCAACGAACCTCAAATGGGCAACCTATATTAGTTGGTACAATTTCTATTGAAAAATCTGAAGCAATATCTCTTGCGCTCACTAAAGCCGGAATTCAACACACGGTACTTAATGCTAAATTTCACGCACGTGAAGCGGAAATAATTTCGCAAGCCGGTCAACCCGGTTCAGTCACCATCTCTACTAATATGGCAGGCCGTGGTACGGATATAGTTCTTGGAGGAAAATGGAATAAAACAATATCTGAATTATCAGAAGCCACCGAAAGACAAATTACCGAAAGCAAATCTGCGTGGCAAAGTCGCCACAACACTGTATTAGAATCAGGTGGGCTACATATTATTGGAACTGAACGTCATGAATCGCGTCGCATTGATAATCAACTTCGAGGACGCTCTGGCAGGCAAGGAGATCAAGGATCTTCTCGTTTCTATCTATCAATGCAAGACTCATTAATGCGAATTTTCGCTTCAGAAAACGTAACTAAAATAATGAGAAAGCTAGGAATGAGTACTGGAGAATCAATTCAGCACCCTTGGGTGACTAAGGCAATTGCTAATGCACAACGAAAAGTTGAAAGTCGTAACTTTGATATACGAAAACAACTTCTAGAATATGATGATGTAGCTAATGATCAAAGACGTGTAATTTATTTGCAACGCAATACACTTTTAGATACATCTGATATTTCTGATATTATTACCAGGATGCAAGAAGACATCTATACTAATATTTTATATCAATATATTCCACCACAATCTACAGAAGAAATATGGGATTCTTCTGGTTTAGAAGAAAAACTAAAACATGACTTTAACCTAACTATTTCTATAACGGAGTGGTTAGGGAAAGAAAATAATTTCAATATCGAGATTTTAAGAAAAAAAATAATTACAGAAGCTAAAAAACAGTATTCTTACATAGAAGAATACCTCAGTCCAAAAATATTGCGAAACTACGAAAAAAATCTAATGTTAACAACTTTAGATTCATTATGGAAAGAACATCTTTCTGCAATCGAATATTTAAGACAAGGAATACATCTTCGCGGCTACGCCCAGAAAGATCCTAAACAAGAATACAAACGAGAGTCCTTTACTATGTTTGCTTCCATGCTAGAAACACTAAAATATGAAGTAGTAAGCAATCTTAGTAAGATCAATCAAGGTCCTATTCTAAAAGAATTAAGACATAAGGAAGAAGAATCTAAAAATAAAGAACTTTCTTATAACAATAAAGAACAAAATAACAAACAAATATTTAATCCTATTGCTCAAACCGAACAATCTCAATCTATGATGTCAATTAATTATCAAATAAGACGGAATCACTCCTGCCCTTGCGGGTCAGGAAAAAAGTATAAACAATGTCATGGTCATCTTGTATAAGATGCTTAATTTATAAGATGCTTAATTTTCTACTAGAATTCAGAACATTGCTAGTACTATTAGGAATAGACTCATAGAATAACATCAAAAACTATAATCTGATGATATTTACGCGTGTATTTTACTAATCTAGTAAAGAAATAAATATTTATATTCAATATTGTGAACATCAGCTGATTTTAATAAAGATTAAAAATACAAGAAAATACAGCGTATATCTAAAGTTATACCATTTAGAATACCTTAGAAAGCAATACACCGTCTACTGAGTGAAAATAATATATTTTATTCAGTAGACATAAATCTACTACTTAATAAAACTAATGTTTTAAGTTCTGTAGGCACGAGGATAAAAAGTGAAAATCTATATATTATTGATGTCGTATTATGATGTTATAATAATAAGGTAGATTGGTATTGATCAGAAAAATATAGCTTATGAGAATATATGTAATATAAGAAGATGTAATTAATTTATTGTTACCCTTATATATGATGCATTGAGCTTATTTTATTGTTCTCTTGACCGTCTTCTTGCTCATATCATGGTATGTATATTTTTATAAAAAATCGTTATAAGCTATCATAATATTAAACTAATTGAGTGATCTTTTTTCTTTAGAAGAAGATAAATTCTAATTTATTGTTTCTTTAAAAGAATATTTTTTATGTGACTACTTATTAAAAAAATAAATAAAAGTGAAAAATTTATCACTGATATGATACATGAACTAGAATATAGTTAACACAGATCTTCTTAATTTCTCAAATAATATACAATTTTATACATAAAAATTTACCGATAACTTACCAAGTCATTAGACTGATTCAAATCAATAAATAGATTATTTTAACAATAATGATGGATATTTTAAAAAAATAATTTTTCCTATAACTAAGAGGAAAACCTAGACCCATTGCAATTAAACGTCTTTACAAACAGAGAAGTAACCCTAAAAAAGCAAATTTATAACTTCTATTAACTAATCGCTTGCGTCGATGAACAAGTTTTATTACGAACTTGTTATCAATATCTCTTTAATAAGTTATCAAAAAAATAAATAAATACAATGCGTTTATCTAAAAACGACTAATGTCTTAATCTAATATTTTTTACTCAAACATAGAAAAAATTGAGGATTAATATCATACCTACAGTCAAAGATCATCATCTCTTTTATACTGAATTAGTATACCAATGATTCATATCATTAAAATACTCTTGTACTGTACAGAATCATTATAATATATAGATTTAAAATCTAAATGGTCATGTTAGAAAATAACTTGCATAATTTTATTATCTACTTTCTTTCTTATTTTGATTTGAGTCGATAAATCATTATCAAATCTAAACTTAAAAATAATACAAATCTCAAGTACAAATATAAAGAACTAGATAAAAAGACTTGTGTAAAAAATAATTTATATATCGTTTATTCTTGTCTCATTTGCAAATCTACCAATGTTTTACTTGGTTCTCCAGCAATCTCTCGCACTAATCTAGGAACCATGTAACCCGAGACCATAGAAAGTAATTCACGAACAATAACACGAGCCCGCTGATCACTAACATAGAAATGCGCTGCCCCATATACTTTGTCTAACACATGAAGATAATAAGGTAGAATTCCGATATCAAATAAGGCATTACTTAATTCAGCAAGCGCAATTGGAGTATCGTTGATCTCTCGTAATAATACACTTTGATTTAATAAAATTACTCCAGAAGATTTCAACATATTCATTCTATATTGTAGCTCATCATTAATTTCTTTCATATGGTTAATATGGGTAACCATTAATATCTGTAGTCGTGAATATTCTAAACGTTTACATAATACTTGAGTAATGCGCTTGGGGATTACGACTGGTAAGCGACTATGGATTCGTAACCTCTTGAGATGCGAGATATCTTCAAGTTGTGATATGATCCAATCCAACTCACTATCTAACGTCATTAATGGATCGCCGCCAGATATAATTACTTCATCTAGATCTAGGTTTTTTTGGATATATAGTATAGCTTGTTTCCAGTTACTCTTATTTCCCTTATTTAATTGATAAGGAAAATAACGCCTAAAACAATAACGACAATGTACTGCACAATTTCCTTTCACCAGAAATAAAACGCGATTACGATATTTATGTAATAATCCAGGTGCTACGCTTTTGTGCTCATTTAATGGATTCAAATGATAACCTGGCGTATCAATGCACTCCCGCTCCGAAGTAATCACCTGTAAAAGCAGAGGATCTTCTGGATCACCTTTACGCATGCGCTCAGCAAATGTACGAGGAACACGTAAAGGAAAATGACCGATTCCAGAATTATTTATGGTTAAATAAGGATGATTTTTTAATGCTAAAAATTGTAATAATTCGTTATAATCAGTGATTGCATCAACCAGTTGATCTAACCATTCTTCGTGAACGAAAGGCTGATAGGTTGAAAGTTTGTTCATATTGGTAGAAATCCACATTATATATTACAGAGGGTTTTTATGGTAACTTATTATAGCAATGATTTTCGGCCTGGTCTGAAAATAATATTTGAAGGCGAGCCATATACTATTGAATCTAGCCAATTTGTAAAACCTGGTAAAGGACAAGCCTTTGTTCGTGTTAAGATGCGACGACTTCTCTCCGGTTCTCGCATAGAGAAGACATTAAAAGCCACAGAATCAGTGGAAAGCGCTAATATTATTGAAACTAATTTAACTTACTTATATGCTGATCAATCTTCCTTTTATTTTCTTCATCCTAAAAACTTTGAACAATATTGCATCCCAGAAGAAATTGTAGGAGATAAATATAAATGGTTACTTAAAAATACTGAATGTATTGTGACTCTATGGAATGATATACCGATCCATTTAGTCCCACCAAAATTTGTGGAAATAGAAATTATAGATACTAATCCTGGACTAAGGGGAGATACTTCTAGTGCCGGAAGCAAAACAGCAACGCTCTCTACAGGAGCAAGAATAAAAGTTCCTTTATTTATACAAATAGGTGAAATTATTAAAGTAGATACCCGTTCTCATTCCTACATTTCCAGAGTCAAATAATCTGTATTATTATAGATATATCTATATGTCTTACTAGTTTATTTTACAAATAAACTTTTCCTTGGATCAAGCGAATATTTTACCTCAATCCACACAGCGTTCCATTAAAGTTTAATTATCTATTAAAAATATTTCTATTTATAAATATTCCAGTAATCACTATACTACTTGAATTGCTATTAAATAAAATATTTAATTTTCTATAATTCAATAAAGTCAAGAACACAAAACATTATATTGCCCTCCATTACTAAAATTATATGCTCTAAAATTATTTATTTATGTAAAATACTACTCTTAATATTATAAAATTAATATCTCTATAATTTACTGGAAGATGTAAGAGTAAGAACAACCATTACAATTAATTATACTATGAGTGGGCATATTTGATAATACAATATATAACCTATAAAAATTTAATAATGAGAAATCTAATAAAGCGCCTTTATATTTTAAAAATATATATTTATTATAGATATATTTTTATATTTAGAAAAACCAATTCTACTGCAATGATGATGAATAAAAACTAAAAACAGTTCATTGACTCAAACTTATTATAATAATAAGTTGCATTGATTAATTTATTAATATTAATTCTATGCAATATCTTAGATATTAAGCCAAAATTAGTCATTTATTTTTACTTATTTAAAAAATAAAGATTTTCTCAAACTAATAAAAAATAGATCACTATGTTATGTACATAACTATAAATTTTTTAAATTAATCATTATTAATGATAAATATCTATCATCCAGACCTTTCAACCTATACACTCAAATATTATACATATTCTCAATTAATCATACAACTTTGACTATCTAGATCCTACAACATATTATACAATTATTATTGTAGTTTTTTGTTTGTTTATAGATCTACATTCATAACATTCAGATCCATATACCAGATGCTTTCTTATAAAAGAATCAAATCAAAAGTAGCGATTAGAATAACTATCCTCACTAAATAAAAACACCACTCCTATAAATATGCATATACACTAGATAGATAAACAATACATTGATTCCTTAGAATCAACCCGAAAGATCCTATTTAAACATTATCTATAGGCTAACCTCACTAAATCTATTAACCAAGATAGCAAATTAATCTAGAGAGTCTCATGAACAAAGTAACTCAACTAGTAATAAACGGATTATGGAAAAAAAATTCAGCGTGTGTTCAACTCCTTGGTCTTTGTCCATTACTAGCGGTAACATCTACAGCCACCAACGCCCTTGGGCTTGGTTTAACAACTACTCTTGTATTAACTTGCACTAATAGCCTTATCTCGCTATTCCGCCGATGGATTACTACTGAAATTCGCATTCCCGTTTACGTAATAATTATTGCGGCAATAGTTAGCTGCATGGAAATGCTGATCCAGGCTTATAGCTATAATCTATATCAATCATTAGGCATTTTTATTCCTCTCATTGTAACTAACTGTATAGTAGTTGGCCGTGCTGAAGCTATAGCCTCAAAGAAAGATGTAATTTATTCAGCAATAGACGGTATGTCCATTGGCTTGGGAGCCACAAGTGTTATGGTAGTCTTGGGGTCCATACGTGAAATCATCAGTAATGGAACTATATTTGATAATGCAGATCAACTTCTTGGATCATGGGCTAAGATAATTCGCATACAAGTAATTCATTTTGACTGGCCTATGCTACTAGCCATGCTTCCACCGGGAGCCTTTATAGGTCTAGGAATTCTGTTAGCAGCAAAACATGTCATTGATCAACAGATCAAAATAATATGTTATAAAAAGAGCGTGATCAAAAACCATACTTCTAACCTGAAACGAGAAAAACTTTGAATCAAGACAAACGTCATAAAATTATGACCAGACTAAGGGAGAGTACTTCGCATTCTACTGCAACCTTACACTCCCTATCACCATTTGAATATCTCATTTCCATCATTCTTTCAGCTCAAGCTAATGACATTAGTGTAAAAAAAGCTACAGATAGGCTATATGCAGTGGCCAACACCCCCGCGGATATACTAAAACTAGGCTTAGAATCTTTAAAAGAAAAGATTCGAACCATTGGTTTATTTCATATGAAAGCTAAAAATATTATTAATACCTGCCACATTTTACTTGAAAAGTATCATGGAAGAATTCCAGAAAGAAGAGAAGATTTAGAGAATCTTCCTGGTGTAGGAAGAAAAACTGCTAACTTAGTTCTTAATACCGTTTTCGGCCAACCCACTATTGCTGTAGATAGACACGTATTCCGTGTTTGTAATCGTACCGGATTTGCTGTAGGAAAAAATGTAAATACAGTAGAAAAACTACTACTTTGCTATGTTACTGAATCATTTAAACTACGATGTCATCATTACTTAGTTTTTCATGGACGTTATACCTGCATAGCACGTCAACCCAAGTGCAATTCTTGTATTATAATTAATTTATGTGAATATGATAATAAAAAATAATGTTTATTGCCACTAATTAGCAATCTAAAAGGTCTTACTGATTCTTTACTATTACACAATAGTAAAGATAAAATTTAAAAAAATAAAATTATATAACCATAATGATATCTTAATCATACAAATTTAAAAATTAAATACAATAGCCATTTATAGATAAATATTAAGATTTATAACAGTGATTGCATTGAAAATGCAATAGACTCTTAATAATTTCTCTTTTCTTAAAATCATCATCAATCAAGTCGATCTAGTCAAATAACCTGATGAAATTCGAACTAATAAATTCTTAAACAATAAAATTAATCTTCTAACTTAGATAATATCTGATCCATACCAAGATAATGTCAATATTTTATACTCATCTACAGAAAGGGCTTAATAATTCAGAAAGAAAATATAATGACATTTTCTCCCCTTTTGAGCTCTTAAAAAATAACCAAAACACTTATTTAGTCTTCACTGAAGACTGATTTTACTCTTCACGCAGTAACTATAAAATTAGTGTGTAATAAACATTTATCTTTTTTGGACTTTTATCTTCTTTAAGATAAAACCTTATTCCTATAATTCAGTATCATATAATCAATGCATGGCATCTAATTCGATAGATCAACATATCTAATTTTCTAATCGATAAAATACTTTCATTACCACTTTTTATTCATAATAAAGTGGTAATTAAGCTTTCTTTTCCATTGCGATAGTGATGATGTCTAAGAAAACTTTAGCCTGAAGAGACGCCCCACCAACTAACACTCCATCAATATCAGGTTGAGAAAACAATTCTTCCGCATTTTCATTAGTTACTGATCCACCATATTGTATAATTACCTGATTAGCGATTGTCTTATCTTTCTTCATAATATAATCACGAATAAATTTATGCAATATCTGAACCTTCGTAGGCACTTCAGATTTTCCTGTTCCTATAGACCAGACAGGCTCGTACGCAATAACAGTGTTATAAAAAGCGTCTACCCCTTGTGAACAGAGAATCGCATCAATTTGGCGAATACAAATTTCTTTAGTGCGACCTTCTTCTTTTTCTTTTGCTGTTTCGCCAATGCATAATATCGGAATTAAACCTATTTTTTTTAAAACAGAAAACTTCTGTGCAATGATCGCATCAGTTTCTTTATGCCATATACGACGCTCCGAGTGACCAATAATTACATACCGTATGCCAATATCTTTCAGCATATTTGCTGAGATATCACCAGTAAAAGCACCAGAAAGATGTACATCAACATTCTGTGCAGCTAGCACGATTGGACTATTATTTAAGGCTTTTCGGGCTCTCTCAAGATAAATTACTGGAGGAGCAATACCTACTACACAGCCTGTGATATCATTTATTTTTTGACATAGATTAAAAATTAACTTATTAACAGTATCTTTATTCCCATTAAGTTTCCAGTTTCCCATAATAAATGGACGTCGCACCTTTACCTCCATAATTAAAATTCCAAACCATAATTTAACTAAATATCTATTTAATCCAATCCTTTACAAAATTACTTAAATAATTGCCTAGTAATAAATAACTCGTTCAGTGGAAATCAAAGTATTCTATAGTATCATATATACAATACTTATGCATACTCATTGTAGTTTGACTAAAATAGTAGCATTTGATTTATTTAAGTACCCTATGTTCTTTCATTATCTTATAAGACCAAAATTATGTTTGAAATCAATCCAGTTTATAACCATATTCAAGATCTCATTAAACGCAATGCCATTCTGCGAAAACTCTTACATTATGATTTACAGAAAGAGCGACTACAAGAAGTCATACTTGAATTAGAACAATCCGATATCTGGAAAAATACTAATCATGCACAAGCACTGGGAAAAGAACGCTCCTTACTAGAAAGTAAGATTCACGCTTTAGATAAAACACAAGAAGATATAGAAGAAATTTCTATTTTATTTGACCTTGTAGTTGAAAACAAAAATCAAGAAGTATTTTATGATGTCCTATCTCAACTTAAAGAACTAGAAAAAAAACTTGTCGCACTAGAATTTCAAATCATGTTCTCAGGAAAACATTTAAGTTCAGATTGCTATATGGATATCCAAGCTGGCTCTGGCGGAACTGAAGCACAAGACTGGGCTAAAATGCTTCTCCGTATGTATTTACGATGGGCTGAAATAAAAGGATTTAAGACTGAAATTATTGAAGAATATAGTGGTGATATTGCTGGTATTAAATCCGCAACTATTAAGATTATCGGAGATTATGCATTTGGCTGGTTGCGTACTGAAACTGGAGTTCATCGATTAGTTCGAAAAAGCCCTTTTGATTCTGGGCGACGTCGACACACCTCATTTAGCTCAATATTTATTTATCCTGAAATCAATGATGATCTTGATATCGAAATTAATCAAGCAGATCTCCGTATTGATGTATACCGATCTTCTGGAGCTGGGGGACAACATGTTAATAAAACAGAATCGGCAGTACGTATTACGCATCTACCAACCAATATTGTTGTACAGTGTCAAAGCGACCGATCGCAACATAAAAACAAAGAACAAGCATTTAAGCAATTACGCGCAAAACTCTATGAATATAAAATGCAAAAGAAAAAAATAGATCAAAAAATAGAAGAAAACAATAAATCTGATATTGCATGGGGAAGCCAAATCCGATCCTATATACTAGATGACTCACGTATTAAAGATTTGCGTACTAATATCGAAACACGAAATACTCAAGCAGTATTAGATGGAAATCTTGATCTTTTTATTGAAGAAAACTTAAAGTCCGGTTTATAACAGGAAATATATATGTCTAATCAAAAACCATTCATTTCTCAAGTGAAACCAAATCCAAGTGAAGACACTAAATTACGTCGCACAAAACTACTATCTCTAAAAAAAACTGGCATAGCATTCCCGAACAACTTCCGCCGTTTGCATACCTCTGAAGAACTCCATGCAGTATTTGATAAAAAAAATAAAACAGAACTAGCATTACTTGACATAATAGTAACTATTGCTGGTCGAATTATGACACGACGCATTATGGGAAAAACTTCTTTTGTAACATTACAAGACTCAGGAGGTTATATACAATTATATCTATCCCAAGAGTGTTTACCGAATGAATTTTATGAAAAACAGTTTAAAAAATGGGATCTTGGAGATATTATCGGTGCTAAAGGCACACTATTTAAGACTCAAACTGGTGAATTATCAATTTACTGCTCTGAGCTTAACCTCCTTACTAAAGCAATACGCCCTCTTCCAGATAAATTTCATGGATTAACTGATCAAGAGACCTGTTATCGTCAGCGTTATCTGGATTTAATTACCAATCCAGATACACGTAATATTTTTAAAATTCGCTCTCGTCTGATCGAAGGAATACGTAAATTTATGGTTAATCATGATTTCTTAGAAGTAGAGACACCTATGCTGCAAATGAAACCAGGTGGGGCTACTGCGCGACCATTTACTACGCATCATAATGCTTTAAATCTTGACATGTATCTTCGCATTGCTCCCGAGTTATATCTGAAACGCCTAGTGGTAGGGGGATTTGATCGTATATTTGAAATTAATCGTAGCTTTCGCAACGAGGGGTTGTCATCACGTCATAACCCAGAATTTACAATGCTAGAACTCTATATGGCATATTCCGACTATCAAGATCTCATGAAACTTATTGAAAACCTATTCTATACTCTATCAAAAGATGTATTAGGTAAAACTAAAATTTTATACGGAAAACATACTCTTTACTTTGACAAGCCGTTCCATAAGATAACCATGAAACAAGCAATTATAAAATACCACCCTCACATTACTCTAGTAAATCTTAATAATTTTAATCAAACACTAGAAATTACCCGATCTCTAGGTATCACTATTAATCCAACTTGGGGTCTTGGACGACTAATAAATGAAATTTTTGAAAAAACAATAGAAGCAAATTTAATTGAACCAACTTTTATTACTGAATACCCAACAGAAGTATCACCTCTTGCGCGTCGTAATGATTTTAATCCAGAAATAACTGATCGATTTGAACTCTTTATTAGTGGTCGTGAAATTGGAAATGGCTTTTCAGAACTCAATGACTCAGAAGACCAAAAAGAAAGATTTCTAAAACAACTCTATAATAAAGATGTGGAAGAAAATACTAAAGAAATCTTCTATGATGAAGACTACATTACCGCACTAGAATATGGACTACCTCCAACAGCAGGATTAGGAATCGGAATTGATCGTTTAGTTATGCTATTTACTAACCGACATACCATCCGTGACGTAATCCTATTTCCCTTGCTTCGTCCAGATAGTACATAAAAACATTCTATATAGACAAAAAATCGTTTTGCATATCTAGATGCATTATAGATCTAAAAAAATTTTATAAACTATAATACATAATATGAATACAAAAATTAAATGAATTACATCTGATAAATCATAAATAAATGTATGAAATTTAACTTAAAACGTAATTATCTCTAATAGATTCTCCTTCTAATAAATAACAGGCGCCTTACTAGAAAAGGCCCCTAATAAACATTTTATAATCCTTAATTATAGTATAACATCGTATTAGTATTAAATCATATCAATCTATTTCACTACTTCTCTTTTATAGAATATAATTATTATCTAACTATTCATATATTTGATATCTTATAACATATCAATATTCTCTACTAATCATATCAAAATTATTACATATATTAAGAATTTATAGGGGTATCGATAAGGCTAATAAGTAGTATCAAGTGTTAAAAACCTTTAACTACATCATCCACTGCTTTAATTTGTACTAAAAACGGTTCTAGATTGTTGAGAGGTAAAGCCGATGGACCATCACATTTAGCATCCAAAGGATTCGGGTGCGATTCAAGAAATAAACCTGCAATTCCTACAGCAATACCAGCTCGAGCAAGCTCACGTAGCTGAGAACTCCGTCCACTAGAGACTATACTGGTGGCGTGACGATATTGTACTGCATGTGTTACGTCAAAAATAACTGGTCTATTTTTAGATACCTGCTTCATAACGTTAAAACCCAACATATCCGTAATTAAATTGTCATATCCAAAACTCGTACCACGCTCACAAAGAATAATTTTTTCATTTCCTCCTAGAGAAAACTTTTCAATAATATGTCCCATTTGACCTGGACTAATAAACTGTGGTTTTTTAATATTAATGACAGAATTCGTTTTTGCCATAGAGTGAATTAAATCAGTTTGGCGCGCGAGAAAAGCAGGTAGTTGAAGTACATCTACTATCTGTGACACTAATATTACTTGGTTTACTTCGTGCACATCTGTCATAACGTAAATTTTAAATGTCTGTTTAATTTCCTCAAAAATTTTCATGCTTTCTTCAAAACCTAAACCACGATACGAGTGAATAGAAGAACGATTGGCCTTGTCAAAAGAAGCTTTAAATACATAAGGAATACCAAGTTTTTCAGTGATATTGATATAATGCTCACAAGTTCTCATCGCTAAATCTCGTGATTCTAAAACGTTCATGCCACCAAATAGTACAAAAGGTAAATTGTTCGCTACCTGAATGTCACCAATATTAACTATTTTATGTTTCATGTTATAACCTATTTAAAATTACATCGAATATAACTTCATGCAGTCATATTGATTGAATGAAAGTTAGACTATCATGTAAGTATAATTATCCGCTTTATGCAATCAATAAAAATAAAAAATATTCTGATCTATTACGATTTAACTCAAAAACCATTAAAAACCATAAAGAAATATTCTTAATATAAATATTATTTTTTATAATACAAATAACATTTAAAAATAAACTATATTTTCCAGCCATAAATTATATAATTTTATAACATTAGAGTTATTTGAATAAACATTGAGTATCTAAAAATTAGAGAAAATATTGCAATATAGTTCATAAAAGCTTTACTAAGACAAGTTATACATTACGAATGTTCTGAAATATGTATATATCGTGAATATCTTAAGCTCATAAAAAATACCTAGATACCTATTACAGAGCTCATGAAACCGAAAATAATGTGATTATCTTCCTATAAATAACAAATATATATTCATATTCTCAATATCATCAATAATTAATACCATATGAATAATATTACATATTATCCAATAAACGAACGAGCGTTTCCATGAGCCTATTGTTCCAAGTTATTATTAAATAATTCTAAAAAACCTGCTTTATAAACTAAATGATACAAAAGGCACGATATATAAAAGATAAAAACTACATCTAACCTCGTTCCTATATACTAAATCCGTCATAATCAAAATTATTCACATAGTATCTATTTTTAATGATATATCATAAATAACTACAACTTGTAATTCATGAATGAACTCGACTTGTCTCTTTGCAACAACGACAACCCTCATTTACCTCATAACTGAGGATTATCATCACAATTTATCTTATAAATATTGATAATCTGACATTTTATTATATTGATTAAATCAACTGCAGACACAATATCATTTTTCAAGGAGAGGTTTAATGTTAAATAATACCTTAATTCAGCGATTAAAAAAGAGAGGTTTAATTTTACAAACCACGCATGAGAATATTTTAGAACAAACATTAAAAAATAAAACCATTTCTCTCTATTGTGGGTTTGATCCAACATCTGATAGCCTACACGTAGGACATCTAATACCATTGATATGTTTACAACATTTTCAAAAAGAAGGACATAAACCAATAGTTCTTCTTGGCGGTGCAACTGGCTTAATTGGTGACCCAAGCTTTAAAGAATCTGAACGTAAGTTACATAATAAAGAAACTATTAATCACTGGATAGAAAAAATTAATCTACAACTCACTTCGTTTCTAGATTTTAACTATAGTAATAACAAAGCAATCATTATTAATAACTACGAATGGTTTGGGTCAATGAATACACTCAGCTTCCTTCGTGATATTGGCAAATATTTCTCAATTAATCAGATGTTAGTTAAGGATTCAGTTAGTCAACGACTACATCGACACAGTCAAGGGATCTCCTTTACTGAATTCGCTTATAACTTATTACAAAGCTATGATTTTTTTCATCTTAACGAACACTATGGTGTTATCTTACAGATTGGCGGATCAGATCAGTGGGGGAATATTGTCTCTGGTATTGATCTTACTCGACGACTCAACAAAACTCAAGTATTTGGTCTAACTCTACCTCTTCTGACGAAATTTGATGGCAGTAAATTTGGTAAAACCACAAGTGGAACCATTTGGCTTGATCCAAAAAAAACAAGTCCATACAAATTCTATCAATTTTGGCTTAATACAGCCGATTCTGATGTTTATCGTTTTCTAAAATTCTTAACTTATATCAACATTGAAGAAATTAATACACTTGAAGAAACAGATAAAAATAGTAGTTACGCGCCAACTGCACAACATCTATTAGCAAAAACAATGACTAAGCTAGTACATGGTGACACAGGACTGCTTTCTGCAAAACGTATCACTCACAGCTTATTCTCAGGAAATCCAAAAGACCTGACACAGGAAGACCTAGAACATCTTTCAAAAGATGGAATAAACAATACTCAACTGAATATTGGCCGAGACTTAGAAGATGCACTTGTTAACACTGGCCTAGCCACTTCTCGCAGTGATGCGAGAACATTAATTACCACTAAATCAATTAAGATTAATGGAGTACTACAAAGTAATAGTAAGTATGTTATTTGTAATAAAGACCGACTATTTGGACTATATACCCTTTTGCAACGGGGTAAAAAAAATTATGCTTTAATTAATTGGAAAATCTAATAAATAACATAGCAATATTGCTATGTTATTTATTAGAAATGTCTATATAAAAATAAGAAATATACATGAAATATTGATGAAAATATTTAACTTAAGTCAATAACATTAAATATAATATTTAGATATAATTACATACCATCAGATGGTTCTATGTCCTCTATTATTCTTCTTAATCATCAAGAAAAAATGAAGTAAATTGTATTTAAAAATTATAATTTTATATATATTCTTCATATAAAACTCAAAACCTACTCTCTCAGAAAGAATATTAAATAGATTACAAAGATGATAAAAAATTTATTTTTAATAAATAGTATTTTTATAATCTTATCTAAACATTAAAATTTTTATATAAATATTCGTTTTTTCTTTTAAAAACTAATAATCTTATGTATTCTTCAAAAGAATAAAAAATCTCATATGATATTATATTTTCTAGATTGCGCGTCTAGTAAAACATAAATCTATTTAGAAAGATCAATATCTTTATGTAATGACTTTCTATATCATAACAATGATGAAATATAATCCTAAGTTAAAAACTTTAACTTAATATTTAAATGAAATCACAGTATAGTGTCCGTCTGAGCCAAAAATCGTTAGCTTGCGAACTATATTTTCAACAATAGACATATACAAATATCTTCTTACTTACTTTATAAAAAAGTAAATTCTATGAAAAATATTATTTAGATAGATAGGTTATAAAAAGAAGTATTTAATATCATTGATTCATATAAAAATATATTAAAACTTCTATATTCAACCATAGTCAGTTAACTTACGACCTGAATTATTTAATATAATTAAATAAAAAAAATCTAGAAATGAAATATCTGATTTATTTTCTTAACCTGGATTTAAGACAATGGAATGATTTTATTTTTAAAAAATAATAATTATATGTGTATTATCAACCTTAAAATAACAACACAAAATTCCAAGTAGTTCGTATCAAATGGATCATTAGTCCATCAGAAAGAAACCCAATAGGATCCCATTTATTTTAAAATATGTTTTATAGTATATAAATATATCTAACCAGATTTTTAAAACGACTGCAATCTCTTTGTCTGTCTATCTTATTAATAAGACATTACATATAATAAAATATAGTTACAAAAAAATTATAAGTTTAATCAATAAAAATCCTTGATATAAAAAACTACACTTAATAGATATCAACAGATTGTCTCATCTATTTTTAAAAATCTATTAGAAATTTAATACTAATTCCTCTTACTAATTACAAAATATAGTGAGCCTAGATATCTAAAAATTTTTACCTGTAGTAACTTCTAATATACTGAGATAGCCTCTATATATAAGGAATATACCCTATAGATAGCAACATGGCTTTTAATGATGAGAGACTAGTACCAAAAAAATCATATAATATTCAATGCTAATAATTGATCCATTACAGATGTAATAACTTTAAAATTATTCATATCTAATAAGATTATAAGAATAATGATGTAAATCACTTCCTAACTCAGGAACATCTTCTTTCTAATACGCCTTCTTTCTAATCAAGAAAGCAATACTACATCAAATATAGTTAGATTATAAGATAGATCGATCAACTTAGAGTCATAAGAAATCTGAAATTAACACTTTTAATAATTCCATCTCTTCTAATATAGAATATTTCGATATATATCACTTATAATAAATTATATAATATATAACTGAATAATTATAGAAAATTATACTATTTTATTTGCTATTAAAAAATATTCTAACCAGAATCTAATATTAATTAAATCGCTCACTCTATAAAAAATCTCAAGACAGATAATTACCCAAACAAATATTAAGAATTCAATGATTACCAGAAATATAATTCATTCATATTTAATATCTCTGCATAATAAGATAAGGATTGAATCTTACGTAATTCACACCTAAATAATCGATTTATTTGATGATTCTCTTTCTATGTGGTCATAGTATTACATGAAATTGACTTTACCTGTCTCACAAAAATACAAATGACTGGTTAATCTTTATAAATTCTATTAAAATAATTGATGGAATTCAAATCAATTACTCATATATGCACCATCTAATTAATCAAAGAATAATTTTCTAGATCAATCAAATTCTATATGTGAATTTTATAGTTTACAATATACAATACATCTTATCTCCACATTATGATTATGCTGATAGAATAAATGTTCTACTAGAAAAATAAAAAATCTTATAAACTTTTTTGCATGAAACACCTTGATTGCTATAATTTACTTATCATCTATTTATTATAGATAATTCAGTTAATCTATATTGAATATATAAAATCTCTTATATACCTTATGTAGAATAATCATGTGCTAAAATATTAATAATACATGATATATTTCTAAAAATATATTTTAGACCTTACTTTCTATGAAAATCTATATAACACATACCACCGGATAACAAACTGTAATAGTAAACATTACTATAGTTATGCATATGATGTAATAATACTGATCCCTCGATTATAAAGCTAACGATTGACACTAACTCTGGTATTGACTATATATTAATAATCATCCATTATGCTTCCTGGATCATCATGGATATAATTTAGAATATTCCTTTTATGTATACTATATTCATCACAATACTAAACTTTAGAAATCAAAAATAACACTGGTCATTTAATGCCAATTAAATTGGATTAATTTCATTTTATCTATACAACTACAATATTTTATATCAAGAGATATAAAATGACTCAAGCGATAGATGAACTATATTATACAAATAATGTTATATTCTAAATGATTTCTATAAAATTGAGATAAAAAATCTTTGATCTATAGACATAGAGCCACACATTATTCTCTTAAGTCAAGAGTCGGCTCTATAAATAATTTAATCTCATTATAAATATTATCATATTAATCTATTTATTTCAGCCAATTGCTTAGACTATTTTAAGAACGTTCTATGATCATATTTCTATATATAGTTTTTTACTGTAAATAAACCAATCATTAACATAGTTGAATTGATTAAAATTTCCCCAAACTTAAACCTAAAAATTAAAAAAAACCTTAAAAATATCTTATATTACAAGAGAATGAATCTCTTGTAGACGAGCCCAGTTTTGAACAATATTTTCAAGAAAAATAATCCTAATTCTAATAGGAATTATTGCCATACTAATATAAACACAATAAACACTTATTACAGAAACTCTTACTAAAGAACTTATTGTCTTCTATATGCCAATCATATATAAATCAAAATTATATATTTTGGAAAAGAATTGATACTTAATACTCAAACATGGCTGAAATTGATTCTTCATTACTAATACGGCGTATTGCTTCAGCTAACATCCCTGATAACGTAAGCGTTCGAACAGTAGGTAATGCTTGAATCTCGATAGGTAGAGGAATGGTATCACAAACTATAACTTCATCAATTACTGAATTTTGAAGATTCTTTACTGCATTGCCTGAAAAAATAGGATGAGTGGTATAAGCCAATACACGCTTTGCTTCCTGATATTTTAAAGCTTCTGCCGCTTTACACAAAGTACCACCAGTATCGATCATATCATCAACTATAACACAATCACGGCCTGCTACATCACCAATAATATTCATCACCTGTGATACATTGGCGCGAGAACGACGTTTATCAATAATCGCCATATCTGTATCATGTAATAATTTAGCAATAGCGCGTGCACGCACTACTCCACCTATATCTGGAGAAACAACAATTGGGTTTTCTAATCCAATTTTCAACATATCTTCTAAAAGAATTGGACTTCCAAAAACATTATCAACTGGAACATCAAAAAAACCCTGAATCTGTTCCGCATGAAGGTCTACAGTCAAAACTCGATCTACACCAACACTAGAAAGAAAATCCGCTACTACTTTAGCAGTGATGG
The DNA here is from genome assembly GCF_900698925.1 of Candidatus Erwinia haradaeae. NCBI lineage: Bacteria > Pseudomonadati > Pseudomonadota > Gammaproteobacteria > Enterobacterales > Erwiniaceae > Erwinia > Candidatus Erwinia haradaeae. The sequence goes on from NZ_LR217713.1 coordinate 657,752, forward strand.
GGACACGAGACGAACGAACTCGACGATCTTGACGAGAATAACCAAAATAAGGCATTACAGCAGTAATACGACCAGCAGAAGCACGACGTAAAGCATCAATCATAACAACTAATTCCATTAAATTATCATTAGTTGGCGCACAAGTAGACTGAATGATAAAAATATCACCCCCACGCACATTTTCATTAATTTGTACACTGACCTCACCATCGCTAAAACGACCCACTGCAGCGTCACATAGACTAGTATGAAGGTGATTAGCAATACGTCGTGCCAACTCTGGAACAGCATTACCAGCAAACAACTTCATATTAGGCACAAGAAAAACCTCAGGATTGGCACTTAGAAAGTGATATTTTCGAAATAACATGATAGTTAAAAATGTACATCTTTCTATAAAATCCTAACTTAAATACAATATCTGTAATATTACAACAATACCAATAAAGTGATCTGATTTAAAAAATATCTTCAATGTAGAAAACATGTAAAATTAGAACACAGTTTTTTTCTTTATTGCACTTGCTTCCTCTAATCCAAAAAAAGTTAAAATTGAATTAAATGGTTAAAATTATACTAATTAACTATTCTACTAAAAAAAGTATGCAAGGGCGATGTATTAACCCCACGCGCCACGAACCCTTGCCACTGTTCGGGAATACGATTTAATATATTTAACGCCGCCTTCTTAGTGTTAAATTCTGCAAAAATACAAGAACCTGTACCTGTCATATGTGGTGAAGCGTATCTTGACAACCAAGAAATCACCGTTTCAACCTCATTACATCGCTTACGCACAATACGTTCACAATCATTATGAAAAGGATGTAATAATAAATCTTTTATATGACGACGAGGTGTATCCCTTGTCAAATGAAAATCACTAAAAACTTGAAAAGAGGAGATACTAATTCTAGGATAAATTATTAAATACCATTTCTCATCCAATAAAAGAGGTATTAATCGATCACCGATGCCATCAGCAAATGATGTAAGACCCCATATAAATGCTGGAACATCAGCGCCAAGTTGTAGAGCTAGTAATGATAGGTGTTTTAAGCTAAATCTAGTATTCCATAAATAGTTGAGTGCTATTAAAACTGTAGCCGCATTTGATGATCCACCTCCTAACCCGCCACCAATAGGTATACGTTTCTCTATAGAGAAAGTTGCTCCGACTTTAGTAGATAACGTTCCATGTATTTCCGCTTGAATACGTAAAAGGTTTGCAGCGCGTATGATAAGATTATTTTCCTCTTTAATATCAGCGACAGGAGTGATGAGCTGAAGAGTCCCTCTTTGATTACTTACAATGGATACAGTATCACCATAATCAAGAAACTGAAATAACGTCTGAAGATAATGATATCCATCTTGACGACGACCTGTAATATACAGGAATAAGTTAAGTTTTGCTGGAGAAGGCCATTTAATCATTGAAATTATTTTTAGCCATCTACATATAACATAATATGCCTATGACCTTGACGTATCTCAATTCTAGAAGGCATTGGAGGTAAATTATTTGTACTACGATATTCTAATAATAGAATATGCCAATATTGTCCATGATCATTAAAGATCACCTCACTTAAATGGGATTTTTCATCAATAGAAAAAGTAGTTCCTTTTCCTGGCAAGCCCATGATCCACTGATGAAAATTTTCTAGCGGGATATTCATACCTGTAATTTTAAAAATCACATCTCCTGGATCATCATTAATAGGACAACCACTTAACTTACATATCAAATATGTAGATTTCTCTTCCTGATTTATTTGAAAAATAGTAATACCTAATGGATTAGTTAATAACAATTGATAATGATCAGGTGACTTCTGATACCAATTAAAATGAGCAGAACCTTTCTGGTCATCATAAAACCAACATAAGACACCGCGAATTTGATATTGCGTAATACTTTGGATTAACTTTTGGTGCTCATGCCACTGAGGAGACATATTTGTTAAACTATATTTTTTGACTTGCTCGTGAAAGGTACAAGATGAAAATAAGATTCCCAGAAAAAAAATTACCCCGAAGAAACGGTGGTAGAATACAAAAATAATAATTTTACGTCCTTGTATAATATTCAGTGGTCTGATTCCCTTTATCCTAAATATAAATTATAACATAATGTGTTTTTTTTCTAAAACCTATTATTTTCTTTAATAAAATAAATTATTTAGAACTTGATATCTTTTATCGTAAGATTAAAGATTATAAATGATCTAAGTTAATTTGTCATCAAAATGCTTAATACACTCTTAACTTTGCTAAGACAGACAATCGATAAATCTAATAAACTTCTAACCTAATAAATCTTTTAATCTATTGATATATCAATGAATACAAATCCTTATTAATATCATTGATATGATGTCATGTAACTCTTAATTGTTCTGCATTCTCAGAACAATTAATATTGTAAAATAAATAAAATTTTATTTTCTAAAAAACCAGGTTCGGACTTATATTATAAAATATATATTAATAACCATCCTATATCTAATTCTAAAATCTATCATTCAATTCATAATTTATTTTTTGTAAAAGAAATAAAAAAATCAGAACAAAAAACAACTCGTACTTTTTATAAAAATTAGATTAATCAAGCCATTAATAAATGGCTCAGTTTATAAACCGGAGAATAACAATATAATATTAATGTAGAGTGCTTCTTATATTTATATGCTTCTTATATTTATATAATGAGAATACCTCTATCTTAATTCACATCCAACGGTAATATATCATAAAAAAAACACGATCTAATAGACATCTCTGTTATTATAGTATGTGATACTCTATTATGTTATACTTTATAATAAAGTATAACAAGTAGTTTCAATATTACCAAGATAGATGTAAATCTATCAACACCCCTCTTCTAGAGATAGACAGATCAAATAAAATAATAATAGATATAAAAATGATAATATATTTTAAAAAATGCAATAACTAGTAGACTTCATATCTAAGTCAAAAATCACAGATTATTCATCTGTCAATAAAATAATATATTGTAATAATAAAAATATTTATAATATATTTTTATATAATCTCTTATATTAAGTTATAACATAATCTTATAAACTAATAAATTATTTTATTTTTTAATACTACTTCACTACATTGACCAGAAAGATACGTAATCTAATAATCAGTAGATCGATTTATTATAAAATATCAGAACCAACCAAAATAAAATATAATTTATTGTAATTATTAAATTAAATTAGACAATCACAATTTCAGTAAAAAAACGATGTGTATACAAAATAGATAATTCTACTAACTAAATCAATAATAATAATTAAATTCAAATTAATAAACTTCAATAATTAATATCAAAGTATTCACACCTGATTCGCCAAATCCTAATTCAATAATACCTAATCTATCACAACTAAAACTCTATTTCCAATGATGAAATCAGAATTAACAAAAACCATACCATTTTATATATTTATCATGTTCAATTTAATCAACATTAACCTATCTCATAGTAATTTTTTTAAAAACAGAACAGAAAATAATTAGAACATTATTTTTTATTCTCTTAAAATTCTTTATCATATCGAAAGGATAAAATAATATACATGCATTCTTCTATTATCACTAAATTGGAAACATTACAGGAACGCTATATAGAAGTTAAATCGATGCTTGATGATACTAGAGTAATTAATAATCCAGAACGCTTTCGCATTTTATCACATGAATATACTCAGTTAACCAACGTTATCCAGTGCTTTAGTCAATGGAAAAAAAACCAAGAAGATATTCAAAGTACTGAAACAATGCTTCACGACCCAGAACTGCGTGAACTAGTACAAGAAGAGCTACAGAAAGCGCGTGCTTATAGCCAAACCATAGAACAAGATCTACAGAATCTTCTTTTACCAAAAGACCCTAATGATAAACGAAATTGCTATCTAGAAGTTCGTGCTGGAACTGGTGGTGACGAAGCAGCAATTTTTGCTGGTAACTTGTTCCGTATGTATAGTAGATATGCTTACTCTAAAAACTGGACTATTGAAGTAATGAGCGCTCATGAAGGTGAGCTAGGTGGATATAAGGAAATAGTAGCTAAAATTATTGGTAACGGGGCTTATGGTCGACTAAAATTTGAATCAGGAGGACATAGAGTACAACGCGTACCAGAAACTGAATCACAAGGCCGTATCCATACATCAGCTTGTACGGTAGCAGTAATGCCTGATCTTCCAAAAAAAGAACTACCAGTTATTAATATATCAGATTTAAAAATTGATACTTTTCGTTCTTCCGGGGCAGGGGGGCAACATGTTAATACCACTGATTCAGCCATCCGAATTACTCATATTCCTAGCGGAATTATAGTGGAGTGTCAAGATGAACGCTCTCAACATAAAAATAAAGCCAAAGCACTAGCAGTTCTCAGTTTGCGAATTAGGGAAGCTGAAAAAACTCGATGTCAAAAAGAAACATCATCAGAAAGACGAAATTTAATTGGCAGTGGCGATCGATCTGATCGTCATCGAACCTATAACTTTCCACAGGGTCGTATAACAGATCATCGTATTCATTTAACTATCTATCGCCTAGAAGAGACAATGAATGGTAAGTTAGATACGCTAATTGATCCTCTAGTTCAAGAATATCAAGCAGATCAACTAGTATCTCTTTCTGAGGAGAATTAATGCAAATACGTCATTGGATAGAAACCGCTATAGCACAACTTGCTAATAGTACTAGTCCAAAACTTGATGCGGAGATCCTGTTATCGATAGTTATAGAAAAGCCCCGCTCTTGGATCATTGCATTTGATGATAATTTTCTAAGCCCCTCTATTTTAGCACAATTAGAAAAATTACTCCAACAGCGTGCTATTGGAACACCTATCTCCTACCTAACAGGGGAGCGTGAGTTCTGGTCTATGAGCTTCGATGTTACGCCTGATGTACTCATCCCTCGTGCAGATAGTGAGATTTTAGTAGAAGAAGTATTAACCCGCATTCCTTCTGATAAAACTTGTTCCATACTAGATCTTGGAACCGGATGTGGCGCAATCGCGATTGCTATTGCCAGCGAGCGTAAAAACTGTCAGGTTCTTGGAATTGATAATGTTCTTTCTGTTATAAAAATAGCAAGATGTAATGCAATTAAATTAGGATGTACTAATGTCTTTTTTATACCTAGCAACTGGTTTTCTACTATAGGAAAGCGACAATTTTCTATTATTGCTAGTAATCCACCTTATATAGATGAATCTGATGTACATTTACTAGAAGGGGATCTTCGTTTCGAGCCAAAAAATGCACTAATTTCTAGTGATAACGGTCTAGCAGATCTTAAACTAATCTCTAAACAGGCAAAAAATTATTTAACTCATGGAGGGTGGTTGCTTTTAGAGCATGGATGTAAACAAGCCAAATATGTCCGGATCATTCTAGAAGATAATGGTTTTTGTCAAATAAAAACCTCTCAAGATTATGGCGGCAATGATCGTGTAACCTTCGGTCTTCTTTGTTAAATTAATCCCGTTTATTTCTAATTTTTAATAAATATTAGCTAAATAAAGATGAAAATTTTCATCTTAATCCTCTGTATCTACATCCTCAGAAAGGATATTCTCTCGTTGTAGCCCTATCTCTAAGGCCAAAGAAGAAGAAACATAAACCGATGAAATAGTACCAATAATGATACCAAGAAGCATCGTTAATGAAAAACCTTTTAATAACGTTCCACCAAAAATAAAAAGAACCAAAACCATCACCAGAGTAATTAATGAAGTAATCATAGTGCGTATTAAAGTTTGCGTTAAGGAAAGATTAATAATATAAGAAGGTGAATATGAAATAATTGTAAGAAAATTCTCGCGAATACGATCTGACACCACAATCTTATCATTGAGAGAATACCCTATTATAGATAAAAGAGAAGCTATAATGGTTAAGTCAATTTCTATTTGAAACAGAGATAAAAGACCCGAAGTAAGAACTACATCGTGTATTAAAGCTAACACAACTCCTAAGGAGAGTTTCCAAGAAAAACGATAAGAAATGTAAATAAAAATAGATATCCACGCTGAAATAAGCGCTATCACTGCATCTCTCGCTAAATCCTTACCTACACGAGGACCTATAACTTCAATTCGTTTTACAACAACATTCTGTCCTATTGATGTATTAATAGTGTTAAGAACTGTAGAGCTAAGTGCGGTACCTTTAATATCTTCTTTTGGTTCTATTCGCACTATTAGGTCATAAACGCTCTCTAAATTCTGTACTTGAGGTTGAATCAATCCGATTTTCTTCAAACTAGATCTAATTAAATCTAAATCCACTGGTCTCTCTAATTTCATCTCGATAACTGTTCCGCCAGTAAAATCCAGACCCCAATTAAAACCATACATACCGATAATATTTATTGAAACTATTAATAAAATAATTGAACATAAAAAGACTACTTTATTCCATCTCATAAAATCAATAATTGTGTTCTTATGAGTCATATTGACAGAACTTTGTACTTGTAACACTCACTCTCCTTATCTCTTATATAGATAACTTTTTTACTCGCTTTCCGCCATATATAAGATTAATTATAGCACGGGTACCAATAATAGCAGTTAACATAGAAGTGGCTATACCAATGGCAGTTGTAATGGCAAATCCTTTAATAGAACCACTACCTAGTACGTATAAAACAATTACTTTAATTAATGTAGTTATGTTTGCGTCTATTATACTAGAAAATGCCCTTTTATAACCTTGATGAATTGCCATCTGTATAGAACGCTCATTGCGCAATTCCTCCTTAATCCGTTCATTAATCAGAACGTTAGCATCTACTGCTACTACTAAAGTTAGTACAATACCAGCAATACCTGGCATTGTTAATGTTGCTCCAGGTAGCAAAGACATAATTCCAATAATTAGTACTAAATTTGCTAATAACGCTAAAGAAGCTACTAAACCAAATAATTTATATCGTAAAACCATAAATAGAATAGAAACAATGACCCCCCATAAACAAGCTTCTAGTCCCTGAGTTATATTTTGTTCTACCATAGTAGGACCAATAATACGTTCTTCTACAATCTGTATTGGTGCAACAAAAGCCCCTGAACGCAATAAAAGAGAAAGGTGACGCGCTTCTTTCTGATTATTAATTCCGCTAATACGAAAACTACTTCCTAGCTGTGATTGAATATATGCTACGTTAATTATCTCATCATGCTTTTCTAATATTGCACGACCGCGTATATCTTTCTTACCACTACCCTGATATTCTATAAATATAGTTGCCATAGCTTGACCAATATGATCCTTGGTAAAGTTAGACATAATGCGACCACCCTCTCTATCTAAAGAGATATTAACTTGTATTTGATTATATTCATCAATGCTAGTAGTAGAGTGAATAATGTGATCGCCAGTCAAAATCACATGCTTGTGCACCACCAGTGCTTGGCCATCTCTCGTATATTTCAGCTCTGAATCTTGAGGCAAAAGGGCATCAATATTAATATGCATATTCACCAAACGAAACTCTAGCGTCGCCATAGAGCTCAAAATTTCTTTCGCCCGCGCAGTGTCTTGAATCCCTGGCAACTCTACAACAACAAAAGTATTACCTTGACGTTGAATGATAGCGTCTGTTAATCCTAATTGTGTAATGCGGTTGCGCAATACATTGATATTCTGCTCTATTGCATATTCACGTGCTGAACGAATTCTTTCGTCATTAACTTCTACGGTTAAAAAATTATAAGAACTGTTATGGATCACTATATCATGATAATGAGAAAGGATATCTCTTCTTACTTTATCTCGACTTTTCTGATCTAAAAGACCTACTTTTAGACCAAAAAAATTACTTTTACTTAATTCAATATAAGGGATTTTTTTATCATATAAATCACTACGTAAATTTTCTAAATTCTCCTGTTGTAACTTCGATAACGCACTATCTATATCTACTTCCATAAGGAAGTGGATTCCACCACGAAGATCTAAACCAAGCTTCATTGGCTCTGCACGAAGAGATGACAACCAATGTGGCGTTGCTGGAGAAAGATTCAATGCCACAATGTAATTTTTACCTACAGATTTTGTAATGACTTCACGAGCTTGCAACTGCAAGCTCGTGTTAGAAAAGCGAACCAGGACAGACCCGTTCTTCCAAGCAATAGATTTACTCTCCACATGATTCTTTTTTAACAAATTTTCAATCTGAACTAATGTATTCTCATGGAGAATATTGCCATGTAAACCAGTAATTTGAATAGACGAATCTTCACCGTAAAGATTAGGCAGTGCATATAAACAACCAAAAAACAATATAATTAATAAAATCAAATACTTCCATAAAGGATAATGATTTAACACAGGAGTTTCCTTTAAGCAACATAATAACATGTGACTAAAATTTAAATATTATGCAGTACATTTTAATTATTGTTTGTATTTATCTAATGAAACCTGGTTATTGATATTGATATAAAGTAATAATATCAATTTCTTATTTTAGTTGATTTTTTCATCACTAATATTAAACACAATATTATCAATACAATTCAGAATCAATTATTGTATAATTACGTTATCTTAATCATCTAACTGCAAAAGATAACTGATAATGTCAGTTATCAAATCATCACACCTCATCAACCAATGAGTGCATTATAAAGACGTGCACTAATACGGATGAGAGGGTTTAAGCAATCTTACACACTGACACTAAACACTATGTTGAATAATGCGATCTCCATGGAGAAATAAATAAAATAGAATAATAAAATACACGTATCATATCACAAATCATAACCTCATAATAATAAAGATAAAATCCAGACCCCAATACTAACTAAAATAAATAGTCTTACACTAAAATACCTAAACGATTACTTACAATAATTAAAAATATCATCTATTTTTCATATTTGTTTGATAAAAATAAGAATCTTATTTTCAACGAAAATAAGATTCTTATTTTTATCAAACAAATATGACTCTTCTTTTTATATTACTAACTTTAATTCTTCTAGAAGACATCTATAATACACAAAATATAACATATATCTTGAAATCAACGTGTGAATCTTATTTGTCCTAATTTATAAACCTTACTATCTCTCGTATGTAATGCAATAATCATCTTTTAAAACAATCAACAATCTCTACCATAGTAAATACTTACTTAATTTTTTAAGTAAAATATACTAAATTATTTTATAATAGTTTTTACAATTCATAATGAAAATTGATCAAATTAAAGCCAACAGATAAAAATAAAAATATAAAAATGAACAAAAAATACACATATGACATTCTTCTTTATACGTTAAATCTCTCCTTATAATTATGCTACTAAATGAGAGTTCAATCTCATATTTCATACATAATTATATGATATTATATAATGTAATATGCATTCATTTGAAAATAGATTCACTATCTACCATTTGCCAAAATATATTTTAAATTATTCTTTTATACAAGATAATATGCTTAATTTTTTCCTAAAATGCCATATTAAGATATATATATCTTAAGAAGATCTTGTAGTAATGAAATACTGCAAGATAAATATTGCATAAACCAGAAAGAAAATGACATATATATTTCATATATAATAGCTTCCCCTGTAAATCAAATGAAATCTAACTAAAATTTTCATTTTTCTTTATCTAAAGAAAATTTATCTTGGTTGTATACCACTGATTTTTTTATAAAAATCATGAACAAATTGATGTAATACACCCTGTGTAATAGCTTGACGTAAATTCGACATTAAAGACTGATAATAATGTAAGTTATGAATTGTATTCAAACGAGCACCTAACATTTCCTTACACCGATCTAAGTGATGTAAATAAGCACGACTATAATGCAGACAAGTATAGCAATCGCATTGAGAATCAAGCGATGCCGTATCTTCTTTATATTTGGTATTACGAATTTTTATGATTCCATCTGAAACAAAAAGATATCCATTACGAGCATTGCGTGTTGGCATTACACAGTCAAACATATCAACGCCACAACAAACGCCTTCTACTAAATCTTCTGGTCTGCCAATACCCATTAAATAACGAGGTTTGTCTTTTGATAGTTTCTGGCAGACATATTTTAAAATCTTTTGCATATCCTTTTTAGGCTCTCCAACTGCCAGACCTCCTATACCGTACCCGTCAAAACCGATTTCTAATAATCCTTGCACTGATATATCTCGCAAATCAGTATAAATTCCACCTTGAATTATACCAAATAATGCATTTTTATTTCCTAAGGACTCAAATCGATCACGACTTCGTTTGGCCCAATTTAATGATCTCTTCACCGAGCGCTCAGTATCCTTCCAGGAAGAAGGATATGACATGCATTCATCAAAGATCATTACAACATCTGAACCAAGTGCGCATTGAATTTCCATCGATCGTTCTGCATCAAGAAAGACCTCGGAACCATTAATCGGATTACGGAAAAACACTCCTTCTTCACTAATAGTGTTAGTGGATCCCAAACTAAATACTTGAAACCCACCAGAATCGGTAAGAATTGGACCCTGCCACTTCATAAAATTATGAAGATCACCATGCATCTTAATAATCTTGGTTCCTGGACGCAACCATAAATGAAAAGTATTACTAAGAATCATCTGAGAACCTGTATTATGCAACTCTTCTGAGCTCACTCCTTTGACTGAGCCATAAGTACCCACAGGCATAAATGCTGGAGTTTCTACTATACCGCGATCAAAAATCAAACAACCTCGTCTAGCGAATCCATCAGTAGAATGTAATATAAACTTCACTTTCTCTCCATAGAAACTATCGCCCGCTGACTTTAGATATACACATTCATATAAAAAAAGTTTGTATGGTATTTATAATACAGAACCTATTTTATATAAACACCCCTTAATTCTCTTTTTATTAGAATACACAAGGACCAACATAACAAAGACTCTCAATACATAAGAAATAGCCTATGATTTAAAATAATTATCTTCATTCTTATTCATATAGAACATCAACGAAAAGAGCTGTTTTAAAAAAGCGATATATTAAATTTTAATTGCTTAAAAAGCATATATTTATTTAAATATATTATAAAATAAAACTGTATAATAATATTATACATGCTAATTAATCTTAGAATCGCATTAATCTAACCCAGTATTTTGCACTACAACCGCTTAAAAAAATGATTGAATTGCATTTAATACTCAACGCGTTCTTCATAAAATAAGATTAAATTATAGATTTATACTACATAGATCTATATCTAAAATCAGAAATATATCATGCATTATAACGTTATCTATCAAGAATAGATATTCTTATAATATTACTAGTCATACATAAATAATCAAAGTTTTATCTATTTTTAATAGTAAATACAAAATATATTAAATTATAGGTCAAAGTAACATTATGCACATGGAAAAAATAAAAAGTAATTCTGATTGGCATAAAACCATACTTTCACTGCTATGTTTTTTCCTAATGATTACCACTTGTTTATGGATACTTAAACCCTTTTTAGTGGGATTTACCTGGGCTAGTATAATCGTAATTGCAACCTGGCCTTTTATGCTGAAAACTCAACACGTTCTATATGGAAGAAGATCGCTAGCAGTTATTACAATGGTATTTGTTTTAATTTTAATTTTTATAATTCCTCTTGTTCTCTTGATTAACAGTTTAGTTGAAAATGGTGGCATAATCATTGATTGGATCAGAAGTAAACATATACAATTTCCTGAGTTATCATATCTACAAGATTACCCGTTAATAGGAAAAAAACTTTACATAATATATCACTATTTAATTGATGGTAGTTCAGCCATTCTTGTTAATCAAATACAACCATATATTGGTCGCACTACTAGCTTTTTCTTTACTCAAGCTGGTCATATCGGTCAATTTATGATAGATCTAGGCATGATGCTCCTCTTTAGTATTCCACTATATTGGCATGGAGAAGAAGTGAGTCATCGAATACATCATTTAATTGTTAGATTATCTTATTGCCGTGGTGATAAATCTGTTATTTTTGTGGTACAAGCTATTCGAGCCGTAGCTCTTGGCGTAGTAGTGACTGCATTGGTGCAAGGAATACTTGGGGGTATTGGGTTAAGTATATCTGGAATCCCCTTTTCATCAATGCTAACTATTTTTATGATCCTATCATGTCTAGTACAATTAGGCCCGCTAATTATCTTAGTACCAGCAGTTATCTGGCTCTATTGGATCAATAATACAACAGGAGGTACGATTTTATTAATTTGGAGCTGTTTAGTAGGAGTTATAGATAATATCCTAAGACCTCTTTTAATTAGAAAAAGAGCAGATCTTCCGATAACTCTTATTTTTTTTGGTATAATTGGAGGTGTATTAGCTTTTGGAATTATTGGATTATTTATTGGACCAGTAGTTTTAGCAATCTCGTATCGAGTAATATGTTCCTGGATTGAGGAAACCCCTTCTCCTCCACATCACAGATAATTAATAATCATATTATATGTCTTAGACATTGATAATGAATCAATATATTAAAAATCATATGTTATATGAAATTTTAATTTTTAGTTAAATTCTCTCTCTATCTATGATAATTTTTATTATCCATTTAGATCATTCAATATATCAAGTCAGGAACTGACTTTATAGAAATAATAAAATTTAATGGAAAAAAACATGTAAATCACCTCAGGCCATTAATTTAATATAGGAAAAGAAAAATAAAAATTTGTTAAAATAAAGAAAAATTGTCAATGATATCTCTAGGTATAATCCAACATGACAATTCAATAGTCACATTTTTAGATTATAATAATTTTTAAAATTTTATTTAACAGATATGAAATCATTAAATAGTATATTACATATACCTATCTTTAGATTTTTCTCATAGAAAAAATAAAAAATTAGAATTAATATATATAAAATTATTCAATCAATAATCCTGATATTATATTTGGCATAAGAGGTGTTGTAATTTTCTGAGACTAGAATAAAATACTGACTAATTTTAGAAAACACTATTTATGTAATCAAAATACAAACCTAGATAACCCTAATATAAATAAACTATGCATTCTATAATATATTTATGTGAAATAATATTTTATATATTAGTATACAGTGAAATAAAAACTAAAAATTCCTAATTAGGACTTAGGAAATAAATTTATATAAACATAGTTTATAATAATTTCTAGCATTTATTATATGACTCAGTCATGCTACATTCATTCTAGTTTTAGCTAGAATCAATAGTAAATAATGAATTAAATATCAACACTAATATGGAAATATTGTATATAGTTAAATTAACTCACGAATAAATCTTAACCCCTTACCTAAGGTTCAATATCAATAATTTTTCTTAAATAAACCAGTCTTACATTAATAAGAATTCCCATGTAACATATATTTTATTAATTACTCTTATACTTAGCTCATCTCAATTCACATTAAAGTTAAAATACTTTTCTTGTAGAAAAATTTTTTAATATTATTTTCTTGTAGAAAAATTTTTTAATATTATAAGTCTATAAATCAATCTAATATTGATGTATATAAGATCTGTTATCTTGCGACAGCAAGATAACATCAATAAAATATACAAATAAAATAAAATAATACTAGTAATTTATAATTAACACTTTCTACGTACACTGGTAGTTTGTATAAAATTCAGTCTTTCTAATAATATTGTAACCAATACTGCCAATATCCAGCTAAAAATAATCGCAACCATAAGATCGACGGACCAGTGCATTCCGAAAATCAGACGGCTAGCCATAACCGCTAAGGCCCAAACCATAATTATTACTACAGTACAATAATAACGTCGTGGCCAAAGAACACCTATGCCAATCAAAGCCCAAGTGGAAGCAAAAAGAGTATGTCCAGAAGGGAAAGCAAAATTATTTGAATGAGACCAATGCTGAATCAAAAATTTTGGAAATTTTTTTGTATCCAATGAAGATATAAAAACTTTATCTTGCAATGCAAGATCCTTATCTTGCATAACATTGGACACATTTGCTTGGTAATTGTCTGCAATCCATAATTTATAAGGACGTAATTCCTTTACGTGATTCTTAAGAAATGTCTTTATGCCTTCTCCAATCATTAATGATGAAATCAAGATAATAATCAAAACAATAGTCGGTTTAAAAGAAAAACGCAGACAATAAACAAACCAACTACATAAAATAATACTCGTCCATATCACCCATGTATCATTTATAGTTGCAGTAATACCATACATCAATACATGACCCCATCCTATATCCATGGGTTGCCATTTCCATCCAGATAATATTACTAATAGAGGCATTAGCAATAGTATTAAAGAGCCTATTGTGATTCGTTTTAGTATATCTAACATGTTGATGATATCCTTATAAGGACATTTAAATATTGAAATTAATCGCTAAGAGTCCCACTCATGACTTAAACAATATTGCACTTTAAAAATAATTAATATACAATATCATATTATTTTATATTTTCTACAAAGAAAATCAATACTTCATTTCTCATAGAACAAAAATAAAATAACATAAGTATCATAAAAATAATCTAGTAAAAACAGACTAGTCAAGCATAAAAAATATGATCATGAATCAGAATATTTCTGTGCATATTTATATAAATCTCGAGTTGTTTAAGAAACATAAGAGAAAATCTAATTCTTATCTTAATTAAAATAAGCATTATTTCATAATTAAGTATAATATCGTTATATTAATATGGGCACTTCTATTTTCATGGCACTTCTATCTTTTCCTCTAAAAGAGATTAAATAATACTAAAATACTCAAGATACTCAAAACCTAAATATATTTTCTTATGTTTAAAATAATATCCAAAACTGCTTGATAACATTGTATCGTCTAGTAGAGATACCAGACAAATAAAATTAAGAAAATTATATGAAATCCTCACATAACACCATAAAAATCAAACTATAGATTTTAATTCATACTATTTGATCACTTAAAACCTAAGCACAATACAAACGAAATAATATAGTCACCATACATCAATGCTATATAAAACATAGCACAAAAAAATTAAATTCATTTAAGAAAAAACAGGCTATATCTCAAAAAATGGAGAATCATAATACAAAACATTTACAGAGTCTTATAAAAAACTTTTATTAAAAAAAAGGATTATAACTCGTTAATTAATCAAAATTCATAGAAATTAAACTATTCATAATCATAATACATATTATTATAATATCAATACATGTCTGTGGTTGATTAGTCGATTGACTGAAAAACCATGAAAAATAATAAACTATCTATTGTACATAAAAATAAATAACCACTAAAAATTAACAACTATTAAAACTCAGAACTTAAGATCTACAGCTATTTTAATATTCTTAGTTCAAATTATCCCAATGATGGGTAATCATTCTTATTGACATTCTCACTTACCACCTAAATGGTGTTTTCGCAGGCTAAACAATATCTATGTTGTACTACAGGATTTTCTACATTAGACCAATAATACATACCCACAAGTCTCATCTATTCAGTAAATCCACGTAACATCTAGATTTTATGGGGATTAATATGAAACTTAAACGAGTAGCAGAAGCTGATTTACCTACTCCCTTCGGACATTGCCGAATAGTTGGTTTTGAGGAGCTAGATACACAAAGAGATCATGTCTCTTTAATATTTGGTGATATTTCTAAGAATAAACCTATTCTGGCCCGTGTACACTCAGAATGCCTAACCGGAGATGCACTATTTAGTTTACGCTGTGACTGTGGTTTTCAACTGGAAGAAGCAATAATACAAATTGCTACACAAAATTCTGGCATCCTTATTTACCATCGACAAGAAGGGAGAAACATTGGACTGATAAATAAAATACGCGCTTATGCACTACAAGATCTGGGATGTGATACAGTTGAGGCTAATCACAAATTAGGATTCAAAGCAGATCAGCGTGACTTCAGTATCTGTGCAGATATGTTTAAACTACTTGGTGTTAATGAAGTTCGATTATTAACTAACAATCCCGAAAAAGTCAAAATGCTGAAAGAAGAGGGTATCAATATTATTGAGCGTGTACCTCTAATCGTAGGACGAAATCCTAATAACACAAAGTATTTAGATACTAAAGCTAAAAAACTAGGACATCTCTTTTCGCAATAAATTCACTATACTGATTATTTGTACAATAATAAAAAACTGAAATTATAATTTAATGAAATAATATAAATTATCTCTAATACCTTAAATACACATATGCTTAATATCAGTAAATAATAACTACACCCTATCTTTTTCAGTATTGAAAAACCTACTTAATCTATTATAAATTCATTTATCTCTAGTTATCTAATAAATTAAAATAAAAGGTTCTATTGATTAACTTTCAATACAATATGTAATAATAACATATTACATGACACAAGCATCTTATTAATAAATCAGAGAATATCTTATAGCTTATAAAGCCATCTATAGTCATAGGCTAATAGAAATTACACTCAAAAAAATAATATAATAAAATATTATATGATATTTTACCACTCTACGAAGATAACTCATTTTATACTTTTATATAGGAGTTAATCTCTTAGAAACTTCATATTGCATATAAAATTAATGGTTATATATGGTATATAATCATTAATTTTATAGTTATTTTTTTAAAAGAAACATAATTTAGAACAGTTTATCTCTAAAGAAAATTTTTTTATTAAATATTGTATTATATATATTATGTTTTTTAAATCAAATTAAAAAATTATTGATTCATAAATATGTATTTATATACAGACAAACACATAACAGACCTGTTAACAAACATTATAAATATTCTACAAATAAACAAGATTACTTAAAAAGTAAAAACCATTATATTTGATAATTCTATTATCACATGTTATATAAGTCTAGTTAAATCAAAAATAATAAAATCAAGAATATACTAATCTTTATCCATGCAATAGATCCTAATCTATATACTAAAGAATATACAATTAGACTTGTATGTATATGCTTAAACTCATAAAACTTTTATCCTTTGAAACAGATTATTCAAAACTTTATAAATCTCTATAAACTTAAAATTTAAATAATATTTACAACAAATTACAGAGTCACTTCTTCATAGTATATCCTTCAATACAAACACCTTACAAATATAATAGAATATTTAATCTAATTATTTTTAATCATGCATAAATATTTCATAAATCCAATACATTAAAATCCAATATAATACGATAAACAGATAATCAAAAAACTATGTAATCTATTTTCTACAATAAATATTGTATCATTATACTTTCCAAATCAATAAAACATCCATCCTATGGCTATAATCTATCGTTTTATCATACATATAACAATACTGCTGTAATATCAAAAAACCAAACATATCAGATTTAATTGTCACCATCATGAATACTACTAATCAATAAATACAATTAACTAATTTTATAGTGCAAGAAGTCTTTCCTTTTAATCTATAAATCTAGGAACCTTGATCATATTAAAAAATCACACACCACTATAGAAAAATCTCATTACATTATCCACAAGAGACATATTATCATATGATAAAACTTTGAATATATATTTATATATAAACTTATTCGAACTCTAGGATATGATTTTTAATATCATAATCACTGTATCTCTGTACATCGATATCTAAAAAATAAGATCATAACATCACTAAATAAGAAAAGCAGGTGTAATTATCTTTGAATTAGAATTAAAACTCAATAGTGACTATATCTCTTACTATAATTCTTTCAATCACCAAAATTACGCTAATGATTAAATTTTAATTGAATATAAAAAGAATAATTAGTCAACAAATAAAACAGAGAGAAAAAATTATTTTTATACAATATAACAAAATCATAAGAAAAAATAAAAACACTCTAGATCTAGATTAGAAAAGAGATGCATATATATAATGAAAAATACAAAAATTATGCTCAATATACATAAAAAAAATAGATGGATTAAATTAATAATCAATAGTTTTTGTATCATTCTTATAGTCATAACTATATACGGATATTGGCTTGATAGCCAAATTCGCACTCGAATTGATGGCAAGGTATGGCAACTACCAGCCGCAGTCTATGGTCGAGTAATCACTCTTGAACCACATTCTTTCTACTCTAAAAAAGAAATTATCAAACTCTTAAGAGGAGCTCAGTATCGCCAAGTGACAAACATTATGTCTTCTGGTGAGTTTTCCATCAAAGATAAAAACATTGAAATAATACGTCGCACGTTTAACTTCCCCGACAAAAAAGAACTGCAAATACATGCGATTCTGACTTTTAAAAATAATTACTTAGATGAAATTAAAAATTTTGAAAATGGACGCAACTTTGAATTTTTACGTTTAGATCCACGTTTAATTACTTTACTACAATCACCCAACGGTGAACAGCGCTTATTTGTAGAGCGAAAAAATTTTCCAAATCTTCTAGTAAATGCATTGCTCACAACTGAAGATCGTGGCTTCTATCAACACTGTGGAGTTAATATCAGATCAATTGGTCGCGCCTTATTTATAAATCTTATGGCCGGTCATGCAGTACAGGGAGGAAGCACTCTCACTCAACAACTTGTAAAAAACTTATTTCTCACAAATCAACGCTCTCTTTGGCGTAAAATCAACGAAGCTTATATGGCTATTATTTTAGAGGCACGTTATAAAAAAGATCGAATCCTTGAACTATATCTTAATGAAGTCTACTTGGGACAGGCTGGCAATGATCAACTAAGAGGATTCCCAGTAGCAAGTTTATACTATTTTGGCCGTCCGGTAAATGAATTAAGTCTAGATCAACAAACCTTACTAGTCGGCATGGTTAAAGGAGCTTCGCTTTATAATCCTTGGCGTCATCCGCAGCTCACATTAAAACGTCGAAACTTTCTATTACATTTACTAGCACAGAAGAACATCATAAACCAAGATATTTATGAACGATTCATCTCCCGCCCTTTAGGTATTCTACCTAAAGGCGGTGTGGTTACACCGCAACCAGCATTTATGCAAATGGTACGCAATGAAATACATGCTAATATAGGAGATAAAATTCAGGATCTATCTGGATTACAAATTTTTACTACGCTCGACCCCGTTTCTCAATATGCCGCTGAAAAATCAGTAGAAAAAGAAATAGCTCTACTTCGAAAAAAACAAGGCATACAGGATCTAGAAACTGCAATGATAATTGTAGACCGATTTAGTGGTGAAGTACGAGCCATGGTTGGAGGATCTGATCCACAATTTGCAGGATATAATCGAGTATTGCAAGCAAGGCGATCCATAGGTTCACTTGCAAAACCAGCAATCTACTTAACTGCTTTATGCCATCCTAATCTCTATGGACTTAATACATGGATTTCTGATCACCCTTTATCTCTAAAACAAAAAAATGGAACCATTTGGCAACCAAAAAATGACTCAGGATATTTTAGTGATCGCATTATGCTAATTGATGCCCTAACTAACTCACTCAATGTCCCTGCAGTTACTCTTGGAATGCAACTTGGGCTTACATCCATAATAGATACATGGACTCGTCTTGGTGCCCCAATAAACCAATTACAACCTGTCCCATCTATCCTTCTAGGAGCTTTAAACTTAACACCAATTGAAGTAGCACAAACCTTTCAGACTATTGCCAGCGGTGGCAATCGTGCGCTATTATCATCTCTCCGATCAGTAATTTCTGCAGAAGGTAACATTCTTTACGAAAGTTTTCCACAATTAAAACAAACGGTACCAAGTCAAGCAGCTTATTTAACATTATATGCAATACAACAAGTAGTCAATCGTGGTACAGCAGTATCATTAGGCGCTCAATTCCCTCATTCTCAATTAGCAGGAAAAACTGGTACCACTAATAATTTAGTAGACAGCTGGTTTGCAGGTATCGATGGAAAATCTGTTACAATTACATGGATTGGACGCGATAACAATCAACCTACTCGCTTATACGGTGAAAATGGTGCGATGCGATTATATCAACGCTATCTTGAATATCATGAACCCATGCCCCTTGAATTACAATTACCACACAATATTCAATTAATGAATATTAATTTTTCCGGTACTTGGATATGTAATAATAAAACAGCGTGGCGCATTCTTCCAGTGTGGACTGAAGAAGAAAGACCCCTGTGTCACAAGACAAAAGAAGAAAAAACAAAACACACCACAAGTCACAAAAAAGTCATCAACTGGTTCAAAAATATATGGAAACAGGTAATAAATATTTCTAAATAAAAAAAATTATATAATATCGCCAAGAAACTAAAACTCGTACTTTATATATATCAGCTAATATTATAATGACGGAACAAATCATCTAGACGAAACTACCATGAATACAAAATGAGATAAATAATAATCTAGATTTAATCTATCACAGTGTAGAATATTAATAACCATTAACAAGAGTATGGAATACAATAACTCTTTCTTTTATTAATCAATTATTAAAAATACTTTATAATATGACATTCAAAACTACTTTACATTAAATTTATATATCTAATAAAAATTTACTGAATAAATAAAACTATTCTCTTGTAATAAAAAAATAAATAATTTATTTAACCATTTAGATCAAATTTAATAAAAATCTTTAATCATATTCATGTTAAATAATTTTATTAATAAAAATCAATGGTACTTTATTCATACTAATCTTACATACCACAATCATAACCAGACACAAACTAATAAAAAATATGTTCTATAAAAAAGAATCTTAATATATCAATACATAATATATTTTAATAAACTAGACTAGATACTCTAACCATATTAAAGTATATATTTTTACTATTATTACTCAAATCACATCAATTGATCTTTACAAAATAACCTAAACCATGATTTTAATTTCTTATTAAAATTAATAGTTTTCATATGAAACATTACATAATAAGAAAGAATCATCTTATCAATATACCGAATAACTTTCAAGAATACACTATCGTCAGTTACTCATATCACTATAATTTAAAATTATTATGATTTCTTTTATAACAAAGTCTATATAGCTCTAAACTAAACAATATAAAAAAACAATATAAAAAATATAATAAAAAAATAATTTTCTAAAATAACATAAATAACTATGAATATAATAATACTATAATTGATAAACTAAGAATTATATGCACACATAATGTAACTTATTCATTAATTTTTTTAAAAAACTAAAATATCTCTATAGTAAATAATTAAAAAAATTAAAAATGTTATAAATATCTCTCACTATAGATAAGAGATTAAGTAATCAATCAAACCATATATTACATATAAAACATCTCTTTAACTTCATAATTAAATACTCCAATCATTAAATGCTCCACCATAGTTATGGTGAAACATTTCAATATAGAACGTAAATAGAAAGACTCAGCATAGAAATCTAACTATATCATCTATTATCTAAATAATGAATATAAAACATACACGATATAAACCATATCTATACAATAAATACATTATTCCTGCAAACATTGACAGAAATGTAGACACTGTTTTCATTTTCTGCATTACTACTATGTCTGTATTTTTTAAGAAAGATCTCATAATATCATTACTAAACTGCTATTGGTAGAATACCAATCTAATCCGCTCAGCACGCATTTAATTCTTTACCTTTCCTATCTCTGAAAAACATAAATCGCCAATAATTTACATTCTCTCTCAAGAACTAAATAATAATATACGTTAAATATAATATTACTGATCTTAATAAAAAATATATCATTAAAAATAATATTTTATTCTATACAAGACGTAATAGACACTCTTATTTAACTATCTATTCACTAAATAGATAGCATTTAATGTACTAAAAAACCTAATTATATTAATCTAACATTCTTTTTAAGAAAGTATAGATTATATGTTTTTTAATAAAAACCTCATAAAAAATATGAAAAACCAATCATTTTCAATAATATGAATTATTTTAATGAAAAAATAATTTTACAAATCAATATGTATACGTAATAGTTTTACAGATCAATCTTTATGAATAAATTTATGATAAATAGATTCTAATAATCAACCATGAGACCTTAATAATCATAAATAATCATCATGCGAAAAAAGAACCTCTAAACACAATTATAACAGATTGACCATAAATTATACGAATTTTTGAGAAGAGTGGTAGAAAACTAGGTGAGATAACTTTTTTTCATAAAAAATAATAAAAATATTATCTTTTATTTAGAGAAATACATAAATCATTTATCATATCCGCTCTTATCTTAGAATGATTATTATCTAAAAATTATTATAATTTACAAATGCGCTCTCTATAAATAAATCATCTTTTATCAGAGAATAAATTAATAAAATATTAACATTAAGTAAAATCATTATTTATCATAATTAAACTTAAGTCTCTTGAATAAATTTCAAGACTAACTAACACGACTATATTATGTAATCATTTATTTCTTGAATATAAAATCTAATGTAATCATTTATTTCTTGAATATAAAATCTATATAATTATTAATATTATATATTCTAATACATAAAAACTATTTTTATATTAAAAATATAAGAAAAATACCATACTACAACTATATGATAAAATATTAAATATATTTAATTCATTCTGAATCACTTATAATTCTATAGCATAGTCTATAGAAAAGAAAATGTCAATTTAAATGCAAAACTTATAAAATATATCTTTCTTATTTGATTACAAAAAAAATTAATATAATCTTAAAATCTCTTATTAATAATAAAACTTATTTCAGATAATAATATAAAGACTAATATAATATCATATTAATATTTTATCCAATTATAATAATATAGTTCTTATTAATAAATAATCAATTTATATTAATATTTTATATTAATATAATGAATTATCAATTCTATATATTAGTCAACATAAGACAAACAATATTACTCATAAATTATTTTTTATTTTAATGAAAGATAGTAACAAAAATAAATATATCCAACATTCATTGTTATACTATTTATTATAATTATAAGTAGAAATTAATACTATAATCATATCTAATAAGTACACAAAAAAAATTATACTAACACTTACATTCATTTAATTAAATATGTTAATTAAAATTAAACAATCCGAGTAATGTTCTTATACCATAACAGTATATAACAATCAATGAGTATAATATGTATAGATTCATATATTGTATAATACATATTTAAAATTTACTAAAAATATAGTATCTTTATCTCTTAAAAACAATATACAATAATTTAAATCAAGAAAATTTCTTATTATTCTGAAAGAATTAAATCTTAATAAATCTCTTTTCTTTTGTCTTTTTATAAAAAGACAATATATTCAACTGTACACGCATCTTTAGCAAAACAACTTGAAATAAACGTCAATTCCTAATAGATATTAAAATATAAATATTCATATTATCACAATTAATATTGATTTCATCATCACTATCTCTTCGATCCGAAAGAAATCATTAATAAATCCTTCCACTACCGATACTTAGGATAAAGGTTGGTCATCCAAAATATTACTACAAAAACTAACTACTATACAAAACAAAATTTAATAGAATAAATATTCTGTAGAATCAAAATTAAAAATAATCATCATTCTCTTATAATACCAAACCGAATCAACCAGTCTTAATATAGCTAATCAGTATAGATAGCGCATTTCTTCTATGAGCTAGAATATTGAAAACTATATATCTAAAAACTATCTATTCTATCCTAGATAATTATTCAACAAATCTTTTTAATAAAAAGAGTCTGCATTCATATTCGATAACTATGAATACAAAAAATTAAATTTTAAAAAATACTCAACCTTCTGCCGAACCAACAGATTAAAAAATAAAAGTTTTCTGTGTGCCTTGAATACTTTAAGCCATAAAGCAACCTTTATAGATCGTAAAATAAAATGAACATTATCAAATTATTTCATTGATTCGCTCTTACGTATTTTAAATAGATTATTCAAAAAATTGATTAATTTTTGCTTTTAAAATATCAATAGCAATACGATTTTTCCCTCCTCGTGGTACAATGATATCAGCATATTGTTTACAGGGTTCAATAAATTGCAAGAACATGGGTCTTACGGTCTCCTGGTATTGAGCTATTACTGAATCCATAGAACGACCTCGCTGATTTACATCACGCTGAATACGACGCATAAGGCAAATATCAAGAGGTGTATCAACAAAAATAGAAAAATTCATTTCTTTTCGCAATTTAATATTAGTTAAAAGAAGGATTCCTTCAAGAATAATAACCTTTTTAGGTTTTATATGAAGCGTTTGGCCAGTACGAGTATGTTCAACATAACTGTATATCGGAAGATTAATTGGATGCCCTGATTTTAAAATTTGTAGATGCTCTAAAAGCAAACTGTGGTCCATGGAATTGGGATGATCATAATTAGTTTTAACTCGTTCCACCATAGTAAGGTGCCCCTGGTCTCTATAATAAGCATCCTCAGGAATGACACCAATATTATCATCACCAAAACGAGCTCGAACTTCATGATACAATGTACTAGCAATCAGGCTCTTTCCCGAGGCAGATGCGCCTGCAATACCTATGATGACGCACTGATGATGCAACTGTTCAATCATATCTTAACGACCTGAACTTAAGACCATATTAACGGGTAAGTGCTCCATCTAGGTTTCTAGATATTTAAAAATATAGCAACCACTAATTCAGAATATAATAAAGCCAGGTAAACTGATATCCGAAATAGTACTCCTATAGTATAACGCTACCGCCATCCAAAAACACTAGGTGATCCGAACGCATGAGGTCTAATCTTACTTCATGCTCTATACTAGCTATAAGTAAATTCATGTGTGATAAATATCAATACATCTAGTCTAGTCTTTAAGAACGTATTAAACACGCCTCCTTTCACACATGAAGTTTTATAACAACAAAGCCTTTACAGCAGTAAAATTTATCGTTGGTTCAACAATATCTTGTTGTTCTACAACTAACTGTAGCTCACAATCACCCATGTGATACGTTTGTAGAATAACTGTATACAAATCTTCTGCAACGCGCCCCATCGCACTCTTTAGATAAAAAGAATAAAGAAGATTGACAAACAACATACTGTTAGTCAAGTCATCCATTCCCGCTAGTTCATAGAAACCAAAATCGATTAATGCTCGAGAAATATGCCATATTTGATCTGCACTGACTAACAACACCTCTAATTGATCTCTATAGAACCCTTCTGGAGATAACTTCTTTATAAAAAAAATTTTTATACCCTGAAAAATACAAACATGATCTACAGTAATAGCCTCATGAACATTTTTTACCCTACATTGACTACTCAATATTTCCAAATAAAGAAAATTAGGTACAACAATATCACTTTTCAATAGTGATCCTTTTGTATGAAACTGTTCGATACCAGATTCGACAACACATTCCTGTTGAGTACGACCTATTACTTGGTCACAAAAATACCAAGCCTTATGGTTAGCTTCTTTGACCACGCGCACACTCTCTAGTATTGCCTCTTGCTGTTCCACAGAGCCAAAACATCCACTTAGTACTGCGCCACAAGTTTCTAACCAATTAATATCACTAATTCGACACACAATATCTATTGGATGATCTTTAGGCATTATTGATATAAGCCAATAACCATATTGAATATAATTAGACAGTTGCACAGTATTTAATGGCCACACTTTTGCGCCGAGCTGCCACATGAGGAATAGCGCTGCAGTATTGCCTGCATAATCAAAAACCGCATGAGACTGAATGGAAAAAATATTTTTCATTACATTTTAACCCCTGATACGAGTCTGGTAAAACTCAATTATTAATGGGCTAATTAGTAGATTGACTTTTTCTTTTCTAAATTTTCCCACATGAGGTAAAGTGCAAGAAGTTCTTAAGCATGATTAATACAGCCTAATTCAATATATAAGAGAAATTGATTCTACATACGATCTTAAAGAAATTGGTTCTCACATTATTTAAATACATACAATAATTATCTTATCACCAATGTTTAATTAACACGAATATTAGATTTTTTCTTTTAGATTAGATTATAGAATCTAATTAATTTACTTTTAATACCCTATAGATTTAACCCTTATCCATATAGCATAATCATATACAGTTTTGATTCAATTGTTGCCTGTTTAACATCTAGAAATCATTCATCATTTCTATAATTATCGTTTAAATATTGAGGAAGTAAAAATCATGTTTCGTTTTTAGATTATTACATACTAAACAAAAATAATACCTATCGTTATTGCATAAATAAAAACTCACAAAAACTACCTACATGCTATTATGTAAACACTCAGTCTATACTAATTTAGAAAAACTCACTATGGCTTATTCATAGAACGAATTTATAACACTATATTTAATAAAAAATTATATCACCCTTGTCCAAAAAATTATTCTTTAAGAAATTGATCAACTAGTTGTACTAATTCTTCCGCCGTTGGTTTCATTAACGCTTTCTCTGCTAAAACCTGAGCCTCTTTAAATTGAGTACTACGAATAAGTTTCTTAATAGGTGGAATCGCAATAGAGCTCATGCTAAACTCATCTAATCCCATACCTAATAACAATAAAGTGGCATGTACGTCTCCTGCTAATTCACCACACATTCCTGTCCATTTTCCTTCAGAATGAGCAGAATCGATCACCTGTTTGATTAATATCAAAATAGATGGAGATATAGGATTATAAAGATGGGAGATCAAATTATTACCGCGGTCTACAGCTAAAGTATACTGAGTTAAATCATTTGTTCCAATACTAAAGAAATCAACCTCTTTGGCTAAATGGTGAGCAATTACCGCAGAAGCAGGCGTCTCTACCATAATACCAATTTCAATTGTCTCATTAAAATCCTTTCTTTCTTTACGAAGCTGAACCTTTAAAATCTCTATCTGCTCTTTCAGAAAACGAACTTCTTCCACAGAAATAATCATAGGGAACATAACTCGCAATGTACCAAAAACGGAGGCACGCAAAATAGCACGTAATTGAGCATGTAAGATTTCTGTACGATCCATACCTATACGAATAGCGCGCCAACCTAGACAAGGATTAGCTTCATGAGGAAGATGCATATATGGTAAATCTTTATCACCACCAATATCCATTGTCCGTAAAATTACACCCTGATCTCCTACTGTTTTTGCTACAGATTTATAAGCCTGAAACTGCTCTTCTTCACTCGGTAACGAATCTCTATCCATAAATAAAAACTCTGTACGATAAAGTCCAACACCTTCTGCCCCATAACGGTCTATACCTATAATATCACGCCCAGTCCCAATATTAGCGCTTAACTTAACCCGATGACCATCTAAGGTAATCGCCGGAAGATTTTTTAATTGCCCCAACTCATTTTTTTCAAGAGCATATTGGTGAGCTAAAATCTTAAATTCCGCAATTTTTTCCTCAGATGGATTAATGTAAACCTTATTATTAATTGCATCTAAAATCAAAAAATCATCATTTTTAACCTTACTCGTAATGTTTCCCGTTCCGACAATAGCTGGTAATCCTAGTGAACGAGCCATGATTGAAGTATGTGAAGTTCTGCCCCCAGTGTCAGTAATAAAACCTAAAACTTTTTTCAAATTAAGCTGTGCTGTTTCTGACGGAGTTAGATCTTTAGCAACTAACAATACTTCTTCATTAATGGCACTGAAATCTATAATATGTAAACCAAGAATATTTTTCAATAAACGCTTTCCAATATCACGTATGTCAGATGCACGCTCTTTTAAATATTCATCATCCAACTCTTCTAGCGCTTTGGCTTGAGAATTAATTATAGTAAAAACAGCTGCATCTGCAGTGTATAATTCTTCTTTAATTAAAGATACAACATCCTTTTCTAGCTCTTCATCTTCTAAAAGCATTAGATGTCCTTCAAATATTTCTTCTTTCTCTTCTCCACAAGTTTGACTGGCTTGGATTGCAATACTTTTAAGCTGTTCAGTAGCCTTCTGACGTCCATCTAAAAATCTTTGAATTTCCTTGTCTTTTTGCTCAGAAGAAATCTTCTGATGATTAATAATAATTTCCTCTTCTCGTAGAAGAAGAGCTTTTCCAAAAGCTATATTTGGTGACGCTAAAATACCTGAAATCATAATCTCTACCTTTATCTTCTAATCATTTTCTAAAGAAATAAACAATGCGGAACTGTATTAATATTTTTTATTAACACATCAAATAAATAAAGTTAATTAATCTCTTAATTTTTCTGAAATATTTTTCCAGTTACGTATAAGTAACAATTACTAGTACTCTTTAATTAATATTCAATACTGTCTTTAAGACAGGATCTAATATGTAGGCCTATATACCAATCCCACTCTATTATTTAATGTAATAGTTACTATCTAATATTCTAAAGTCTATTATATCTCTTATCATCCAACTCTCAGATCAACGAAGCTATCTAATATATAATCCAATAATTAGTTATTTCATAGAATTAGTTATTTCATAGAATATTGAATAAGTTATCGTATCTCTCTTATAGTTAGTATTGGATTATAAATGGTAATATATAACATAAATTATAGTAGCGTTTATGCATCATTAATCTTGTAAACACAGTTTAAAATTCATAATAAGCTATATAAATTACACAAAATCACTAAAAATATTATTTTTAGTATAACCCAATCTCATTAATTTGTTGACTTGCAATAAAGTTTCTCTCATCACAAAATTAATTTTCAAATTACAACATATTTAACCATTATCAATAATATATTGTTATAGTTAAACTAATTAATTTTAAAACATAAAATCTAAAAACATATCTAGATACAGAATAGATACTGAAAAATTATATTAAATATAGGATATTTTTATTTTACTACTCAATACTAGGATATCGATAGATATATAAATCAGACTCAAAATCAAGTCTGACAATGGATAAAATAAAAAAAACCGCATGAAAATGTTTTGAATTTAACTGATAATCTAAGCGATTTTATCGCCTTAAGTCTTTTGATTCAACCTTCTGCTCTCAAGAAATCTATCCTAATTATTAGGCATACTTACCCTTGAGTTATCAAGGGTGTTATTGCAAATAACTCTTTAATATTTTTTTCCAAAAATAATTTTCCAAAAATAAAAAGAAACAACAAAGTATTGCGCATGACAATGATCCAACAAGAGAAAAAATAAACCTAAATAACACGTATCATTCATTAATTCATATTAATAACCTAAATAATCCGATAAATCCGCATTAATTTCATAATCCCAACTCAAATATGAAGCTTCATTCTTTGGAATTAAATACAGAAAAATTATAAGACCCACATCGTATCATACTTCAATTAGTATATACCTAATCGATATTCTATGTTTTATTAGATAGACGAATCTTTCACAATCTAAACCATTCATATTTCTTAAATTAATTTTATAGATATCACCTACTCTCAATAGATAGATATAATCTATAAATAATTATGTTATATTTAAATAATATTACAAAATTATTTTAAAAGAGTATTTAAGACCCATCATAAATAGGCTACAATATAATTCTGGTAAACAAGAATCTCACTATCAGAGTAACAAGCACTATAAAACTTCATTTCTCTTAAATAAAGAGAATATTGCAATAATTAAAGAGAATATTGCAATTTAATTTGAACAATCTAAAAAAAAGAACAGCTCTTTAGAATATAAATACATAATTAAGGTTACTTAGAAGATCTATAAATTACAAAATCAATATTTCTTTAATTTATATTGCAGTAATGTTTGATTTAAAGGTTCGTTTATGAATGCATATTTTACTGGAACAAAACAAAAACAACGCTGGTTAGAAGTAAGTAAATGGATAAGCATCATATTTTGTTTTCTCATCGCTATAATAGGAAATATTTGGTTTTCTAATACCCCTGCATATCTACGAATATTTGCGATACTTTTTTTATTAACTACAGCAACTAGCCTTTTCCGATTAACAGAAAAAGGAAAAATAGCTATAGACTATATCTATCAAGCGCATAGAGAAATAAAAAAAATTACTTGGCCGTCTCTTAACGAGACGTTGCATACAACATTAATTGTTAGTGGAGCAACTGCCGTAATGTCACTTATTCTATGGGGACTTGATAATCTACTGGTCCGCGTCATATCATTTATTACTGGCCTGAGGTTTTGAGATGTCTGAAACTCCTAACAAACGCTGGTACGTTGTTCAAGCGTTTTCCGGATTCGAAAGTCGCGTAGCCCAATCTCTACGTGAATATATTAAATTACATAGCATGGAAACACTATTTGGGGATATCATGGTTCCTACCGAAGAAGTAGTTGAAATCCGTCGTGGTCAGCGTCGTAAAAGCGAACGAAAGTTTTTCCCTGGATATGTATTGGTACAAATGGCAATGAACGATGCAAGTTGGCATCTCGTACGTAGCGTTCCTAGAGTCATGGGTTTTATTGGAGGTACCTCAGATCGTCCAGCGCCAATCAGCTTTAAGGAAGCTGATGCAATTATGGGACTATTGCAGCAAGCAGGAGATAAGCCGCGTCCAAAAACACTCTTCGAACCAGGTGAGATGGTCCGTGTTAATGACGGTCCTTTTTCCGATTTTAATGGTGTGGTAGAAGAAGTTGATTATGAGAAAAGTCGTCTAACAGTATCCGTATCTATCTTTGGTCGCGCAACGCCAGTGGAACTAGATTTTGCTCAAGTTGAAAAGGGTTAATATATTTTCCCTCGTTCAACTCATATATAATTATTACACGATTATATATAAATTATGTGATAATACATTAAAATCCACTCTTTTCAGACTTAAATATCCATAAATTGAAAGATATAATATAATTACTCTAATTCAACATCAATTATCTTTAATAATTATTTAAGATAATAAATAAAAATTAGTTATACAGAAACAAATAAATATGATCACCTTGCTTGAGGTATTATTATGGCTAAAAAAGTACAAACCTACGTTAAACTACAGGTTGCAGCGGGTATGGCAAACCCTAGCCCGCCCGTAGGTCCAGCTCTTGGACAAAGAGGTGTGAATATTATGGAATTCTGCAAAGCATTTAATGCAAAAACAGATTCTTTTGAAAAAGGGCTACCCATTCCAGTTATTATTACAGTTTATAGTGATCGTTCCTTTACGTTTATCACTAAAAGCCCTCCATCAGCCACTCTTCTAAAAAAAGCAACCGGGGTAGTATCTGGTTCTGGAAAACCAAACCAACAAAAAATCGGTACATTATCACGCTCAAAGCTACGTGAGATAGCTGAGATTAAATATGAAGACATGACAGGATCTAACATTGAAGCAATGACGCGTTCTATTGAAGGAACTGCTCGTTCTATAGGCCTAGTCATAGAGGACTAAAAATGGCTAATCTAAGCAAACGCATGCGAAAAATTTCTGAAAACATTGACCGAACTAAACCATATGAGATAAATGAAGCTCTAGTCCTCCTGAAAAAACTAGCAGTTGTTAAATTCATAGAAAGTGTTGATGTAGCAGTTAAATTAGGCATTGATCCACGTAAGTCTGACCAGAATATCCGCGGGTCCACTATCTTACCTTATGGTACTGGTCGCATTACACGCGTAGCGGTATTTACTCAAGGAACTAATGTTCAAGCCGCGATAGAAGAAGGTGCGGAATTAGTAGGATTAGAAGATCTTGCGGCAAAAGTGAAAAAAGGCGAGATGAACTTTGATGTCGTTATTGCATCTTCAGATACAATGCATATTGTTAGCCAATTAGGCCACATACTTGGACCACGAGGTCTTATGCCTAACCTAAAAGTAGGCACTATAACAGATCATATTAGAGAAGCAGTAAGAAATGCTAAATCAGGTCAAGTTCGTTATCGTAACGACAAAAACGGGATTATCCATAGCACTATTGGTAAAATTAATTTTGATATACATCACTTAAAAACAAATTTAGAATATCTATTAATCTCTCTTAAAAAAGCCAAACCACCTCAATCAAAAGGTATGTTTATCAAAAAAATTAGCATCTCGACTACCATGGGAACCTGTGTTACATTAGATCAAGCTAGTCTAAAAGACTCCGCTAACTAATCTTTTTCTTTACCAAAGAAAAAGATTTGCCTAAAATCTATCTATGAAATACTTTAAATAGATATGAAAATACTAACCCACTTATAAGAGTTTATATTAATTGATAATTAAATATTTACCTTACAAGTAACTAATTCAAACCTTGTCAATATCTCACTAAATCGATAAGTTATACTAAATAAAACTATTAAATTACGACACATCCAATCTTAACATTTTAGATTTTAAATGCTTTCCTTGTCAAAAAGAAAGGCTACATATGCATCGGAGACTGTGTTTTTAACATACTTGTTGCCAGAAATACTGAGAAGATCAAAAACAGTTTTAACCCCTATGTGGAATTCAAATTACCATAAATTATATATCTACCTAACATAAGGAAAGTGAGCGAAAGAAAGCCTCTGTGAATTCCAGAATAATCCAGGAGCAAAAGATAATGGCCTTAAATATTCAAGATAAAAAAACAATTGTTACTGAAGTCAATAATATAGCTAAAAGCGCATTATCTGCAGTAACAGCAAATACCTGCGGAATAAGTGTCAATAAAATTAACGAACTTCGTAAATCAGGTCGAGAAGCTAACGTCTATATACGTGTTATACGCAATACCTTGTTACGCCGTAGTATTAAAGACACGCAGTTTGAGTGTTTAAACACAACATTGACTGGACCAACTTTAATTGCATATTCTATGGAACATCCTGGCACAGCTGCTCGTTTGTTTAAGGCATTCGCTAAAACCAATGTTAATTTTAAAATTAAAGACTCAGCCTTTGAAAACGAACTAATAAACTCAGATCTTATTGATCGATTAGCAAATCTACCTACTTACCATGAAGCGATTATACGATTAGTAATCACGATAAAAGAGGCCACTGCCGGAAAACTATTACGTACTTTTGTTGCCTTACGCAACCAAAAGGAAGCTAATAGTTCTTAAAGTAACAGGCTTATTGTTTCTCTTATTTGCTTACGTAACAACCACTGTCTGAACTCAGGAAAATACAATGTTAATTACTAAAGAACAAATCATTGAAGGGGTTGCAGCATTATCTGTAATGGAAATAGTGGAACTTATCTCTGCTATGGAGGAAAAATTTGGTATATCAGCTACATCTTACGCTATGACCAATCCTACTTCTGATGTTGAAGAGGTAGAAGAAAAAACAGAATTTGATGTCATACTGCAATCTATTGGTACCAACAAGATAGCTGTAATAAAAGCAGTGCGAAGCGCTACTGGCTTAGGTCTTAAAGAAGCTAAAGATCTCGTGGAGTCCGCTCCGGCTACATTAAAAGAAGGAATCAGTAAAGACGACGCAGCTTCATTGAAAAAACTATTAGAAACAGCTGGTGCAACTATAGAAATAAAATAAAAAATATAATTTGTAAGAAATGGCTATATTTTGATTCGAAATTATCAGTTCAACTGATAATTACTAAAGGATATAATAACCATGTTCTTAACTCATACAAGATCAAAAAAGATGGAAACTATTTAATTAGTGACTTACTTAAGATCTTTCTCTGACTCGGATGCTACGAATTCAGATAGAACAACACCATTATTGCATCAGAGAAAGAAAATAGTAGGACCAATATCGACCTACCATTCATATTATTCTTATTTAAATAGCATGGAATAACTGTCCTCCCCATTTAAATGGGCAGAGAGGTTCTATTGTTCAGCAAACTGAGGAACCCTAATGGTTTACTCCTATACCGAGAAAAAACGTATTCGTAAAGATTTTGGAAAGCGTCCAGAAGTACTGGAAATTCCCTATCTTCTTTCTATTCAGCTGAATTCGTTCCGAAAATTTATTGAGCGAGATCCAGAAGGGCAATACGGTCTAGATGCAGCATTCCGTTCAATATTCCCGATACAAAGTTATAGCGCTCATGCAGAACTCCAATATGTCAGCTATTTCTTAGGTGATCCTATCTTTGATGTTAAAGAATGTCAGATTCGTGGCATTACATTTTTTGCTCCTCTACGCGTAAAACTACGTCTAGTAATATACGAGAGGGAAGCACCAGAAGGAACAGTTAAGGACATTAAAGAACAAGAAGTATATATGGGGGAAATTCCCCTAATGACTGACAATGGAACTTTTATTATCAACGGAACAGAACGTGTTATTGTATCTCAATTACATCGCAGTCCTGGAGTATTCTTTGATAGTGACAAAGGAAAAACTCACTCATCAGGCAAGGTTCTCTATAATGCTAGAATTATCCCATATCGTGGCTCATGGTTAGACTTTGAGTTCGATCCAAAAGATAATTTATTCGTGCGTATTGATCGACGAAGAAAGCTACCTGCAACAATTATTTTACGTGCACTTAATTATACAACTGAACAAATTCTGGATCTATTTTTTGAAAAAGTTATATATCATATTAGAAACAACAGACTACAAATGGAACTCGTTCCAGGACGACTTCGTGGTGAAACAGCTTCATTTGATATTGAAGCAAATGGAACAATCTACGTTGAGAAAGGTCGTCGCATTACAGCACGACATATTAGACAATTAGAAAAAGACGCCATTTCTTACATCACAGTACCCATGGAGTATATTGCTGGGAAAGTAGCCGCAAAAGACTATATTGATCATGATACTGGAGAGCTCTTTATCGAAGCTAATATGGAGCTATCACTAGATCTAATAAATAGATTAATCCAGTCTAACCATACACAACTCGAAACATTATTCACTAATGATTTAGATCATGGCCCATATATCTCCGAAGTCATACGCATTGATCCTACAACAGATCGCCTTAGTGCTCTTGTTGAGATTTATCGCATGATGAGACCAGGTGAACCACCGACTCGCGAGGCGGCTGAAAATCTATTTGAAAATCTCTTCTTTTCTGAAGAACGCTATGACCTTTCTGCAGTTGGTCGTATGAAATTTAATCGTTCATTACAACGAAATGAAATTACAGGTTCTGGTATATTAAGTAAAGACGACATTATTCAAGTCATGAAAAAACTTATTAGTATACGAAATGGTATTGGCGAAATAGATGATATTGATCATCTAGGAAATCGTCGTATTCGTTCTGTTGGAGAAATGGCAGAAAACCAATTTCGTGTTGGTTTAGTACGTGTAGAGCGGGCGGTGAAAGAGCGTCTATCCCTAGGAGATTTAGACACTCTCATGCCTCAAGATATGATTAACGCTAAACCAATCTCTGCTGCTGTTAGAGAATTTTTTGGTTCAAGTCAACTATCTCAATTTATGGATCAGAATAATCCACTTTCTGAAATTACACATAAACGTCGTATCTCTGCATTAGGTCCAGGTGGTCTGACACGCGAACGGGCAGGCTTTGAAGTAAGAGATGTTCATCCAACACACTACGGTCGCGTTTGTCCCATTGAGACCCCTGAGGGGCCAAATATAGGTCTAATTAACTCACTATCTGTTTATGCACAAACTAACGAATACGGTTTTTTAGAAACGCCATACCGACGAGTAAAGAACGGCATTGTAACCAATGAAATCCATTATCTCTCTGCTATTGAAGAAGGTCATTATGTTATTGCACAGGCTAATACCAATCTCAATCAATCAGGTCATATTATTGAAGATCTAGTCACATGCCGTAATAAAGGTGAATCTAGTTTATTTAATCGCGCGCAGATTGACTATATGGATGTCTCAACCCAACAAGTCGTTTCTGTTGGTGCATCCTTAATCCCGTTTCTCGAACATGATGATGCTAACCGAGCATTAATGGGAGCAAATATGCAACGTCAAGCAGTGCCAACGCTACGCGCTGATAAGCCATTGGTTGGAACTGGGATGGAGCGCGCTGTAGCCGTCGACTCTGGCGTAACCTCTGTTGCAAAACGAAGTGGTATCGTTCAATATGTAGATGCAGCCCGTATTGTCATAAAAGTAAATGAAAGTGAAATG
This sequence comes from Candidatus Erwinia haradaeae, assembly GCF_900698925.1. Lineage (NCBI taxonomy): Bacteria > Pseudomonadati > Pseudomonadota > Gammaproteobacteria > Enterobacterales > Erwiniaceae > Erwinia > Candidatus Erwinia haradaeae. The sequence goes on from NZ_LR217713.1 coordinate 693,840, forward strand.
TATCCGAACGAAGCTGGTATCGATATTTATAATCTAACTAAGTACACACGATCAAATCAAAACACCTGCATCAATCAACGACCATGCGTTCAGCTTGGTGAAAAAATTCAAAAAAATGATGTTCTAGCAGATGGACCTGCAACTGACCTTGGTGAGCTCGCATTAGGTCAAAATATGCGGGTCGCTTTTATGCCTTGGAATGGATACAATTTTGAAGATTCCATATTAATATCGGAACGCGTTGTTCAAGAAGATCGTTTCACTACTATTCATATTCAAGAACTAGCCTGTATTTCACGTGACACAAAACTAGGTCCAGAAGAGATCACCTCTGATATCCCTAATGTTGGCGAAGCTGCTCTCTCTAAGCTAGACGAGTCAGGTATTGTATATATCGGTGCCGAAGTAAAAGGGGGAGACATTCTTGTTGGAAAGGTAACTCCAAAAGGCGAAACTCAACTTACACCAGAAGAAAAGCTCCTACGAGCGATTTTTGGAGAGAAAGCCTCTGATGTCAAAGATTCTTCTTTACGAGTTCCAAATGGAGTGACAGGAACTGTAATCGATGTTCAAATTTTTACACGCGATGGCGTAGAAAAGGATAAACGCGCTTTAGAAATTGAAGAACTACAGCTCAAAGAAGCAAAAAAGGATTTATCCGAACAAGTTAAAATTCTTGAAACTAGTCTGTTTAACCGTATTTATTACCTACTCCTCTCTAGTGGCATTAAAGAAGAAAGGCTTAAAACTCTTCCTCGATCTCGATGGCTAGAAATTGACCTAATAAATGAAGAAAAACAAAATCAATTAGAACAACTGGTCGGACAATACAATGAACTAAAAAGTGCATTCGAGCAAAAACTGGATACAAAAAAACGAAAAATCACACAAGGTGATGATCTGGCACCAGGAATATTAAAAATTGCTAAAGTATATCTAGCAGTTAAACGTCAAATTCAGCCAGGTGATAAAATGGCTGGTCGTCATGGTAACAAAGGGGTTATCTCTAAAATTAATCCGATAGAAGACATGCCTTACGATGAGAATGGTATACCAGTTGATATAGTTCTAAATCCGTTAGGCGTCCCATCACGCATGAATATTGGTCAAATCCTAGAAACCCATTTAGGTATGGCTGCCAAAGGCATTGGCAAAAAAATCAGCTTCCTTCTGCAACAGAAAGAAGGGTTATCTAGTCTTCGTGCATTTATTCAACGCGCCTACGATCTCGGTGCTCATGTTCGGCAAAAAGTTGACCTACAAACCTTTAGTGATGATGAAGTTCTATCATTAGCCGAAAATCTTAAAAATGGCATGCCTATTGCTACTCCAGTTTTTGATGGCGCACAAGAAAGTGAAATCAAAGAATTATTAAAACTTGGCGACTTGCCTTCTTCTGGTCAAATTACCTTGTTTGATGGACGTACTGGTGAAGCATTTGAACGTCAAGTTACCGTAGGATACATGTACATGCTAAAGCTAAATCATCTTGTTGATGATAAAATGCATGCTCGTTCAACCGGTTCCTATAGTTTAGTTACTCAGCAACCTTTAGGTGGTAAAGCTCAATTTGGCGGGCAACGTTTTGGCGAGATGGAAGTATGGGCCTTGGAAGCATATGGAGCTTCATATACTTTGCAGGAAATGCTCACTGTTAAATCTGACGACGTGAATGGTCGAACTAAAATGTATAAAAATATTGTTGATGGACATCATCAGATGGAACCGGGAATGCCAGAATCTTTCAATGTACTTTTAAAAGAGATTCGTTCTCTCGCTATCAATATCGAGCTAGAAGATGATGAATAGATACTGATATCTATTTTATCTGTCACAGGAATTTCAGATCACCTCTGACATCCTACAAAGTCTTACCTGAGGGGAGCTAATGAGTGAAAGAATTAATGAAATTTTTGAAAGCACAAACTAAAACCGAAGAGTTTGATGCAATCAAAATTGCTTTGGCATCACCAGAAATGATACGTTTATGGTCTTTCGGTGAAGTTAAAAAACCGGAAACTATTAACTATAGAACGTTCAAACCAGAACGAGATGGGCTTTTTTGCGCACGTATTTTTGGACCAGTAAAAGACTATGAATGTTTATGTGGTAAATATAAACGCCTTAAACATCGTGGTGTCATTTGTGAAAAATGTGGCGTTGAAGTCACTCAGACTAAAGTACGTCGCGAGCGCATGGGACATATTGAGCTAGCCTCCCCAACCGCGCATATTTGGTTCTTAAAATCTCTACCATCCCGAATTGGCTTACTACTCGACATGCCATTACGTGATATTGAAAGAGTTTTGTACTTTGAGTCCTATGTAGTTATTGAAAATGGTATGACCAGTCTTGATAAAAACCAACTCTTAACCGAAGAACAGTATCTTGATGCCTTAGAAGAATTCGGTGATGAATTTGACGCTAAAATAGGAGCTGAGGCAATCCAAAACATATTAAAAAATATGGATTTAGAACAAGAATGTGAAAAAATACGTGACGAACTAAATGAAACTAACTCGGAAACTAAACGTAAAAAAATAACTAAGCGCATTAAATTACTTGAGTCATTCATACAGTCTGGTAACAAACCGGAATGGATGATATTGAATGTCCTTCCAGTTCTACCACCTGATTTACGCCCCTTAGTTCCATTAGATGGTGGTCGTTTTGCAACTTCAGATTTAAACGATTTATATCGTCGTGTAATTAATCGTAATAACCGATTAAAACGATTATTAGATTTAGCAGCACCAGATATTATTGTTCGTAATGAAAAACGCATGCTGCAAGAAGCAGTTGATGCATTGCTTGATAATGGCCGTAGAGGTCGTGCAATCACTGGATCGAACAAACGCCCACTAAAATCGTTAGCTGATATGATTAAAGGTAAACAAGGACGCTTCCGTCAAAATTTACTAGGTAAACGCGTTGACTATTCTGGTCGCTCAGTAATCACTGTAGGCCCCTATCTTCATCTACACCAATGCGGGCTTCCAAAAAAAATGGCACTAGAATTATTTAAACCATTTATATATGGAAAGCTAGAACTGCGTGGTCTTGCCACTACTATTAAAGCAGCTAAAAAAATGGTTGAACGAGAAGAATTAGTAGTTTGGGATATCTTGGATGAAGTGATCCGAGAACATCCCGTTCTTTTAAACCGTGCTCCAACTCTCCATCGTCTAGGTATTCAGGCATTTGAACCCGTTCTTATAGAAGGTAAAGCAATACAGCTTCACCCATTAGTCTGTGCAGCATACAATGCAGATTTTGATGGAGACCAAATGGCCGTCCATGTTCCTCTAACAATGGAAGCTCAGCTCGAGGCACGAGTTCTAATGATGTCAACCAATAACATTCTATCTCCTGCGAATGGAGAACCCATTATTGTACCTTCTCAGGATGTTGTTTTGGGGCTATACTACATGACCCGTGATTGCGTTAATGCCAAAGGTGAAGGAATGCTTCTTGGTAGCTCTAAAGAAGCTGAGCGCGTATATCGTGCTGGACTTGCCTCTCTACACGCCCGAGTAAAAGTGCGTATCACTGAAAATGAAAAAAATGAACTAGGTCAATGGGTGCCTAAAACTAATATTATAGACACCACTATTGGACGCGCCATACTTTGGATGATAGTACCAAAGGGTCTCCCTTACGCAATTATCAATCAAGTCTTGGGTAAAAAAGCTATTTCTAAAATGTTAAATACTTGTTACCGCATCTTAGGACTCAAGGCTACTGTAATCTTTGCCGACCAAACCATGTACACTGGTTTTGCCTATGCAGCTCGCTCAGGTACATCAGTAGGTATAGATGACATGGTAATTCCTGAAAATAAAATTGAAATCATTAGTCAAGCCGAATCAGAAGTAGCAGAAATCCAAAATCAGTTTCAGTCTGGATTAGTAACTGCCGGGGAGCGTTATAATAAAGTAATTGATATTTGGGCTGCAGCTAATGAGCGTGTTGCTCAAGCCATGATGGAAAACCTCTCTACTGAAGTAGTGATAAACCGAAATGGTACAGAAGAAAGACAAGTATCATTTAATAATATATTTATGATGGCCGACTCTGGGGCGCGAGGTTCTGCAGCACAAATTCGTCAGTTAGCTGGAATGAGAGGACTAATGGCCAAACCAGATGGATCTATCATTGAAACACCTATTACTGCTAATTTTCGTGAAGGATTAAATGTACTTCAATACTTTATTTCTACGCACGGAGCGCGAAAAGGTCTGGCCGATACTGCTCTGAAAACTGCTAACTCTGGCTACCTTACACGCCGACTAGTGGATGTAGCTCAAGATTTAGTGGTAACTGAAGATGACTGCAAAACACGTGCTGGAGTGATGATGATGCCAATTATTGAAGGAGGTGATGTCAAAGAACCTCTGAGAGAGAGAGTTCTAGGTCGCGTAACGGCAGAAGACGTTTTAAAACCTGGTACAATGGACATCCTCTTACCGAGAAATACCCTTCTTCATGAGCAAGAATGTGATTTATTAGAAGAAAATTCAGTAGACAGCCTGACAGTTAGATCAGTGGTGAGCTGTGAAACTGATTTTGGCGTATGTGCACACTGTTACGGACGTGATCTCGCCAGAGGACATATCATAAATAAAGGGGAAGCTATTGGAGTAATCGCAGCGCAATCCATTGGTGAGCCAGGAACTCAACTTACCATGCGAACTTTCCATATTGGCGGAGCTGCATCTCGTGCAGCGTTAGAATCAAGCATTCAGATACAAAATCAAGGACAACTCAAGCTAATAAATGCCAAATCAGTCACTAACTCTTCAGGTAAGATAGTTATTACTTCGCGTAATACAGAACTAAAACTAATTGACATCTTTGGGCGAACCAAAGAAAGCTATAAAATTCCTTATGGCGCTACTATGATTAAGGGTGCCGGAGAAAACGTCACTGCAGGAGAAATAGTAGCCAACTGGGATCCGCACACCATGCCGGTAATCACCGAAGTCAGTGGTTTTATTCATTTTACAGATATGGTTGATGGACAAACCATTACTCGTCAAACAGATGACCTGACAGGACTTTCTTCACTTGTAATTCTAGATAATGCTGAACGCACTGCAGGGGGAAAAGATCTACGGCCAGCACTCAAAGTAATTAATAGTCATGGTGAGGATGTAATGATTCCAGGGTCTGATATGCCTGCTCAATATTTTCTTCCAGGAAAAGCTATTGTTCATTTAGAAGATGGGATGAAAATAAGCGCAGGTGATACCCTAGCGCGCGTACCACAGGAATCTGGCGGTACCAAAGATATTACAGGTGGATTGCCTCGCGTAGCCGATCTTTTTGAAGCACGTCGACCCAAAGAACCAGCTCTCTTGGCTGAAATTAGTGGTATTATTTCCTTTGGTAAAGAGACTAAAGGAAAAAGACGTCTTGTTATTACACCCATCGACGGTAGCGAACCTTATGAAGAAATGATCCCAAAATGGAGACAACTAAATGTCTTTGAAGGTGAGCGTGTAGAGCGTGGTGACGTAGTTTCAGATGGTCCTGAGTCACCCCATGACATTCTTCGCTTGCGCGGTGTACATGCAGTCACTCGCTATATAACTAATGAAGTTCAAGAAGTTTATCGCTTACAAGGAGTTAAGATTAATGATAAACATATTGAAGTAATCATTAGGCAAATGTTACGTAAAGCAACCATTCAAAACACAGGTAGCTCTGACTTTTTGCTTGGTGAGCAGGTTGAATTTTCACGCATAAGCATATGCAATCGAAATCTTGAAGCTAATGGGAAAACCGCCGCTACCTATGTCCGGAACTTGCTCGGCATCACCAAAGCTTCCTTAGCCACCGAATCTTTTGTCTCAGCGGCATCATTCCAGGAAACTACTCGAGTACTAACTGAAGCTTCTGTAGCAGGAAAAAATGATGAATTGCGAGGACTCAAAGAAAATGTTATCGTAGGACGCTTAATACCAGCGGGCACTGGATATGCATATCATAAATCCCGTATTCGACGAAAATCATCAGATACCATAAGGTCTGCTGAAAAACAAGCGCTCACAGCAGATGAAGCTTCGGCCAGCCTATCTGAATTACTAAATGCTAATCTTAGTAAAGTTAGCACTAAAACATTATAACAATTATTTTAATGGGTAGTTACTTAATATATTTGAGCCCTTTTATGGCTCAAATATATTAAAATCTAATAAAATATATACTGAACTAGGTAATATTGCTATGAATCAAGATGTTCGTGTTGCTATTATTGGTGCATCTGGAAGGATGGGACGACAACTTATAACAACCACTGTACATACTAAAGGTGTACTTCTTGGAGCTGCAATTGTACGAAAAGGTTCATCTTTTTGTGGGAAAGATGCTGGAGAACTAGCCAAATACGATAATCTAGGAGTATCTATTACAGACGATCTCAAGTTAGTTATTAATGATTTTGATATTCTAATTGATTTTACTCACCAAGATAGAACACTAAAAAACCTGGAACTATGTCTACAATATCATAAACCTATGGTCATAGGTACCACTGGATTAGATAAAAAAAGTCAAGAGCTGATTAAAGAATCAGCACAAGAAATAGCTTTAGTATATTCAGCCAACTTCAGTATTGGAATAAATCTACTACTAAAATTAGTAGAAAAAACAACAAAAGTTATAGGATCTGATTATGATATTGAAATAATTGAAGCACATCACCGACATAAATCTGACTCACCATCTGGTACTGCACAGAAAATTGCTGCAACAATCTCTAACGAAATGAACTGGAATGTAGAGCCACATTCTCTGCACGCAGGTCCGGATATCAATGGAAGTCGGACTAAAAATACTATTGGATTATCCAGTCTCCGAGCTGGGGATATTATTGGCGACCACACAGTAATGTTTGCAAATATTGGAGAGCGTATTGAGATTAGCCATAAAGCTTCAAACCGCATAATTTTTGCTAAAGGCGCTTTAAAAGCAGCAAAATGGTTAAGAACTTACAAAACAGGCTTTTTTGATATGATTGATGTACTCAACTTGCACGATATATAATATTATATATCCTGCAAGTTGAGTACCCAATATAATCCACAGTCCATACCTTAACAAAATCCTTATCTCACCTTATCCTGACTAGGCATAAGTTTAGGATTCTGCATAAATCGAAAGAAATTACTGTCGGGACTAAGTATTAGTATATCTTCTGTAGCGCTAAAACTATTATCGTAGGCACGTAAACTACGTAGAAAAACATAAAAATCAGGATCTTGGCTAAAAATAGAAGAAAATAACTTAGCTACTTCAGCATCACCTTCTCCTCTAGTAATTAAAGCTTCACGTCTTGCCTCTGCTAAAGTATGTTCAACTTCATAATCTGCTTGCGCTCTAACTATAGCAGCCTCCTCAGCTCCTCTCGCTCGTTGACTTCTAGCAACAGATTCACGCTCAGCCCTCATTCGAGCATAAATAGCATCAGAGACCTCCGTAGGTAAATTAATTTGTTTTATGCGAACATCAATCACCTTAATACCTAATTCAGCCATGCTATTTTGATTAATCGGTAATATCACTCCAAAATGGTCTTGATCTGAACTACCAGTATTCAGCGAATCGCGCACATCAGTCGTTAAACGACCACTAAAATCGTTCACAATCTCTTGGACATCTAATCGACCAATTTCAGAGCGAAGACGGTCACTAAACTTACGTTTAAGCAACACTTCAGCTTGGGCAATATCCCCGCCTCCCGTTGCAAGATAGTATCGACTAAAATCACTCACACACCATTTGATATAGGAATCAACAATGAGATCTTTTTGTTCTTTAGTAACAAATCGATCCGCCTGATTATCCATAGTCTGAATACGAGCATCTAGTGACTTCACCGACTCAAGGAGTGGAATTTTAAAATGTAGACCAGGCATATAGACTAAAGGTTGGTTATGATCATTACGAAGAACCTTGCCAAAACGCATCATAATCCCACGCTGACCTTCTTCTACTATAAATGTAGATGTATAGAAAGCGCTTAAAATAACTAATACAAATATAAATATCTTACGCATCATCAATCTCTCCCTTCGTTTAATATGTTACTACGTTGGGCGTACTCTCGACGCTGCTCTATGATATCTTTATGATGGTTTTCCTTGCTACGATTACTTACCACGGGTGCAATATGGTTCATCTCACTACCTTTGTTAATCTTAGCACCATTATTCAATGTCACTATTTTTCTCTTTATTAACTGATCTATCGGTAGAACCATTAAATTACGACCCTGATCATTAATAAGAACTTTATGGCTATGACGCAAAATTCTTTCCATAGTTTCAATATAAAGACGTTCACGAGTAATACTTGGAGCGGCTCTATATTCTGGTAAGATGCGCGCAAAACTATCAACTTCTCCCTGGGCTTCTAAGGTAATACGTGCTTTATAAGCACGGGCTTGTTCTAGTATACCTTGCGCATCACCTCGAGCACGGGGTAATTTATCATTAGCATAAGCCTCCGCTTCACGAACAACTTGCTCACGATTTTCCCGAGCAGCTATAGCGTCATCAAAAGCAGCTTTGACATCTTCTGGTGGTCTTGCTGTCTGAAAGTTAACATCTAATAGAGTGATGCCCATATCATAGCTGCTAATAGTGTCCTCTAGTTCGCTTTGAGTCTGACTTCGCACCACAGTTCTACCTTCAGTTAAAATACGATCCATAGTTAAGCGACCAATAACACCTCGCAAAGCACTATCAGTTGCCTGACGCAAACTATCATCCGCATCGCTGACAGAAAATAAATAACGCTCTGGATTAGTAATCCGATATTGTACATTCATTTCTACGCGAACTACATTTTCATCTGAGGTCAGCATTGTCCCAGAAGCTGACAATTCACGCACTGCTTCAACATTTACCGCCTTAACTTCATCAATAAAAGTCGGCTTCCAATTTAATCCTGGTGTAACTAAATGACTAAATTTCCCAAAACGCGTGATAACTCCTCGCTCAGCCTCCTTGATAGTATAGAGTCCGCTTATAGACCATATCATCCCTGCTATACCTAAAATTATAGTTCCAATCAAACCATCAATTTTTCTCTTAGAACCTGAATTTTTTTTTCGACCATAATCATGATTTAAATTCTTCTCACTTCCTGATACTAATTTACTCATCTTGTTACGCAGGTGGTGAAACAAGTCATCAAAATTAGGTGACCGTTTATCAGAACCTCCTTCATTATTCGTAGAACTACCATTGGTGTTCTTTTTACCCCCCCAAGGGTCTCGGTCCTGTCCATCACATCCGGGCTGGTTCCAGGCCATATTTATGCTCCATAAATTATGTATCTCTTAGTATCCACAACGGGATACACGTATATAAAATGCATTTAATTCCAGAAATATATATTAACTAGACTGGCTTTACTGGAAATAGCTCTGATACCATATCATTCTCTCACTCCAACTCTATTTATTTATAAAATAATATGATTAATTAGATTAAGATAAAACTCAAATCTATCACCAAATACTATAGAAAATTATTGTATAAAGCAAAAGTCAAAATAAATAAAAACAAAAAAACCATTACTTGTTCAAATGAAAATCATGTAATGTTTTTATCTTACTCATAATATAAACTATAATCCTATTCTTGCTAACTAATTCAATTCAATAAAAATAAAAGAAAACACTTTAATACTTTTTACATTATCTCTATAAATTAAATATCTAATAGAAACACGGCAGAAACATTGCCCTTCTCCTTGTAACCTAACCTATCTTCAATTCCTTAAAAATTTCTGTCAACTAAATAATTTAATAACAAGTGCTCGACTAAGTTAAAACTGTACCCACTCAAATACTTCTTGATTACTACAAATATAAATCAATGTATAGCCATGAACAGTATATACATTTCATGTTACAACTCAAAATAATTTAACTTTTCATGTAATTTAACACTTCTCCATTAAATCCTCAGCCATCTACGCACTATTTCTTACAAAATATATTTTGATAATAAAACAATGATAATAAAACAATAAGGATTCAATGAAATATTAGCCCTACCACCGATCTGTAGATAAAGATCCTGCATCAATAAAAAATGAATATTAAAATATCAATCTTATACATTTTATTACACATAATATCTACGATGATAGACTCTCATCAAATACACCCTGACTACAACTAATAAATATATTCATAAAATATTTTTATTCATAAAAATAAAATTCATATTCTCTAAAGTTCTTGTAATAAAGAACATTCTAATTATCCAATCTATGCTCAATATTTAGGTCTGAAGATGATCCTTGTCAAGGTATGAAATTCCAGTCAGATTACTATTGTGATAACCAGTGTTATAATGAGAGTGAGTGCTTGTAGCAGTTCCATGATTGCTGTGATGACAAAATTGACGTGATGGAACCACAGTAGAAATCGCATGTTTATAAATCATTTGACTAACAGTATTTTTTAAGAGAACAACAAACTGATCAAAAGATTCAATTTGACCATATAATTTAATACCATTTACTAAATAAATAGAAACTGGAACACGTTCTCGGCGTAGTGCATTTAAGAACGGATCTTGCAATGATTGTCCCTTAGCCATGTTCGCTATTCCTTAAATAGGCTGATTATTTCTAAATTGATAAACTCTATTTGTATAGAGCTAAGAAAATATGAATATTCATTTACTATTTTTACAGAATTACTCGCTCCGACTTCGAATGACCTGCAATATTTTATTGTACGCCATATCGGGTTTCTCACTATCCAACCAATATAGATCATTTTTCCATCTACGAAGCCAAGTCATCTGGCGCTTTGCTAGGTGGCGAGTAGCATATATAGTAGTCTCAATCATCCTCTTGTAAGGAATATCACCAGATAAGTAGGACCACATTTGACGATAACCAATACAACGCATAGACGGCATGTTCATATTCAAATCACCACGAGAATACAGTACCCTTACTTCATCCTCAAAACCTAATTCCAACATACGATACACTCTATGTTCAATACTTTGTTGGAGAAATAAACGACTCATGGATGCCATAACAAACTGCAAAACATTATATTGTAACGACTCTCCTGCATTTTTATTTAATTCAGTTAGAGTTTTACCAGAAATAAAAAAAACTTCTAATGCACGCAAAATTCTCTGAGTGTCATTTATATGAATAAGTTTTGCTGATGCTGGATCTATTTCTTCTAATTGACGATGTAAGTATGACCACCCAGTTTGATTGGCTTTAGCTTCGATCAACTTGCGAGTTTTTAAATTTGCAGGCGGTAAAACTGATAACCCCTCTAACAAAGCTTTATAATAAAACATGGTTCCCCCAACAAGAAGGGGGATATACCCACGTCGAGTAATTCTAGACATTACACTTAACGCATCATTGCGAAAATTAAAAACAGAATAAACCTCTTTAGGATCACGAATATCTAATAAATGATATGGGACGCATTGTAAATCCATTTGTGATGGTTTGTCAGTACCAATGTCCATTCCTCGATAAATCAGAGCTGAGTCAACACTAATCAACTCTACAGGTAATTCCTTACATAACAAAGATGCTAATCTAGTTTTTCCAGACGCCGTAGGACCCATTAAAAAAATTGCTAATGGTGCAGAAATCATAATACATCACTCGTTTTTAGAGTGTTAAAATCCATCTTACCGTCAATCTTATGCACATTATTTTATAAAATAATTATACTAATTTCGCGATAGACTTGCAATATTATTAGATCACAAGCCCTTCTGAAAATACTTTTCCAAAAGTATACAATATAATTACAATAGTAAAATTCAACCATCTGTCAATCACCTAAAAACAATATAATATATTCTAACATTTTTAGAATAAATCTGCATATGTTTTATTCTCAACAACCAAAGTAAGTACAAAAACATTGTATTATATTCTGTCAATAGAAGTAAAACAATATCCAAATATACCTTAGTATAATTTATTTTTTATATGTATTCATAATAGAAATGTTTTTTGACATTAAGTAATCTATTTATCTTTAAAATAAATTGTTTATTTTATCAATTCATATCATAATGGGTTATTTTTGATGCATCAACCTAAACTGTTCTGCCAAGTTTTAAACTTTTATAACTTATTGGAATTCTTAAATAAAAAATTAATTGTCCTCCAGTTGAAACCTTGTTATTAAGACTTAAGAAACAAGATCTCTTTTTCCAACATTAACCAATCTTGCTTCACAACAACCATTAACAAAATTAATCTTAATATATAGAACCCATAGTAATATAGAAATGATACTCTTTAAATTTAAATTGATTAAAATTATTTTAATAATTATTATTATTATTATTCTAATCAATTAAATTATTATTGGAACTTTTATCCATATGATAAAGATTAATATAATAATATTATAATTCAATTAAAACAATCAAAAAATAAAAATATTGAAATCACATACAGATTTCTTCAAAACATTACATATTGAAAATATATACAACCATAATAAGTAATCACTGTATCATCACGATGATATTAATATTAGGATCAAATAATTTACTTCTACACCTAGAGAATAATTCTTTCGAATTTTCATAAACTTAGAAAGAATTATCATTATTCTAATAAACCAGAAACATTTTATCGCCCTCAACTCAAAGAATGCACTGTAAAACTCAATCATCAAACAATAGATCATAAATATCGTCTCAACCACTTAAATACTATATGATCATTAAAAAATATCTACCATTCGATATAACCAATCAATACATAAAATTATCTAAAAACAAAGTTTTACTAAAAACACAATTACATACAATGCTAACTAATTTCTTTCATTAACTTACTCAAAACGCGTTTTAAAAAAACTTTTATTTATGAACAAATAGTATTGTTACTGTCATAAAAGAACTGGACTTTCTGATAAAATTATTTCGCCTACCATTAAAAACAATTGAGAATAGATTCTTAACAAGATAACACAACCGTAATCCTTGATGTATAGTTTTCTAAGAACAAAATAAAAAATAAAAAATCAATTTGAATAACTTTTCACGCTAAACTCATTAATATCAAATAGTAATATTTCTTCATGTTATTGAGATGTATCAATAGAGTATTGAAACATAATTTTTTTGCTTACTACAAATCTTTATCTAAGCAATAAAATATCAAAAAATAATACCATATAAATCTATTTCCTTTTATCACATCATATCCTATATGTACTAAAAATCATTCTTTATTAATAAAACACCTATCAATTCTTTCTACAAAACCAAAAATTGTGATTAAAATGTAAATAGAATTATTTCTATAAATACATAATCCTAAATATTTTATTTTAAAAAAATTCAATTTAACTAAAAACTAACGGTTTTATACGAAAAAATTAGCCTATTACTGACTGCATGAAAATACTCAAGATTGCACGAGTTATATAGGATTTCCTCTAAACAATTACACTACGCAAATCTCAAAAAACGCCTCAGGCAAACCTGTGATTTGATAGTATATGTATCAAGTATATGAAATTCCTAATAAAACAATGATAAAAAATAATAAAAAATAAATTCTTCTAAACAATTATCAATCATATTGATAATTCATATTATTTTACGTTCAACCTAATCTAAACCGACTTCTAACAATTGTGATTGTAATTAAGATAGATAATCATCTGGATTCATATCTTTTGATAAGTGAAATACAAAATAATTACGCAATCCTTGATAGATAGACCTGGTAATCTTGTTCTGGTATACACTACTTCTCAGTAATTTTTCTTCTACTGGATTACTAATAAAACCAGTTTCAATTAAGAGAGAAGGGACATCAGGAGAACGTAGCACTCCAAAACTAGCAAATACTGGTTGATTTTTATGTAACGAACCAAGAGATTGGAGCTGTTTGATAATATGAGTTGCCACATCATATCCAACCCTCTGAACATGACCAAACTGAAGATCTAGCAAGGCCTGAGTAACAGAGGGGTCTGACTGACTGCTAACTAACAAACTTTTAGTGCCTACTGACATTTTCGATCTATGATTATGTTGTTCCAGACGGTTTGCCATTTCAACCTTAACACGTTGATTAGATAGCACCCATACTGAAGCACCAGAAACACTATGATCAGGTACAGAATCAGCATGAATAGATATTAGTAAATGAGCCTTTTTCTTACACGCCACATCTGAGCGGCCTAATACAGAAATAAAATGATCACCATGACGAGTCATTACTCCTTTAAACATTGGATCAGAATTTAAAAGTTTTTGAAGTTTATAAGCTATAGCAATGGTAACATTTTTTTCTTGTAAACCACTTCTTCCAATAGCTCCAGGATCTTGACCCCCGTGTCCTGCATCAATAACTACCATTACCTTGTAAGAATTCCTCTTTAATCTGATGCGTTTCTTCCTATTACCCGAACTACTTGTTCGAGTATATGACAACGAATTATTTAACAAATGCACCTTGTGTGAATATATTTTAGAATGCATGACAAGTGGAAAACGACATATCAATTGACATCCATTTCGTCTACAGGTGGTAATACTTAATACAAGATTATAATAAAAGCCAGAGTTCCTAATGAACACCCTAATACTAACAGAAGAAGCTAAATCTAAAACTAATCGAATTCTTTTATTATGTCTTTCTGATTTGCAACTTATTCGGTGAATAATATTACTTTTATTAAAACTTAACGGTAATTTAGGAAACCAAGTCCCTTGAGACAAATCTAAAACTAGACGATCAGGTTGATGCAGAAGGAACACAGTGTATATTGGCTTAACAGAGAATCTTAAAGTAATATTCGCCTCATTTTTACTGTTAAACAAATGAAAATTTGATATAGCCAAAACATCAACAGGCAATACAGAAAATAACAAAACTACAAACAATAAATACTTAAAATATTGCATTATAATACATCGCATGTACTAATAATCCGACGCAATATCTTCTACGGATTTATCAAAGAAAATAAATGGAAACGAATTAAAAACTTTTATACACAAACAAAATACAATAAAAATTCTAACGTACAAATAACAAAAATAAAACCATTATAACTTAACTAAATACACTCTTTTAACTAACTTATATTACATAAAAGACCTAGATTTCTTTTTCTAAACAAACAACCCCTTAATTAAAGATTAATATCATATATATAAACATTAAAAAAATAAAATATGCTAAACTCAATAACTATACTCACAATTTCAACTATTAAGAATTCTTAAAATAAATACCGATTATAAAATAATCACCTACCAAAACTAGTTAAATAACCTCTAAAAAATTACAAACTAATATAAATTATTAGACATAAAAAATAATAAACCTCAGCCAAAACCATACAAACATATAAAAATAATATAAATTATAGAACAATTCTTATTAAGCATACAAAGTGATAAGATGTGCTAGAAATAAAATAACAGTAACAAAATAATAAGATCACGCATATACCTTTCTATATAAATTAATTTATCTATACACAATAATTATTATGTACAACTGATAAAAATCTTCAAAACACTATGAAAGATACAATATCATATCAATCCATTATTTATCATTAATGAACCATAATCTCTGTATTTTTTTAAACATAACTTCTATCATAGAAAGCGAAGATAAATTTAACTTTTTTATTACTATATATCTCGATTAAAAGATAATGACATGCATTATGACTTTGCATCTGTTCTTCTCACTCATACAATAGGTTCAATGTTATGTAATGCACCTGCCGCACCAATATGTACATTGATTAAAATCCACTAGCTTACTTACCGAACTTAAGTGATATCCATAAATATCTGCTAATTGACATATATTTCTGGAATATAACTAATGACTAACGTCGTTAATGAATATTAATGATTTATGACTAAAATAGACTAAAAATTAACTCGTATTAAAAAGTAGATCATGAAACTATTTATTCAAATTGAATCATTAACATAACTACCAATGTTTATGAAAAATTCTTAATCAATTTCCTAATTGAGTTCTTATAATATATTTCTTAAATAGAATTTTTTATGTTTCGTAAAAAAGAAAGGTATATTAAAATAAAAAAAACCTATTATCCACTCTATAACATATTCAATAGTTACTACCTCTACTAACTAAATAATAGACTTATTCTACAAGCTTTATAAAATAATTATAAAAAATAATTTTTTATAAATCTCTCTCTTGTCTAAGACGATATAGATATAGATTTAAGATAAAAGATTTATCTCAAAAATACTTCTGCCTTCACTGAAATAATCATAATTAAGACAGATTATTAAAATAACAGATTCAGAATCTAGACTGAAAAATTTATAAAAAATAACAATATTATAAAATAAATATCATAAAATAATTTATTTTTAATCAATCTATCCTAATATCAGAAAACTTATCTATTATCCAGAACATAATAAATAAACTCCATGAACAATCTCTTTCGATGGACTATATAAAGCGCTTATTGAACAGTCATATGCTACGCCGTTCTTTCTGTATATACCATTGGAATCTAATGACATATTACATAAAATACATATGTATGAACAATCATCTGGTTTAATTCACAATAAGTTCATAATATATTACTTGATATTTCTAGGAATAGATTTCATTTTTTTATGCAGAATAAGTGATTTTTTGTAAACTATGCTCTAGATAGAAAAATAGACACCATGCAACAGGGAAACACAATCCTCAGAATATGTTCTTAACAAGAAAATAAGATTTTAAGTTTATAGAATGAACTAAACCCTAAAATCCTAAAAATATTTTATATATTTTATACAAAATATCAGACGAAAATGAATAATAAAAATGACTGGCGCCCCAGTGCGTCACTACATAATTTAATACAACGTTCAATAACTATAAAAAAAATCCGGTATTTCTTTTCTAAACAAAATATTTTAGAAGTAGAAACACCATCTATGAGTAAATATACAGTAACTGATGTACATCTCTCGCCTTTCCAAACACACTTTAAACCCCCTGGATGTACCAAACAGAAAAATAAACTGAGACTATGGTTAATTACTAGCCCCGAGTATCATATGAAACGTCTTTTGGCGGCAGGAAGCGGAGCTATTTATCAGTTAAGCCGAAGCTTTCGTAATGAGGAGATGGGGCGCTATCATAACCCAGAATTTACAATTCTAGAATGGTATCAACCTGGCTATAAAATGCATCGCTTAATGCATGAAGTAGATCAGCTACTACAATTTATACTAGGCTGCAAACCTGCAGAATTCCTCTCATATCAAGAGGCGTTTTTACGTTATTTAAAAATTGATCCTTTATTAGAAAATATCAGCAATCTATCTAAAGCAGCAAAAAAACTAGGAGCAAGTAATTTTACGCAAAATGATACCAATCGAGATTCTCTCTTACAACTTTTGTTTACAAACGGTATTGAAAATAAAATTGGACAAAAAAAACCCATTTTTATTTATAATTTTCCAGCAGATCAAGCTGGACTTGCGGTAATCAGCTCAAAGGATTTTCGTGTTGCTGAAAGATTTGAGGTATATTTTAAAGGGATTGAGCTAGCAAATGGATTTCGTGAATTAACTGATAGACATGAACAACAAAAACGTTTTGAAAAAGATAATCAAAAACGTTCTTCCATTAATTTACCTAGGCATCCTATTGATACTTATCTTCTTAATGCACTTGAATCAGGTATGCCAGACTGCTCTGGTGTCGCAGTAGGTGTAGATCGTTTAATTATGATAGCGCTAAAAGCAAATGCATTAAGCGAGGTTATTGCCTTCACAAAAGATCACTGCTAAATAACAAATAAAAAAATCTAGCATCGTTAAACAGTTCATGCGCCATAGTCTATAGACGACTACTTCATTTAAAATCTATGTAGTATAGACAATGCTTTCATAAAAGTAATGCTAATCATTAAGTTTTGTTGATTATAAGTATATGTTCTTATAATATCTGAAAGATTGGAATAGGTATTTCTACCCCAATCTCCTGCAAACCTAATAAAATACGTCGATGTATATCATGACGTAATAACATTCTATGATTCATTTCAGCCGCATAAATTCGTAATTCAAACAGCTGAACTCCCTTGTGCAAATCTACAAGAAAAGCTTCTGGACATGGATTTTCTAGTACATATCGACAACCTTTAGCGGCTTGTAATAAAACCTCAGTCACTTCTTCACTGTTAGAATCTAATGAGACTGAAATATTTAACACCACCCGAGTCACAGAATCTGATAATGACCAATTAATAAATTGCTCAGTTAGAAATGACTTATTTGGCATAATAATTTCTTTATGGTCCCAATCAGTAATAGTAGTTGCTCGAGTATTAATGCGCGTGATACTACCAGTTAAATCACGTATCGTAACAGTATCACCAATACGAATTGGCTTCTCAAATAACAAAATTAAACCAGATATAAAATTAGCAAAAATTTCTTGTAATCCAAAACCTAATCCTACACTTAACCCAGCAACTAACCATTGTAACTTAGACCAATCAATTCCAATCAATGTAAAACCAGTCAAACTACCAATTAAAACAATCAAATATTTAGTTAAAGTTTTAATTGCATATCCTGTACCAGGATTCAAACTCAGATGCTGTAATAACGCTAACTCTAATAAAGCGGGCATGTTCCGAACTAACTGTGCTGTAATAATTAATACTAAGCCTGTATTCATTACTGATCCAACAGTAATAGGTTGTGGTTTCTTTACCCCATGAATTGTAGTGCTTACATCCCAAAGGCGTATATTCTCTAAAAAACTAAAAGCAGAATGAATCTCTGACCATAATAAAATAACAGAAACTAGAGCAACTAATGTTAAAAAAGAACGAACTAAACGTAATGACTGAGCGCTAATAGCGTCTAAATCAATACCAGGTTCATCAATCTCTATATTATCATAGGCACCCTGCTGCATGCCTAATTCTTCTTCATTACGAGCACGATGCGCAAGAATATCTGCACGACGAGCACGGGCTCGATCAAAAGCAATCCGGCGCCTTTGGATTAACATCCATCGACGAATAATATAGTACATTACTAAAAGAAGAAACCAAATAGCCAAAGAAGTTTCTAATCTAGCTAGCAAAGCCTTCGACGTTTCTAAATAACCAACACAAGAGGCTATGGCTGCAACTATCGGAATAGAAAGCATAATATTCCATAAAATATTGTTCATTACATTTTTTCTATTCCCATCTTTATCAAGATATAGTGGAATACCAGCATGTTTAAAACTTACCGTAACTAGGCTTAATGCTCCGCAAATGAGAATAAAACAAAAACGACCTAAAGTAGGAGAAAATTCACGATCCGATAAATTTTCAAAAGATATCAACATCATCATTAGAGGAACAACTGCACCTATACACAACCTATAAAAACGCATAGCAAGAGCTACTCGATCTCTTGGCCAACGAAAATGTACAATGAAAAGACCCTTATTGTGGGCAAAAGTATTGCAGATCATAAACCCCCAAAGCAAAGGAACACTAGCAGTTACACCATATCCAATAGCCACTGCGATAGAATAAGGCCAAGAGTGCTGCAAACCATAGCCTAATACCGCAAAAAAAACAGGAAGCGGTAGAGCAAATAAAATTGACCAAAATACAGTACGTATTGTTATACTAAACTGATCTTGAGTTACTTTTCCTACCTTTCTAGAAGCGCGATCAAGAAAAGAACAAAAATGAGGATGCGAACTAATACTAAAGCCAACTAATAGACTGGATGAAAACAGTAGAATGACTGTATCCCGAGTGGTACACATCGTTATCATTGCTCTACTTAATTGACCGAACGTGTCCAATGATAAAAACTTTCTTAAGTCATAGACTAACTCAATCGGATATCTAAGATTTAATGAGCTCACATCAGCGCTCCAGAACAAATAACGATGACTCGCATCTTTCACTTGCTTTAAAGCATCTACTAAATGGGTATTACTCACATTTAACTTAGTTAATTCTAGAGCAAGAATATCAGAACCAGATATTAAAGAAGTTAAAATCTTATTTTGCATGTTTAGTTGAGTTATAAATATATTCTTGAGTTCTTTAGTTAAAAAAGAATGATCCTTCTCTAGAAGAGACGCTTGTTTGCCTAAAAGTTCTATATAATATAAACGTTTAGCACGTAATTCAGCCATTTCACTATTAAACTGATGAGTCTTTGGCATTTTAGGCAAGCGAGCGACTAGAGATCGAAGTGCTTCACCCAGTGAATTGGACATACTGAGCCACTGAGATTGCTCACTAATTGTAGTCAATGCCTCCCGAACCTGTATAATTTGGTTAGCAACAATATGCTGCTGCGACAAAACCATTTCCATACGCGCACGCTGCTTCTTTAGCTCTGATAAAAGTTCACGATTCAGCTCAAATTGAGAACTAATACCATCAGGTATGTTATAATGATCTTTGGCCAATTGTCTGATAAATACTAAGTCTTGTCGGATAACATTACGACGGTCATAATCTTGTAGAGTGCATAACTCTACCATTCTTACATTCAAACGGTCTACTTTAGACACACAGGTGTTCACACTCATCGCTTCTAAGTAAGCATGATCATATGATAATACTGGATATAATTGAAAGGAATTTAGTTGAAAAAGGGATCTCAAAGATTCTGTACTCGTTTCCTCTTCATGCGATTTATCATTAGAAGTAGAGACAACCATCATCTTCAAAAGATGATCTATCACATTCAGATTATTAATTATTGCAATGAAATAAGACAATAAATTCAATACATAAACACCTATATTACAAAACTCATATCTCCTAATTTGAGTTTTCAAAAACTTATCTATATTCTGACCACTACTCTCGAAGACTACCTTCTTACAACTCTTTTCAGTTATGTACGAACCTGATTCGATCAGACGTGCAGGAGCCAAGAGCATTGTCGACAAATAATCTCTATTTCTCCAAAAGAAAGAAATATCTATACCCTTACCCTCTTGAGAGTAATTCAAACATCGGTTATATAAGTGACACTGATCCTCTTTAAGATCTTTAAGATAATATGGATAGTGATTAATTCTTTTTTGACTAATAGAAATATTACTATAGTTTCCTTCTTTGCATACAGCCCTAATCTGAGCTGCATCTATAGCTACAAAAATATTAAGCAACTGGGTAATACCCGCTAAGAGAAATATAATCAATAAAAGCCGTAACATATCTATCTCATTATAGGCTTATAACAATCTTCTTCCTGATTATCTTCTGTTATCACCTGAGCCATTGGTTGACCAAAACGCACTTGACTTCCTGGTATTAAATTTGCGACTATCTTTACTTTTCTAGGTGGAAATAAATTAATAACAGTAGATCCAAATTTAAAACAACCCATCTCCTCCCCCTTAAGTAATACTATTTGATCCGATGTCTGATGAGTATTAGGCCAATTCCAATATTTTATAATACCTTCACGTGGTGGCGTAATGGTTCCCAGCCAACTAGTCTGAATGCTTCCGACAATAGAAGAACCAACTAAGATCTGCACCATTTCTCCAAAATTAGTATCAAAACAACAAATAACTCTTTCGTTACGCGCAAATAAATTAGGTATTTTTTTTACCATTAAACTATTAAGCGAATAAAGCTCACCAGGTACATAAATCATCGTACGCAAACTCCCTGAGCATGGCATATGGACACGGTGATAATCCCCTGGCGCTAAATAAGTAGTAATAAACTCCCCGTTCTGAAATAAAGATGTCATAGAAGAATTGCCTGCTAGCAAAGCTAAGAGCGAATAAGTTTGACCTTTAGCTTGAAATAATTTATCACCTTGAATAGAACCTAACTGGCTAATTCGACCATTAACTGGAAAACTTAATAACCGAGGATCGGTGTCAGTTAGATATAAATCATCACGTAATTGACGTATAAAAAAATCATTAAAGGTCAGGTAGATAGATGTGTCAGGGTATTTGGCCTCCCCCATATCTATCTTATAGTACCAGATAAAAGCGTCAATTACAGCTTTAGTCAACCATCCACCCTGTTTGTTGGCTCCCCATCCTAATAATTCAGTCATAACTTTTTTAGGAAAGAAACGATATAAAATCAATTTTAAACGATCTAACAAATTTCCTCCTACATACAGTAAACGATGTAATCTTCATAAAACATTATCACAATCTATATTATGTAGAACCATGATAAGATCAAATAATCTTTCTGTCTTTCTAATTATTTTTGTATTTTTTTTCAAAATAAATCAAATAGTTTGCAAATAAAATTTAGATAAACTATCCAATAAATCATATCTACTGATATTCAATACCAATATGTTGGTATATAAAAAAACACTCACTGTTTATTGGAGCCCTCGTATACAATAAAACTATTTATCTTTAATTAGTCTTTTATAAAAAATAAAGCACTATTATAACTATAACTAACTTATCAATTTGATCCTAATTTATCATAAAAATTTAATGTTTAATTATCTAGTATTTAGCTCAAAGTATCTTTGTATATACATCAATCTAACGATATTCATCATACCAACCAAAGATGTAACTGTACACTTACGTCTATACCATAAATTAAAATGATTAAAACATGTTATACCTTAATTCTCAAAAAAAAACCTAGGACGCTTTAATCATTTTATAAAATAACTGTCTTACACACCTTGAAAGTAAAAAAATTAAATTCCTGTATAAAAGGAAAGGGTTCTTGATTCTTTACTCGAAGAATCTTATCTTATTAGTCAATCCTTAAGCTATATAAAATATATATGATCTTGATAATACTAAAAAATTAATATTTATACACTATCACATCTTAACACCTTCAGTTAAAGGAAAACTATGAGCAATATTTATAAAGATAATTCTTTTACTATCGGACGAACACCTCTTATACAATTAAACAGAATTGGAAATGGACGAATTTTAGTGAAAGTTGAGTCTAGAAATCCTAGTTTTAGCGTTAAATGTCGTATTGGCGCTAATATGATTTGGGATGCAGAGAAGAGAGGAATACTTACAAAGGGGATGCATTTAATTGAACCAACTAGCGGTAATACCGGTATTGCTCTAGCCTATGTAGCGGCAGCGCGCGGATATGGCCTAACGTTGACAATGCCAGATTCAATGAGTATTGAGCGTCGTAAGCTCTTAAGGGCATTAGGGGCTAATGTAATACTAACTGAGGGAATCCAGGGAATGAAGGGAGCCATTAGTAAAGCTGAGGAGATTATCACCAATAATCCAAATAAATTCCTTCTTTTACAACAGTTTAATAATCCAGCAAATCCAGAAATTCACGAAAAAACAACTGGTCCAGAAATTTGGCAAGATACGAATGGAAACATAGATGTATTTATTTCAGGCGTAGGCACTGGTGGTACTTTCACGGGAGTCAGTCGTTACCTCAAACTTACGAAAAGCATGAAACACCTCACTGCAGTCGCAGTAGAACCAACTGATTCTTCCGTTATTTCTCAAGTCCTAGTAGGAAAAAAAATACAACCCGGTCCACATAAAATCCAAGGTATTGGTGCTGGATTTATTCCCATGAATCTTGATATAAATCTTATAGACCGCGTTATATCTGTTACAAATGATGAAGCGATTTCTGGAGCACGAAGTTTAATGCTTCAAGAAGGTATTTTATCCGGTATTTCTTCTGGAGCCGCTATTGTTGCAGCATTAAAATTACAAGAAGAGAATAATTTTAAAGAAAAAAATATCGTGGTTATCTTACCTTCTTCTGGAGAACGCTATCTATCAACTTCTCTATTTGAAAACTACGCTGATGATAGCTGTTATAAAACAGATCCACAGCTTTAATTTTAAATCATTCTGAATTAATTAAATTATGCTCTCTCATGTACAGATAAATATTTTCAATAATATACGATTCAAAATCTTATAAATTTAATAGACATCTGTCTAATGAAGTGAAAATGATATCTAAAACTCTAAATGTTCTATTATCAATATAGGTCTATCTTTTTTTATAATTATCAATGTATTAATATAACTTATATTTTTTTATTAACCAAAACGTCCTTAAGAAGACAATACATACTTACAGCAATCTTGCTTAAAGTACTTATCTTTTTTATCTGATTCATACACTAAAATAGATAGCTTGATGTATAAGCTATCTATTTTAATATAAAAGTAAATATAAAATACTTATTGATAGAATAATATAAAAAATCATTGCTTTAAATCAATAAAATTTAGACAAATAACTTTTAAATAAATCAATCTATAATGGAGACATAAGGAATGTTATTAACTTTTTTTAAATCATAAAAATCTATTTTGTTTATTCACTTATATTTATTTAAAAAAATAATATTTATATCAATAATGACCAATCTTATTAGAAGTGGTGCTGATACCCAGATTTGAACTGGGGGCCTCACCCTTACCAAGGGTGTGCTCTACCTACTGAGCTATATCAGCAAGATTGGAGCGAATGACGGGAATCGAACCCGTATCATCAGCTTGGAAGGCTGAGGTAATAACCATTATACGACATCCGCATTTTTTTCTTCTGACTTGGCTATGAATTTATATTTTTAACCATGATATAATGCAGATTATCATTACTATTTATTTTTTCTTAATTGTGTTTTACAAACCATTGACATTAGTCGATAAAATCTTCTTTATTTATAAACCTTATTATCATCAACCTTAACCTTATAATTCTTAATTCTAATTAACAAATATCATATAACTAACATGGTGGTGGGAGAAGGATTCGAACCTTCGAAGTCAATGACGACAGATTTACAGTCTGCTCCCTTTGGCCGCTCGGGAATCCCACCTAAATATTGAATGGTGCCGGCTACCGGAATCGAACTGGTGACCTACTGATTACAAGTCAGTCGCTCTACCAACTGAGCTAAGCCGGCTATTAACTAATCTCTAGTTTAGAAAAACCTGAGCCTAGATGCAACAAAAATTATAATATTTGTTATATTATTATAGAACTTCATAAAAAATACAGAAATAATCACGTCATCTGAATCCAGATCAATCTATTGAACCTCTTATAAATTGAACTAATCTTTTTTAAAATTAATTAATGACATAGAAATAAATAAATTGATAAAAATATTAAATACCTAACATGTAAGATAAAGTCTTACGCTTTAACCATATTGAATGTTCAGCAATCAATAATCCTATATTACGTAAAACTTTTATCGGTACACTTTTCTTATTAAAAGAATAGTACAATAGATCCATCCCATTTTGCATCATTCGATTATCTTTTTCTCGTTGATATTGATAACCTTGTAACACATCTCTATGAAACCATGTAGTCATATTCTCTTTTGCCTCACTTAATACTGAAATTAATACCATAACATCGCGATAACCAAGGTTTACCCCTTGTCCAGCCAATGGATGTATAGTATGCGCAGAATCTCCAGCTAAAGCTAGACCCGGTAAAATATATGATGTCACATGACTTCTTGATAAAGAAAATGACGCAGCCATAACAGGAGTAACTCTTCCGAGTCGGATAGGAAAGGTGTTGTGAATCTCTTGTTTTAATGCAAGCATGCTCATCGACTTAAGTTTTTGAATCCAATCCGGTCTATCATACCAAACTAATGATGCCCAACAACCAAATAATGGCAAAAAAGCTCGAGGTCCACGTGGTGTAAACTGTTGCCAAGCAGTATCTCCTGCCTCACCCTCACAATGTACACTAATTAACATGCAGGATTGCTGATAAAACGAACCTATTTTTCTGATACCTGCCAATTTACACACTTGTGAATCTGCTCCATCTGCACCTATGATTAATTTTGCCTCTACTCTATCACCGTTATCTAAAAACAAGTCCCAATGATTATTAACTCGATTCATTCTTTGCAAAAAAGAAGGACATAAAAGATATATATTCTCTTTACATAGATTTTTCCATAATGCATATTGCAATACATGGTTTTCAACCATATAGCCTAGCTCAGGCAATCCTACCAATTCTGAATCAAATTTTAATTTTGTATTTTGACATTCCCAAACTTCCTGCCGTCGATAAGGTGCACATCTCATCCTTAAAACATCTGGCCAAACTCCTAACTGTCTCAGGAAGCTAATTGAAGAAGAATTAATTGCTGAAATACGCAAATTAGGGTCAGCGTTGGGGTCAAATAGAAGAGGAATCTTCTTTTCAAGCAACGCCACCTGAAAACCATTTTTCGCCAGCCCACAGGCCAGAGCCGCGCCAATCATTCCTCCACCAACTATTGCAACTTCAACTATGTATTTGATGTTTCTTATTCTCCTTTACCGAAAGTTGTAAATCAAAATGAATGCATGCTTAATTTACTCAATAATAGAAACACTGTATTAAAGATATTAATGATAATCATTTCAACCTCCTTGTTCTTATTCTTTTTTCTAAAATTTTTTCAAAATAACTATCTCTTTAGCTGAAAAATTCCAGAACACAATCGACTATCACTTAATAATTAATATATAAGGATATTATAATTAATCACATATTCATCCATCTAGCATCATTTATAGATTCTACAATGTAGATTTATATCTATTTTAATTTTATTCAATTACACTACTTTGTTATTAAATTGTTTTTTTAATTATAAAAAACTAACTCTATCAATTATAACAACCACCTTCTATTCCTAATTACGCTAAATATTCTTACTCCTATCTTTATAATATGTAATATTTTTAATCTCTACCTAATGAACAATTCTACAATCACAGCAGAATGAAATATGTATCAGATAAATAGAAATCATTCTATCTTGTTTTATCTAAAAATTTAAACAAAATACTACTAACATAATCATGCCTTATAGATTATAAACTAAAGCTCCATCGCAGTTATTATAAAACCATTAATATAACCAAATAATAGATTCGAAATAATATTAGCTACTTCATTTTTTTATAAACTATCTAAACCATACAATCTAGATCAGAACCCACTATACTTTCTTAACTAAAAAACCTATATTATTAATACTAAACTTAATTATATAAAAGATAAAAGATAAAAAATCTATCTCTCTCCTACGGATTACAAACACATATCAAATCCACTACTAAAAATTACAACAGATGATGAATCTGTAAATTAATGATTAAAAAACTAAATGGATCTAGACTTAAATATTTAGTAAATATAATATGATAGAAATTCTACATTATCTTTCTGTAATAAACAATTTTCTTATTATTATAATTAATACTAATTATAATTAATACTAAAATAGCATACTAGTATATACCTAATATACTGCAATTATAAATAAAAAATACTTAATTACTCTAATCAGATAAGGTTTTTATCCTTAATCTAAAAAATGAATATATACAAATAAGTTTATAAACAATCAGTCACATCTAAAAAATAAAGTTCAAATAATCATGCTATGGTTAATCATCACAAATCATCTTTTAATTAATAACAATTAAAGTTGAAATGACTATAAATACAACTATATAACAATATAATCCTGTATTATCATAGTTTTAGAATATGATATTATGGTAAGAAACCTAAACACCCCTAGTGTAAATATGCATCATGACATTTAAAATAGAAAGCAACCTAAAAATTATATCAATGCCAGTATAGATATTATATTGCATAAACAACTAACTCAACATTATTTAAGGAGATAAAGAGATAGCATGAGTGGTAAATTTATTGTTATCGAAGGTCTCGAAGGAGCAGGAAAAAGTACAGCGTGTCATGAAGTGATCACTCTTCTTCATCAATATGGAATTAAAAATGTTATACATACACGTGAACCAGGAGGCACCCCCATAGCAGAACAGTTACGAAAATTAGTTCAACAAAAGGAAATATTACAAGAAGAAGTCACAGATTATGCTGAGTTATTAATGCTATATGCAGCACGAATTCAATTGGTAAACAATATAATTAAACCAGCATTAGAAGAAGGGTCCTGGGTGGTGGGGGATAGGCATGACCTTTCATCACAAGCGTATCAAGGTGGTGGGCGAAAAATTAAACCTAATTTCATTAGCTATCTCAAAGAAGAACTTTTAGGTGACTTTTCACCAGACCTCACATTATATCTTGATATAACTCCTGAGATTAGTTTACAAAGAACCCAAAAGCGTGGTGCTCTAGATCGTATTGAAATAGAATCTCTTAGTTTTTTTACTCGAACCCGAAATCGATACCTCACGCTAGCCCTGGAAGACAAACGAATTCAGATTATTGACGCAACTGAGAAACAAAGCAAAGTTACTTCTGAATTACATAGAAAAATAAACCAATGGTTAAAAAAATATTGTAAATTTATAATCTAAGATTATCAACATATATAATATCAACCTGTATATTAAATTAAAAAAATAATTTATATCTTTTTAGTTAATTACATTCAATAAATCAAATTATTTATTTATTTAAAAAAACAAACTAACCAATTAACGCGTCACAGAACACCTTATTTACAATATCCAAAACCATCTAATTTCTCTAACTAAAAATTCATAAAAAATAAAAAAGCTATCTATATGGATCTATAAGAATATAAATCTAAGTATTTCTGACTACATATATAATTAATATTTCCAATAGATCTATTTGCATCTTTCAACATTATTAAAGCATTTCTTCAATATAAATAATTGTTATTATTTAGGTAGAATTTAATTGTATTAAATATATCTTCGTTTTATTTTATAATAAAATCATTAAAATATGAAGAAAAAAGAATTACATAAAGAATATATAAATCTTAATTTAGTCTACCAGACCTAAATATATAATCTAGACAATCATATACTTAACAATCTTTCTTCGATTTAATCTAACCCATAAAACATCTAGACTAATAGCACATATATCGTTATTTTTTTTATATAAACAAGGAATTCTTATAAAGTGACCTCTCCTATCCAGTTAATTGTTGGTCTATCTAATCCTGGTGCTATGTATACTAACACACGGCATAATATTGGGGCTTGGTATCTAGAATTTTTGGCTAAACGCTACGATGCAACTTTCAAACCAAATCGAAAATTTTTTGGCTATACGGCTCGTCTAGATATCGATAATAATATTTTAAGACTTCTTATTCCCACAACCTTTATGAACCATAGCGGCAAATCTGTCTTGGCTATGGCCAAATTCTATCATATTAAAAATGAAGAAATATTAGTAGCACATGATGATCTTAATCTCCCAGTAGGTATGGCTAAATTTAAAAATAACGAAAACTATGGAGGTCATAACGGTTTAAAAAATATCAATACTAACTTAAGTAAGAAAAGTAATTTCTACCGCCTCAGTATTGGTATTGGACATCCAGGCGATCGCAATAAAGTAGTAGACTTTGTATTGGGGCAGCCTCTTAGAGAAGAAAAACAAAAAATTATTAATGTAATTCATGAAGCTATTTTATGTACTGAATTATGGGTACAACATACGTATGTAGAAGCCATAAACCGATTACATAATTTTAAAGCAATCTAATACATGATATTAAGTTTATTAATTTTTTGATAACCATAACCAATGATGTAGATATATGGTTAGTTATTTTTTAATAAAATATTTTAAATCTTTCGTACCCACCTTGTTCATCACAACTAGATTTTACTAGAAAACAATAATTCGTCTATTTTTCTTTAATCTATATTTTTCTTTAATCTATATATAATAAATAGACTGATATTAGTTGTTACAAATTATATAAACTAGAATAACATTATGACATAATACAAACTAGCACTAGCAACTGTAGTTAAAAATTAAAATCCATTTATATTCGTCTCTCATCTGTAATGAAATAATCCTATTTTGTAAAATTTATTAAAAACACAATATATTTTCTGAGCCAACAAAGGTTAAGCGCTGAATAAGCGGAGAAAAACCCCTATCAAACTGTGTTATCTAGTGCAATCTCAATAAAGATTAAATCTTTATCTTATTTATTAAAATTTCACTTCATAAATCTATATTATTTATACGATCCACTTAAATTCTATAGCTAACTTACTTATAGAGCTCTTAGTGCAGGCAGTTTAAAGATTAAAGCATATGAGAGGCAAAAATAGGATAGTACATGAAAATATAAAAAAATTAAATTTATATTCTTTTTAATAGAAAGTTTTTATACGAAAGTTCATTATATTAAATATTTATTTTATATAGTCATACATAGATATAACAACTTTTTGTTTTTCTTATCATCTACTAAAAAGTATAAAAAAATTGTACTTATAATATATGTTGATACATAGGCATTTTTTATAATAAAAACTATATTCCCTGTATACTAATCTCTTGATTATGCATCAATATTCTTTTAGATCATATTTTAAATATGAAATATTGATTTCAAATTAAAAATTTCTTCTACTATATAAATTCTAATTTTTTATAAAAAAGAATAGAGATAAAACTTTTAAACTTAAAATATTAATATAAATTAAAGACAGTGTTAAAGACATTCTCTTATATTATCTTATCATAAATACTCTCAAGAACTCATTAGAAAGAAATATATACATTAAAATGGAAATAATATTCAATACGCATTATAATAACTAAAATCCGTAAGATCATGTCCGTAAGATCATATTTAGGTAAACATTGATTCATTGTTGTACAAAATACTACACTCAGATCCTGTTTTTTAAAACTATACTTTTAATATCGTAAAAAAATAAAAATCCATTCAGTTAGCTTGTAATTTATATTAAAAGATATTTTTTAGTCAAACATAAATATTTATGATCAAAATATAAAACATTTTTTATAAAAATTAAGTATTTAAAAAATGATCGATCCAATGCTATTGTATTTTTAATAATATATATATTATAATCTTAGACAGAAAACATAGAAAAATATAGAGATAAAATATAAAAATATGATATTATTCCGTTTTTTTATATAAAAACTTATTTTATAAAATATAGTATTTTGACCACACATTAATAACTATGTTAGTACATAAATAATCAAATAAAATATAAAAAAATTATATTCTAAATATAACAATGATTACTTAACTTCATATTAATATATGCAAAACTCTAAGTTCAATGAAGGAACACATATATGTTAAAATATACAAACACTCTTAATAAATCCCTTCGTTAAATAAGAACCTTAATAACATATATTTTTAAAGTGATAGTTACATATGATATTCCTACTCATTCTTTATTTATAAAATAAATTCCATACTTAATTCAGTATAAATTAGATTTATCTTCTATAGATTAACTTTCTAAAACCACCATAGCACAGGTGTAGCACCTTTCATCAGATAATGTAATATGAACATGCTCAACTAATAATTTCTTGGCCATAATTTTTGCATTATCTAAAAAACATAAAAACGGTTTACCTAATTTATCATGACAAACCTCAAATTGATTAAATGTTATTGAATCCTGCATTCCTGTACCAAAAGCTTTAGATGCTGCTTCTTTAACAGCTAAACGTTTAGCTAAAAAACGTTCTGGTTTATTGTTTTTTTGATACTGAATCCATTCAGATTCACTCAAAATACGATGCGCTAAACGATCTCCTTTCCTAGAAATTACTTTATATACTCTAAAAATCTCCACAATATCTATTCCAATACCAAGAATAGCCATGAACCATCCTTACGCAATCACGTCTTTAAATTATAATCCTGATAACTTATGATCAAATAATATTATTATATAATATACTTATTCCCTTGAATATTTTATAAATTATTTTATAATATATCATTATCTCACAAAACAATACCAATTCTTATCACATTATATCTGAATTTTAATATCTATCCTCTACCTACTGATCAATAGCACAACAATTAAATCAAATACCTGAAACTACACATAGTATAGAACCTATCTGAAAAAATAAATTGAAATACAATTTTAAAAAATATGTTCATCATTCAATAACATCGACTAATCTGTAATAGCAAGGCATTTCTTAGAGTCTTTGATCCATTATTTCCAGCGGTAAAGAGAACACACTGCAATATCTATAATGATACTATATACATAGTAATCACTTTAAAAATCTAATATTTATAACCCACACTCATTTCTTCTTCCTGTGTAATTAAAATTAAGAACCCTACAATATCAAAATAAGAGAACCTAGTATGGGTTATAATTTAATTTATATAATTTTAAATATGTTCTCTTATTTATAAAATATGTAGAATATAAAGAATCATGTTCTACTACATGTGGACTAATTAATCCATATAGACTAATTAATCCAAGCTAAATTTCCTATAAATATAAATAAGAATTCCTCTAATTCTATCCATTTCAAAATATTACCATTTGGAGAGAATGCATGTTCATACAAAAATAAGTAAAATACTGACTTCATTGCAATAAGACTAAATATAGAAATGAATCAATGAAATAAAATAACATATGACAATATTACTCTATATTGATGTAGAATAAGTTCATATTAACATGATTTATTTTGATAAAATCGATTTTATGTATACGAATTAAAAGTTATATTTCAGAAATTAAAAATGTTATTAATGGTAAAAATATATTCTATCTATTATCTATGATAATAGCTTTTCTTACGAGAAAGAATACTACATCCTTAAATTATATTTAATATCATTAGCTTCATAAAATATAAAAAATCCTCTCTAATTTTATCTTCATTAAACACTATATTCCTATATCATATAAGAACTAACTTATTAAAATATAAAATATAAAAAAAATAAATTCTTTACTATATTGAATAATTATAAATAATATTAATACAGTGTTATCTTAATATCGAGATAATTATATCTAAAATTAATCTAATTATAATAATAATTAATATACAAAGTGCGTATTGTTAAATCCATATATCGTTAACCTCATATCTATCTATCTATTTATTCCAGAATCAATATATTGTTAAATAGCATATACATCATTAACAATAACCAAATTTTTTAGATCTTCTTATAAACCTAATTTACCTCGCATTTATGAAATAGAATATATTATATAAAATATACCCCCTTATTTTCTTCTCCAATCTACTATTCTCTATCTTTTTTCTGGTATCAATTTTCTGCGTATCATGCTATCACTACACGTCTCAAGTTACTGAAATACCCTAAGATAAAAAATATTAAAATATGAATAAACAATATTAATTTTTTATATCACATAAGTAAAGACGCTCTTTTATTACCCCCCTTAATATATGAGAACATATATCTATTTCTAATATATTCTACTACTGTCTTCAACGATAGAAAATAGTATTTTTCTAATTACGTAGAATTAGAGATATCTAAAAATTAAACATACATCTAATTATATTAATTTATAATCATCAAATTATATTAAGAAAAAATATAAATACTATCTTAATACTCATATATCATAGACCCATATGTCAAAGTTTTTAACTAATTACATATTTTAATTCTAAATTAATGCAGTCTTGATACAAAAAATTGTTTATTAACTAACCAATAGAAAAATATCATATAATCTTTGTATAACTCTTCGATATACTAATAACATAAAAAATATTAATTTTTACATACCTCAAGCTCTATTCAATCTTAATATACACAATATTACATCTTGATTCTTAAAAGATTGATCTGTTAAAAATATTCTATTTCAACCTTATGATATATCTAAAATATAAAATATAAAATAATAGATATTATTATAAAGATATATTGGCAAAATAAATAAAAAATCTTCCAAATAATGTATGATTAGATATGTAAGTACCAAATTTTAATAAATTAAATACTTTATACAAGGTAGTTTTATAATAGTTTTATCAATAGTTATTTTCGATATTAAAAAATAAATTAATTTAAAATTACAATATATCTTATATAATAATTTTCTTTTCTATGTAAAAATAACTGTATAAACCAACCTAAGGTACAATCTTGTTGTATTTTACAATACATTTAGATGAATTATCTAATTAACTTTTTATACTAGAACTAATAGAATAAATAATATTTTTAAAAGAAATTACATAAAACAAACAAGATAATAAATAAAACAAAGTAAAAAATTATAATTGAAAAATTTAAGTATAAATAATAAAATAATTTATATAAACTATATAAAATATATATAAATAGATAAGAAAATTAACTTTAATCTGATAAAAATCAGATACTATCTTTATAAATATGAAAAAAATACTATAATAATATTATGATTTAATCTAAATATGTAAACCCTTTCAAGACCCACTCTTACCAAAAATAAATTATTTAGTCACAGTTATGACAATAGTAACTTAAAATGACATACTCGTATGAGTATAAACTTATCTCTTTTATACAAAATTTATACAATAAATATCCAGTAATTTACTTCCTATCTGCTCTATTATTTCTATAATAATTATTATTACTATTTATTATGCTTAAATCAATGATGAGGTCTGTGAAAAATTAATTGCTTGAATTATAAAATCATAAATTTTAAAAAATTTTAACCACCTTTTATAGGAATAAAAAATAAAATACTCATTAAAATGTATGATAAATTATAAATAAAAATACTATCTCAGTTCTCAATAAATGTAGCAATAACAAAATTTATTACAACCCTTAATTATCTTCAATAATATTTAATTATCTTCAAGAATATCAAGACTACCTACAATATACATTATTTAAAAAAACATCTAACATCTATCGAGCTATATTCAAAAAAATTTACATGATAAGTATAAAATTACATTGAATAGAGATCCTCCTAACAATTTCTAAAAATATTATAAACGTGTATCAACAAGACTATACGTTAACAACTAAAATAGTTAATAACACTTTAATTCTCAAACACATCCCAATTCTATGGATGTATATATCTCGAACTTATCGCAACCTCTTCTGTATCCTAGAGGTGGATATTGTAGAAATAATTTTAATATAACAGTAACCTGTTACCAAACATAAATATACTTATAAAGTAAACATTAATCAACTGCAGTATGACATATATTGATAATGAAAAAGAATTTAGACAATGCCACAAACTCTGTTGATGATATAAAATATAGGACATTTTAGTATGAAAAAATCTCATGATTATCATGCAATTGTTATTGGCTCAGGTCCAGGTGGTGAAGGTGCTGCGATGGGTCTGGTCAAACAAGGGGTACATATAGCAGTTATTGAGCGCTATCAGAATATTGGTGGTGGCTGTACACATTGGGGCACTATTCCTTCCAAAACACTTCGCCATGCTGTAAGCAGAATCATCGAGTTCAACCAAAATCCTCTTTATAGAAATCAAAATCAACTCCTTCGTTCTTCTTTTTCTGAAATATTAAATCATACTGTAAATGTAATTAACCAGCAAACGCATGTGCGACAAGGATTTTATGAACGAAACCACTGTGATATTTTTCAAGGACATGCTCATTTTATTGATAACAATACAATTGAAGTTTTAATTCCTGATGGAAGTACCGAAAGACTTACGGCTCAAAAGTTTGTTCTTGCGTGTGGATCACGACCTTATCATCCACCCAATATTGACTTTCACAACCCACGAATCTACGATAGTGACTCTATCCTTAATCTACAACATGATCTTAATCACATTATTATTTACGGTGCTGGAGTCATTGGTTGTGAATATGCTTCAATTTTTCGAGGGCTCTCTATTAAAGTTGATTTAATTAATACTCGTAATCGTCTTCTCGCATTCTTGGATCAAGAAATGTCAGATTCCCTTTCATATCATCTCTGGAATAATGGAGTGGTAATTCGGCCTAATGAAGAACTACAAAAAATTGAAGCAGTACCTGATGGAATTATTGTACACCTACAATCCGGAAAAAAAATAAAAGCAGGATGTTTCCTATATGCTAATGGTCGATCAGGTAATACACATTCCTTATCATTGACAAATGTAGGCCTCGTAGCAGATATACGGGGTATGTTAAAAGTGAATCACCTGTATCAGACAGAACAACCTCATATCTACGCAGTAGGAGATATTATTGGCTATCCTAGCCTAGCCTCAACTGCATATGATCAAGGGCGTCTTGCTGCTCAAGCAATGATTAAAGGCGAGGTAATAACAAATTTAAGCAAAGATATACCAACAGGTATATACACTATTCCAGAAATTAGCTCTATTGGTCAAACTGAGCAAAAATTAACAGCTATGAAAATCCCTTATGAAGTGGGAAGAGCACAGTTTAAACACCTGGCACGTGCGCAAATTATTGGTATGAGCGTAGGAAGTCTCAAAATTCTCTTCCACCGAGAAACCAAAGAGATTCTAGGTGTACACTGCTTTGGTGAGCGAGCAGCCGAAATAATTCATATTGGTCAGGCTATAATGGAACAGAAAAATGGTGGTAATACACTTGAGTATTTTGTTAATACAACATTCAATTACCCAACAATGGCGGAAGCCTATCGAGTTGCGGCGCTTAATGGTATAAATCGATTATTTTAATAATCGATTACTAACAAGGCATCTCGATAAATTATTACTTTTATCTATATAAATTATAAAAACATAATATTCATATCATTAATCAAACAATATACCCTTGACCACATATTTAAGTATCAATAATATAATTAATAAATGAAAGTTAATGAAAGAGAATTACTCGAGATGCAGGAGCTCTATGCGGTCTAATTAAAGCCTGTCTAGAATAGATCTCTAATATCATATAATGTTTAACTTCGAACAACATACAAAAATTGCTTGCAGGAGTATGCATCAAGATAATAAACCCATGATTTTACCTATAAAATAAAATTTTAAACATCTCCTGTGGTATATACAAATAATTTTATATATATATTTTATATATAACTTACTTTTAATACAAAGATCTAATCTCTATTTGCATAGACCAAAGTACGAAAAAATAGATGAAAACAATCTATGAGTTCTTTTCCATCCTACACGCACATCTAGTAAAGAGTAAGTGCTAGAAACATCTAAAATTAACAATTTTAATATTACAATTAAATTCATCACTATTGTTATTTACTAAAAAATTATCTGATTTCATATTTTAAATAAAAAATATAAGGACAATTATTTCTGCAACCTTTCATATATAAATTTAAAATTTAAAAAATAAAAATGTCCTATCAAATAAAATTCATATAGCTATATATAGGGACTCTATAATCTTTCTTGGTCGTGTTTATATACACAGAAAACAAATTTATATTTGACTATAAAATAGATTTATACTATAAAATAATTAAAATCAAATATATAGACACTTGATAAGGATATTAAAAATACTAATATAAGGCTTATGTTAAAAATAACACATTGATATCTTTATACATAAATAAATGGAATATAGATATAACAAAAGTTTATATTTATAAAAAAATAAAACAACATTAATATCAATAATCAAATTATCAAATATGATCTGTGATCATTCTCAATAAAATTTTATAGAATCATTAGTATATGACTGAATAATTCAATTTAATTATATAGACTGAACAAAAGATTTATACTATACTTTTATCTAATAAAAATTATGCATAAACTATAGAAGATTTCTAATATAGATTTTACATTATATCATCAAGTTAATCATCAATGCTAGATATAATGGATATGAAATGCATGGAATGTAAATCTAATTAATAATTATATGATATATAAATATATGACGTATATGCATTAATTTATTACACTCATAATCATATAAATATTTTCTATTATTTATTTATTTTTTTTAAATCTTAATGGATAAAAAAATGAGTATTGTATACTATTGAGAACTCATCATGATCATGATTACTAATTCTGCCCAAATGCATTTTACAAAACTGTTATCAACTCAGAAAAACGGAACCCAGATTCGTGTATTTATTATCAATCCAGGTACAGAAATTGCTGAGTGTGGTGTGTCCTACTGCTCTCCTGAAACAATAGAAGAAACCGATACTGAATTAAAATTCTCTCAATTTTCAGTATTTATTGATGAGAATAGTCACCCATATCTTCAAGATGCCGAAATCGATTTTGTTACTGATGCGATTTTATCTCAGCTAACATTAAAAGCACCTAACGCTAAAACACCTAAAATTAATTCCAATTCTCCACTTATTGATAAAGTAAAACATATCTTACAAACAAAAATTAATCCAAAATTAGCCCACCATGGTGGTGGGGTTTCAGTAATAAATATAACTGATGAAGGGTATGCAATTCTTAAATTTAGAGGAGGTTGTAATGGGTGCTCTATGGTAAACCTTACCATTAAAGAAGGTATTGAAAAAGAATTACTTACTCAATGTCCGGAATTAAAAGGAATACAAGATATTACTGACCATCAATATGGAAAACATTCCTTTTACTAAATCTAACAGGAAAATAAAAATTCTATAATAGATGATAATCTATAACAATATGTATTCACTAGTACAGAAAAAATTATGTTTAGCTATAACTACAAAAGATCTAATTATAAAATGAATAAAATTATTATAAGAAAAATAAGGGTTTAGTATAAATAAGAATATTGATTCTAATTTACTTCTTTACTATTATTGATAGTATACAGATAATATTTATGCATTAAGTATACAAAGAAGTATTTTATATTTCAAATAATATATTTTAAATGGAACGCTACGTACTGTGTAAAAAAGTACGTAGCGTTCCATTTAAAATATATTAAGACTCACATCCACTTACGTTAAATGATTCGACAACACGCATAAAATCAATATGATGTATTTTGGGTTTAAACGGATGTCTTTGCATTGCATGCACCCTAACCTTAGTTTCTATACCATCAACAACTAAAGAAAGAGCGTTTTTATAAAAACCAGTTTCTAACTGAAGATTCATTACAGATTTTTCAGCTATTTCAATAGCCAATAAAGGTTCATTGCCACCGTATACAATTGCAGGAAACCTATTAGATATGCGTAGCCGGCGGCTCGAACTCTTGCCACACTTCTTACGAATGGAAGCATGAATAATGAGCATTATTACGTCCTTTTAGTTTTAAATATCTTTTTACACACCATATAAAATAAGTCTAATTTGTATGATATATAAATTAGAAAATCACATAATGCTGAGTTTACAATTGAATTAATGAAGCAATAATTGCATAACTATATGACTGAAACCAATCACTGTACACAATTCAAGCGCAATAAAACAATTACTTTAAATATAAAGTACTTATTTGGATACTTAATGCATAAATATTATCTGTATACTATCAATAATAGTAAAGAAGTAAATTAGAATCAATATTCTTATTTATACTAAACCCTTATTTTTCTTATAAAAATTTCATTAAAATTTTTAAAATGATATCAATCTCACTTTTATAGTATAGTCTAACAAAAAAATAGTATAATTCATATATCTTTAAAATCTTCATCAAATTCTTACAAATATAAAATCTAAAAATAAAAAAATACATTATTTTTCTTTATCAGAATTCATATAGGTATTTCATTCAATATTTTATTATTTAATAAAACTAATATAATAATTCTTTTTATATTTTTATAAAAATTTTAACAAGAAAATTTATTAAGAAATATAAAATATTTATATTAAATAACTAAAGCTCGAGGCTAAGTTATTGCATCATCATTATTATAACAATAATCAAATTCTATAAAAAATAGATTGATTATCGTCTGATCCAAAACTCAATTTCTTATCACTGCAATGCTTTTTACTATAATACCATATAATATATAAATATGGTGCCCGAACTTGGAATCGAACCAAGGACACGGGGATTTTCAGTCCACTGCTCTACCAACTGAGCTATCCGGGCAAATACTTATACAAAGTATATATGAAAAAACTATCTATCAACTAATTATAAATGAAATTTACAACTTTAAAAAATACATAATTACATTTAGATTATAGAACATTACTCAAAATTTTATAATTAAATTATTAATCCAATGAAGTGAGTATTCAATATAATAAATATTCTATAAATTTCTAATTTATGAAACTATAAAAATTCTTAAAATATAAATTTTAATTTATAATATTAGATAAGTCTCGATTTATCTGAATTTAAAAATTCATACTTTAATAACCTCTAAATATAATTAGATTCATTATAAAACCAAATTCAATAAAATATTGTCTTTTATTATAAAATAACCAGTCTCTTCATATATCTAAGTAAAAATATCTAATAGTTTTTATATTTTAAAAAACGTTGAAATTATAATTCTTTAATTATTTTATTGAATTTAATAATTTTCAGTAAAATAATGAACAATATGTTATCTTCTTACTGCTTAATTAAAGTTAGAATTAAAATAATCATTTTTATCAATATAGCTCTCACTAAGCCATTTATTAAAAATTTATTTATATTTTATATAATATCATATCTTATATGTATATTACCACTCTTCACTTTATGAAAATTAATATTACATTCAATCTTTCGTAAAAAGACATCCACTATATCTTATATAGTAATACATAAACAGTGATGATGTTAATATGAACTATCTTTATCCTAAAGATCCATTAATTCACTATATTTAATTTTAATATATATACTTTTTTTAATTGAGTTAGTTTTACTTCCATCAAAACTTTTAAAAAATCTTATCCATCATCTCAAAAATAATACATCAAAATATGCTAATTTTCTAGCTTCTTTATCATGCATAAATAATTATTCAAATTATAATACTTGCATAATAAAGAAGCTAGAAAATTTTTAACATTATACATGTAATAATTTAAAAAATATATACGGTTCTACTGCAATATACATATAATATTCAAGTTTCATCCACTATTAGAACTACTAAATGAATATCTTAAAACTAAAAAATTAAACCATATACATAGGAAATGAGTTCATAACTCATATATATAAAATGTAAAAAAAACAAAAAATCAATATGTAAATAAAATGTCTTCTTGCAGTAACGTCTCAAATGGTACCCGGAGCGGGACTTGAACCCGCACAGCTATAAGCCGAGGGATTTTAAATCCCTTGTGTCTACCAATTTCACCACCCGGGCTTAAAATTACATAGTGGAGGCGCGTCCCGGAGTTGAACCGAGGTAGGCGGATTTGCAATCCGCAGCATAACCATTCTGCCAACGCGCCTTACATTTTACCAATAAAATCAACTTATTAAGTTTAAAAATTGATTAAAATCGATCTAAACTGCATAAAATACAACAAAAAATAAAAAACTAAAATTCCACAAGCTAGTATTCACCGTCTCATGCTTAATTTAAGAAATAACGTATAATTTTATTATATCATAAAAGCATGACTTATACTTTTACATTTTCT
Organism: Candidatus Erwinia haradaeae; assembly: GCF_900698925.1. Classification (NCBI taxonomy): domain Bacteria; kingdom Pseudomonadati; phylum Pseudomonadota; class Gammaproteobacteria; order Enterobacterales; family Erwiniaceae; genus Erwinia; species Candidatus Erwinia haradaeae. Next base: position 735,216 of record NZ_LR217713.1, read on the forward strand.
AATTTTATTCTATACAGTTATAAAAAATCAATTAATTTAAAATTAATAACTCAAATAGAAGATAAAGTCAATATAATTTTCTATAAAAAATACCTTTTTCTACATATCTATAATATTTATTAATGTTCAAATAAATTACTACGTGCAGAATTTAAATATTGAAACATTGACCAAACTGTTAACATTGTGGAAATATATAATGCCGCGATTCCAATTCTTTCAACCATACCATCTGGACGCCAAAGTAATGCGAATAACGCTAACATTTGTACAGTAGTTTTGATCTTGCCTATCCATAATACTGAAACACTACTACTTTTTCCTCGGCCTGCCATCCACTCACGCAAAGCAGAAATAATAATTTCCCTCGCAATTATTGATAAAGCTGGTAGCGTAATTAACCAAGAATGAAAATATTCAACTACTAATACTAATGCAATGGTTACCATAATTTTATCTGCTACTGGATCCAGAAACTCTCCAAATCGCGTAGTTTGTTTCCATCGACGCGCTAAAAAACCATCGAACCAATCAGTAATAGATGCAAATACAAAAATCAATGCACATACTAATGGAGCCCAACGACATGGTAAGTAAAAAACAAATACAAAAAATGGAATAAGCCCTATACGACATAAAGTAAGTAAGATTGGAATATTAAATGGCATAATTATGCTAACGTGCTAACTGTTCTTGATAAAACTAATTATTATCAGACTGGTCTCAAAAGTACAGATAATAATCTTACATTATGCAAATCCCCTATCCAATCCTACGTATATATCTTAATATAATGATAAACTTTAACTATAATGATATCTACCACAACCTCTTGTTTATCAAACATGCACTTTTCTTGTTTTTATTAACTATGAGAAGAGATCATCTTCATTATCTTAGAGAAAAGGTACACTTCATACTCTAATTAAAAACAAAAAATATACCTCATACTAGTCATTCTGATAATCAACTATTTCAACCTTTTTCTTGTTCACAGACTTCTAAATCTATTTTTTTAAACCCCATCACAACACTAATATATAGTTTATGATATAGGATATGGCATGAATTAATAGCCTAAAATAAAAAATATTAAATCATTTTATCTCTAACGTAGATATAAATAAAATGGACTACGATAGACTCTAGTAGTTCCGATAGCAATATCGTCATAAACGAAGTATATCTTTTTTAAAGCACTTGTGACTTACACTTAGTTAAAAGTCAATATTATCTTATTTTTTCTTAAAACTCATATAGATATGAGTATTAACTAGAAAATATATGAAATAAATAAGATATGATTACTTTAATTACTTTAAAAAATTAAAAATTATAGAACAATATAAAAATATTATTGATATTGCTCCGATTTACATAAAAAGTATGCAGAATATAAATATACAAATAGTGAGTAATATTAAACAATCTAAATTAAGCTAAATACAATCAGCTTTTTTTTAAATACATCTGAGTCCAGTAAGTAAAAATACAAAATGAATATTATTATTAATAATATATCTACTATCTAATAACGAATTCCGTAAGACTATTCTTTACACATTACACCTATCAGATCGGATCTTTTATCCTTTTATTTTATCAATCCAGACATAGAATAGAACATTCTTCAGCTACTACTCTCAACTGAATTAATGTAAAGTTTGGTGTATCATGAAAACTATTAAACTAAATAGTATCAGGATTCATTATACAATACTTAAATAACTAACCATATTCAGCGCTTTAAGAGCTCCATACGCTATATAAATATATGAAAAAATCAATCAAGTAAACAGGATCCAATCATGATATAAGAATGATATATCTGATAAATATTACAACTCACTAAAAGGATGCATAAAATTAGTCTCATTAAAAACTACTCAATCTATTCATTAAGTACTTGTCATTCAGAAAGCAATAGATAATGTGATAATTAAATGAACTTTACTCTGAATCATACTACAGTGAGATATTTTGAGTACAATCCATAGATTTACCAATTAAATCTTATTCTATAATAAGTCGTTGTCTCTCGGAAAAATAAAATATATGTTATCTTACTCTTATATAATTTCTTATCAAATAAAATAGAGTGGAATTCTCTCAATTTTCTAATCTAAGAATATAAGAAATGTATCATTTTTAATTATAAAAATTACTAAATTAGTATAAATTACTAAAAAATTTTAGTACAATACGATTTAAATAAAATTAAAATATTAAAAATAGTTTTATACAAAATATGCCACTATAAAAAATAAATACGACATCAATAAAAAAATAAAATTTTAGCACTTAAAAATAAGATTTGACCTATAGTGATGTCATTGTTATGAATAATGACTTTTTTGCATAAATTTCTCATAAATCCAATCATTAAACTATAAAAAACCATTCTTAGTAGATTATCTTTTAAGATAAAGCACACTAATTCATTTATGCCATCTTAATCTGCAGCATTTCTCTTTAAAAGAAATAAATAAAACACCTCTGTCAAAAAAGATAATAATATGACTCAAATATCACTTACCCTATAACAAACTCGCGCGTTTGATTTCTCTGTTGAATTATGGATACTATTCTTTGTAGATCAGTATCTTCTGGTACTTCATAATGCATTAACCAATTTAATAAATCTGGATCATTACTCTGCAATAAACGAAGAAATATCTTTTGATCATTTTTACTCAAAAAATCGAAATCATGCTGAAAAAAAGGCATAATCAATAAGTCAAGTTCTCTCATGCCACGACGACATGCCCAATAAATTCGCGATTTATTTTTAATATCCATATAACATACTCTCGATTAAATAATAATCATGCTATTCTATTAATGTGGAAAAATTCTTTATAAAATTATTACACACTTCATAAAATAATTGAATATCCTCAATTCATGCTATAATAATCTCACTTTAGTATAGAAATAATTAAATATCTACATCTCCTAATTCTTACATGTGTAAAAATCCTAATCGGATATAGCAATTTTATACAATAGAACTAACTTTAGCCATAATTCTGATTTGCATAGATTTTATGATATACATAAATAAAAATAATACCCATGAAAACCTTGATCATATAATATTAATTATTTTTTTAAATTCATACATTTAGCTATAACTTCTCTAAGTGAAATAACTCATACTCATCTATTTCCCATTAAAGAACATCCCATTAGATTGTTTTATTAACAAGACACTAAATCATTTCCGGAGAAAATAATAGATGTCAATGATAAGTGCAGAAGCTAAGCTCGTGCATACAGCTTTACTAGAACTTAATCTAGAAACCCCATTAAAAGAATCACATTCTAACATAGATAAACATGCTCGTAAGACATTAATTTCTCATTATATAACGAAAATTCTAGAAGTTATGAGTCTTGATATACAAGACCATAGTTTGATGGAAACGCCACAACGTATAGCTAACATGTATGTAGATGAAATCTTTTCCGGCCTAAACTACGCAAACTTTCCTAAAATTACATTACTTAAAAATAACATGAAAATTGATGAAATAGTTATAATACGTAATATTTCCTTAACTAGTACATGCGAACATCATTTCATGATGATTGACGGTAAAGCTACTGTAGCTTATATTCCACAAAATACAGTTATTGGATTATCTAAAATTAATCGTATCGTACATTTTTTTTCCTCTCGACCCCAATTACAAGAGAGATTGATTCAGCAAATCCTAGTTGCATTACAAATACTTCTAAATACTTGTAATGTAGCAGTATCAATTCAAGCAAGACATTATTGTGTTAAAGCCCGTGGCGTGCGTGATAAAGCAACGACAACCACAACAACCTCGTTAGGAGGCTTATTCAAATCTAATACGCAAACCCGACAAGAATTTCTACAATTATTAAGTAATAATTAATAATAATACAATAACTAATTATATTTATTTATAGTTACACAATAGAATAATCAAAAACTTAAAAAATAAAATATTAATAAAATACTTATAATAGAATCCTGACGATAATCTAAAGTTAAACGTAATATTACATATTTATATCATCAAATCAAGGTTATAACCTTTAACGTAAATGACAATAACTATTAATATAACTTATTGTATTTTAATAACATAAAACTTATGTAAGAATATAAACTCATCTATATTTACATTATGAATTAATACTGACATGCTTCACAGCCTTAAAAATTTATATATCTCTCTTAAAAAGAGCATTAATGATTTAATTTACCCAATCAAATACACTCCACTATCTATTTATTAAGATATATCAGCCTTATAAATATAATTTAACTTCTTAGAGAAAACCTATGTCTTTCTTCAAGAAAACGCGTTGTGTTCAACAAAAGTGATATTAATTAAAACAATCTATTAATAAATTTATATAAAAAGAATATGATAAGATATTAATCATATTATTAAATATTCAAAATAATTCAGTATAAATCACATAACGATATCTCCTAAATTTTATAATAATCTAATTAATATAGATCAGAAACAAAATACCATGAGATCATAAATTAATGTACAATAGTAAATATTGTGGTTACATTCTGCACACCGTGTACATGCTCGGCAATATCTACCAATATTCTTGCCTCCTCTTTGGTAACTAAGCCTAATAAAAACACTTCACTAGATTCAGTATGAACTTTAACGTGTGAAAACTTAACCTTTTTATTACTCAAAAATTGTGAACGAACTTTAGTGCTAATCCAAGCGTCAAACGAAGCGGTACCTAAACTTACATTTTTTTTTGTACGAATTGCATTGTAGACTGAAGTAGTACCTTTAACACTCATAGCAATCTCTTTGGCATGCTGAACCAACTGAGTGTCAAGAGCTTGACCGGTTAATAGTACCATTCCCTGATAACAAGTAGCTGCAATATTTGTCATTTTATGTATCTTTTGGTCTTTACGCAACGCCTTAGTTACCCGATATTCTAAAATTTGATCATCTACTTGAGTACCTGTAGTTCGTGGATCAGTAACAACCTGAGCTGCTACTGCGGTGCTTGTAACTAATGCAGCTGCACACCCTTGTAACATACACAAGTTACACATTAATACCAAAAAAGATACTACCTTCATATGCACACTCCTTTGAAATAAATCCTACAAAACAAGCTTTTTTATTTATTAGATAAAGATAATTAACAATACATATATGACTACATTAACTTCCAGTTAATACTTTAAAAATAGTAATTTTTATCCTTTTCTAAGACAAAACTATCATCTACAAATACTTATAATTAATTAGAAAATACCGAACCTCACTTAATTAATCTATTTCAAAAATTATAGAATATTATGACAATTAACTAATATTTTAATATCAATAATAGAATATTGTTTTTCTAAAAACAGCTAACATCTACTAAAATAGCTCCAAATTTTAGTAGTATACAATACTTAATTCTTACAATAAGTATTGTATTAATAATACACATCTCAAATAACGTAACGATAGAAACTATGGTATGGTACTTGTTAGAATATAATATAGCACTGCATTAAGTCACAATATTATATAAATAAAAGGCGATCTAAAACATTATTAAAACCAATATAACTTAACGTTAAGTGACATACTTACTGGTACTCTTTACACCTTAATATCTACTATTAAACATACTTGATTTTACAAAACCTGATCCATATCGAATTACATAAAATAATTTTATTATTGACATAAATAAAAGATACTGATTCTACTTATATTCATTAATGTTGATGATTTTACAATCATAATAATATTCCATGAATACCCTATGATCACAAGATATAAAACCTTGATCTTATAATTAGAAAAAAATTTATTTAACAAAAACGTCGATTTATTTAAAATCCTACTACATAAAAAATAAAAAATAAAATATATATATTATACATCATTAAACAATACAATAAAATTGTTCTGCTTACTACTTATCACTTATCTCTTTCTGCACCCAGCCTAATAACTTAAAATATTATTTTAATATTATGTAATTAAAATATTAATGATATATAACTTATTTGTAATCATATACTGCAATATATATTTAAATTCTCTCCAGCTACTAAGATGATAAGAATCTACACAATAATCATGCATGTATACCATCATTGAACAGCCTAATATAATATATATATTCATATTAAATATATAAAAAAATCATATTATAAAGCGATTTTTAATGAATTATTAGATCTATCTCACTAATTCAGTAGAATGATTAAGAAGAAGGCACTCCCAAATATATAATAAAATTAGTCGTATAGTGATACTAGCCTTTTATTAAAATCTAATTACTAATTTTATTTATATAGATATAATAAGAATTATTCATAAGTTAAGGATTACCAATTATACAAATAACAAAAAAATATGAGCATGCTTGCTTTTTTTACATATAACTATGTAATAGAAAATATGTATTTTCCTTGATCACCTAGTCAGAATATTACTATATATTTATCATTCTTTAGTTCAGAATCAAATATATATTATAAACATTCTGATATAAATTAGTTACTATACAACTGATAAAATTATTAAGAATTTTCTATATAATATCACCTCTTCTTACACCTTTTCTTCAAAAATTACACCAAATACAATAAATTTTTTAATCACTATTGTAGATATTCGGGTATAAAAATATCTATTATTATTTCATCTAACATCAATCCAATTCTTCAACAACAGAAATCTAAAAAAATAAAACATCTCACTATTAGTGAATAAATATATTACATCTATACTATAATTTTTTAATATCACTCATTTCATATTAAGCCTTAGCGCTATCACTGAACATCCTGTTTTTTTATTCAGATTACGTTTCATGATCAATAAAAGAAACTATATTGATTAACTATCTCAAGAAATATGATATATATATTAAGTTATTCTCGATATGACATAATAACATATATATAGAATACTCATTTCATAAAAAATAAAAAAAGAAATATTAGATTTATTTTTTAAACAACCTAAGTTTATCTATAATCTCAATATCACATACACTCATATTCTTTTTCACAAAAACTATGAAAATAAAAAAAACTAATAATAATTATTTATTATTTCATGCCAATATACATTATAAAAATAATTTCTCCTCAATCAAAGAATCCGCTATTGATTAATGTTATTAAAGAACGACCCTTGACAACTATCAATGCCTATAAAATACGTCGAAGCAATCTATCAATCTGCATTCGGCGAACTCCAAGAATTAATCTCCGTGCTTTATCTGGATAATCAACAATATTCTCCAAATCATTTGCATGATATATGAATTTAGTATTTTGACGAATTATATTTAATTCACGGAAACGTTGATCTGCAAGTTGCTGCAGCGGGTCGTGAATTAATATTGCATTTTCTAAATCTAGAGACCAAGCACGTGGATTAAAGTTATTCCCAGTAATCATCATCCATGTATCATCTACCCACAAGCCTTTAAGGTGATAACTATTATTCCCATCTTTCCAAATACGTACTGTTAGTTGTCCTCTATAAATATAATTTTGTAAACGACTTAAAAATCGGCGTAAATTAATCTCATATAAATAAGGCAGAATCCCAATAATCTGAAATGGTTGACTTTCAGGAATATAAAAATCATTCGCAGTTTTATCTCCAACAATAATCTCAACTTTCCTGCCATGACGTAAAATATAGATGATATTTCGTACTAAAATAGACGGAAGATTAAAATAAGGAGTGCAAATAATAAGATGACTTTTAACAGAAACAATAAGATAATAAATAGTTTTATTCAATAAACTACGCCTACCTAATCCAAGAAGTGGAGTTACCGATAGCTTATTACTGATCATATGACCAAGATATTGATAATGACACCTTCTTAACTCATTACGTAGTTTTCTTGTTGCATTTTTAATCTGCGAACTACGAGGACGATAGTATTGATCTAATCTCTGTGTGGCTGTAGATTTTAATAAATTAACACTTATCCAATTAAACATTGTATCAGCTAGTAATCGATTGCCAATAATATGATAACGATCATATCTATACTGATTATTCTGATGTAAATAAATGTTATTAAAGTTTGCGCCTGTATATAACACAGTATCGTCGATAACTGATCCTTTCAGATGTAAGATTCCCAAAGCTTCTCGGGTGTTAACAGGAATACCATAAATAGGAATAGAGATATGAGGATTTTGACTAGCTATCTCATAATACCAATCAGCATTAGTAAAACTAGAAGTACTACCAATACGACAACGCTGAGCGCGATGCCAATCAACTACTACACTAACATCTAAATTAGGTTTTTGTTTTTTAACTTTATAAAGTGCAGAAAAAATAGACTGACCACCTTCATCATTCTCTAAATATAAAGCTACGATACAAACTCGTCTTGTGGCCTGACAAATCCGTTCTAATAAAGTTTTACGAAAGTCAATCGGAGACAATAATGTAATAAAATCCATTACAGACTGCGAAATTTTTGGCAGCATTGCAAAATGCTCTTGATACTTATTTCGTTTCAATTTAAACACAATCACAAAAAATTTCTTTCCTAGTTAAATAATAATCTTCATGCAATAATCCATAAATCTAAATACTAAAGTTAGTCCTTCTCCTTAATACACAAAAATTTTTTATCCTTCTTATACAAAATTTTATGATATATCATTGTTAGAAAAAAAAGATATATTCTGTCTTATAACGATATAACAGTAAAAAAATATAATGACATAACACGCTCTGTACTAATAAAATAATACATATTGGTTTATTAATTATTCTATTTTGCTGTTTTACAATAATATCTCAATATTTCAATGTTCGCATTCGATCGACATGACCATGTCATAAGAATTAATTTGTCTACACAATGCACTCTTACGTAAAATAATAGTGTTTATCAAAATTTAGCAAATATAACTACATTATACTAACTAATTGCTACTAATACAAGAAACTAAAACCTTAAGAAATGTCGATCATAAAAACTCGATGATTAATCATTTCTGAACACTCTATTAACTTCTAAAAACAAAACAATCCATGCAATAAATAAATTCATTTAATATCTATAGAATAATATTAAAAAATACTTCTTATCCTCAAACTTCAATCTCTCTTAGAAATTCATTTTATTAACTATAATAAAAAATCTTAATTAAACTGAATATCTAGCTCAGTAAGACTAAAAATTTCAAGAATAAAGACATAATGACCTTTAATTATAGAGAGGATTATAAATCCTCACCTATTTTTAATATTTTCAATATCCACATCACATATTAATATACAATTAATCTAATTGATCAAAATAAGATAACTAATTGACTTTCCTAATAGATTATTTACTAAAGTAATAAAATAGAGGAAAAAATATAGATAACACAGAAATATCATCATCTCATAACACAAACATATTCTCATGGACTGAATAATCTAATCTCGTAATACTCTGCAATTACTTAACTCAAAAAACCAATAAACAATCACACTCAATTTTGATATTTAATTTAATCAGAATCCTAAACATTATCAATTTCATCATACATGTTCATAACGCATACGACAAGACTAACCATGATTGTACTCTAACATCAATATGCATATGCAGACATATCAACATCATGGATCTACGAAATATAGAATACTGTCATGGATTCATTTACCTTCAATCGGTACAATAATCTATATAATTCTTTAATATACATATTATCTTTAAGTTGGAGGCACATTTGATTCCAGATCTGTCACAAGCTTTATCTTGGCTCAATGCTCATCCTTATGTATTTCAGGGAATCAATCGAGGAATTGAGCGAGAAACCCTGCGCATTAAACCTGATGGATATCTTGCAACTACTGACCATCCAAAAAACCTTGGATCTCCTTTAACACATAACTGGATCACTACAGATTTTGCAGAAGCATTATTAGAATTCATTACACCAGTGGATCAAGATATTAATCATTTGCTACAATTTCTACGTGATCTTCATCGTTATGTCTCTTCTCAACTAGAGAACGAATTGATGTGGCCAATCAGCATGCCATGCCGAATATGTCCTGGCTCAAATATAAAACTTGCACAATACGGCTCATCATATCTTGGACAAATGAAAACCCAGTATCGACAAGGACTTAAAAATCGATATGGTGCATTAATACAAATTATTGCAGGAATACATTATAATTTTTCATTACCTTTATCCTTTTGGCGCCTCTGGAAAAATATTAATACAACAAATAATGAAAAAGAAATAATATCTATTGGTTACTTAAGTCTAATACGTAACTACTATAGACTAGGATGGGTAATTCCTTATCTTTTTGGGGCTTCACCAGCCGTATCTCCTTCTTTAATTCAAGACACACATCTCAAATTACCATTTGAATATAACCATCCAGACATGCTTTCACTTCCATATGCAACTTCGCTACGAATGAGTGAGATTGGTTATACTAATCGTAATAACAAAAAACTAGCTATCACATTTAACAATCTGAAAGATTACATATTTAGTATTAAAACTGCAACTCAAACGCCTTCAGAAGAGTTTTCGGCAATGGGAATCAAGGATCAACAAGGTAATTGGGTACAACTCAATACTAATATACTACAAATTGAAGACGAATTATATATACCGATACGCCCTAAATGTCTTACAAATCTAAATGAAGTTTCATCTGACGCACTGAAATACCGAGGGATTGAATATGTTGAGGTACGATCATTAGATATTAATCCATTCTCACCAATTGGAATTACAGCTGAACAAATACGCTTTCTTGATCTTTTTCTTATTTGGTGCTCCCTAGCAGACTCTCCTGAACTAGATAACACTGAATTAGATTATGCACGAAAAAACTGGAATTTAGTAAGCATTGAAGGACGTAAAATTGGACAAAAAGTCCATGTAGGTCATAAAAATAAGCCCTATCTTCTTTCTCGTGTAGGAAATAGACTTCTTCAAGACCTAATTCTAATAGCAAAAATTTTAGATAACTCTAGTAAAAAACCTCTTTACCAAAAGACATGCCAGGCTTTACAAAAAGCATTTGATAATCCAGATTTAACCTATTCTTCCCGTTTACTTCACATTTTAAAAAAACAAGGTCTAGAGAAAACTGGATTAGACCTTGCTAAAAAATATCACTCTCAGTTCTTAAAAGAAAAATTAGAAGTTATAGACATTTATCAATTTGACGAAGAAGCCAGGCAATCCAGAGTTAGTCAAAGAAAACTAGAAAATTATGATATATAATTAAACCAATTACAACATCATAGAAGTGATCTATATATAATCAGACAATAAATATTCTTAAGATGTTTGGGTATAAAGAATATAAAGAATAGTGATAATAACCATTCGCTTTTAAGAGAATTATAAAATTTTAAGAAACACCAACATGCGAATCGAATAAAAAGAAATAAAACTAATTCAGACAAAATTTACATAAAAACTTATTTCACACACTTTATTGATACCAGCGTTAAAAATCAAAAATGCTAAAAAAGAAAACTACACCTCAAAAAATATAAACTATCTATTGAAACAAAGCTTACACAGTATTTTAACTTTTACATTATTCATGATCATTGAGATACAGTATTAATCAAAAATATATTTCAACATAAACTGTCCTCGTCAGGGTCAAACAGACATATGATTAAAAGTAATTTTATACAAATAAAATATCTAAATTCTACTTACAAAAATAGAAAAAATGAAAAACCATACATATCTGGCTTTTCTTAAAAAGAAAATATATTATCCACTCGAATTCTTTTGTAGATACTAACCATATGAGAAAACTATTTTTTCCTAAATAATAACATAGACATGTTACTTATTATTATCCAGACTACAAAGTTATCCACATCACTTTAATATATCTATCAAATATTAGAGTGATCTAATTTTTTCCTAAAAATAGGTGGGAGAGCTGCATTAGCTGTATCCCAACACATGTATTATTTGTTACGGCTGCTTCCTTCCAGACCTGACCGAATTCTCAAATTAACATTGTAGGTACACTAAAGGCTCTCCCATTGACATACTAATAATCTTTAATACATAAAAATATTTATTTATAATGTTATTTCTAAAAAAATAAAAACTATAACTTCTTTATATTTCAGTTCTTTATTTTCTATCTCTATAACACCCTATGCTCTATTGTATACACCTACAAACCAAAAAGAAAGAAATTTTTAATAAAACAATATTAAAAAAAGTTTAGCTTAGTTATCTCTAACGAGAGGTTAACAATAAACTCAATTCAATCCTAACATAAGCAATTATCTATGTTCAGAGAAGCGACTTTAACAATCATTATTGTAAATATATATTTTAAATATTATATAAATATATAATATATAATAGATGTATCGCGTGGATAAGAAAAACTCGGCACTTAATTAATAAGAGTCCGTATGATAATCATAGTTATATAAGTTATCTTATCTACATCTGAATCAAGGTAAAACTATCATTTATATTAATCTATATCAATACTAAAAAAATTATTGAACATCAGTAGCTCTTGATGATTTATTATAAAAAGACATTCTATACAAAATAAATCTAAAATAACCTATTATCAAGTTAAAAATGTATACTTAACTAATATAATGGATGAAATTAAAAAATTTTTATCTATTTCGCTGATAAACCAACAAACTTATATAGCGTATCACTAAAACGTGATCCATTAATCATAATATTATTCTTTATGAGTCACTGATCTATCCAAATGATTAATTGTATTATATGACTCAAATATAATTAATCATATAAACCTACATTAATCAGAACAATTTGATTACTCTCTGTAATTCTATCTGCAAAAAATAGAGAAATTGTACTTTATTTATAAAATAAAACAAATCATATAATTAATATCAATAGGGTTTAGACCTAAAGGCTTATATCTGTCTTATGATATTGATAAGTATATGGCTTTACAAACAACTACCAATCTTAGTGAAGCACTCCAAGAAAAAGAAATAACAGTACTAGAAACTACTCCTGAAACATAAATTAACTTGATGTACTTATATTAGAATCTCCTGAGTTTAATTAATTCTATAATCTTATGACTGCCAGACTGTCAACAAACCAAACCAACATATACAAAACTATCATAGACTAAAGTGGTCTAAATAAATCAAAATTCAGTCAACAATGCTATTAGTAACTAAAGTAACTATATGAATAGACCTGGACTGAATGAATCATATGATTTAATGACCTGACTACTACGAAGACTCAAGAGTATTTATATAACTAGAACTAAAATCGCTAATAATTAGGATTATCCAATCATATAACTGATCCTATGATAAAAAGTATAAGACATAAAATCTAAAAATAATTTAGTTTTGAACTATTTAGAAAATTATTGCAGTTGCATACCCTCATTCACTACCCTCTTTCAGATCAAAGGACAACTCTGAAATAATAATATTTATTATATTCCAAGCTATACACTTAATCACACTGATTGAAAAATCAACAAAATATCTTAATTTTAATTAAAAAAATTAGAAATTCTAAAAATAAGAATACATTATCAAAATTCATGCTTCAATATATATAAGATAAAAAATATATAAGATAAAAAAATCTTTTTTAACTATAAACTAGGTCAAGATGCTATAAAAAGATCATTAATCTATATAGTATTACCTACGATGGAAAAGAATCTAAGATGTTATAAAATAGAAAATACGCATTTTAATCAAAATATCTACGTTTGATGAAACATATACAAACCAACGTATTAATTATAGAGAACGAAATAAAAATACAATCATATAAACTCTTAATATAACGATATAAATATTCCCTATATACAACTAGATCATCCAGATGAAAGTAAAAACATACAGAATAAAATAATGTATATTTTATATAAACTAGATCAAACAAAGCCTGATCTAAAGATGCACAAAAATTTTTCAGAAAAATATATTTTATATCCAGTGTTATTCTGACAGTCAATAAAAATAAATATTTAATAAAATATATTATGTAAATCCAATCATAATCATTTATGTAATAATTAATCAGAAAACAGAGATTCGAAAAAAAACTATCTACATTAAAATCAAATTATATTACCATGACTCACTACAATATTAGTATTAAAAAACAAAATTAGCATGATAAAAGTGCCTATATCACGAGTTCTGATGCTTTAACAAAAACTAACAGAGACCTGTGAAAGGAACTATATATTTCATGATTACTTTTTATACTATAACAAACTGGCTACTAATATTTAGTTACTGGTTATTGATTGCTGGCGTAACGTTACGAATTTTAATTAAACGCCGCTCTGTACCTTTTGCTATGGCGTGGCTTCTAATTATTTATACCCTTCCTCTTCTAGGAATTGTTGCCTATCTTTCACTAGGAGAGCTATATTTAGGAAAACTTCGCACTAAACGAGCCCGAACTATATGGCCATCCACTGCTATATGGCTAAGAAATTTAAAATCTCATCAAGATTTTTATGATAAAAAAAACAGTGATATCGCACAACCATTATTTCAGCTCTGTGAAAAACGTCAAGGAATTGCCGGTGTAAAAGGAAACCAGTTTGAGCTCTTAACAACTAGCGATTCTACACTGAAAACCGTAGTACAAGATATTCAACTGGCACACAGTAATATTGAAATGGTATTTTATATCTGGCAGCCTGGTGGACTAGCTGACGATGTTGCAAAAGCGTTCATAGAAGCCGCACGCCGAGGTGTTCATTGCCGTCTATTACTAGACTCTGCTGGAAGCGTAGAATTTTTCCGTACGGATTGGCCTAGCCTGATGCGTAATGCTGGTATAGATGTAGTAGAAGCGCTTCCAGTTAGTCTTCTTCGCATTTTTCTCCGACGCATGGATCTACGTCAACATCGTAAGGTTGTGTTAATTGATAATCATATCGCCTATTCTGGAAGTATGAACTTAGTCGATCCTCTTTTTTTTAAACAAGAAGCCGGAGTTGGTCAATGGGTGGATCTTATGGCCCGAATGGAAGGTCCGATTGCAACCGCGATGGGAATTATTTATGCAGGAGACTGGGAAATTGAAACAGGTAAACACATTCCCCCGCCTCCTATTCTAAATCATCCTATACTTCCATTGAAAAAAACAAATGATCATACCATTGTAGTTATTGCTTCAGGTCCTGGCTTTCCAGAAGAAATAATTCATCAAGCTCTATTAACTGTAATCTATTCTTCACGAAAAACACTAATCATTACTACTCCATACTTAGTGCCTAGCGATAATTTACTGCATGCCATTTGTACTGCATCTTATCGTGGCGTGGATGTAAAGATTGTTGTTCCACGCCATAATGACTCCATTCTAGTCCGATGGGCGAGCAGAGCGTTTTTTAGCGAACTACTTGAAGCTGGAGTAAAGATCTATCAATTTGAAGGAGGGTTATTACATAGCAAAAGCATTCTTGTTGATGGGCAACTTAGTTTGATTGGCACCGTAAACCTTGATATGCGTAGTCTATCGCTTAATTTTGAAATTACTCTAGTAATTGATGATAACAAATGTGGTAGAGAGTTAGCACGTATACAAAATAAATACATTTCTCAATCACGTCTACTTGATGCACTACTTTGGTCACAACGAGCTTATTGGAAACGGATTATAGAGAGACTATTTTACTTCTTTAGTCCATTACTATAAAGTCGTTATGAATATTAAAAACCCTTAGATGATAAAAATTTTAAATATACTGATTACATAAAAATTGATATAAAATCATCAATCTTTTCTTTTCCTAAAAAATAATTAATAATTTATACATATATCCCAATACAATACCTACTAAAATATGCGAAGCAGTATGCAAAACGAACTTTTCTTCTAAAAAGAAAGGGTATTTAAAAAAATGCTTAACACTAAATTCAATAAGAAATCAGATTAAATTTATATTTAAAATTATTAGCATATTATTGATACATTCGAAGGATCTTACAGAATAAGAAAATAAATATCTTGCAATCAATAATTGCTTACAATAAATACAAGAAAAGATCATTATAAGAAAATTCAAGATAAAAATATTCAGAGTTAATGGGTATGTTAAAAAGGATTACATATAGCTATGACTCAGTTATAATTATAATTTATTATAACCCAATCAATACAATCCTTTCCAACCCAAATTCTTAATGGTTTTTGACCAAACATATAATAAAATTTTTTAAACCTATAAATCAAGACGCTATTACCAATCTATAAACATTATTGACTATAGAAATTTATATACATTAATGATTATATAGCAGTCTATAAAATGTAGACTTCTATATAAAAAAAGATATCTCTCAGACAATATTAGTACACAATATAACCATATAAATTAATGAATACTAGTAGAATTTAAAATACCATCATCTCTGGCTAAATAAAAAAGAATTCTTTGATTTAGCTAAAAATGAAACTTATATTTTTGTAAAGAAGGAGCAAGCAATGTCAATATAAAAAAAACATAGAATGATACTTAAATTAAAATATTAAACATATTAAAAAATAAATTCATATCCCTATTTTAAATAAACGTAAATTTTGTATAAAACCAGTAAGTAATTAGAAATACATTGCCTTTATATTTAATAAAGATAGATGTTAAATACCGACTATGGTAATATTGAGTTTTAGTAAAATAAAATTATGATTTGGAGATATGACATGGCCAGTAGAGGAATAAATAAAGTTATTTTAATCGGATATCTAGGGCAAGATCCAGAAATTCGCTACATTCCTAACGGAAGCGCTGTAGCGAATATTACTGTCGCAACATCTGATAGCTGGCGCGACAAGCAAACCGGAGAAACAAAAGAAAAGACTGAATGGCATCGTGTCGTATTATTCGGGAAAATCGCTGAAGTAGCCTCTGAATATCTACACAAAGGCTCTCAAATATATATTGAAGGAAGCCTACAGACTCGGAAATGGACAGATCAGTCCGGAATAGAAAAATACACCACCGAAATAATAGTGAATCCTGTAGGAGGAACCATGCATATGCTAGGAGGTCGATCCCAATCTAACCCCGGAAAAAGAAATGAATGGGAAGAAAAGAACCACAATGAACACGAAATTAACTTATCTAATGATTTAAATAAATTTACTAATCCCTTACCACAAAAAATAAAACAAAAAAACATAATTCAAAACAGTGACCCACTTATTAATTTTGAGGACGATATTCCTTTCTAAATAAAAAAGATAAAATCTATAACATAAACCATTAGATCCAATCACACATATATATCTTACATAGTGTATGTACAATATTTTATTACAACAATAAGTAATGACTTATATAAAAACTAAATAAACAAAAGTGAAAAATAAATTATCTTAATCAATAAGCAATATTAACTAAAAAAACTAGTACATCCAGTAAATAAAAAAGAAAGCATTGATAGGATCTAATAAATATATAAGATCCATTCAATTAAAATAGACTATTAAATTTTTGATATGATCTAATATGTTCTAAGAACATTAGACTAAATTTCTAATCTTCTTCTCTGCATACTATTCATAAAATTATTGGATATAACTCAATCTTCTTATAATGATAACAATCAAGTTAATAAATAATATTAAAACTAAAACTCAAAAAGAATCACTGCAAATTCTATATCTATATCGATAATCTACGGAATGAATTTTTTTAAAAACTAGTGAAACAACCATACATACTAATAATATACGATTCTACAAGCTGTAAGCTAATACCCATTATGAATGAATAAAAAAAATCTAAAAATCGTATCCATAAAAAATATAGATATAAATCAGATACTTCGCCAGTTGTCCTAACACGATTGAATCGTAATCCAAAATAAAATCAGACTATTATCTTTCTCAAATATCATAAACTTAAATATGATATGATAAAAAATTAAGACTCTGTCAAACGTCTATTAGCTTGTTTGCGAGCATTTTCAGTTAAATAACGTTTGCGAATACGTACAGACTGAGGGGTTACTTCAACTAATTCATCGTCATCAATAAATTCCAGTGCTTGCTCTAAAGTCATTTGAATAGGAGGAACTAATATAGGTGCTTCATCAGTACCAGAAGCACGCATATTTGTAAGTTTTTTACCAGTTAAGCAGTTCACCGTAAGATCATTTAAACGTGAATGCAAACCAATCACTTGACCTTCATATACCTCAGCACCATGACCAAGAAAAAGCTTGCCGCGATCCTGTAGATTAAACAAAGCAAAAGCAACTGCTTTACCTTTTCCGTTAGAAATTAAAACACCATTCTGACGCTGGCCGATTTTACCAGGAAGAATATTATCATAGTGACTAAAGGTAGAATGCAAATTACCTGTACCAGAAGTAATCATCATAAACTCAGTTCGAAAACCAATCAAACCACGAGATGGCATTAAATAATCCAGACGAATTCGACCCTTAGTATCAGATAACATGTTCTTTACTGATCCCCTTCGTATACCCATAGCTTGCATGACAACACCTTGACTTGATTCTTCGATATCCACAGTGACAGATTCAAATGGTTCTGTGATACAACCATCCGTTTTACAAAGAATCACTTTAGGACGGGAAACAGCAAGTTCAAAACCTTCGCGGCGCATAGTTTCAATTAATATAGATAAATGTAGCTCACCACGACCGGATACTAGAAATACATCAGAATCTTCCGTTTCCTCAACCCTTAATGCTACATTATAGAGTAACTCTTTATTTAGGCGATTAAGGATCTGTCTTGAAGTAACAAACTTCCCTTCTTTACCAGCAAAAGGCGATGTATTCACATTGAAATACATACTCACAGTGGGTTTATCAACATTAAGAGAAGGTAATGGATCTGGATTTTGTGGATCACAAAGAGTCTCAGAAATATGTAATGTACCAAGTCCACTAACGGCAATTATATCACCAGCTTCAGCGTTAGTCGCTTCGATACGTTCTAAACCCAAGTGAGTAAAAACTTTATTAACTTTGCTATTACGAACTTGACCTTTACTATTAATTATACTAACTAACTGATTTGGCTTAACTTTACCACGTTTAATACGTCCTATACCAATGACTCCAACATAATGATTATAATCCAACTGAGAGATCTGCATTTGAAATGGTGCGTTTATTTCTACCTTTGGAGGAGAAGCGTGATTAATAATAGCTGTATATAATGGAGTCATATCTTCTGTCATATTCTTATAATCTAAAGATGCCGTACCATTTAAAGCAGAGGTATAAATTACAGGAAAATCAAGTTGATCATCGTTGGCATCAAGATTCACAAACAAATCAAAAATTTGATCCACAACCCAGTCTGGTCTAGAACCTGGACGATCTACTTTATTAATAACAACAATAGGTCTTAAACCATATTCAAAAGATTTTTTAGTTACAAAACGCGTTTGAGGCATAGGTCCATCTATAGCATCCACCACAAGAAGAACAGAGTCAACCATCGACATTACACGCTCTACCTCGCCACCAAAATCAGCATGACCAGGAGTATCTACAATATTGATATGATATCCATACCATTGAATAGCAGTATTTTTTGCAAGTATAGTAATTCCACGCTCTTTCTCTAGAGTATTAGAGTCCATTATACGCTCAGTGACTTCAGTTCGCTCATCAAAAGTACCAGATTGTAAAAGCAATTTATCAACCAACGTAGTTTTTCCATGGTCAACATGAGCAATAATAGCAATATTACGCAGCTTCTCAGTCACATCTTAGCCTCAGTCATTAGAAATAGCATTGCTATATAGATAAAATAAATAACTTAATATATTGACATATAATTTTAAGTTAAAAAAATATATTTTTATCTTAAATCTCATCTTAATAAAAAGTAAATTAGTAATTTCACATTACTTGTTTGTTCATTATATAAATGAAAAATTTAGTACATACATTCATGATTTGTCTATGAAACGATAGATAGATGTCATAATGTGCTACAATTAAGAAAAGTGATGTTACATTTTTATAGGTCACATATTTATACTAGAATAAATTCTCATCCCACTTATCGATTAATTACTTTAACTAATTATATTATTCAAATTTATATTTTTTTGAAAAAAGAGCGTATTATATCAGTAGATATGCTATCTAATTCTATCTTTAAATTAACAATATCTATAATGAAACCCAATCAGATCTAAACCGATCTCCTAAAATCCCTTCCTTGCAGAAATTGCAATTTATTTATAAACTTCAATAAAAAAATTTTTTATTTTAAAAAAAACTTTAGAAATGATATAAAAATTAAAATATTTATACATAGAAACAAGATGTTATGTCAACATAACTCATCTTTAACAAAATTAAATACATAATCGATACATATTAAATCTATAATATTTTTTAATAAAAATATTGTTCAGTCTTTAACCTAAGACCATTAGAAATAATTCTTTCTATTTACCCACTCATTATCCATCAAATTTTATAACAATGTACATTACATGATTCTTTTCTAAATTTAATAACATTCACTACAGATAATTATAAAAAAAGGAAAAAATAATTTATTTTATTTAAGTTTACTAAAATTTTTTACAAAATAATAATAAATAATAATTTATTCTCATCATTATAACACAATCTTATCTAAGATCTTGTAAAAATAAAAAAATCAATTCTATTTTAAATAATAAATAATCCATATAGAACTTATAATATAGAAATTCTAATATAAATTAGTATGTAAGGTATTTAATTATAATACACTGTATATTATACAATTCTCTCAACCTTCATGTATTACATAATCCAAAAGGATATTCAGTAAAAATATGTAATTGTTAGAAACGCACTCTCAATTCCGAGTAACATTATAATATTATGAAATAATTTATCTTATTTTTAGCTCAATTAAAAATAAAATGTCAATCCACCTCTTTCTCATAAAGCCCACTAGAAATATTTTCTCTGATCTATTTAATTATAATATACTGATTATACATAATTATCAATATTACTAGTAAATCATCATGTTAGGTATCCGATAACCCCCGACAATATCAGCCGATCTCAGAGCATTCAATATTGTTTCTCAATCAATCATCTCGATAACCAAATACAATGTAAGTAAAATTAATTTATTTTCTATCTCCTATGTTAAAAAAAATAACCTATTAATACTAATAGATATTAAATACATAATAATATATTTAACCATAAAAGACTACGAAAAAAATCTATAATATATAACGATAAAAAGTATACATCAGTTTGATATGGTTCTGATCTCCAACTCGCTTACCACTATCCTCGATAGTTCTTTACGCATTGATTCAGTTCTTCTTTGTATATTATTCTGTTAATAACAACTAATCTAGATTATATATTATTAACACTGATACTGACAATCCCTAACATAGTAAAAAAATATCAGTATAAAAATAAAGAATAGTCCAGCAATCTACAAGAAAAATATATGTAATAGCCACTAATTCATTCATTATAAATGATAAGACAATAGTATCTGCAATCATCGAAAATAAATAAAATTATTTAAATTTTATAGAGGAAATAGAAACCTTGCGTTAAAAGAACATTTCTATTTTTTATAAAATAACACAGTACATAATTTAATATTTGATACGTATCCTAGCTAATCAAGTGGCCTGTTCTGTATCAATACTAAATATTTCTTGCAAAATCTTGTTACAGTAATGACGATTGTAACATGCATTGCTATATTCTATCTACTAAAATTAAATATTATCTATGTTAGGTCAACCCTGAAAAAATTATCCAAAACTAATTTATTTTAATCAAAAGCTATTATAGATAATAAACAAGCAATTCGTGAGCCATAAACCCTATTAATCGATCATCTATAATATCTAGATCTATGATATAAAAATCCAAGTTGTTCTTCCTTCGTCTTTCTATAAGTGTTCATTTCTACATATTCTGATTATATCTGACTAAAAATCAATTTACTTTACCATGGCACTCCTTTATCCATCTACGCATCTATCGATACATTTTAAAGAAAATATTAATGACTAAAATTAGACATAATTATTCATCTAATATACCAAAATCAGGCAATACATAAAGATCTTTAAAATCTATGATTAACAATAATCTCTGTACTAACAACAGTACACAATCCAATGGCACTCTACTAAACACAGACATTAAAACATATTCAAAAAAAACTCTGATGTAGGTAATTGAAAGTAATCTGTTTTCAATACATCACTGGTTATGATAATATTTTTATATTTATAAAAAAATATATTTTTCTTTATAGTATTTTTTTAATTATCACATCTTATCTAACATCGATCTATATATGATTAACATCTCTTGTTTTAACTTCTAAGAAAATATTCATTTTCTTAAATTCTAAAATACTTAAAATAAATGATAGGTAAGATATTATTGATTATTGTAATGAACTAAAAACCTCCCTTTGTTATACTTGATTATATCGCAATACAGATATGTACCAGAGTTCTGCTTGCTCTGTCATTAACTGAATACGATCTTTATTTAAACAAGGTAGTAATCTCTGCAAATAAACATCACTTTTTTCTCCAGCTATCTGTTTATTTCCTTCCCAACACTGCAATAACTTTCTATATGCTTTTTTTTGAGACACCTCGTTATGATTAACCATACCCGTGTTCTGATCAAAACATGCTTGTAACCATTGTCCTCCAGAACAGGTAAGCAATAGGGGGCTACGCATACCTAGTCGATAACCATTAATATAATCTAATAAATACTTGTACGCATTATCTACAGATAATGGAAGAAAATGCCATAGACTGTTATTGCATCCAAGCATCAGACTAAAACCAGTGCCTCCAGTAGCACAATACACCAGATGCTCTAACCATAACCTTAAACCTTGCGATAAGCGAAGCATACTAGGAGACCAGCGTAATAACCCATTAACTTGAATATCAGTTAAAGAACCAGTCAGAACAAACCCATCAACTATCAGAGATATGTTTCTGCTTTCTAATTTTGTGCGATAAGACTGGATTTTTGTAGCTATCTCGCTCATTTTAGCTTCCTGTTCCCTCCAAAAAATATCGCCCCATGAACCATAAGGCAATAGACCGGATGCCCGCACTTGTTTATAAAGATAATCAGTTTTTTTATCATTAATAAGATGATCTAATAACTGACTATTTACCTGATAACAACTCAACCTATCGAGTATAAATAATTCCGTATCTGGCAATACACATTCTTCTATCTGAAAATAAACACCAAGACGAGATTGAAAAAATGATCGAACAGGATGAGTCCAAAAATTTAAAAAATGATGTAAACTAATATTTATTTTATTTTCTCTTAGTAAGCTCTGTATAAAAGATGAATTTTTAACATCTGAACCACTAAAAGAAGATAAACACTCAGAATCAATACTATAAAATTTCGATTGAGAAGTAAAATTCTCTTCAGGAAATAACATACGATTATGCAAATATTGAAGATGTTGTACTACAGCCTTAGAGCTACTATCAGGATCTTTATCTCGATCTTCAGGCAAGCAAAAGCTTTGACTAATATAGTCTATTAACTTACTAACTAAAATGGATGGATAACATACGGTATCATCCTCTATAGATCGAAAAATATAACTAATGTATAATTTTTCCTGAACGGAACATACAATCTCAAGAAATAAATAAGGATCATCTCTAGAAGAATGAAAATGCTCTCGTTGTATATTTTGTTGCATTAAATCAAAACTACATGGAGATATAAGACGCGGGTAGACACCATCATTCATGCCTAAAAGGCATACTACTTTGATAGGCATGGATCCCATAGAAGTTAAGCTACAAAAATTAATTGCCGCACCTATAGAGTAATCACTTCTTATTTGAGAGCTCCACTCTAATTCCAACTCTTCTCTTAGACGTGATAAAGGAACGTCTTGTTGATACAAAGAATCAATGCCATAATTAACAACTTTATTCCACTTTTGTTCAATTAGTTCTAACTCAGTTGCATTATCACTATCTCTAAGAAAGAAATCGTCCATTATCTGACGACAAAAAAGTAACCAACTAGATAACCCTAATGGCTGACTAAGCCACTTTTTCCAACGTGTTAATTTCATTAAAAATTCAGCAAAATTACCTATTACTTCAGCCATTAACCCACGACACTCATCAAAAGGAAGAACTCCTTCCCATAGACCCTCTTCGCTATCCATTGCGTGGCCAAGAAACATGCGAGTTAAACCATAACGCCAAGTATGCTGACTAACAACAGGAAGGTTAGTCTCATAAAAAACATCATCATCTAATCCCCATCTTACTCCCGATTTTACTACCCACTTACGGAGCATAGATAAACCTTCAGGGTTTATAGAAAAACGACTAGCAATTATAGGAACCTCCAAAAAAGAGAAAACCTCTTCAGAAGTAAAACGACTATCTAGCAAAATAAGTAATTTTATAAAAGCTTGAAAAACTAAATTAGGCTGAGTAATAACTCTAGGATCAGAAATGGTAAATGGAATGGAGCCATATAAAGATACATCACCAAAAACAGATTCAATAAATGGTGCGTAAACATTCATATCAGACACCATTACAATAATATCACGAACACTGAGCGCTGAATCCTTCTCCATCATATTGAGTAACTGATCTCGTAAAACTTCCACTTCACGCTTTGCGCTATGACATAGATGAATTTCTATTGATCTATCATCTATACTTAATATACGTTTTGTATGACTATGACTGAACTGACTTCTATTAACACCAATAACGGAATGATCCTCTCCTTCTAATACATCTCTCTTAAGAATATTTATCAAACTAGTAGTTGCAATATCCACAAAAGAAGATACTTGATATGATTCAGTTTTTTCTAATAAAACAAAATATTGTCTCCCCCATTGACCCCACGAGGCTAACAGAGGATTTATTTCTTCTTTTTTCCTAACATCAGAAAATGATAAATTAATATCATCATAACCATGCAATTTCTCTATCGGTTTTGTGTTTTTACAACGCAATGGAAAAGGGTTTTTAAGTTTCTTAAAAAATTGATATTCCTGAATATCACCCCAATAGTACCGACAAGGGTTAACACACATGAGATAAATATCAGTGTGCTTACCCAAAGCCTCTAAATACTCAGCTGGTAAAGCTGAAAAACCAAAAATAAAAATACGGCTAGGAAGATTGGGAATCTTTGATAATTCCCGCTGCAATGTAGAGATGAAATATTGATATAAACTTGCCCTATGCCAAATTGACTCTCCTAATTTATTAGTATATTTTACTAATTCCATCCATAATTTAGATTGCCATTCCTGATGGACGCCTAACCCGTTCTCTATTATTGCTCCATTTTCCCATGCATTTAACCACTCAGGCTTATGAATAGAATACTGTTCAAATAATTGAGCAATACGCTCTGTTAATTGAAATAACTTACGATATTCTTGATCATCGCTTAGGTACTGACGGATCATACTAAAAGATTTATCTAGCAAAATTGTAGGGAAAAGAGCCCTTAACTTCCAACGTATATTAAATTGATTAAATGCACTGTCTCGAGTAAAAAAAGGAAATACGCGCGCAAACATATCCCATATAAAAGCAGAAGGTAAAAAAAAATCAATATTAGCAGCTATACCAAGCTCTTCAGATAGTTGTATTTTTAGCCACTCTCTCATCTGCAAGCTTTGTACCAAAAATACTTCAGGGCATAATGGGTTTACAAGAGGTTTATTTTCCATTTTACTGCAAACTAAATTTTTCAGCATCTCTAAATCATTAGAGTGATAAATAGTCAGCATGCTAACCAGTCCTTAAATATAGCAAGAGAATTAGAAATGAATATAATAATAAATATTTTAATTATTATCGCAATATGTTACGATAGCTATCTAAATAAATTAATGGTCTTAGTCCATAAAAGAAAAGTTGCGTGGGAAAATAATATTGTTATAATTCGTAGTTAATAATAAAATACAATTCATCCTATATAGTTTCTGCGGGAATAGCTCAGTTGGTAGAGCACGACCTTGCCAAGGTCGGGGTCGCGAGTTCGAGTCTCGTTTCCCGCTCCAAGTGATCAATTTTGTATCATACAATTATACCATAATTCTCAATCTTATTCCCACTCTCAATAGAAAAAGAAAATTGAAAATAGTCTTAATGATTGAATATGATTCATATCATTTATTTTTAGTCTAAAGAAATGAAAAAATAATTGATTTTTATTTTTTAAATAAAATCCCATTTGATTAACATATCAATATAATTACATTTTTTCTAAAATAAAAAAATACATCACGATCTATATTAATTAAACAGGCTAATGATGATAAAAATATAGTCAACTCATGGTAACCTAAAAAATTCCGTACTTGATTGTATTATCCAGATACACGACTGTTTTATTTCAAAAAAAATCACTTGTGAAAACTAACATAATTAAATACTTACTCATAAAATCATAATAAACTCACAGAAAGAATTAAACTATCCTCAAATATACAATTCATATAAATTCTATGTATATATAAAAATTAG
Source organism: Candidatus Erwinia haradaeae (assembly GCF_900698925.1). Classification (NCBI taxonomy): domain Bacteria; kingdom Pseudomonadati; phylum Pseudomonadota; class Gammaproteobacteria; order Enterobacterales; family Erwiniaceae; genus Erwinia; species Candidatus Erwinia haradaeae. Next base: position 761,798 of record NZ_LR217713.1, read on the forward strand.
TAATATAAATTAGTAATATAAAGTAATGTAAATTAGTAAGATTTAGTAATATATAGTATATAGATACCTATAATATGCTCATTACATAATTCTATCATGTATGAGAAACCATAAAATCTATAAAATACTTATACATCAAACTAATAATGACAATATACTCTTAAATATTATAGTTATCATTATACATAATAATAAATAGCTCTAAAACGTATAGATTAAAAATCTTTATTTATCATAATCCGATATATTAGAAAAAAATATAGAAAAACTCTCTTTAATATTTTGATATTAATTATTATAACAACCTAATTCTATTGAAAAAATAATATCTCAAAATACCACACGTCGCTCTTGACACAGACTCTCTATCTTTTTTTAGTAATGCATGTTTGATCATTCAAATACAAAAATAAATACCTATCAACCAATCAAATATATACACTCCTTATAGATATTCAAAGGTACATTTAATATAAAAGATCCAAATTATTTATAACTTAACTCATTAAACTAGGGACACAATTTAAATAATCATCTGCATTAATAGATAAAAAATAAATAAAACCATTACGAAACTAATAATAAAGAAAAAATAATGAACCATCCTAATACAGTAAAATGTCCAACTTGTGAAAAAAAAGTGATTTGGGATCAACTTAATCACTGGAAGCCTTTTTGCAGTCAACGCTGCGAAAAAATAGATCTTCATGGATGGATAACAGAACAACAATATATTAAAAATATAGATTCTTAATACCCTTAGATAAATAACTCTTTTTTACATATATAAAATAAATAAAAAATATAAATCTTTAATTTAATTTTACTTATTTGATATGTATAAAATATTTATTTTATTAAAACTTAAGATCACTAATGATCTTAAAGTTTCTTTATCTGAGAAAACTGAGTTACATATAAACTATAAATTCATATATCTTTTTTAGTTAAAATAAAATTTTGTTAAATATATGTAATTTATTAGACCAATAACTAAATGTGATACAGTTCAAAACTATATTTAAAAGAAATATAATATCTTCATCTAATCCCAATAGAAAAAGTCACTGAATTTAATTAAGTCAAGAACATTCATGATCCTGATATAACCCAACAAAAGGTATTATACTCAAAATACACCAGAAACTAAAATCTGACTAAGCGAAAATTATTCTAACTTGAAGAAAAAAGAACGATCAAGACAATAATAAAAACTATATAAAGTATCAATCTTAATAATTTTATGTCCTTTTAGTTCTAAAAATAGCTTATGCATCAAAATGTATAAAATAAATAACACTCAGTAGTTAGTAAACCTACTAATTGTTACCTTCCCACAATGATCTCGTCAACCCAAATTGTACCTAAATAAAAAATAGATTAAACGCCATAACAAATCAAAAAAATCCTTTTTAATTTAAATACTATTATTTAATAGTTAAATTACATTAACTATCTCTCTTTTATTACCAGTAAAGAATTAAACTCTAATTATTACATACGTTACTTCATTCAATTTACTGACTCGTCTCTCCTTTTGGAACATTTTTCTGTGAGAAAAAAATCACGTTCTCATACCTTTTCTATAATATATTATAGAATATCATATAACAATTAAACAAATCTATATTAATATAAATCTGAAAACTTTTCAAACTTCAATCTATGTAATAATAAATACAAAATATCTTAATTCTATAGAGACTTATAGACTCCACGGTAAAATCTTTTATCTCTTATCGATATTCAGTTAATCAATAAATAAACCACAAAAATTGTTAAAAAAGATGTATAATTAAATTAACCTTGAATGTTACGCAGATTTTCAAAAATTAATACTTATCAATGAAAATTTATTACTTATCTCATCATCTTGATTAACAATAAATTATATAGTTTACGTTTAAAGAGATAAAAATTATAGATTATCTCTTCTATTATCGTATTCTACTATAGACATATCAATAAAAATACGTGATTTATACAGTTATAAATAATTCGTAATCATGAAACTCAATGTTTTTTAACATTAACAAACATCCTGATTAACCTTTTATAAAAAAACAGAAAAATATAAAAATATAAACTTTTAAAAAAATTATTTATGCATAGATAAATTCATGGGCATTTTTTTAATTTTTGCCATCAAATTAGATTTATGTCGCGCAGCTTTGTTTTTGTGAATCAATCCTTTAGAGGCATAACGATCCACCAATGGCTGCATAATAGAAAATGCATTCTGAGCAGATTTTTTGTCCCCACTGGAAATAGCTACGTATACTTTTTTAATAAAAGTCCGAATCATGGATCGACAACTAATATTATTTTTTCGGCGCTTTTCAGAAGTTAGAATGCGTTTTTGAGCTGATTTAATATTTGCCAAAGCGTTACTCCTAATAATTTTATTAAGAATGTATAAATACAACAATTATGGTCTTATGGTCTTTTTCAAAAATATCAAGAGATTTTCAAAATTATTCATAAACAGTCATTATAAGACCATTAATACCATTATATATTATCCCTATATAATAATCTTTAATTGTTTAATCGCAACTAATACTCTAAACTATGTTGAATCATATACAGGTGATCATAATCATCCAAAAATAACTTAGACCTTTTCTTTTAAATACGATCGCTAATACTATATCTTATTAACCTGCTATCTATTTCAATAACACTAACACTGAAATAATGTAACACTATAACACATAGACAAATATAATATTTACATAACTATAAATATTTTAATTTATCAAACTTCAATATAAACTTAAGTTATTTTACTTCTACCATATCAATATAAAAAAATCTACGATTATCATTATAGATACATTTAACCTCTAAAATACATTATTTTTAATATTACATCCATAAAAAATCAATCCATATAGATACAATCTATTAATTGCACAGAAAAAAATATGAACAATATTTAATATATAGTTATAATTTTATTAACAAAAAACCTATTAAGAAATATTATAGACTGTAATAACCATTACACTGATCCAAATATCTATTTTATAACGCCAATCAAGACTATAAAAAATTAATAAAAAAACAAACTAAATCGTATCGCAAAAAATTAAAATAAAGTATATGTTATTAAAAAATATAAAAAAAATATAATTTTGCATGCTATAAAACTAACTGAGTACGTATTGTGAATCACCAATGAAAAGGCATTCATAAACTCTTGATGTCAGCGCTTTTATTAACAGGATAACATGTTCTTTCTAAGTTAAAACAATAATAACTCAAATATATCATATATTATGTAACTTACACTAAGCATCCACTATAATTACATTCTCAACAAATACAACAAATTTCTATACATATACTGAGAGAGTGTATATTAATATAAACCCGTAAAATATAAAAACGGAATACAAGGATCTAATGATTAACTATAAATTAACTCTTAATTTACCAAAAACAGATTTTCCTATGAAAGGAAATTTAGCAAAAAAAGAACCATTGATATTACAACGTTGGTATAATGATAAATTATACAACATGATTCGAAATTCTAAGGAAGGAAAAAAAATATTTTTTTTACATGATGGCCCTCCTTATGCAAATGGTAATATCCATATTGGCCATGCAGTAAATAAAATTTTAAAAGACATTATTATCAAATATAAAAACCTTGCAGGTTATAATTCTCCTTATATCCCGGGATGGGATTGTCACGGCCTACCAATTGAACAACAAGTAGAAAAGAATCTTTCTAAATCTAGAAAACCCATAAGTAAATCTGACTTCCGAGCTGCATGTCGACAATATGCCTCTCAACAAATAGAAAAACAGAAAACTGACTTTATTCGTCTTGGTGTGTTAGCAGACTGGGATAATCCTTATACAACGATGGACTTTCAGACTGAAGCCAACATTATTCGATCTCTTGGGAAAATGATTCAAAAAGGTCATCTATATAAGGGTGCTAAACCAGTACAATGGTGCTTAGATTGTCGCTCTGCAATAGCGGAAGCAGAAGTAGAATATCTCAATAAAATTTCTCCTTCTATTCAAGTTCTATTTGACGCTGTTGACACACAACAAGTACAACGTAAATTTAGTAATTTCAATACTATCAGTCCAATTTCAATAGTAATTTGGACCACTACCCCATGGACCATACCAGCTAATCGCGCTATATCACTACATCCAAAATTTACTTATCAATTAGTAAGTACTGGCGAAAGAACTCTTATAATTGCTTCAGAAAGAGTGCATAATTGTATGAGCAACATTGGTGTAGTCAAGTGGAAAGTTTTAGGTCAAACCTCTGGATCAGAGTTGGAAGGGTTAAAATTTTATCACCCTTTTCTTCCTCAAATTTCTCCTATCATCCTAGGTGAACATGTAACACTAGACGGTGGAACGGGTCTTGTACACACAGCACCTGCTCATGGTTTAGATGACTACATTGTCAGTCAAAAATATGAGATTAAAGTTTCTAATTCCGTAGGGCCAGATGGATGCTATATTCCATCAGTTCACCCAGAGCTAGACGGTAAAAACGTATTTAAATCCAACCAGATCATTATTGCACTTCTACGCGAAAAAAACGCACTTCTATACCTAGATACAATAGATCATAGCTATCCTCATTGTTGGCGTCATAAGACACCTATCATCTTTCGCTGTACCCCACAATGGTTTCTTAGCATGGATAAGAAAGGACTCAGGGCGCAATCCTTAAATCAAGCGCATAACGTAAGGTGGATACCAGAATGGGGACAGGAACGCATTATATCTATGATCACTAATCGTCCTGACTGGTGTATCTCGCGCCAACGAATATGGGGTGTTCCTCTAACATTATTTGTGCATAAAGAAACTAATAAATTACACCCTAAATCATTAGAAATTATCGAAAAAGTCGCTAAATTAGTAGAAATACATGGCGTGCAAGCATGGTGGGATCTGAAACTGTCTGACTACATTACATTAGATGCAGAAAACTACCTAAAAGTCTCTGATACTCTAGATGTTTGGTTCGATTCGGGATCAACCAGTTATTCAGTATTTAAATCACGAAATGAATTTAAAGACTATTTACCAGATCTCTACTTAGAAGGCTCTGATCAATATCGCGGTTGGTTTATGTCATCTTTAATAATTTCTACAGCTATTGCAGGTAAAGCTCCATATCGAGAAGTTTTGACTCATGGTTTTACTGTAGATGAAAAAGGCTATAAGATGTCAAAATCTCGAGGCAATACAATTAGACCACAAGAAATTGTCAATAAACTGAGCGCCGATGTACTACGTTTATGGACAGCATCAACAAATTATTCTGGAGAAATAGCTATTTCAAATCAGATACTAAAAAGCGCATCTGAAAGCTATCGCCGTATCCGTAATACCGCGCGTTTTTTATTATCCAATTTAATCGATTTTAATCCTGAGACTGATAAGATAAAAGAAAACAATATGGTTATGATAGACCGATGGGCCGTAGGTCGCGCACTAACAGTTCAAAATGAAATAATTGCCTCCTACGAAACATATCAATTTCATACAGTAGTACAACGATTAGTACAATTTTGCTCTATTGAGATGGGATCATGCTATCTCGATATTATTAAAGATCGTCAATATACCGCAAAAACTAAAAGCACTGCACGTCAAAGTTGTCAAACAGCATTATGGTATATTGCCGAATCATTAGTGCGTTGGATGGCACCTATTCTATCTTTTACTGCAGATGAGATGTGGGGATATTTACCTGGTAAACGAACAAAATATGTATTTACAGAAGAATGGTTTACAGACTTATTTAGTTTAAATGATCAGGAGCCTATGAATAATGAATACTGGGATACAATATTCAAAGTTCGCGGTGAAGTAAATAAAGCCATAGAACAAACTCGTTTTGAGCAAAAAATTGGATCTGCACTAGAAACCAAGATTGTATTATATACAAATGAACCATTGACAAACATATTAACTTGTTTACGTGAAGAACTTCGTTTTATTTTCCTTTCATCAAGCAGTGAGGTATTACCTCTGGATGACGCGCCTTGCGACGCATATAAAAGCGATGTTATTAAAAAATTGAAGATAGTTGTACACAAAGTCACTGACAAAAAATGTCTACGATGCTGGCATCGCACTCATGATGTTGGCCTCAATCCAAAATATTCTGACCTTTGCGAGCGTTGTATTACAAATATTAAGGGAGATGGTGAAAAGAGACAATTTGTATGATGCCATCAAATTTGATCTACAGAAAAGCAAAATGGTTATATTTAATTGTAACAATAAGTAGCATCGATATAGCCAGTAAAAAATGGATCATGCAGAATTTAATATTATATGAATTAAAACCAATAATACCTTATGTTAATTTTTTTTATACTCATAATTACGGTGTAGCATTTAGTTTGCTTTCACATATAACAAATTACTACCGCTGGTCTTTAGTTAGCATTACGATGCCTATCATCATGATTCTCTTCATCAAACTGTATAGAACGAATATTAATTACAAAATACATCAAATGGCCTATTCTTTACTTATAGGTGGAGCATTAGGAAATCTTTATGATCGAGTGTGTTATGGATATGTTGTAGACTTTATTGACTTTTATATTAGTAATTGGCATTTTGCTACATTTAATATTGCAGATACTTCGGTATGTATTGGTTCTATTTTTTTATGCTTAAGGAATAAAGAAGTTTAAATTATAAACAATATAAAAAAGTTTATTAAAATATATATATTTATAGTTCTATAAATAAATCTAATCGATTGCTTAACAAGGACACAATCCAATAACTTATATTCATCAAAATCTCTTTTTAAAAATTCTACTAGAATATCTAGCTATAACGCATCCATAATTAAAAACCAAACTAATCTTACCTTAATAATATCTACTAATAAAAAGCAATAACATGAAAATACCTTGTTTTTCTGAATATAAATATCACACTATATCCCAAATATCGTGAAATTTTAAAAAAATATGAAGTAATTATGCAATTAATATCCAATTGACTACAATATCTAAATGCCTTAAATACGAACTCTTCCGCACTTCCTTCTATCTTGACTTATTTGCTTAATAGTGAAGCTAATGATATTTTTATCTAATAAGATACAAAAAGCTTTAATTGTATTAAAAAGTAAATGATTATAAAAATAAGAATTATTGGTCATTTAGCTGTTTTCTATAATTATTACAATCACTAATTATCATGAAAGACAAAAAGAGTTCTATGATTGATTATTTATACATGCGATATATACCATTTTATTTGAAACTAAACTATAACACCACTAAATACTAATCAAAAATAGATAATTATGATATAATTCATTAATACTAATAATATTAGCATTCTATACTAAACGAAACTACAGAATAATATTTTCAATATATTATAAAAAGAATGCAATTAATCTAATTTTACTCACTCAAATAAGTAAATTAATATTATTAAAATATAAAAAATAAATTTAAAAACATATTATTCACACTTAGATACAAAACACTATAAATATTTTTTCTTAAAAATGGATCTGATACCTTTTAACATAGTTATATAGAAAAGATAAGATCTACTAACTATCTAGTTATAAAAAAACTATTTCCTTTTACTAAATTAGTATACATTCAACCTATTATCTTAAAAATGATTCATGAAAATATTATTAGCTAAACCACGTGGTTTCTGTGCTGGTGTAAAACGTGCAATTAATATTGTAGAGCGTGTATTAGAAATATATGGAGCACCAGTCTTTGTTTATCATGAAATAGTGCATAATCACTATGTAGTTAATAATCTTAAAGATCGTGGGGTAGTTTTTGTTGAAAACATAAATCAAGTTCCAGAAAAATCCATTCTTATCTTCTCTGCTCATGGTGTATCTGAAAAAATACGTCAACAAGCTAAAGAACGAGATTTAAAAAAACTTTTTGATGCAACTTGCCCCTTAGTTACAAAAGTTCATTTAGAAGTAATCCGTGCTAGCTGCTCAGGAACCGAAACTATTCTAATTGGCCACTCTGGTCATCCAGAAGTCGAAGGAACTATGGGTCAATATAAAAACCCAAGAGGTGAGATATATCTCATTGAAAAAAAAGAAGACGTGTTTTCACTAAAAGTGAAAAACGAAAGTAAATTGTTTTTTATAACACAAACCACCCTATCGATGCATGATAGCCTACATATTATTAATACGCTTCGCTCTCGTTTTCCTGCAATAAGCAGCTCTCCTAACAGTAATATTTGTTATGCTACAAGTAATCGTCAGAAAGCAGTTAGAATATTAGCATATCAAAGCGATCTTGTTCTGGTAGTTGGATCGAAAAATTCCTCTAATTCTAATCGATTAGTCGAAGAAGCTCAATCCATAGGAACGAACTCATATCTCATTGCCTCTGAAGAAGATATTGATGAAAAATGGATAAAAAATATTCACCACATTGGAGTAACGGCTGGAGCATCTGCACCAGATATTCTAGTGCAACAAGTTATTCAGAAACTGTCCAAACTCGGAGGATCAGATCCTACAGAACTAAGAGGATGTGAAGAAAACGTGATATTTAAAATTCCAAAAGAACTCCGTATTTTTACGCACGAACATGAGTAGTTACAAAATAAATTATGAATTTATAAAATATCATCTATCCCTAAAAAAGAGATCATTTTTGCAAATAAAAAAATTAAATAAATACCTTTAGAAATTAATTCCAATAACTTGGGTTCATTGAATTTATCCACAAAAAAACCTCTCCAGTTATTGAAAATAACTAATCTATATAATACTGTTATTTTAAATTCAGGTTAATTGACTAACGATTCGTTCCCTATATATCATATAAAATCTCATCGCAGCTCCAATGCAACTAATTTTTAAAAAAATAGATATTCTATAAATTTACATCAACATCATTCTATGATCCATATATACTTATTTATCGTACTTGACTATAATTAGCTTATAGTTAACTACCTTTTATGCATGAGATCATTTCCCATAATTATCTACCCCAATACTTAAACCGTCTATATATCAAAAATATAGGTTACAATTCTACAACCAATTTTTTCGTTTAAAATAAGCATATGGCGCGAGTCCTGCAAGGATCATGACTATGATGGCTAAGGGATACCCTAGAAACCATTTCAGCTCCGGCATAAACATGAAATTCATCCCATAACTAGAGGCCACTAGAGTAGGAGGCAAAAAAATTACTGATACAACTGAGAAAATTTTAATAATACGACTTTGCTCAATGTTTATAAATCCCATAGCTGCTTGCATTAAAAAATTTACCTTCTGAAATAATGACTCTGTATGTGGTAAAAGAGATTCAATATCACGTATAATCTCACGCGCTTGCTCTAGCTGATTACTAGGTAGGCGAGCTTTTCTTACTAAAAAATTCAAAGCTCTTTGGGTATCCATAAGACAAAGACGCACCTTCCAACCAACATCCTCCTGACCCGCGAGCGCAGACAAAGCTTCATCAAATTCATCACATTGCTTCCCACCCATAATTATTCTGCTAAACTTTTCTAAGTTACTCGATATATTTTCAATCTCATCAGCTAATTGTTCAATTTTAGTTTCAAATAAATCTAGTAATAATTCATAAGCATTACCATCAATTAAAGTTTGATTACGCGCTCGCATACGATATAGGCGAAATGCTGGTAATTCACGTTCACGTAAAGTATAAAGACGACCTTCTCGAATTGTAAATGCTACTGTTGAATTACCGGCGTGATCATCCATATCTGCATAAAAGAAAAATGAATGTACATGTAACCCATCCTTATCCTCAAAAAAACGTGCTGATGCTTCAATATCTTCTAATTCAGGTCTAGTGGCTAAAACTTGGCCCAACACGCTTTGTACACGTGCCCGTTGCATCTCTTCTGGTTCAATTAGATCGACCCAAATTGATTCACTTAAATTGTCGTTAGAACCAGGATCCTCCAATTCCAATCGGCTTAGACGATTATTTTTTAGTCTAAATGCATTCAGCATATCCACATCTCATGATTAACGTAATAACATTCAATATAGTCTTACTAGATTTACTTCATGAAGTAAATAAAAAAATTTTATACACATAAATCATACATGACTATAAATAATTAATGATAAAGTCTTACATACCTAATTTTTCAATTATTATTATATTAGGTTCTTATAAAAATACTTTATTTATTAATATGACTACTATCCTCCTTCGCTTACTTCTACATTATATTTTTTATATATACTAATTATGCCTGATCTATTAATTTAACATTATACATTAATGAGCAAACAAAAAAAAAGATAAAGTATTTGTGTATAAATGTTTAAACACTATGAATTAAGATTGCCTCTGTAAAGGATTACAAAGATTATCTCCTTATCTTACTCTAGTAGTTTATCTATTATATTATTACAACCCATATAGATTAAATATAGAAAGATATGTAGTATTGAAAATATTTCTATCTTGCAATACATATCAAATATGATAGATCATCTCACATTCTACTCTTTCATTCTGAATTAAACATACTCCATCCGAAAATTATCTAATTTAGCCACACTTCAAGTGACATTCTCCAAAAAATAATCTTATATATTAGCCATCTTCATACATCTCAATATTTTATTATCAATATGTTAATAAAAATTATAGATATATAAAAAATATATTAGACTATATCGGTCTAAAATATAAAGCTATATGCAAGTAGAAATAATCATATAATTATAGTTAAAAAAATCCGATATAGAAATAATTTATAAGCTGGATTATTATTAGGATGATTTTGTCACAAATATTATCTTAAATCTTCATTTACAATGATACCTGACTTGCTACATTTAACAATTCTCAAGTCTTATAAATTTTAATGGGAGATGATTCAGAAGATTATCGACAAAGTACTGTTATCTAATACCGAGAGTATATCTGTATAGATTTACCTGATTATTTCAAGTTTCTTTCGATAAAATTAATCATATTATCTGTTAATATATTTACATCTCTATACAAAATCTATAAATAGTAAAAGATTAAACATAATATCCTCATAAATACTGTATTTTTTATTCAACTATAGAATAACGCACTTGTAAGTTTTCTAGTACGTTGTACACTTTAGTTATCAACTAGGACACAATTTAAACATTATATATATTTATGGAGGACTATAAAACAGCTGAATAATCTAGTAAATAATTTAACCAAAGACACAACTTAAAGTTCATGTTTGATATGCATAATAACGAGAAAAAAAATGAACAAAACAGCTATCGCAATTACAGCGGCGCTCGCTAGTTTTACTACAGCAGCGCAATCCAATACTCAAGATGACACTTGGTATATTGGTGGACAATTTGGCTGGTCTCAGTACCATGACACAAAATATTATGGTAATCATTACCTTAATAATGACGGTCCCACCCACAAAAACCAATTGAGCTCTAACGCATTCTTTGGTTATCAAGCTAATCAATATCTTGGATTTGACTTGGGCTACAACTGGTTAGGGCGAATGCCTTATAAAGGAACCAAGACGCACGGTGCTTTTAAAGCACAAGGAGTGCAACTAGCAACTAAATTAAGCTACCCTCTGACCCAGGATTTTAATATATACACCCGATTAGGAAGTATGGTTTGGCATTCTCAGAGCAAACAAAAACAATTAGACAAAGAACAAAAAAGAACAAATTATACTGGTATATCACCAGTAGCAACACTAGGAATAGAATACACTCTAACTCCACATTGGACCACACATCTCGATTATCAATGGATTAATAATATCGGAGATGCGTCAACGGTAGGTACTCGTCCTGATAACAGCCAGATAAATATTGGTCTCTCCTATCATTTTGGTCAAGATATATCATCGTTAATGCACATTTTCACTTCACCTCTAACCAAGGAAACTAATCATTATACATTCAAATCTGATGTATTGTTTGATTTTGATCAAACAAATTTAAAAAAAGAAGGAAGGGACACTCTTAATCAAATATGCACTCAACTACAAAGCATGGACCCTCAACACCGCTCTATAAAATTAGTAGGTTATTCAGATTCTATTGGTTCCGAAGAATATAATCAAAAACTATCTGAAAAACGAACTCAATCTGTAGTAGATTACCTTGTGTCTCAAGGTGTTCCTTCTGATCAAATTACTTCACATGGAGAAGGAAAAACAAACCCTATCTCTATGAATACTTGTGAAAATATAGAAAAACGACAAGAGCTGATAGCTTGTTTAGCACCAGATCGTCGCGTAGAAATTGAAGTACAAGGTCTTCAATCCATAGTAGACCGTGACTTGGATTAACCCCTTAATGATCTATAAAACCCCATTATTGGGGTTTTATAGATCATTAAGCATTTGATTCTTATAAATATTTTTGATATTATTTTTTTTTACGTGGCAAAGGTCTTGTCTATTTATACAAAATAAAATATCATTTATCTTGTTTCAAGATAAAAAGAATGATTAATTAAGAAAATTGTGATATTAAAAATAACAATAATTAAGTATTAAATATAATTTATACATAATTTTCCCTCTTTAAAAGAAAAGAATGTAAAATTATTACCGTATATCCATCCTAATCATTCCAACCAATTACTCTAGTATATAAACCTCTAAACTATAAATAATTAATATTATTAGTTAATATTACTTTCTTGAATTTTCATTAATGAACATGCATGTCATCAACAAATCAATCTCATTAATAAAAAAAAATCTTTAAAAGAGCCACCTTTTCTGGCTAAAAAATCAAAGAAAAAATCTTTATTATAAATGAAATAAATCTACTCCAATGAATATTAGTCATCATAATCATTACCTTGTTCTTGGATAAGAAAATCTTCTTATACTGCAATTAATGTAATATCAATCTTTTATATTACATTTCGTTTTCTCTAAACACACAATGTTGACTATATGTTATGTAGAAAGTTAAAATAATGTCTTGGAATATTTTATTATATAACCTACGTTGCATATTATGCCCTTTCTATTACCTATATAGTATATATTACTTTTAATAAAGAATCTGCAATTAGTTTTTCTACATTAAAAGTCACTATAATTCAATTAAAGAATCTTATCTAAACTGATTCAAGCACGCAGAGATATGATACAGTAACATATCTATCATACTAACATATTTTTACAAAATTTGTTTAAAAAGAGTATGGTTACAGCACTCGGGTTATAAAATTAATCTTGTAAAAAATAACAGGATGTATCTAAAGTTAACCAAATAAATTATTTTTGAGGTCATATAATGAAAACATCAGTTGAAACAACCCAGGGTCTAGGTAAACGCATTACAATTACTATTGATAAGACAGTGATTGAAAAAGCAATCCAGAATGAGCTAGATACCATAGCTAAAAAAATAAGAATTGATGGTTTTCGTAAAGGCAAAGCACCAAAATTTTTAATTAAGCAACGTTATAGCACCTCTATTCATCAAAATATTTTGAATGACCTTATGCAATATTACTTTATTGATGTAATTACGCAAAACAAGATTAACCCCATTAGCGCGCCGAAATACATGCCTAAAAAATATCTTTATGGTGAAGATTATACCTTTTCTGCTGAATTTGAGGTTTACCCAGAAATTGAAGTGCAAGGTCTAGAAGGTATGGAGATTAAACAACCCATTACTGAAGTCACTGAAGATGATATTAGCGCAATGCTAGATCTGCTTAGGAAACAAAGAACTACGTGGGAAGAAACTTCTGAACCCACCACTATAGATAATCGCGTCACTCTTGACTTTATCGGCTTTATAGATAATCAACCGTTTGAAGGGAATAAAGCTTCCAATGTTATATTAACAACAGGAAAAGGATACACAGATTCAGAGATCATGATCCTTACTTTACAAGAAAAAATTATTGGTCATAAAGCAGGTGAAAAATTCACAATTAATATTAAATTCCCAGAGGGATACACCACTGAAAACCTAAGAGGCAAGGATGCAGTATTTGAAATAGCACTCAAAAAAGTAGAAAGGCAAAAATTGCCCGACTTAACATCTAATTTCATTAAACATCTTGGCATAAAAGATGGTTCTCTAGAAGAGCTTCGTAGCGAAGTTCGTAAAAACATGCAACGCGAACTTAATATCGCTGTATATAAATACATTAAAAAGCAGGTGATCGATGGACTAATTAAAGCGAATAACATAGAAGTGCCTGCTTCTTTGCTTGAAAACACAATTAATATCCTAAAAAATCAAACAAAAGAGAGTTTTAGTGAAAATAAAAAACGTACACTAACATTACCTCGTGAACTCTTTGAAGAAGAAGCGCGACGCCGTGTACAAATTAACCTCCTTATAAATAATATTATTCAAACCCATAACATAACAATTACTGAAGATCATGTTCACAAATTAATCCAAGATACAGCATTATCTTATGAGGATTCATCAAAAGCCATCGCGCTATACAAAAAAAATAGCACACTTATGAAAAATATTCAGCGCGCTGCTTTAGAACAACAGGCTATTGAAATAGTGCTTGCAAAAGCAAAATTAACTAAAATATTGAGATCATTTCAAGATATGATGAACCCATTTGTATCAGTATAAGTTAATTTTTTCTTATTTAAAAGTAATGAATAGTACTATATGATAACGCAATAAATAACACTTAAAAATTAGCCATTATTTTTTAATATTTTCAAGGATACATATAAAATTACACTTACATAATATTAAAAAAATTTTTTTGACCATCCAAGCTTTGAACTAAGAATATTAAAGTAATTATAATGTTTAGGATGAATTAAATTCAATTCATTATTACTACGATAAATAACAATATGGTCATTTTTTTTAATAGGAAAAACAGTCTGACTATCAAAACTAATTTCAAGATCACCGCATATATCTGAAAAACGCAGACATATACTGCTGTTATTATGAATTACTAAAGAACGTGCTGATAACGTATGTGAGAACATAGGTACTAATGCTATCGCATCTACTGATGGCATTACAATAGGTCCTCCTGCAGACAGCGCATAAGCAGTTGAACCAGTAGGAGTTGAAACAATTAAACCATCAGAGCGCTCTGAAAAAGCAAACATTTCATCAATATATACTTTAAATTCAATCATATGCGCTGTTTTTCTAGAATGTACTACTATTTCATTCATTGCAGTAGCAATACATGGTGGTCCTGATTTATGACATATCTGTGCCTCCAAAAGAAAACGCCTATCAACAAAGAAATGGCCATCTAGAACCTGTTCTAACTGTAACCGAGCGTTTTCCGGATCTAAATCAGTTAAAAATCCAAGATTCCCTCGATTAATACCAATCACCTTGATATCATAACAAGCAAGACTACGAGCAGCGCTCAACATGCTTCCATCACCACCAACTACGACAGCTAAATCAGCTATGCGACCGATATCTGATAAGGTCCCAGTTTGGACACGATAACGGAGATTCAATTGACTTGCAATATGTGTCTCAATAATTACTTGGTAATCTTTTGCCAATAACCAGCGATAAAGCATATTATAAGTACTCAAAATGGCAGGACGACGTGGATGTCCGATAATCCCAATACAACTAAAAAACCGATTCATTATATTAATATTCCTTATAAAACAAACTAGTCTAACCGTGACATGTCCCTTGAAACCACAATGATCACCCCCATAGTAAGAAGACTAGCGAGATGAATGTCTATATACACGGAGAAATTCATGAGTAGTCCAGACCAAAAAAAAATAAATGAAACAGATATAAATCAAATTGAAATAGAGCAGGATAATACACAAGATCAAATTATATCGTCAGAAATCACCAAAGATAATACCGAGAACTTAGCTATTCTAGAGACAAATTTAGTCGAATTAAAAAACACTTTACGTGATACCAAGCTACGAGCTCAAGCTGAAATTGAAAATATTCGCCGCCGTACTAAAATAGATATAGAAAAAGCACATAAATTTGCTCTAGAAAAATTCGCGAATGAATTATTACCTGTTATTGATAACCTCGAGAGAGCGCTAGAGATAGCAGATAAATCTAACCCTGCACTAGTACCCATGATAGAAGGGGTTGATTTAACAATGAAAACATTACTAGATGCAGTCCATAAGTTTGGCATAGAAATAATTAGTCAAACTAATGTTCCATTTAATCCGGAAATTCACCAAGCTATGTCGATGTTAGATTCTGAAGAGGTAGAATCTAACCACGTAATAATGGTTATGCAGCATGGTTATACATTGAATGGTCGCTTACTTCGACCAGCAATGGTTTCTGTTTCCAAAGGCAAGAAAAACTAACCTTTATTCTTTTAAATAATTATTATATTAAATATACGATTCTTATTCTAAGAATCGCTTAATAATCGCTTCGTTGTATACATAAAGAAATACATTATCTAACCAAAGAATGCAATATAATTCCTTGATTAGATAATGTATTCATTATGAGTGATCTAAATAGTTTTTATCAAAAAAACTAATCAATATGATGTCTCTTTACAGACAAATACGGTGTCCAATTTATAATGGACTTTCCTTGTCTAGTCAACCATTGATTAGCCTTAGAAAAATGTTTACAACCCAAAAATCCACGAAACGCTGATAATGGTGAAGGGTGTGGTGCTAAAAAAACACAATGATGTTTTGGGTTAATAAGTATAGTTTTTCTTTGCGCATAAAGACCCCATAACAAAAATACTATGTTTCTAGAACATTGATTAATAACAGAAATAACTTGATTAGTAAAGATTTCCCAACCTAAATTCGAATGAGAATAAGGACGTCCAGCCTCAACAGTTAAAATACTATTAAGTAATAAAACTCCTTGAGTTGCCCAACTTTCTAAACATCCATGCGTAGGGGGCAAAAAACCAGGAATATCACTGACTAATTCTTTATATATATTAGATAACGATGGAGGAATATGTATACCAGGTTTTACAGAAAAAGATAAACCATCTGCCTGACCGGGACCATGGTAAGGGTCTTGACCAATAATAACAACTTTTACTTCTTCTAATGGGGTTAAACGAAAGGCATGAAAAACATCCTTTTGATCAGGATAGATAATTTTTCCAGTCATTCTCTCATCATTAAGTCGATCAATTAAAGCCTTAAAATAAGGTTTCTTTCTCTCATTAGACAATACATGAGACCAACTGGTTAATCTACCCACTGAAGCCACTTAAGTATATTACAGATAGATATCATCTAATCCAAAATCCTGATATCTATGTATAAATTGGTTAATTCATGAATCATATCATTCTCTTGATAAAAATACTCTCTATTAGGAGAGTGCAATTAACTATTCATCATTACACTAATTCCAAATCTAGTACTTATTTTTTAACACAAAATCCAAGCCTCTCACAAAAAAATTAATATCACCTAAGATAGTCTATATAAACAAACATTTAGTTTTTCTAAAAAAAACTTACAAATTAATTTTATTTAACTAATCTTTCTCCTATCAATCTCTCGTCTCCATCTTTATATAGATCAATGAAGAAAGAAAATAAATAAACAAACTAATGCATCGCATAAAATGCATATCTTAAGAAATTAAACTCGTCTACACCGATAAAATACTTAGCTCGTCTAACGAAATAAAAACGATCACTACAGATATATTATAATCATAATACTATTATTTATATATCAATAATAAAAATATATAATATAATAAATATTATAGTCACTTTAAACTAGAAAAATTATATTATAAGGCATACCGGATTCTTTATCTCTCCTAAACACTAAATAATCACATTTATCTTTTCAATTATACAATAGAAAGAATAATTATTCCTAGAATCCATATATTATAATAGATAGTATATTTTAGTTAAAAAATAAAATTTATTTTATACGTTATTTAACAAAAGAGAAATACTCTATAATTAAATTAACATATCAAATTCTCAAAATATAATCCATAGATTCGAAGTCTGTTTATAAAAAAACTGATTTTAATGAACTTTCTCATGCTCACCTCATGCAATCTATTATTGCATCCAACTAAAACAGAATAAAAGAATCATGAATCTGATATTAAAATCAGATCTATTACGATACACGAAATTTTAATTCATATTATTCTTTATTTTTAATTGTCTCGACTACTTCTTTCTTTGTATTGTACACACGCAGTAATGTCTAATTAAAAAACTTTATACAAATACCTCAATAAGTCTTCCTCTTAATTTATATTATCTACTATATTTTTAACATTATACATATGCAAATACTGTCAACTATATATATAAAAACAATGATCAAATAATAAAATATAATTGCATATAAACATCTTAAACTATTAATCATCATCTCCAAATACCTGGAGTATACTGACATATTAAAACTTTCTGATGTTTAGATAAACAGAAAAGGATAAATATAAAGATAGATGTTATGCAGTTATAGATCAGGTACCTCTACGTTCGACAAAAGTGTTTACGATTAAATAAATATGATATGCACATTATTCAATAATTATAAAATATATGATGAATGTTACGTAATAAACATAGTCTAAAAACTAATATCCCGCTACCTGTATTTCAGATATTAAAATAGATCCACATTGAATGTTACCACGCATTTCAGTATCATCACCCATAGAAATCATGTTCTTCCATATATCCCTTAAATTACCAGAAATAGTTAATTCACTAACCGGATACTCAATTATACCGTTTTTTACCCAAAATCCCGAAGCACCACGAGAATAATCTCCGGTCATCTTGTTAAATCCCTGACCTAAAAATTTAGTTACCAGAAGCCCTGTTCCCATCTGCTTAAGCATTTGAGTAAAAGAATGTTTTTCCCCACACACTAACCAAGTATAAATACCACCAGCATGACCATTGCTCTGCAATCCAAGTTTTCGACCTGTATAACTACTGAGTAACCAGTGTTGTAAAACACCATTTTTAATAATCTCAGTTTTATGTGTACGCACACCTTCATTATCAAATGGGGCCGATGCTAAACCTTTTCGTATATGAGGATCTTCTGTGATATGCAACCATTTCGGAAAAATCTTCTTACCCAGAGAATCTAATAAAAAAGTCGATTTTTGATATACATTATGTCCATTAATAGCTACCGCAAGGTGTTCAAATAACTCTGTTGCCACTTCTGAAAGAAAGATAACAGGTACTTTCATGGTACCAATTTTTCGAGGTAATAAACGTGATAAAACTCGACGACCACATTCTTTACCGATCTCCTCTGGCGACTGAAGATCCGTCATAGACCGACTAATTGAATAAAAATTATCTCGCTCCATCCTCCCGTTAACTTCAGCAATAACACAAGTAGAAAGTGCATACTGAGTAAAACAATAGTGTTGAAGCATTCCGTGACTATTACCAAAAACCTTTATACCTATGTGACTATCAAACCTCCCTCCTCCAGTCTTAGTAATGCGCGGATCCATCTGCAAAGCCACTTTCTCTGCACAAGATGCTAAATTAATAGAGTAATCAATATCCATATTGGATGGATAACATAAATCTAAATCTGGAGCATTCAATGCTAAGAGAGTTAGTTCTGGTATAGCCACACAAGGATCCGAAGAAGTATATCGCGAAAACCCTAATGCTGCTTCTATGGTGTGTTTAATGGCCACTTGACTTAAGTCTGTAGAAGAGGCTCTTCCTTGATGGTGCTGGCAATAAACAGTAACCCCAAGTGAAGTATCGCTATGCAACTCAATATTTTCTATCACTCCATAGCTCGTACTAATACTAATACCATTACTTTGAACCACAGTTACTTCCGCTTGACTATGATTTGCTTCAGCTAAACTAAGAGCAGTTTCTACTGCTTTCTCTAAAATATAACACTTATCTATAATCTGTGATAATCCTTTCATAAGACAACCATATATTGAAAAAGTAATGATTAATATTCAGTAACCATCAGAATGACATTACTACTATTAGCTGAGTAGAATTCAAATAGATCTTATCTAATAAGATAACTCATGGTCTATAGAATAACAATGCTGAAGATATATTAAGTACTGATATATATTCAAATAATCATGACTAACTAACTGTAGTATTATAACATAAATCAAAGTATTTCTATATTGGAAATATCTATCCAAATAACTATTACATACTTAGAATAATCTATTAATTAAACCATGATTTCAACATAATCAAGACAAACTGTATTACCTATTATTGTAATAAAACAGTAATTATGAATAATAACCTATAAAAAGATATAGAGCTTATTAGATTTATATAACAACTTTTAATACAAATGTAAATCAAGTTCTAATCATATAAAAAAATAATCAATTGTAATCTCATAATAATTATAACCTTCTATTTAGCACTTACGAAAAACTACTACGCTAATTAAAACCTATATGATTAATCCTATCCAATATCTTCTGTAATCTACATATACTATCAAAATAGAAAATTATGTTGAAAAATACAGCTGCATTAAAACAATAATACAGTACTATAAGCTCATTAAATTTTAGCTAAAAAAAGTAGATCCATTGCTTTTTTAGTACTCTTTTCACTCTAAAGTAAAAAATAAAATCATAAGATATTCATTGTTTATATACGTAAACGCAGTTGTTTCTTTAATTAAGAGAAGTCAATAATAACTTATTATGCATAGTAATTACATTAGCTGAACCCAAAAAAGATGCTTCTGATCTAATTAATTAAATCGTTATAATCATCTGTATTCAGATTGAGACTATTAAATATATTTAAATTCTATTTACATGCAGTGATACCAATTTTATGTCAAATATCTTTGATCATAAATCTAATAAAAATATTAACCATATTAACAAAATTAAAAAATATAATATCTCATCCTAAAAAACGATGCTAATCGATGAAATTAATCTAAAAAGATCTATAGATATGAGATCACTTGAATAAAAATTATAAACTCTGTAATGAAAAAATAAAAAAATTAAAATAAAATGAATCGATCTTCATCAAAAATATTATGTACTATAATTATATAATCAGAGTATCTAATAAAATTTTTTACATCAATTAATTAAATATGTATGATCTCAATCAAGTAATTTTTATTTCATTAAAACAATAATATTGTTATATAAAAATATTATTTATCCTATCAGAACCATTAACTTTATGAAAGTATAAATCTAATTTCTTATCAAAATCAGAATTATCTCAGTATGATAAAGATCAATATTAATATAATATAAAAATCATAATCAGATAATTAAGTTTGTTTTATTAAAAATACAATCCAAAGCTTTTAAAAAATTCTAAATTAGAATAGAAACCTACAGAAATCTTTACAATACACATCCTGATATTTTAAGTTGGTAATATTAAACTATATAAAACACATTACGCAAGATTATGAACTTTTGTACATGGTAACATCAATAATAACTATAATTTTAAAAAATACGGATATATATGTAATTAAATACTTAGTGTACTAAAACACAATACACAATATCCATACAAAATATTTTTAGTCATAATTTAATTGGTTCTATTAATCATTGTTTAATTATCATGAAGATAATGATCAAGTAGTGTATTAATGTATGTATAATATTACTAATAATTATGTTTAATTCATAACGCCCTTTCTCATGACGACTATAATGAGCATTGAGTATATTGTAATTTCAAATAATTGTTTTTTAATATCTAAAATGTCAGATCAAACTAGATTAATAGTTTTACTATATCTAAAAGCTCTCACTCCAGACAAATTATTAATTTTATTGTCATTAATTTAAAAATAATGTCCTAGCTCATATTGAATCAAAGAAAACCATACCACAAGATCTACATTTCGTATTTTATACTCACATACTCTGCTATTGAATAACATTCATCTTTTCATAAGTGTTTTTATAACATAAGATTACTCCATAAAATAGGCTAACTTTAAGTTTTAACCATGATGGTTATAGAACCCATCCAGTTTTTCCTTCTGGTAAAGGACGCGAATTACCGTTATTGTCTACAGAAACATAAATAAAAATAGCTCGAGTGGTACAATAATGCTGACCAAGTGGTTCTGAGGATACTTTTTTTATCCATACTTCTATTTTAATTCTAATAGAGCTCTTGCCGGTACCAATACAACAAGCATGGCATGACACAACATCGCCTACTTTTACAGGCTTTAAAAATGTCATATCATCAACTCGGACCGTAACTACACGTCCTTCCGCTATCTCTTTAGCTAAAATACCGCCACCGATATCCATTTGTGACATTAACCATCCACCGAATATATCGCCATTAGCATTAGTATCTGCTGGCATAGCTAGGGTTCTTAAAACCATCTTACCAGGCGGTTTTCTTAGATCTATATTCATGACACACTCTTATTAATTAAATATTATAACCTATTATAATTTTACTTATTTCTCTTTAAGACAGCGTTGTTATTACATAATTTGCGATAAATATAAAGTCCATTCCATAATCCAAATAATAAAACGAGTCCTCCTAATCCAAATACCTTAAAAGTTACCCACATTGCTTGAGAAAAATAAAAAATACTATATGTATTCATAATACTACAAAAAACAAAAAAGATTACCCATATGATATTTAACCGCCGCCAAGCAGATTTGGACAAATAAACATCTTTACCTAACATTCTCTCAACAAGAGTTTCTTTCATAAAAAAATGGCTATATAAAAACACTATAGAAATAAGTGCATATAAAATAGTTCCTTTCCACTTGATATAATCTGGGTTATGCATAAAAATAGTCAAAGTTCCAAAAATAGAAATAAAAACAAAAGAAATCAGTGACAAAGTGTCTAATTTAGAATACAACCACCATCTCATCACTAAACTAAACCCAGAAGCAACAATTATTGCTGCAGAAGCAATAAAAATATCGTAGATATTATAAAAAATAAAAAAGACTAAAAGAGGAAGTACATCCAATAATTTTTTCATAACAATTGCCAATATGAGAAATATCAATATTTTTATAACAGCTAGTTTATTTCAAATAATTAAATATAGTTTAATTTAATAACATATAAAGACGAGATAAATATATAATCAATATAGCAGAAATCACGTTACTGCACGTATTAAGAATAATTGAAGCTATATCTGGAGGAACAGATATTAACTTTGATATTAATAACAGAATAAAGATCTTAGATAACATCCAAAACATGACTGGAGGCGCTATTAAGCGTATCTGACTCCATCCAATTTGACTACTAGTCTGTATAGATGTCAATATCCCTACTTTATCAGTATTTAAAATTACTGGAGCTAACGCAAACAACACTGATAACAAGATTCCTGGAAAAACTAATACCATAAACCCCAGTTGAATACTTAATGTCATTAGCGAAATTAATAAAAAGAGACGGGAAAGACTTGGAATAGAGGCGCCTAATGCAATTAATGCACTCACTTTTTTTCCAGACGATGCCATAGAAATCAAACTAAGCATTCCACCTAATAGCATAGTATTTCCGACTAAAGAAGAAAAGGTTCCAACCGCAGAGACTTGTAAAAGAACATGTTGTTGCTGAAGCGACATATTACGAATAATCTCTATTAGATTATTAGTAGAACTAATTACTGCTTTATTGTTAAGAACTTGAATCTGATCGAGAGATGGCATGAAAGTCTTATTCAGTAATATCGTTATACATGCAATCAAAAATGCTATTAATATAATATTAAACCATTGATGCCGAAAGAAGTGACTGGTATCACGATATAAAGAACTAACTCTAATCAACATACGCTCTCCTTTAATAAAACTCATCAAAATACGATCATTCTCGTAGATATACTGTTAAAATATAATGCTAATTAAAATGTTTTACCAGAAGTAAAACCAATTTTAATTGTACCTAAATAAAAATTTTTATTATAATTACAGCCAACTAAATAGAGAAAATTACTCGCTCTAATTATATAGACATACAATAAATTTACTAATCGTAGTTAGACTTTGATTAGTCAAAACCTAATAGAGAACTCAATATCGCATCTCTCTCTAAATTATATTAAAGAAACAATAATAATGTATAGATAACATAGAACTAAACTTTCTTCATTCTATCTAGCAACATTTTCACCATTCTTATCATGTGATTTATTTTAATAATATACATTATAATTATAAAATTTTAAAAAACAAAAATTTAATAAAACCTATTTACAATACAGATAATCAGAATACAATAATTAATTAATTCATCTAATTATATTTCCGATGCTGAAAATATATGGCTAAAAATTATGCATTGATTAAAAAATAAATATATAAGTTTATAACTATAAAATCACTAAATCCTAACGATTATCTTCAGTCTTTCCTATCCCTATAGCAAGGAAATCAATTTTATAAACATAATTGTTATAAACATAATTAAATTGTTATAAACATAATTAAACAATAACAGAATAAAAAATTTGAAAATTAATACTGAGGGATTTAGTCACTTATTTAAAATAAACCAAATATCATTCTTGATGAAGTCTCTTTATCCCTAATAAATCTCATAAAATATTAAATACTCATTACTTTTCCTGAATCAAGCTATTAAACACAATTAAACTCTAAGTTTTTACTTCAGTATAATTAGAGAAAGTAAAATAGTATAATTAGAGAAAGTAAAATAAATATAAATCACCAATCACCTGCAGGAAAAATACTCTAATAAAATGTATTTTTTAGTTTTTTAACTAAAATATTGTCTTCTAATATACAAGATATTTGTTCTTAATAAAAAAAGTTAACAATGTTTTCTGAAGTAGCAATATTAATTAACAACAAAATTAACCATTGTCACTTATAATATTTTAAAGGATTAAAAATAATATAATAACCATAATTATGAATAACATTACGTAAATGCATCAATAAAAAAAGTACAATATACATAATTATCTCTTGAGTATAATGATAAATACAGTATTACAGACATTAACATTCTAATATCATTGTTCTTCTGGTTCATCGACTGTACGGACATATCTTAGTCTAAAATAATATACAGTATAGCACTGATTTACTTAATTATCATTACGTTAATCAGATCTCATCAAACACGCCTTCTTTTCTTTCAGAAAACACTACCAATAATATTAATATCTTCTGAATCAATAAGATTTTTTATTATGTTAATATAAAAATATTATCCTAAAAGGATAAATTAATATAATATATTAAAAATTAATTTTAGAATGTCAAAAAGTTATCATGAATTAATATGTATTATATACACTTCTGAGGTTCTCACGTGCTTCCTGTAATGACACTCATCGGACGCCCTAATGTTGGAAAATCTACTCTTTTTAATCGTTTGACACGCACACGAAATGCGTTAGTATCTGATTTTCCTGGGCTTACTCAAGATCGACAATATGGTCGTACAAATATCGAGGGGTATGAATTTATTTGTATTGATACCGGTGGTGCACATAACAAACAAAAAAAAGGTTTAGAGAAACTAATCAAAGAACAAAGACGTATAGCTATTAATGAATCTAATATCATATTATTTCTAGTTGACGCTCGTGCTGGACTAATGCCTGATGACATTTACATTGCTCAAGAATTACTACGCAAACATAAACCTACTATCGTAATTGCTAATAAAATAGTTGGTCTCAATATACATTCTGTATTAGCAGAATTTTGGTCACTGGGTTTAGGAAAAGTGTATCCAATTGATGCATCTCATAATCTTGGTATTTCTGATTTATTAAAAATAATTCTCTTGCTATGGACAAAAAATTTAGACCTGAAAACACATAATAAATACATCGAAAAAGAGCAAGAATTTAATAATCCAATACATCCTACTCAAGAACCTCAAATATACAATCAAGAAAAAACGATAAAAAGCGATAAAAAGTATTTATACCCATCCTCTTCTCCTATTAAAGTGGCAATAATTGGTCGACCTAATGTTGGAAAATCCACTCTTACAAATTGTCTTCTTAACGAAGAGCGAGTAATAGTCTTTGATCTGCCTGGGACTACACGCGATAGTATATACATACCCATGCAACGTCATTCCCGTAGATATATCTTAATTGATACCGCTGGATTACGTAAACGTAATAATATACAAAATATTGTCGAAAAATATTCTATAATTAAAACAATCAAAGCAATTGAAGATGCTAATGTCGCCATATTAGTGATTGATGCTTATCAAGGTGTATCTGATCAAGATTTATCACTTCTCAGTTTAATTCTCCATAATGGACGCTCGTTAATCTTAGTTGTTAACAAATGGGATACTATATCCAAAACACGCTGTAACGAAGTCAAGATACTAATTCAATCTCGCATAAAATTTCTTGATTTCGCCCGAATTCATTTTATTTCTGCTATAAACCAAAAAGGTATAAATAATTTATTTCTATCCATTAATGAAGCTTATGACTGCTCTATACGCCCACTGAAATCATCTGTCTTGACGAAAATTATCAATATGGCTATAGCTAAACACCCTCCACCACGCATCCGTAATCGACGAATTAAACTAAAATATGCCCATGCCGGAGGATATAATCCACCGATTATAGTAATCCACGGAAATATGACGAAATTTCTACCAGATTCTTATAAGAAATATCTTATAAACTATTTTCATCAAGCATTACATATCATAGGAGCTCCAATTCAAATCCAGCTCAAAGACAGTAGAAACCCATATATATCCTAACCTAACTTACTAAAATTAAAAAAATAAAATACATAATGAATACAAAATAATGATATTAACAATAATTAACATAACTAAATATAAATATAACTATCTAGAACACTCCTTAGTCATACATCTATCTTGCATCAAGATACACATAATCAAAAAATTCATGACTCATAATCTTTAATACAAAACAAGTAATAATTAAATTGAATAAATTACAAGATTATGTAGAATATAACATTCTCATTTCTAATAAAAAATATAATTTTAAAAAATATAAAATATATTACGGGATATAATATTTAACTCTGTTTTAATAAATTGAAAATATCAGGATTACTCATAACAATAACACTGAAGGAAAAAATTTTTAATTTTATCGCTTTTCTCCATATTATATTATGACTAAATAACTTAGCAGATTATAGAACCACGTATCATCTATACATCAATATTCATTAAGTAAATTATCTGTTTATTGACTGTACTTTACTTGATAAAAAACAAGATTATAACCTAATTAATATAATTATTTAGAAATAACAAGAACTTAATAATCTATAAGATACATAGATAAAATATTGATATACAAAGAGTCTTACAAATTATCTATTCAATATATTATTAATCAAGATAGATAAAGGAGTATAATCCTATAGAAATTATAACTTTTATCTGATACTACTTGATGATACATCATAAATATGATGTTGTTATACAGATAAAAAAATAATATGAGCTATAGTTAATATGATAAATATAAAAAATAATTAGGATCTATTATAAATAGCTATAATGTATCGAATAATATACTAAATATAATTCCTTAATTATTTTTTTTCGAAGAAAATAATATATCACTGTAATACTAGAAAGTAAAATAACAGGCAGTATTTCTAGTTATAATCAATGTAAAGCTAAAAGATATGAGTTAACACAGGATGCCATTATAGTAATGAAAAATTACCATCCTAGTAAATCACTAGAATCTACTTATCTTCCTCTTGTACTTATATCACTAGATGAATGGAATATGGTCTATATTAATGGACCTAATCATATTAATTTTTTACAAAGCCAGCTGACAATTAATGTAAAAACCCTCCTCCCTCACCAGCATCTTATAGCTGCTCACTGTAACCCAAAAGGGAAAATTTGGAGCACCATACGTCTATTTCATCATGGCAATGGATTAGCCTATATCACACGACGAAATATAATTGAAACACAATCACATATCTTAAAAAGATATGCAGTATTTTCTAAAACGAACGTCATTATCAATAAAAATTATGTATTACTGGGTATAGCTGGTTATCAAGCTCGATCTATATTAGAAACCATCTTTAAACCTCTGCCTGATTCTATATCACCAGTTATTCAATCAGACAATAACGTGTTACTATGGTTTGGAGAGCCTTCTGAACGTTTTTTACTAATAACTACCAAAGAACAGGCATTGGTTATCCGTAAAATATTAATGGTGAAAGAAGAACTATATGATAGCCACCAGTGGCTAGCGCTAGAGATAGCAGCAGGCCTACCAGTTATTGATAACAATACTAGCGGTCAGTTTCTTCCACAAGAAGCTAATTTACAAGAATTAAAAGCTATCAGCTTTAATAAAGGATGCTACATAGGGCAAGAAATAATCGCGCAAACTCAATTTCGTAATTCTACTAAACAATCATTATATTGGTTAACTGGAATAACAGAAAGTATTCCGGAAGCCGGAGACGCATTAGCGATGAAAATTGGCAATGACTGGCGTCGTACTGGAACGATACTTGCCGCATGTCAAGTTGGGAACTCTACTACGTGGATTCAAGCTATTTTAAGAAAAAATATCAAAGAAAATACTTCTTTACGCTTACTAAGCGATCACAAAGGAAAACTAATAATTCAACGTTTACCATATAAACTATTAATATAAAAATATGATTTTATGATAATAAAATGAAGTCAAAACAATATCCAATACATTAAGAGATTAAGAAATACGCGATTATAATAGCCTATCGATAAATTTGTCTGGAATATTAAATTCCAGGTCAACTACAATGATTAGAAATATTATCGTGTTAATATCTTTCAAAGAAAGAACTTAAATAGCCACTGAAATAATCACTAAATTATCATGTTATCTGAAGACCAATCAATCTTACTTCATTAATTTTAATATCATTAATAAAACTATGCTTATTTATTATCAATAAGAATGAATTTTTAAATAATATAAAACTATTATTCTTGTTCTTAGTGGAAACCTACCCCCCTATCTCTAAATATCGCTACGTCAGTTAAAGTGTGATTTATAAATACTTAATTACGAAAAAATAAAATAAATAACATTTAAAACAATATAAGACATGATCTTTTATACAGCCAACACCCATATGCTCTTTGTTTATTTCAGAATAAATTTCTAGATATAAAAAATTGCTATATTAATAGATTACTTTAATCTAGTTAAAAGAACATTATAAACTAATATGTTTAATATTTTTTTTTGCAATCAATATGACTCGGCGGGGAGATGGATATCCCTCAATGGTTCTGTCTGAGTTCTCTGGATCTAGAAAACTAGATAAAGAATGATTATGCGCCCAATTAGTATAGCGTTGTTCATAAACACTGAGAACAGAAGTATTGACAATCTCTACATCCTTAAAGCCGCATCGCTCCACCCATCGTTTCAATGCTCCACTGGATGGAATAAAATAAACATTATTCATATGAACATATCGCTCTTTGGGAGTAAGTACTCTCTGATCATCACCCTCTACTACTAAAGTTTCTAAAACCAACTCACCACCATCAACCAGCTGGTTTTTTAGTTGAATCAGATGATCTAAAGGTGATCTACGATGATAAAGAACGCCCATAGAAAATACTGTGTCAAATACCTTCATAACAGGTAAATTTTCTATAGAAATAGGTAGAAGGTGAACGCGCTGATCCCCACCCAACAACTTACGAACCGCTTCAAACTGACATAAAAACAATGGAATAGGGTCAATACCTACTACTAAACGTGCACCGGCTCCCAACATCCTCCACATATGATAACCGCTACCACACCCTACATCAAGAACAATGCGACCAGATAAAGAAGAGATATATGGAAACAACCTATCCCATTTCCAATCCGAGCGCCATTCAGAGTCAATGTAGACACCATACAACGAAAAAGGCCCCTTACGCCATGGCATCAACTGACGTAATAAGTTCTCAATACCCACTCGATGACGACAAGTAATCAGAGTACTATCGGCGCTCACACCGTCTACTAAATCTAATGATTCTGGAATAAGAAGCGGAAGTGTTTGCACAGCATTCTCCCAGACTTTAAAATTCTTATGTTTAAATTGGCCCCGCCAAGTAGATAAAATAATTGATAAAGTTTCTAACCAGTGTGAAAGGTGATTAATAGCTAGAAAGTTATAAAATCCACTAAAATCCATCAGTTAAGATTTCTCTTAAATGCTAATAAAGACGCAAAGTTAATAGACTGAAACCATAACTGAGAAGTATGAAAACCCGCTTTCTCTAACCTTTTTTTGTGCGCGTCAAGAGTTTCAGTTATCATAACTGAATTGAGCATTTTGTTTTTTTGTTGAATTTCTAATGCACTATAACCATTATCTCTTTTAAAATCATAATGTATCTTCAACAATAAACTTTCAATATCTTGATCACTGAAACTAAGCTTTTCCGACAAAACCAAAACACCTTTTGAATTCATCCCATTCCATATAGAATCTAATAACTTCTGGCGTTTATCTATAGGAATAAACTGTAAAGTAAAGTTTAATAAAACTAAGGAAGCATTATGAATTGGTACCTGGCAAGCATCCATAGTAAGAACTTCAACGGGAGTGTTAAAGTTAAAACTATTGATATAATGACGACAACGATTAGTCATAGCTGAAGAATTATCCACCGCAATCATTTTACAACCTATTACTTTAATATTTTTCTGCACAGAGACAATAGCAGCACCAAGAGCGCAACCAAGGTCATAGATTGACGAATGACTTTGAACACAATGCCTGGATAATAGTCCAATCATAGATATTAAATCAGAATAACCAGGAACAGAGCGCCGTATCATGTCCGGAAATACTTCTGCAACCTCTTCGTCAAATTTCCAATTGCCAAGTTTTTTTCTCGGCAATAAGAATAAAGTATCACGATTAAACATAATTCATGCTTCCAACATATAATAAAAGATACTATTTGAGAAGATATTTCTAATCAAGCATATCATCTTTCATATTAACTAAGAAGATTAAAACATGCAATCTCTCTTGATTATCAGATAGTTAATATAAATCAATTGGAGTTATTATTTTTATCTTAATAAATACGATAATTTTACTCGATTCATCTAAAGATGAGTACATATTGTCACTGATATAGGCTGCTATACAGGAACTAACATCAAATACTCATCATAAGTTATTATAAAAATCTCTCTTAAATTTTCTTCATAAATAACAATCAAAATATTTCATATATTAAAAAAATAACCTACTGAATACTCAATGAATCATATTAATAGAAACAGATAATAATTAAAGCAATCCAGCTATAAAGAACCCTAGTCTAGATAAAAAAATAACATCTAATAAACTCTGTCTGATCAAAAATAATATAATGTAAGATTTTACATTGGTTATGATATAGAATTTAAAAGATAAATACACCATTATACAGTTTAACCTAAATCACATAGATCACACTTCAATTATTACAATAAAAAATAATAGTTCTAGTCATAAAATGATAGTAAATAGACAATTACCCCTTCTTATTTCCATTAAATTAGAAAAATATACAATATAAGATTAATGTAAATCGATTAAAATAAAGATAATATAATTATATAGATCTATAAAAACTCATACTGATGATCTGAAATCTATAATAGAATAAATAGAAACCATTCTCTTTATAAAACATAATCTAACTTTTTGAAGTTTCTCTAACAATATTTAACTCTTAAAAACTAGAAATAATCAAATCAACGTATTTTAATTAATAAGAAAATATTAAACATGGTTATATTTAAATCTTTACCTGGCCTATCACAAAACAATCATTAGAGATTACAGATATGTTACTATATTTTCAGTCTAAAATATTATATAAATAATTTTATTATTATAAAAGTTAAAATAATTTTTTAAAAAATTAATATATAACACGATCCATCATATTGTAGATAACATGATCCTGTTCTATTTTTTTATAGAGCAAATATCATTCCATATGAAGTTATTTGTGTGTTTTACATGAGATAAAACACTAAGTTATTACTGATACTAAATCAGTATATAAAAAGATCTTTTTTCTTACGTAATGCCGAAAACACCTCCCATTCAATAAAATTCACTACATCCATATTAAGCAATCTGTGTATATTAATATCTTGAGTTCTTAGAAAAATATTAATCTTACGTTCACTCTCCAACCTAGTAGGCAATGTAACACGATTTTTTTCTCGTAAGATTTTAACTTGCAAATAATATTTTTTTATAACAAGATCTGTTGGATAAAAAGCACAGGCAAATATTAAATTTGATAAAGTATATTCATGCGCGCTACATATTAAAGTACTATCAGGCAAACGATTAATCTTCTGTAATGACTGAAACATTTGTTGTGGTGTACCTTCAAAAACTCTACCACATCCTGCAGAAAAAAGTGTATCTCCACAGAATAAATAAGGCTCAGAATAATATGAAACATGTCCTAAGGTATGACCCGGTGTGGACATAACTATAAATTTAAGACCTAAGAGATAAAACTGATCTCCTTCTTCTACGAAAATCTGTACTCCCTTACCTTGTGTTTCTAATGGTCCGAAAACCATAAGATTAGGATAAAAAAGTAATATTTTAAAAACTCCATCCGTATGATCGTTATGATGATGAGTTAATAAAATAGCCACTGGAGACCAACCATATTGATTTATAATCTGTAATACAGGTTCTGCTTCACCGGGATCAATAATAAGACATTGACCATCGTTAGCACTTAATATCCAAACATAATTATCTTTGCGAACTGGGATACTTATTAACTTCACACCCACTCCATTTAAACGTAGTTGCAACAATCAATACTCTAAAAAAATAAAATAATATTTTATTAGTTATAATGCTAAAGATATAAATCTTGATGTATTTATAATAAATAAATATAGAAAAATTATTTAAAATAATCAGATCAGTTTCATAACCACAATATGGATTGTGAAACACAAGATAGTATTTTTATAATCTCTTCTCTAAATACCCCATTTCTAGATAAATCAAGTCAAATATATGTTGATACCATCAGGCGTAGAGTTTAATATATAAAATATAACTCCGTGAATTAATAAGAGATAAGCTATGTATAATTAGTGCAATTTTTTTAACCTTTATTAAACTAAAAATAGAAGATATCACTATTGATTATTCTATCAAATAAAAAAATAAAATATAACACCCTTAGTCAAGGGTACAACATAATAAAAATATAAAAAAAGAATAAAATAAACTATACAACCAGAATAAATCTTGTCAATAAAATCCACAAACAATCTGAAATTCATATTGCAGATATAATCTATCATACTAGTCATCATAATATAGAATACAATGCTCTATACTTAGTCATTCAGCTAAAATGCCATAATAATCACAAAAATTGATAATAATGGAAGAAATCTTACTTATATAACTTATATATAAGTATTAATTGTAGAAAACTAGTCATCCATACAATATAAAACACTTATTTTCATCTCTAATACTGCTACATAATACTAAAAGTTATCTTATAAAACTGTAACCAAGATCATCTAAAGTTGGATGTTCAGCCGAAAAACGGGCTAGTCTATCACACGATTCATTTTCTACATGACCATTATGCCCTCTTATCCACTGCCAAGTCATGTGGTGACAAGAAATTGCTTTATCTAACCGCTTCCAGAGATCAATATTTTTCACTACTTGACGATTTACGGTTCTCCATGAACGTTGTTTCCAAGTAGCCATCCAGCTAGTAATACCTTGTTGTACATAGGTACTATCAGTATTTAGTACCACTTCGGACCTATCTCGCAACGATTCCAATGCTACTATTGCAGCCATCATTTCCATACGATTATTAGTTGTTAAATAAAAACCCGCGCTAAAGGTTTTTTTATATCCCTCGCTATACATGATTACACCATACCCACCAGGACCAGGATTACCTAAACACGATCCATCAGTAAAAACTTCTACCTTTTTACACATATCTGGTAAACTCCTTAACAGATAAAAACACCATCACAAATACTAAATCCACTAACATGTATAGATTTTATGAATAAAATAAATACAATGAGGCAAGTTGTATTAGATACCGAAACTACTGGTATGAATATAATTGGTGCTCCATATGAAGGACATCGTATTGTTGAAATTGGCGCTGTTGAAATAATAAACAGACGCTTAACAGATAATAATTTCCATGTCTATCTTAAACCCGATCGAGAAATAGATCCAGAGGCATTCAAAATACATGGCATTTCTGATGCATTCTTAAAAGATAAACCAACATTTTCTCAAGTTTCTGAAAATTTTTTAACCTATATACATAACGCTGTCTTAGTAATGCATAATGCTAATTTTGACCTTGGGTTTATAAATTATGAATTTTTTCAACTAAATCATGAAATCTCTAAAATAGAAGAATGCTACAAAATAATAGATACCTTATCTATAGCACGTAAGTTATTTCCTGGCAAACGAAATAACCTGGATGCGCTCTGCGCTCGTTATAATATAGACAACAGCCAACGCATAATACACGGTGCGCTTTTTGACGCAAAATTACTAGCAAAAATATTTTTAAGAATGACTGGAGGTCAAACTTCTTTTTCTTTACCTAGAACAGGAAGTCTAGATAATACAAAAAATGTAGAAAACATGCGGTACATTAAACAACCAGATTCTAAATTACGCATTATACGAGCGAGCCAATCTGAACTTATAGAACATAAAAAATACCTTCAAATAATAGAAAAAAAAGGAGAGTGCTTGTGGAATAAAAAAAATAAAAAAAAATAAAAAAATTCATAACTCATTATCTTTCTTAGGTTTTTTATGGTTATTGCACGACAATTAAAGAATAAAATAAATATTTAATAAAATATTGACGACATATAAAATTTGATCTAACATACAGATGTTAATTATATAATATAAACTTAGTACCAGTACCATGGAGCGGTAGTTCAGTCGGTTAGAATACCTGCCTGTCACGCAGGGGGTCGCGGGTTCGAGCCCCGTCCGTTCCGCCAAATACATAAAATATTTAATTTTTAGATTAGAATGAATCCTAAGAATTCTATTGATGGAATACAGGTAGTTTAGTTTTTAGAAACTTAGGTGATGATATTATTCTATAATGATCATTATACTTTATGATTAGAGTATTATACTCAATTTACAAATAAATTGATGATTGTAATATGTAACATCAGTATGTTACGTACAATGTATTATAGTTATGATTTAAAATGAGCATAATATTTTATATGCTCATTTTTTCGTTCATGGATTATATGCTTTATAATAGAGATATCTTATCGACAGAACGTTCGATATAACCATCTCTATTGATCCACCTCTTTCTTGTATTCATATTAAGAC
This sequence comes from Candidatus Erwinia haradaeae, assembly GCF_900698925.1. Taxonomy (NCBI): domain Bacteria; kingdom Pseudomonadati; phylum Pseudomonadota; class Gammaproteobacteria; order Enterobacterales; family Erwiniaceae; genus Erwinia; species Candidatus Erwinia haradaeae. Next base: position 797,232 of record NZ_LR217713.1, read on the forward strand.
GAATAACTGATCTTTATATATCATATCGCAAAATAATTTATTCTTTTTATAACATATACCATCCAAAAAAAATAATTAAATTTATCTTTATACTTAAAATTCAACTCATTCTATTCTATTCTAATGTTTATATAAAAAAACTAAAATATTAACTACAAATTAATATCTAGATACAATATTAATAATTAAGGTAGCAAAAACCTGGCTATGAACTTGAAAATCTACTGTATGCTCTCCAATTGTACGCAATACTCCATTTGGTAAGCGCACTTCACTTTTCAACACTTCAATACCAGCTTTCGTAACAGCTAAAGCAATATCACGAGTCCCAATTGAACCAAATAATTTACCTTCACTACCTGATTTAGCGAACAAAGTAACACTTCCTAACTCATTAATTTTTGTAGCTCGCTTCTGAGCAATAGTAAGAACCTCAATAACTCTAGCTTCTATCTCTGAGCGACGAATGTTAAAAAATTCAATATTTTTTTTAGTGGCTAAAACAGCTTTCCCTTTTGGGACTAAGAAATTACGAGCATAACCTGCTTTGACATTCACCTGGTCGCCTAATTTACCAAGATTTTCTACGCAATCTAGTAGAATCACTTGCATATTCAAAATCCTCTTTAATTTACCAATGAATATTCAATTACTGATGACAATCAGTATACGGCAATAAGGATAAATACCGAGCTCGTTTAATAGCCCTTGCAAGCTGCCTCTGATATTTTGCACGAGTACCAGTAATTCGACTTGGTACAATCTTACCACTTTCAGTAATATAATTTTTCAATATAGCAATATCTTTATAATCAATCTCCTGCACACCTTCAGCAGTAAATCGACAAAACTTACGACGACGAAAATAACGGGACATATAATTACTCTCCAAACTCTATGAACTCAATCTTATTGACATGAAGCATGATTTATCTCAAACCATTTCAGCCTTACTGGAAGAAATCACCCCTCCTAAAATTTAAGAATATTAACTATAATAATAAACTTGCTTATCACCTAACAGATATCACTACTTATTACAATCAGAATCTAATATCCACCACTCTATTGTAACGAGCTGCGATATCTTAATATATTATATTGCAAAATTATCTGATGGTACGAAACCCTTAATAGAAAAATAATTCTTATAGTAGGTTCTTAACCAAGAACTCCAAAAAAATGACATATTCATCCCGAATAAAGCAGATTTTTTTATGAAACATTTATAATCTCTGTAGTAGCAATTGAATCATTAGAAAAATCCTCATGACGATCTCGACGCTCCTCTTTTACTCGAACCATTGGAGATGGTGCAGTCACCGCGTCGTGAATTCGTATAATCATATTACGAATAATAGCATCGTTAAATCGGAAACTGTTTATTAATTCAGCAATAGCTCCCTCTGGTGCTTCTACATTCATAAGCACATAGTGAGCCTTGTGAAGCTTATCAATGGGATAAGCTAATTGGCGACGCCCCCAATCTTCAAGGCGGTGAACTTTACCTCCTGATGTCGTTATAATACTACTATAACGTTCAATCATGCCAGATACCTGTTCACTTTGATCAGGGTGCACCAGAAATACGATTTCATAATGACGCATTTAATTCGCTCCTTACGGATAAGTCAGCCTCATATCAAGATTAACCTTGTCATGTAGAGGCAAGGAACACAATCTATTAGATAGATCTATTTATTATGATACGCATAATATACAAGAAAGAACAAAGGCTCTTTTTTAAAGAAAGAATATACTATATACTATAAAATATATTAACTACTTCTAACATTTTTCTGAAAAAGAATAATATATCTCAAGAATGAGAAAATACCATTAACTCTGAAATAATAGATTTTCACGTTATCGGATAACTTAAAAAGAACATAGTAAAACAAAAAATATATATACGCAACCATGACTCTGCATCTTAGGTTAAGAAATAAATCTATTTAATATACAATCATCCCTCTCAGCGAGATATACACAAAATTAGTAAGCTAGTAAAAATTTGAGATGCCAACTCGGCCATGTTTCATAAAAGTCGAAATCTTATGTAAGTAATAAACTTACAGATTACAAGACTACTTTTAAACACTCTTAAAACCTAACATATATCTCTAACTCACTGATCTAGGATCTCAACAAATCACGTGATTATCCATATCTTGAAATGATCCTGTCGTATCAAATATATAATCACATTCTCTTCTGTGTTCTTACGAATTTTTTCTTTTTTATAAAATATAATTCAGATTTATATATTAGACCTATCCATCTAATAGGTGTATAATTCACCTTCAACTTCATAATAAAGAACATATTTCTATTTAAACTTTATCTAAAAGATAGTATATAATAAATCTTCTTCTCTTTTGTAGTTACTAACTCATAGTAAAAAACTTTTAGTTATTTATCTAAGTCAATACTTCCATTCACGCTATAGAAATATTTCTCTCTTCGTCCACATAAGAATTTTTCAATATCTTATCTATCAAATAATACTAAATTAACTAAAAAACCAATAAATCAAATCAAAAAAATAAATCCTATCAATATCAACATAGTACAAGAACTGTGCTTACCTGGCATAATCCATCTTAAGATGTTATAAATAAATGAAATATCCTCCCGTTTATCCAAATCTATGGAAAAACAATCCAATTATAAAATTAAAAATAAATATCTAGACTAATCAAATAATATACTAGCAATATATTAAACTACAGGTTTAACCTCCTACAGATCATGCTATATATCTAAAGCACAATATATCTAAAGCACAATTATCTATTTACGTAACAGTTGATGAAAGAAGTCGTTCCATATCATATCTAAAATGATACCATAAAGATTTTCAGATTTGATTTGATAATTTGATACAATAAACTATGATTGCATCTAATAACATCTAAGAAGACTCAAATATAATTTCTACTACACACTAGTTAAAACAATAACAATATTTAGAGATAAAAAATAGTCACTCTAAATCTTTCAGTTAAGAAATAACAATTTCTTGTTAATAATGACTAACTCAAAGAACATGTTTAGCATTATCTCTATATAAAATAACTTAAAAACCTAGTCATTTCATTAGAAATATGTGCTAATATAGCACATAATAGTAATCAACACGAAATCAATTAAATCACTTAACAGATTCAGAAAAATTTTATATTTCTTTTTTGATAAAAACTAAATAATGAATTAATTATTGATACCTTGCAAATCTAAATCTATAATCTTTTTCTACTGAATTATCGATTTTTAACATTCTTTTACATCAACATTAGGTAAAAAATTGACTTCTTTCTAAACGTCTTATTTTTTCCTTAAAAAAGAAAAACGTAATAATTCATATTTCATTTAACTCAAAATCTATTAATATCATGCTCCAAAATAACCCTCTGCTTGCTAAGCTCAAAAAACAACTAAATTCTCAACTTCCCCGGGTCGAAGGGATAGTTAAAGGTTCTGAAAAAGGTTTTGGCTTTTTAGAAATTAACGCACAAAAAAGTTACTTCATTCCACGCTCTTTTATGAAAAAAGTAATGAACGGTGATCGTATCAGTGCGGTCATTCAGACAAATAAGGATCGAGAAATTGCCTGTCCTGAAAAACTTATTGAACCATCTCTCAAACGTTTTGTTGGGCGAATACAGAAAAAAAATAATCGTTTACTTATCATTCCGGATAATCCTTGGCTAAAAACTGCAATCCCATGCGACGCTGGATTTAATGTTAAACATTCTTTCCAAGAAGGGGACTGGACCGTAGCAAAAATACGCCATCATCCATTAAATGGTGATAGCGCATTCCATGCTGAACTCACAGAGTTCATTACCAAAAAAGAAGATAATCTTGCGCCATGGTGGGTCACGCTCGCACGCTATAATTTGGAGCGCGAGGAACCTAATGCGCCAATTCCCAAAGAAATGCTTAATGAAAAACTAAAACGTAAAGACCTTACCGACATCCCATTTATTACCATCGATAGCGCTCATACTGAAGACATGGATGATGCATTATATATAGAAGATATTGGTAATGATGAACTGAAACTATTTATTGCGATCTCTGATCCAACTTCTTATATCGAAACCAATAGCATATTAGATCAAATTGCCGCTGAACGCTCTTTTACTAACTATCTACCAGGATTTAATGTTTCAATGCTACCTAGACAGTTATCAGAAGATATCTGTTCTCTACGCCAAGGAAAGCGTCGACCTGCACTGGTTTGCTGCGTTACTATTTCCAAAGATGGCACGCCCCATCCATCTGTAGAATTTTTTGCGGCCTGGATCAAATCTAAGGCACGATTAGTATATAACAGTGTATCTGATTGGTTAGAATCAAATAAATCCAGCCCATGGAAACCAGAAAGCCAAGAAATAGCTAACCAGATCTGTCTGCTGCACCGTTTTTATTTAGCTCGCAGCAACTGGCGACAGACGCACGCTCTTTTATTTCAGGAACAACCAGACTTCCGCTTTTTAATCAATAAACAGGGAGAAATATTAGATATAATTACTGAACACCGACGTATTGCAAATAAAATTATAGAAGAATCAATGATTTTGGCAAATATCTGCGCTGCTCAGGCGTTAAGACAAAGGTTTGGATTTGGTATCTATAATGTTCATGATGGTTTTGATAAAATCCATGCAAATCAAGCATCAGCAATCTTAGCTCATCATGGAATTATCGTTGATCCTGTTATTCTTTCTACCCTAGATGGATTTCGCAAACTACGACGTACACTAGACTGTCAATCAAATCAAGTTCTAGCAAATCGCATTCGACGCTTCCAATCATTTGCTGAGATTCGCACCACTCCAGGACCACATTGTGGTCTTGGTTTAGAAGCATATGCTACCTGGACATCTCCTATCCGCAAATATGGCGATATGATTAATCATCGCTTAATAAAATCCATGATAAAGGGTGAACCAGCTGTACATCCAAAAGAAGAACTAACAACCAACATGGTCGAACGTCGTCGAAAGAACCGAATGGCTGGACGAGATATAGGTGAATGGTTGTATTCACGCTTCTTACAAAAAGAAATTGGTAGCAATCGTTTCTTTAAAGCTGAAGTTCTGGATATATATCGTCACGGCATGCGCGTTCGACTTCAAGAAAATGGCGCTTTAGCATTTATTCCTGCAGAACTAATCTATGCAATTCGTGAAGACCTGATCTGCAGACATGATTCGGGCAGTATCCTAGTAAAAGGACAATTACTTTATCAAGTCACCGATATGATTGATGTAACGATCACAGAAATACGGATGGATACTCGAACTATTATTGCTCGTCCAGTCTCCTCATATAAAAAATAAACCTTATACATGACAAATTGTCTCTATTTATATTTATTACTGAAAAATAAAATAGATATAAAAAGTAAAAAGTATACATAACTAAAAACAGATTAAACAAAATTACTACACTTCTTTTATTATTACAATCCCGAACTAATTCAGTATTTAAAAGTGAAATTACCAATCAATCAGAGCATCTCTGTGATACAAAAAATATATATCATTGTATACACATTAAATAGGTATTTAATTAGTACAGTATTAAATACTGACGAAATAAATGAAAACACTTTGTACATGCTATACGGAATACAGTGAATAAAAAATATCCCATAAAAATATATATTTTAAACATTATGATCTTATCGCTTTACACTTATTCCGTTGATACATGAAACAAAATTTGTTAAAATCAAGATGATTCATATTATTCTATAGACTGAATTCTAAAAGAACATTATGGATAATCTATCATTCTACTATAAAAAATATCTAACATGATTCTCTTTCTATAATACAGAAACTATGTGTATACTAATGTTCATGTTCTCACAATATAATATTTATTTCTCTTAGTTAGACATCAAACATACAAATAGAACCATACTTAGAAAATTTTCTATTTATAATAATTCTTTATTACACTATTAAATAAATTAAGTATTCTTTAATATATAATTAGATATTATCTATAATATCTATAACCAATTAAATCAAATAATTAAAACGTTCTTTAATTACAATATTTGTTGTTATATAAACCAGCATACAAATCACTATATGAAAAAAAGAGCCATACGACCCTAGAACTAGACGGATAAAATCTGATAAGATTTTAAAATAGCTAAAAATTTCTTGATTTACAAGGCGTGCAGTAATGTCTTTACCATTTTTTAAAAAAATTATATTACACATTATTCTCTCTCATCGAGAGAATAATTAAACGTTGACTTTTATATATATTAATTATAAAGATAATTACATTACATTATTCTAGAATAATATAATAAATAAATATATCAGTCAAGAATACCAACCTTCCATATATCACGTGATATAACAACATGTTATTTTCTGATAATTGTAACTAGGACTTCCTTAGCATGTTAACCAATAACTTATGGCATGAAACACTGCATTCTAAATTGGGGCAATATTTTACTATCAATAAAATACTACATCGTACACGTACAAATCACCAAAATTTAATTATTTTTGAAAATACAAACGTAGGTCGCATCCTAGCACTAGACGGGATAGTACAAACTACTGAATCTGATGAATTTATTTATCATGAAATGATGGCACATGTCCCACTATTAGCCCATGGTAACGCACGAAAAGTATTAATTATTGGGGGAGGGGATGGTGCGATGCTACGTGAAATAAGTTATCATAAAAATATTGAACAAATTACCATGGTTGAAATCGATGCAAGTGTAATTGAGTTATGTAAGCGATATCTACCTAATCACCATTCTGGTTCTTTTGAAAACCCCCTTTGTCAACTTGTTATTGATAACGGTGTCCATTTTGTGCAAACAACTTCTGATCGGTTTGATGTAATTATTTCTGATTCTCCTGATCCAATTGGTCCAGGAGAAAGTCTGTATACTTCAAAATTTTATGAAGGATGTCACAAATGCCTAAATCCAGGGGGTATCTTGGTGACGCAAAGCGGCGTCTGTTTTTTTCAATTAAACGAAGCAATAAATAGTTATCGTAAATTACAAAACTATTTTAATGATGTCAAGTTCTACCAAGCATCAATACCTACCTATTATGGCGGTATAATGACTTTTTCCTGGTCAAGTAATAATCCTGTTCTACGCCAAATAGATGTATCAACCCTCATTCATCGTTATAATAAAACAAATCTCAAGTGCCGATATTACAATCCAAAACTGCACGCTAGTAGTTTTGCCTTACCGCAATATTTTTTAGATGCACTAAAAGATAGCTCAGCATTTTAAGGAAAAAAAACAATTGCAAAAGTTGAAATTACATGGATTTAATAATTTAACTAAAAGTTTAAGTTTTTGCGTCTATGACATATGTTATGCTAATTCAGAAGAAGAACGCGACGGATATATCGCTTACATCGATGAACAATATAACGCTACAAGGTTAACTGAAATTCTCAGTAAAACCTGTTCAATTATAGGAGCTAACGTTATAAATATTGCTCGTCAGGATTATGAGCCCCAAGGTGCTAGTGTAACAATTCTTATTGGCGAAGAAACTATGGATCCACATGATGTAGATACGTCAGAACATCCGGGACCACTATCACACTCAATGATTGCACATCTAGATAAAAGTCATATTTGCGTACATACTTATCCAGAAAGCCATCCTGAAGGGGGGTTATGTACTTTTCGAGTAGATCTTGAGGTGTCCACATGCGGAGTCATTTCTCCTTTAAAGGCTCTCAATTACTTAATACACCAGCTAGATTCAGATATTGTGACTATTGACTATCGCGTTCGAGGTTTTACACGTGACATTAATGGCGTAAAACATTTTATTGATCATAAAATCAATTCAATACAAAATTTCATGTCAGAAGATATGAAATTAAAACATGATATGATGGATGTGAATGTATACCAAGAAAATATCTTTCATACAAAGATGCTTCTAAAAAAATTTGATCTGACACACTATCTATTTAATTCTAAATTAGAAGATTTAGGACAAAAAGAACATGAAAGAATTACTAATCTCTTATGGAAGGAGATGCGTGAAATTTATTATGGTCGGAATATACCAACCGTAGGAAAAATATATATATAGTAGAATTACTTACTGAAATAAAAAATGACATATTCAGATTGTATATATAAGAAACAAACCATAATAAACTATTCTATATATGAAAACAAAAAAGAATGATTTCAATCATAATGATTAATTAATTAACATATCAAAACTTTCATTATCAAACTAAAAGTATGGAGAACAGTTTTCGGAAGAACATTGTAGGTTACAAGTCATTACATCAAGCACACTTAAGACAAATTACACTCCCATATTTTATTCTCATGCAAATACCAATCTGACTAATTCTATCACTTATGGCATATTTAATTACTATAAAACAATCATAAAACGACAAACAATACAACACACATATTATCCTATAATATATCTTATAGAATTCTATCACCACTTCAGTTAAGATTCTAACTGTCTGTAGTATAAGGCACTATACAATACATTGCATTATATAGGTTTTTAAAAATCCTTAACCCTAACCTTAATAAAATAACAATACAAAATCTATGCTTGTTCTAAAATAATAATTTATTCTCACAGATGGATAAAATAGATGCTATCAAGGTTGCAATATATGAAATACACTAAATCTACTTTTCTAACTTCTATCACCTATATAACAATTTTTTTATTTAAAGAACGTGTCTATCTTATAGAACATTAACAATCAATCTAAAAATTTATAAACACAAATAAAAAATTATTATCTCTATTAATAAATTAATAATTGATATTATTAATTTATTGTCATCAAACAGCCTTATCTATTCTTAGTAATTCCCGATTAACCTCATGATAACCTATGTCTCTACGAAAAAACTTTCCATTCCAAGAAATTAAATTTGAAATTTCATAGGCATGTCTTTGTGCAGATATAATATCTGATCCTAATGCAGTAACACATAAGACACGACCACCATTAGTTACAATAAACTGATCCTTAAGCATTGTTCCAGAATGAAATACTTTTCCATCTAATTTATCTAATAATGAAAGACCATAAATTGGATCACCCTTTACGTATTCTCCGGGATAACCATTCGCTGCAAGAACCAATCCCAAAGATGGACGAGGATCCCATTTTGCCTCTGTTTTATGTAAAATACCAGACTCAGCTGCCAACAATAACTCAACTAAATCAGATTGTAGTCGCAATAAAATAACCTGAGCTTCCGGATCACCCAGACGACAATTAAACTCAATAACCTTAGGCTGACTATTGTTATCAATAATTAAACCTGCATATAAAAATCCAGTATAAAGATTGCCATCATAAGCCATTCCTCGAATAGTTGGCAAAATAATGTCATCCATAATTCTGTTATATACTACATTAGTAACCACTTTGGTCGGCGAATAAGCTCCCATTCCACCAGTATTTAAACCAGTATCACCATTGCCTACCCGCTTGTGATCCTGGCTTGTAGCCATAGGTAGAACATTCTCACCATCTACCATAACAATAAAACTTACTTCCTCACCATATAGAAATTCTTCTATGACAATTTTATTCTCTACCCTCTGCAATAAACCGCCTTCCAGCATCCCTCGTATAGCAGATTCAGCCTCCTCCATTGTCATGGCAATAATAACGCCTTTACCTGACGCTAAACCATCAGCTTTAATGACAACAGGAAACCCTTTGTTACGCAAATAAGCAAGTGCTGACTCAATATTAGTAAAGACTTGATATTCCGCTGTTGGAATATTGTGACGAACTAAAAAATCTTTAGTAAACGCTTTAGAACCTTCTAAAAGAGAGGCGCATTGAGTTGGACCAAATATTCTTAAACCCACTTTACGGAATCTATCCACTATCCCATATATTAAAGGGGTTTCTGGACCTACAACCGTTAAATCAATCTTTTCATTTAAAGCAAAGAGCAGTAATCCACGTAGATCATTCGATAGAATAGCTACGTTTTTCATCTTAGATTCTAAAGCAGTTCCAGCATTTCCTGGTGCAATAAATACACTAGTCACTAATTTAGAATGAGAAATTTTCCATGCTAACGCATGTTCTCGCCCACCATTACCAATTACTAAAACTTTCATCTAAATCTCATTTTCTTTAAAATCTAAGGTGTATTTTTAATCATCTTACGTCTTTACTAAGATAAATAAAAAAATTCTAATCTAATACTATGATATAGTTAAATTTTTTCAAAAACCTAACAAATAACTTTCTATCAACCTGTTTAAAAAAATTTTCTATCTATTATGACTGAATATATGAAGCTAATCAACCAGTTATACCAAAATATAATACAAAATACACTCATAACTGTTGAGATAGGAAATCGATCTTCTTTTAAATCACCATGATCTTTATCCGGTTGTATCAAGAACATTATATATATCATATATATTATTTTATAAATCAATATATTTAACTATACTTTTATATTATATAATACACATCTAAATAGATAGTCTCTATCTTACTGTTTATCCAATGAACACTTTTTAATAAAACTATACTATGTAAGTATAAAATGATTCAGTAAATTCAACCTAAAAATATATTCATATAGAATTATATTTAATAGTTAGTTCATAGTCACAAAAAACTAGATTTCTCTTCAATCCTTCTCAAAAATCCAATAGTATTAGGTATATCATCCAATCTAGACCATATACTTGATAACATCAATTCTCTCATGCGATGAGACGCATGGATATTTTGTTTCAAACTTAATATTAGTTTAATAATAAATAATTTTTATATACTTACAAGTAATCAAACGCTTGAAATAAAAATTAAAGTATTTATCTTAGCCTTTTCTTCTACTTAACTATAGTGATTCAAAATTTCCTATAATATCTATTAAAATCAGATACAATAAGAAAGTAACCTAGTAAGTTTCCTATCTAATTAAATATTTTTTCATCTAAGATCAATGCCTAAAGTGACGAATATCAGTAAAAATCATAACCATATTATACTTATCTACAGCTGCAATAACTTCATCATCACGAATAGAATTACCTGGCTGAATTACGCATTTAACCCCAACAGAAGCAGCAACCTCAATGCTGTCACTAAAAGGAATAAAACCATCAGAGGCCATCACCGAACCCTGTAATTGCAGACCTTGCTCAGCCGCTTTAATAGAAGCGATTTTCGCAGAGTACACACGACTCATTTGACCAGCTCCTATACCGAGCGTCATATTATTTCGTACGTACACAATTGCATTTGATTTCACAAATTTAGCTACTTTCCAACCAAAAAGCGAATCAAGAATATCCCTCTGACTGGCTAAACGCTTACTAACTACGCGAAGCTGATTTTTAGATACTATTTTTGTATCCTGAGACTGAACCAAAAGACCTCCTTTGACACGCTTAAAATCTAATGCCATATGACGTAATTGTTTCCATTCTCCACAAATAAGTATACGTAAATTTTTTTTAGTTACAGCTAAGTTCAGAGCTTCAGAACTAATAGAGGGAGAAATAATAACCTCTACAAATTGACGACTAATAACTGACTTTATAGTGGCTAAATCTAATTCACGATTAAAAGCAATCACACCACCAAATGCAGAAGATGAATCAGTTTTATAAGCTTTCTCATATGCCTCAAAAAGCGTCTGTGCTGATGCCACTCCACAAGGATTGGAATGTTTTACAATCACGCAAGATGGTAACTCAAATTCCTTTACACACTCTAGCGCTGTATCAGCATCAGCAATATTATTATATGAAAGATTCTTACCCTGTAATTGCTGTGCAGTAGCTACACACGGTTGAAGATTTGTATCTTCTATGTAAAAAGCTGCCTTTTGATGAGAGTTTTCACCATATCGAATGTCCTCTTTCTTAATAAAATTTAAATGCAGGATAGAAGGAAAAAATTCAGATGGCTTCATTCTTTCTTGATCAGAATCTGTTAAAATATTACTAAAATAATTAGCAATCTTACTATCATAAGATGCAGTATACTTAAACGCTTTAGCTGCTAAATAAAACCGCGTTTTTAATGTAAGTGAATTCCCATTTTGATCCAATTCTTTACTAATAGTAGTATAGTCACTAATATTAACCACAACAGCAACATCTCTATAATTTTTGGCAGCAGATCGAATCATAGTTAAACCACCAATATCAATCTGATCAATCGCCTCTTCTAACGTACATGCACTACAGGATGCAACTTGAGAAAATGGATACAAATTAACGACAACCATATCAATAGGCATGATCCCATGTGAATCCATAACGTCGCAATCCTTATGACGCCTCCCTAAGATACCACCATGTACTTTAGGATGTAATGTCTTTAACCGTCCGTCCATGATTTCTGGAAAACCAGTATAATCAGAAACCTCAGTAATAACTAGACCAGAACGAGCCAAAAAACGAGCGGTCCCTCCAGTTGAAAACAATTTTATACCGCGTCGAAATAAATCTTGTGCTAATGTAAGTATTTCTGTTTTATCAGAAACACTAATCAATGCGCAACGGATCGGTCGATATGACAACATGTCAATACCATTCCTTATTAAATAAAATATTGATAACATTTTAATCAAAAAATAAAAATACTGTTTATATTATCTAGTATTTTATCAAGACTAATATTTGATTAATTGCCTTAATTAATATCACAATAGTTGATATATATTAAATAATACATCATACATATCACCACAAACTGAAGATAAAGATAAAGAAATCGTATCCTAAAAAAAATTTATTACATAATATTTAGAAATTCCAGTTCTAACCTATCTTAAAAATAGGAGGAAATTATAGATAATCTATTATACTAAATTTTTAATATTAATTTACTAATTAAATACAGACTAAAATATGTACAGAGATCTATCTTATCTGGTTTTATTTAAAACGACGATGTATAGTTTTATGTAAAAAAATTTCAGTATTTAATTCATATAACTTCTTTATCATTAACTTTCTACAATAATTAGAACAAAAACGAACTGACTGATCAGAAAAACAACGAGGATCAATCGGCGGTAACATTTCAACAATAACAAAACCATTTTTTAAACGATTCAGATTAATGTTACCATGAGTACTGGATACTACTACTGGAATAATAGGAACACCTGCAGCTTTAGCTGTATAAAATGCCCCCATTTTAAATGGAAGAAGACCTCGACCTCGACTCCGAGTGCCCTCCGGAAATATCCAAAAAGAAATTTTTTGTTGTTTAAACTTTCTAATTAATTTTCTAATTACTCTATATGATTGAGTATAATTTTTCCTGCTAATTAAAATATTACCACTTAACCAATACAGAACTCCAAAAAACGGAATCCATAATACACTAACTTTTCCAACAGTGACAGTACCAACCTGAACCATCTTAGCTGCAGTAATCATATCAAAATTATTTTGATGATTACAGATATAAATTGCATTAGGATAATGTTCAAAACCTAAAGGCTTGCGTAGTAAGACCGTTAAACCCACAAAATAAGACAGATGACCAAATAATTTACTAAAGGTTGCAACATGACACGGGTTGCGTGGGCTTAACATACAATAAAAAAAACCAAAAATAGAAACAATAATAGAATAAACTAAAATAAAAACGACACGTAAAAAAGCAAGCATTATCTTATATCCAATAATAAAATATTGTTTACAAACCCATCGCTAGGATTTTAAAAATTTATTAATTGTTCACTAAAGTAAATAGAAAATAAATTCTTGACCAGACTAAAAACTATTAACTAGCTGCCAAAAGTAGCTATTAAATTTATTATATTTTCACTTTTTACTAAATAAAATAATCATCGTGTATTTTATCAACTATGCATACATTCATATTGACCTTTCTGCATTCTGCAAAACAAGATTTGTTACAAATTGGGTATCAATAAAAAAAACTATATTCAAATTTCTTGATACTATAAAAAAATATTTAAAAACAGTACACAGAAAACAATACAGCAATTGTCATAACATAAAAGTATCTTTAAACATGAACCTAGCCTATATTTATCCAAATAGGACAATAAATGGTATATAAAACAGTATTCCAAATAATTAAAAAAGAATTTTTTGAGCTTTACAGTATTTCTGTAAAGCTATGAAATTTATTTTTTAACACAAACCCCATCAAGCGTCATAATACTCATAAAAATATAACCTACTAGATAATATTAAAGAAAAGTAATGACAACAAACCCGAACTAAGTGCATACGTCATAGATCATTGCTATATACAATTATAACAATAAATAAAATTTATATTATCTACGTATCTTAAATAAATATATTTAAATATCTATACAGATAAAGATCTACAATCATTCTCTAGTTTTAGAAACTATTATTAAAGAGTAATTTTCTCTTTCTTCTAAACTATCAATAAAAAGAAAATATTAAACCATATCTTACAAACTTTGATAAATACGTAACTATATTATCTAAAAATACATCGGTTTCCATTAATAAAAAAATAAAATATGATCAACCTATCAAATATATCTCAAACAACAAACATTAATTATGACAACTAAGAGTATAAATTATAAACCGAAAGTGAAAACAATACACATCTTGTGACAAGATACAATAAATATTTATATTATAAATCATACGTTCTACATGTTTAGTTCATCTAATAAAAAATTGTTACAACATACAATATATATATATTATATAAATACTTTTATGTCAGAGTAACTAGAAACCAAATATGCTTCAAGAATGTCATTCTATTAATTAACCACACTAATCCATAACAATATAAAAACACATGCGTCCTATACCTTCTGTATAAAATTAATCCTATATTTAATGCAATTCAACATTGTAGGTATCTATACTAAACATCTAAATTTTAATATATATACACTAATATAGCTGAAAAAATTATATCTAGACATTAACTAAATACTATTAATACGTTGTATTCATTGCATGTAACAAATACGTATGAACACTTATAATAATCATTAGTATATTCTATTCTCCACAAATAATTAGAATCTTAATCTTATGACTTATAGGTAAGTAAAACATTTCATATTCGATATATTATATACCTTCTCTTCAAGATATAAACTATTATTTAAGTATATATGAATAGACTAAAAGAACTCATAAAAATCTAACAAATTATACCCGTTTACTCATTACTAATGTAGCATTAGTACCCCCAAAACCAAAACTATTCGACATAACAGTAGTAAGTTTTCTGTTGGAAGGCACAGTAACAATATCTAACCCCTCCGCAGCAGGATCTAATCGATCAATATTTATACTAGGTGCAATAAAACCATGTTCTAACATTAATAGTGAATAAATTACCTCCTGTACACCTGCTGCGCCCAATGCGTGACCAGTCATCGCCTTAGTCGCCGATATTGCCGGATGTTGTTCTCGAAAAACAGTCCGAATGGCACATAATTCTTTTACGTCACCTATTAATGTTGAGGTACCGTGAGTATTAAGATAATCAATAGGAAGGTCTAGACCCTCCATAGCCATGCGCATACAGCGCGTTGCACCTTCCCCGGATGGTGCTACCATATCCGCTCCATCAGAAGTAGCACCATAGCCAACAACCTCAGCATAAATATGGGCTCCCCTTTTAATCGCATGATCTAATTCTTCAATCACTACTATACCCCCTCCACCTGCAATTACAAACCCATCACGACCAAGATCATAAGTACGTGAGGCTTTTTCTGGAATGGAGTTATACTTTGTTGATAACGCACCCATTGCATCAAATTCACAAGACATTTCCCAACACAATTCTTCGCCGCCACCAGCGAAAACAATGTCCTGTTTACCTAACTGAATCTGCTCTACAGCATTACCAATACAATGCGCTGATGTTGCGCACGCAGAACTAATGGAATAATTTACACCATAAATTTTAAAAGGAGTAGCTAAACAAGCTGAGACGCCAGATGCCATAGCTTTAGTAACCATATATGGACCTACACCTCGCAAACCCTTAGCACGCATTCCATCTACACTAGCTACTTGATAAAATGGAGAGCCACCACCTGAGCCAGCTACTAATCCTACACGCGGATTATTCTGATATTGCTCATCCGTAAGACCCGAGTCTTTTATAGCTTCCTGCATAGAAAGAAACGCATAAATAGATGCATCACTCATAAAACGAAGCGTTTTACGCCCAATGCGAGCTGAGATATCATTTTTAGATAACTTAATGTTTCCCCAAACGTGACTACGCATACCAGAATCTTTTAACTCTTGGGAAAAAGTAATCCCAGTCCGTCCAGCACGTAAGGATGCTAGCACTTCTACTTGGTTATTGCCAATACTGGAAATAATTCCCAAGCCAGTAACCACAGCACGTTTCATTCAATACCTCTTTCGATTCTTTTATTAAAATTCAAGTACATTTTTATCCTGCAAATCTATACTCAATAAGACCAATTAATATGTTACTAAGTTAAATTTAAATAAATGTTATTCGTTATATTATTAGTGAAATACATTAAAAATCATTATATTTACTTCCATAAAAGAAGAATCATCACACTGAAAATAACACAGATATTCTAATACAATCACTTAATGCTACTATTGCTATATAACTGAGTTATCTACTAGATAAAATCTATAAATATACTTATGAATACATCTATAAATATATCTAAGCATCATGCTTAATATCATGATATGAAAGTTAACACAACACAATGCACTTAGATACTAACAACCAGATGGAAGTATAAACTAACAGAAGCTCAATAGAACATACATCATTATTAAAAATCTTTTTTCTAATGCTGAATATTCTTGTATCTACTAATTAAAAAAACCATCGTGCATCACATATATACATAATATCAATCTAATCTATAATAATAAGGCTACACACCAACATAATAAATTGTGAACATGAAAAACATGTTTTAGCACTTTTATCGTATAAAAATAATAATATATAGCAGACTTATTCTGAATCTATTTGCATGGAAAAAAATTTACTAATAATTAGTTAAGCTACTAATATAACTTCCATACTGATACTTACTGCAAATTAAAGTAATATATACTACTCTATAGCTAGATTATATCTTTTCATATAAAATATATACTAAACAATGAATTGCAATCACTTATATTTATTTTAAAATATATCACAGTTGAAATCATTAAATACAACTAGAAATTCAAAAGAATACTAATTATATCTAATACCATCTAAAGAACCATAATCCATCAGGAACATTTAATAAAAAACATAACCTTAATAAAAAAGAATAACCTCTTAAAACCTAACGTACTCAAACCATAATAATCTACCTTTAATAACTATCTACCTCAAACAAAAAACAAAAAATAGCATTTGGCGAGCATTAAAGTTTAATATTAATCTTATTTTTAAATTAAATTAATATAAAATATTAATGACAGTTCACTATAATATCCTATATACTTCCTAATGAAGCTGACTAGGCAGTCGCCGTCTTTTTTCTTATCATAAAAAAGAAAAGGAGGGAGGAAAGTCCGGGCTCCAGAGGGTATGGGTGCCAGGTAACGCCTGGGTAGCGTAAGCTAACGACCAGTGCAACAGAAAGTATACCGCCGGTATTCTATCAAATTAGAATTTACAGGTAAGGGTGAAAAGGTGTGGTAAGAGCACACCGCGCATCTGGTAACAGATAGCGGCACGGTAAACTCCACCCGGAGCAAAGCTAAATAGGAGTTCGCTAATACGACCCGTACAGAACTCGGGTAAGCTGCTTGAACTAGTAAGCGATTACTAGTCTAGATGAATGACTGCCCTTGACAGAACCCGGCTTATCAGTCAGCTTCATGACTAGTTATGGTATGAAATAACTCATAATTAATTAAATTATTAATTTAAAATTATCTTGTTTAAAAACTATTAGTAAAATACTGAATGTTATATGCAATAACTCGTGTTATAAACAATAAATAACCCTATAATATTTCTCATGAACATAATATACCAACATCTACAATAAAATATTACCTATCACATACACACATCTATTACTATTACTATTACATACATATACATATATTTTATATATACATTATTGTATATATTTATTGTATATATTTAGCTTTATTTTTATTAAAATTAAATTTTTCCTTAAGTCTCATAGAAATAAACCCACCTTAATACTCTTCAATTAATGAAGAATTTCAGTCAATTTCTTATCATAAAAAAGAAGAATTCCTTTTCTCCAATAACAATCATAAAAGGTTCAAGCACATGGCTATCTCAACGCACTCATACGTTCTGATTAAATCTGATACTAGCAATATATCATGGGTCTTCTAGAAGACTACGAGATAAATCATATCCAAAAAATTTTTTAATAAATAATTATAGACGAAATATTCGTGTATATTGTTTAACACAATATGTCATCATTTTACTATCCTACCTAAAGCACTTCAAACATATTCATGTACATCTAAATCTATTGGGAATCATATTATAAATAGCTAACAATGATAAAAATCTTAACAATATATATATTTACAAAACTAAATTGTCTGAGATAGAGTAAATCTTACTGATATAAATCAATGTCATAAAACTAGTTATTTATATAATATGACAGATATATTTAAACTTGTACTCAAATAGTAGTAACTACATTCTTAAAAACGATATAAATAGATAGATTTTTAAATAATTTTATTGAGGTCAAAATGATTATTCAACCACGGACTAGAGGTTTTATCTGTGTCACTGCTCATCCAATAGGTTGTAAATATAATGTAGAAAAACAAATACAATATATTAGAACCAAAGGAGTTCTTACATCTGGCCCTAAAAAAGTTCTAATCATTGGCGCTTCATCCGGTTATGGATTAGCTATGCGCATTGCTTCTTCTTTTGGGTGTGGGGCCAGTACACTTGGTGTATTTTTTGAACGCTCAGGAGAAAAAAATAAATCAGCAAGTGCTGGTTGGTATAACTCTTCTGCATTTACAGAACTAGCAATATCATCTGGTTTATACGTGAAAAATATTAATGGCGATGCTTATTCCAATTCTGTTAAAAAGAAAACTATTGAAATCATTAAAAGAGATTTGGGAACAGTAGATCTTGTCATATATAGCCTCGCAGCTTCGTATTGTACCGATCCAGATACTGGTCAAGTGTTGCGCTCCGTATTAAAACCCATAGGATCACCTATGATGACAAAAACATTAAATACTAAGACAAAAAAAATTTCCCATATTTTATTAGAACCTGCTTCACTGGAAGAAATTAATAATACGATCACTGTTATGGGAGGGAAAAACTGGCAAACATGGATACATGCACTGCTTGAAGCTAATGTACTATCCAAAGAAGCAAAAACCACCGCTTTTAGCTATCTTGGAGAAAAAATTACACACGACATCTACTGGAACGGCTCCATAGGGGCAGCAAAAAAAGATCTAGACACAAGAGCATTGCATATACGAAACACCTTAATGACTAAAAATAACGGTGATGCGCGCATTGCGGTTCTTAAAGCTGTAGTCACTCAAGCTAGCTCCGCCATTCCGATGATGCCATTATATTTATCACTGCTCTTAAAAGTGATGAAAGAAAGAAATACGCATGAAGATTGTATCGAGCAAGTATACTTTCTTTTAAAAGACAACTTGTACAATCCTTTACCTCTCTTAGATAAGATGGGTCGGTTTCGAATGGACTCTCAAGAATTAAACCCTGATATACAAAATGCTATCTCTACACGATGGAAAATTATCACTGATGATAATCTTTGTGAATTGACTGATCTTTCTGGATATCAAAATGCTTTTATGCGCCTATTTGGCTTTGGCATACCTGAAATTAACTATGAAAATCATGTAGACGCAGATATAAAAATTAAAAATCTGATTCAGATGTAATTACTTCTAAATAAAAATAAAGATAATTCTGTAAAAAGTTATTCCAAATTTTACAATATAGATAATAATATATAAAATAACTCATGACAATTTATAATCAACCACCTTTTCTAATTAAAAAATTTTCAGTTACAGAACGTTCTAAATCTTTTGAAGACAGAAAATACCCAATAAACTATAATTCACACAGATAATATTATAATCTCTACAATCTTTTTACATGCGCTCCTATGTATCTTTTCAAGATAAATAAAATAAGCAAAATAAAAATAAAAGATATTCTATGTGATATTTCTTAAAAACAAGATATAAAGATATAGAAGATATACTTTAAATATTTTTAAAATCACAGCTTACAAGCGAAAACGATAGAATAAAATACTTAAATAAATGATTCTGATACACCTTGATTATTCTATATTTACTAGATAAAAAATTTATACTCACTTGCAAACATAACTGCCCCACGCACGATTAAAGTCAAACAACACTATTTTAAATAAAATAATAATCCAAAAAAACTAATCTAATAATTTCAAAAAGGACATACTCCTTGTCTCTATTAATATAACTTCTGCAATATTCATTTTAATCCTTAAAAAAAATTAAAACTATGATAAAGTAGTGTTATTGATAATCCATCAAAAACAAAATCGATGGTATGTTAGAAATCTAAAATAGATTATTGAATATTACTGATACCTTAATTTTAAATTGTAGTGTTATGAACAAATATTCTTAAATGCATATCAAGTAACCCAAGGATGAACATGACTATGGAAAAGACCTTGTCTATTCTTAAACCAAATGCTATAAAAAAAAATATTATTGGTGCAATTTTTCATCGATGTGAATCAGCGGGGTTAAAAATTATTGCTAACAAAATGCAAATTTTATCCGAAAAACAAGTTATAGATTTCTATCAAGAACATCGGGGTAAATTATTTTTTGATAATTTAATTAAATTTATGACTTCTGGAGCAGTTATTCTCTCAGTATTAGAAGGACACAATTCTATACAGCGATATAGGGAATTAATGGGAGATACAAACCCATCTAGGGCTCTTGCGGGGACCCTGCGATCTGATTATGCAGATAGCTTGACTGAAAATACTATACATGGCTCTGATTCATCCGTGTCTGCAAAACGTGAAATTTTATTCTTCTTCAAGAAAGAAGAAATATACCCAAGATAGGATTAATAAATAAATGTACTTAGCCTAAGAATGCTCTTTTTTTAAAATTGTCCTGTATATTAAAATTCTAATTTATACATAAACTCACGTTATATGTATATATTTTATATAAAGACGTTACAAAATGACTTACATATCCATATTTAGAAAGTAATTATTATACTATCTCAATAAATAATCATAATCATTTCCACATAAGTTATATTGATTAATAATTAATTATTATAGTATATAAAAAAACTATGATAGCATAATCTTATGTTAGTATTCATTGTGCGCTTACTAAGATTATAATAGTAATCATATATATCTCATAATATATTATGTCTGACTAAATCTTGAACTAAAATGATCTCTATCTACTATAACGCTCGCTATTGATGCATCAATGTATTAAATAAATATAAAATCTATATGTCTAGTATGTTACTCACAACACAACATCTGGCGTTAAACTCATTTAATTTTAATTTGCAATCCCTTCCACTTAGGAAGTAGATCTAATCTTTTATTATGTAAACACAACTCCTAATTGTATACCAACATAATATGTTATCAATAACATATTATCATTATAAGATATTATATCATAATGCATGATACTATAAATTTTAAAATATTTAATGTTGATAAAATAGACGTATTATATGTAACTCTAAGATCTCAATAAAAAAATAAATTTACAAAAAAATTATTGCAAACTTGATAAAAATTTAGACAAAACCAATCACGTGGCTCCATGAAATATGAAGTAATACAATACTAGTAGTATTATCACGATTGTACTCACATTCAGATATAAGCGCAGCTTCCTATTATGCATACGTTAACATAATATCCCTCCTCTCTTTCAAGAGGAATCGTAATACCTATATTATTACTTTTACAATAAATTCCAAACTCATCATCCTCTACTCTACATATAACATATAAATAACCGTTTTCTCTAATCAATTAGGATTCCTATAGCAGTTATTTACATGTACACTAATTCTCAACTCCTTTGATCTATTCTAAAAAAACTAGAGACTACTTATGTTAGCACCAAGCATAATATCCTTATCATCCTCAAATGACATAAGAATTAGTAAGTCAGAAAAAATTAATCTATTAAATCTAAATCGTCAAAAAATGCATGAATTCTTTTCTGATTTAAATGAAAAACCCTTTCGCGTTGAACAAGTTATGCGATGGATCTATCATCACTTCTGTACCAATTTTGATGATATGACTAACATCAATAAACTATTCCGTAATAAACTAAAATCCATTGCAGAAATCCGCGCTCCAGAAGTAACAACAACACAACAATCCTCAGACGGTACTATTAAATGGGGTATGCAGATTGGAAAACAACAAATTGAAACTGTCTACATTCCAGAAAAAGATCGTTCAACACTCTGTATATCTTCGCAGGTTGGTTGCAAACTGGCATGTAAATTCTGCTCAACAGCACAACAAGGATTTAACCGTAACTTAACAACCTCTGAAATCATTGGACAAATCTGGCGTGCTATAACAATCCTTAAAAAAAATATAATGACTAATCAACGCCCAATTACTAATATAGTAATAATGGGAATGGGCGAACCACTTCTGAACCTAAATAATATTATTCAATCTATTGAAATCATGCTAGATGATTTTGGCTTTGGTTTATCTAAAAGACGCGTTACTTTATCTACTTCTGGAATTATTCCGGCACTAGATAAACTAATAGAAAAAGTTGATGTAGCATTGGCCGTGTCACTCCATGCACCAAATAATCAAATACGTAATAAAATTATGCCTATCAATCAAGTATATAATATTGAAAATATACTAGAATCAGTTAAACGCTATATTAGCATGTCTCGAGCAAATAAAGGACGTGTAACTATTGAATACGTCATGCTCGATGGAATTAATGATAGCCAAAATAACGCGCATCAACTGGCAAAACTGCTACGAGATACACCATGTAAAATTAATTTAATACCCTGGAATGCCTTTCCGGGTGCACTCTTTAATTGCAGTTCATATAGCCGTATTAATCGTTTTGCTAAAATACTAATAGATCATGGTTTTACTACGATTATACGTAAAACGCGTGGTCATGATATTAATGCAGCCTGTGGGCAATTATCTGGACACGTAATTAACCGAACTAAACACATAACACATGATAAAAGAATGGATGAAACAATTAATATTAACAAACTCTATGATTAATTACACGTATGATCACCTTCTGATTTAATCTAATTATATACAATCTACCGCATTAAGCTAAAACTCCTGAAAAAAATAAGATATAATCTAATATAAATAATATAATAAACTACCTATGATAGGATCTACTTAAAAAGAATTAGATCAATAATATCAGTTTTTTTATGTACCTAAATATACATAGACTAAAGAAAAAATCTCACTAATTAATATAATTTACCTAGGATCGCGAACTTAACTTTACAAAATAAGAAAAATAATCAGAATAAAAATAAATATTCAGATCTATAATTTTCTATTTCTAACTAAATTATAATTCAATTTTCTCTAACATCATGGAAAAAATACAAAATTAACCCAATTTCAATTTAAAAAACAACGATTTTATTGATAAAGATTTGAAATTAATAAATATACAATTTAATTTTCTATTGATAAATTACAAAAAACTTTTAACAAACGTCCTTAACTACAATAGTATAACCAGGTACAATAAATACGAATACCACACCAAGAAAAATATTATAAATAAAAAAGAAAGAATTCAACTTAATATATAAAATTATAATAATTACAATCTACTCCCTCTGATTTGGCTTGGTATGCTATAATATTATTCTTATATGATATATATTACAAATATACAAAAAACTAGATGGCTCCTAACAATAAAAATATAGATATTATTTTATATTTCCATAAAGCAATATGTAGGTAAAACTAGACATTTATATGTCTAAAACTAATCTAGAGAAATAATAGAAAATAGGACCAATAGTAAGAAAATACTTCAACTTATGCTTCCTGTGAAATTTGTATCAAAAAACATCCTATTTCTTTCAAAAAATTTATATAGATTATTTTCCTTTCTTTGGAAGGAAAATTGCATTTTTGATATATAATTTCACAAGAAATTTAAAAAACTTTTCACTATCGATACAGCAGCGATATCTTTTTCTTATGACCATTGAAGCTACTCAAGATAAATACCATATAACTTTAACGGGAGAACGCTTACGGAATGCCCGTGAAAAACTGGGCCTCACACAGCAACATATTGCTGAGCGTCTCTGCCTAAAAGTATCTATTATTCGCGATATCGAAGAAGATACCGTCTCTTCTTCACTCGCATCAACTTTCCTGCGAGGCTATATCCGCTCTTATGCCCGCTTGGTTCAAATTTCAGAAGAAGAACTTATCACACTTATGGAACAACAAATGCCAGTTAATGATGCCAAAGTAGAAATTATGCAAAGCTACTCTCTAGGACAACAGAAAACCAAGCGAGATAACTGGTTTATGCTTATTACTTGGCTAATTCTTATTTTGATACTTGGTCTTACTATGACTTGGTGGTGGCAAAATTACACGACCACTCAGGATCATCTAGTATCTATTAAAACTTCAAATACAATTATTACAGGAGAGAATCGTTAATGATTTTTATAAATTCATATTTACATTAATCTAAGCTAGAATAATAGATTAATACAAAATTTAATAATTTATATAAAACTCTACAACAAATACTATGAATCATAATCAAATCAAAACAATACTCACTTATCTTATGTCTAGCCGAGACCAAAATAATTCACTTTATGAGTCAATTAAGAACAAATTATTTATTCTTTTCTTATAAAATATATAACAATATATTCTCATTAAGAGAATAACAATCAAAGTAAGATCACATAATACCAATAACATCTAATACAACCAGTAGATCAGTTAACTAAACTAATGTTCTTTTATTTATATTATAATTTCTACACCTTTCTCTCCAGGCACGATACAGACAACCCTGCGCTTGAATGTTTAATGTTAGATCCACTTATCCCTATACCCCTTCTTTTAGCTTACCTTTCATTCTCACCCCATCCTTAGTTATTATGGAGAAAGATATGAATAACTTGAAACCTATTGCCCGTCGTGAATCAATGCGTATTAATATTGGAAAAGTTCCTATAGGTGATAACATGCCTATTTCTGTGCAATCTATGACTAATACACCTACAACTAATATTAAAGCCTCTATTTCTCAGATTCAATCTCTAGAACAAGCTGGTGCTGATATTATTCGAATATCTATACCTACTATGGAAGCTGCAGAGTCATTTCGTGTTATCAAAAAACAAGTTACTGCTCCTTTAGTCGCAGATATTCATTTTGACTATCGAATCGCCCTAAAAGTTGCTGAATATGGAGTAGACTGCTTACGCATTAATCCAGGAAATATCGGTAATAAACATCGAATTCGCCAAGTGGTAGAATGCGCTCGCTATCATAACATTCCAATTCGAATTGGAATTAATAGCGGATCACTAGAACAAGATTTACAAAAAAAATATAATAGTCCTACCGCAGAAGCTTTAGTTGAATCAGCTTTACGTAATATTAATCATTTTGATAACCTTAACTTTGATATGTTTAAAGTCAGCGTTAAATCATCTAACGTTTTAACCGCTATAGAAGCATATCGTCTTTTAGCTAAACAAATTAAACAACCACTTCATCTAGGCATTACAGAGACCGGAGGAGCGCGAGCTGGAGCAGTAAAATCAGCAATAGCAATAGGCTCCCTTCTATTGGAGGGCATCGGTGATACACTACGAATATCTCTGGCAACTGACCCAATCGAAGAAGTAAAAGTTGGTTTTGATATTTTGAAATCTCTACAGATTCGTTCACGTGGTATTAATTTTATTGCCTGCCCAACTTGCTCACGTCAAGAATTTGATGTTATTAACGTAGTTAACATTCTAGAAAAACGACTAGAAGACATTCTTACTCCGATGGATATTGCAATTATTGGTTGTATGGTCAATGGTCCAGGGGAAGCTAAACAAGCGACCCTAGCTTTAGTAGGTAATCGTAACAAAAGTAGTTTTTATGAAGATGGAATTCAATTAAATGTGCGAATCGATAATCAGACTCTTGTAGACCAACTAGAGGAACGCATTCGCGCTAAAGCGCTACATATAAAAAAATAGCAATCATCTTTAAAGTTTAAAATATTGCATAAGTTATAATACATCTTATTATTATCATCTCGTTAAAGAGATCCAACAGATCTCAATTAATTAAAAAATTATGCAAGCATATATAATTCTATAAATTTATAAACTATAAGTACAATTATATTGTTATTAGAAATAACAGGATAGACAGTGAAAAAAAATAAAATTCAAGCACTTCGTGGTATGAAAGACCAACTTCCAATAGATATCACTTGCTATCAAAAAATCGAACGCATATTAAAACAAGTTATAAATAGCTACGGTTTCAGTAAAATTCGTCTGCCAATTGTGGAAAAAACCTCTCTATTTAAACGCGCTATTGGTTCTGTTACTGATGTAACAGAAAAAGAAATGTATACTTTTCAAGATCGTAATGGTGAAAGCATTACATTAAGACCAGAAGGGACTGCCGGATGTGTACGTGCAGGAATTGAACATGGTATACTTTATCATCAAGAACAGCGTCTATGGTATATAGGACCAATGTTTCGCTATGAAAGACCACAGAAAGGTCGTTATCGACAATTTTATCAAGTTGGTGCTGAAGTATTTGGACTAAAAGGTCCAAACATCGATGCTGAATTAATTTTAATGACCGCAAGATGTTGGAAACTATTAGGTATTTCTCATTATCTTCGGTTAGAGTTAAACTCTATCGGATCACTAGAGACGCGAAAAAAATACCATAATATACTTATTTCTTTTCTAAGAAATCACATTACTCTTTTAGACAAAGATTGTAAAGATCGTATATATTCTAATCCTCTTCGAATTCTAGATAGCAAAAATCCTCATATTCAAGAACTATTAAAAGATCTTCCGCCTCTAAAGGATTATCTAGATATTGAATCTAGTCATCATTTTTTAGGCCTATGTGACCAATTAGATATCGCTGGAATTCCTTATCATATTAACCAACGTCTAGTACGCGGTCTTGATTATTACAACCGAACGGTTTTTGAATGGACCACCAATAGTCTTGGTGCACAAGGAACAATCTGTTCTGGTGGTCGATATGATGATTTAGTTGAAGAACTGGGTGGGACATCCACTCCAGCTGTTGGGTTCGCAATAGGATTAGAAAGATTAGCACTATTAGTACGAAATTTTAACTCTATACCAATACCAAATCAAATTATCGATGTTTATCTCATCACAAAAGGAGAGAAACAAAACAATTTAGGATTAATTTTATCTGAACAATTACGTGACAATATACCTGACTTAAAACTAATACGTAATTCCTGTGAAGGAAGCCTAAAAAAACACTTCACACACGCAATGAAACTAGGTGCAAGATTTGTAATAATCATCAATAAAGATACAGAAGGTGCAGAAGAACTAATTCTCAAAGATTTTTTGAATAACACACAAAAAAACATAGAGAAAACTAATGCATGCTCTATCCTTACTACACTTCTTCGTATGCATTTAACAACCCATGATATATCAATTTAATTATTAAAGGTCTCAAGATACAATAGAAAATACAAAACTATTGAGATAGTATAAGACTATTCTTATCTCTCAAGAAAAATTATATTAAGCTAGATATAATATCCAAAAACATGCATTAAACCTCATATTTTATATCCATATAACTAAAAATTATTTCAACAAAAACGGCTTTATCATATTTTTTGATAACAATTGTTGACAGCTCTAATCTATAAAAATAGAGACTTATCATTATCTTATACTATATCCTCTTTTCATTTGATGAATCATATAGCACCAAAGTTTCTCAATAGAAATCATAAACACGATCTTCTTACATAGAATCTTAAAAAAATAATATAAGTACAGTACTTGTTCATTATTATGACAATAATACCTAAATAAGAAAAACCGACTCAAGATTAAAAATCTATAACGAAAAACCTAAAAAAATCAAAAAAATCTCTCTACTAGATAGATTATCTATAACATTTATATAATCAAATCAAAACTTAAATTATGATCTAGTTTGTTGTTGCACAATATGTTATATTTATGAAATTAATAATTAGATGTATTCAGTTGTATTAGAATATAGCTTTATGATAAAAATCGTGAACTCTAAACTAAAGTCACTTATTTACATTCACGATATAAATTTTATAGATGCAAAATCATTTATCTAATCCTACTGACTATCAGTCCTACTGATATCTCTTTTACAGAGATATAACCTAATTTACAAAACTAAACTAAAATAAAAAATTATTTTCTATCTAAAATAATATACACAATCTTTATTCAGCATATACAGATAGCTTGTGCAAAAAAAATAAAAATATAAATACAATTTTTAGAGATTCATGTTTATATTTAAAATAAAATGGCAGAATAGATCCATGAATGATTGTGGGATCTGAAATAAATCCAAAAATCACATCTATATATTAACATCTATATTATATATATACCTATTCTTATCCTTTTATGCCATAAAAGTAGATCATAAATTATTATTCTTATATTATCAAAATATAATCAATTTAATGATTCCATCCTTCATATTCGTAAACATAAAAAATACAAAAACAAATCAACTTCATATATACTATACTTCACATATACTAATATGCCTTCATCCTTTTACTTCTGAAAAAAATCTCTTATAAAACACTAAAATAATCTTACTAAATTTCAATTATTACCCAATAAATTCTAGAAAACTACACATTAATAATTCTGAATTCCAAATAATCTTTCTCTTGATTCTATGTGTCACATCTGTAACTAATCTAAAAAAAGAAAAATAACATTCATTGTTTAAATAATAACCTGCTTTCATAAATCCAAAAAAGAACCAAATAAAATATTAAACTATAGTGTAAATCAATATTAAATTTCAATTATAAACACTACTATAGTAAAAGTCATAGAAAAAATACCGAGAGCATACTCGAAGTATCTTTCTATTAAAATACCATTTCTTTATTTAGTAAATAAAAAATTGTATTTTTCACAACCCGATTCACACTCTGAAGTAATATTAGGAATTACCCCATGCGTAATATTAAATTTAAGACCCCTAATATGAATATCCAAAGATCAAGATGTTGCACTCGTGATACTACAAGTAGATATCAAGGATATCTTGATAGACAGCATCCTATGCTCTATAATATATTTCAAAATAAAAATTGAACAACTCTAAAATAATCTGTTATTTACTGTAATTTAAATATCTGTTTAGTTATCCTTATCTACATAACATAAAATTCATTATGAACAATACCTCTGCAATAAAAAAGACAAGTCAATATCCTATTCTTACGGATAAACTAATTGGTATATATAAAAATATGAATAATATAAAACATATCATATTTTAGAAAATTAATAATTCGTCTTCAATAATGCTATATACTATCACTCTTTCTCTACTAATAGCGTACAGAAAGATGAATGTATTTAGATAAATACGATAGTAAATCTTATGAAAAATATAAGAATAAAAGTAATTAATAATACAAATTATGTTATATAACATATACATTAACTATAATTAGAAATTATATTTCTATTAGATATAATATGTATTAACTATCATTTATCACAGAAGAATAACTATGCTATTCCTGAATATTATAATAAAATCATATCATATACTGTTATACTTTTAAGACACACAGATGATACATATAACCAAAAAAATAACGATAACCAACGATAACCAATAAATTAGACGTACTACAGACCTGAAAAAAGAAAAAATCAACCATAACAGGAGAACAACTTATGGCTGTACAACAAAACAAACCAACGCGATCTAAACGAGGGATGCGACGAGCGCATGACGCCTTAACGACAGTTACACTCTCCATTGATAAACTATCTGGTGAACTGCATCGTCGCCATCACATTACTGCAGATGGCTATTATCGAGGCCGAAAGGTCCTTTTCACTTAAATTATCATCTACCATTATTTTGAAAAATCTGACTTTAGCAATAGATGTCATGGGCGGCGATCTAGGAGCTCACATGACAGTGCCTGCATCAATTCAAGCATTATCACTTAATCCATGTTTACATATTATTCTAGTTGGTGATCCTGTTATTATTAAACCGCTATTACTGAATACAGACATTTTCTTATTGTCTCGTCTAGAAATTATTGCTTCTCAATCGGTTATTTCTGACAATGCAAAACCCTCTGAATTTATTCGATCTAGTCATGGAAGCTCGATGCGAATCGCATTAGAGCAAGTAAAAAACGGTAAAGCACATGCCTGTGTAAGCGCAGGTCATACTGGCGCTATTATGGGATTAGCTAAGCTCTTATTAAAACCACTAGATGGAATAAATCGTCCAGCATTAATGACTATTCTACCAAACCAAAAAAAAAGTAAAACTGTAATGTTAGATGTGGGAGCTAATGTTATTGTAGAAAGCGAATTACTAGTACAATTTGCCATAATGGGAGCTGTAATAGCTGAAGAACTCTTAGCTATCCACAAACCTCGCATTGCTTTGATTAATATCGGTCAAGAACCAATCAAAGGATTGAACTCTGTTCAAGATGCAGCATATATACTTAAATCATCTAAAGAAATTAATTTTATTGGTTATATTGAAGGTCATGATCTCCTTTCTGACAAAACAGACGTGCTTGTTTGTGATGGTTTTGTAGGAAACATTATATTAAAAACTATAGAAGGAATAGTAAGAATGTTTCTTTTACTAGTTCAACCCAACGGTCTAGAAAAAAAACCAAGCTATAAACAAAATCTACTAAAAAAATGGTTAGACGAAGATTTAATACATCAATTACATCATTTAAATCCTGATAAATACAACGGCGCCCTTCTTATTGGATTACAAGGCGTAGTAGTAAAAAGTCATGGTTCTGCGAATAATTTCGGATTTATCGCAGCCATTCAACAAGCTGAGCAAATAGTACAGCAAAGAGTTCTCGACAGGATTTCAATGTGCGTACAAGCTTTATTATCTAAGAGTGACTAAGCGCACATGTATACAAAAATTATTGGTACAGGCAGGTATCTACCCGAACAGGTACGAACAAATTCCGATTTGGAAAAAATGATAGATACATCAGACGAATGGATTAAAACTCGTACTGGCATACAAGAACGCCGAATTGCTCTACCCAACGAAACAGTAGCAACTATTGGTTTTCAGGCGGCTCGACGCGCTCTTGAAATGTCCGGCATCGCACAAAATGACATTAACTTAATTATTGTTGCTACTACATCTTCAAGTCATGCTTTTCCTAGCTCTGCCTGCATGATTCAAAAAATGTTAGAAATTCATGATGCTGCTTCTTTTGATCTAGCAGCTGCCTGTTCAGGTTTTATCTATGCATTAAGCGTAGCAGATCAATATATTAAAAGCAATTTAGTTAAATATGCACTAGTCATTGGTTCTGACATCTTGAGTCGCATGTTAAATCCTAACGATCGTAATACATTAATTCTCTTTGGCGATGGAGCAGGTGCTGTAGTACTAGGTGCTGGAGAAGAACAGGGAATTATCTCTACTCACCTACATTCAGACGGACGATATGGTCATATACTAACACTGCCCAATCGAGACAACACCAAACCAGATAACAATACTTATCTTAGTATGACAGGCAATGAAGTATTTAAAGTAGCTATTAATAAACTAGCAAATATTGTTAAAGAAACCTTAGAAGCGAATAATCTTCAATGCTCTTCTATAGACTGGCTGATTCCACATCAAGCTAATTTGCGCATTATTAGTGCTACTGCCTGCAAGTTAGGCTTAGATATACATAAAGTGATTATTACTCTTCATCGTCATGGAAATACCTCTGCAGCTTCCATTCCGCTAGCTCTAGATGAAGCAGTCCGTGATAATCGTATTAAACATGGTCAATTAATTTTATTAGAAGCCTTTGGTGCAGGACTCACTTGGGGGTCAGCGCTAATTCGGTTTTAATCATGATTGCATATTAAAAAAGGAAATTAACATGAATAATATTGCAATGGTCTTTCCAGGTCAAGGATCACAAAAAATAGGCATGCTAGCTGACTTAGCTCAAGCTTATAATCTAGTAGAAAAAACCTTTTTAGAAGCCTCTAATGTACTGGGTTATGATTTATGGAAACTGGTACAAGAGGGGCCATCAGTAAAATTAAATAAAACGTACCATACCCAACCAGCTATCTTGGCTGCATCTTTTTCAATTTTTAAGATTTGGAAAAAAAGGAGTAAAAAAATACCTTCATTACTAGCAGGGCATAGTCTAGGTGAATACAGCGCATTAGTTTGTTCAGAAGTTCTTAACTTCCCTGACGCAATTACCCTAGTAGAACTTCGTGGCAAACTCATGCAAGAAGCCGTTCCCTGAAGGAATAGGCTCCATGCAAGTAATAATTGGACTAGATCCTCAATCTATAATGCAAATTTGTAAAGAATCTTCACATGACCAAATCGTATCACCAGTAAATTATAACTCGCCAGATCAAACAGTTATTGCCGGTCATAAAGAAGCCGTTGAACGTGCTAGTTTAGCCTGTAAACGTGCCGGAGCTAAACTTACATTACCCCTATCAGTTAGCGTACCCGCGCACTGCGCTTTGATGAAACCAGCAGCAGAAAAACTCAGAATGGCACTTGAAAAAATAGATTTTCATGCGCCAATTTTTCCAGTAATAAATAATGTTGACGTAGTCATTGAAACTAAACCGCATGCCATACGTAACGCCTTAATTCGTCAGCTAGATCACCCAATACAATGGATAGAAATTATAAAATTTATTAAAAGAAAAGGTATTACCTGCTTGCTGGAAATTGGACCAGGAAAAACTTTAACTGGTCTAAATAGGCGTACTGAGCCTAGTTTCACGCTAACTGCAATAAATGATCCAGATAGCTTAGCAAAGGCGCTCGAAGTACAATAAGAAAAAAAGGGGGGGTATAATAAAATGAATTTCAAAGGTAAAATTGCAATAGTAACCGGCGCCAGTCGAGGGATCGGTCGCGCTATAACAGAGAATCTAATAATACATGGTGCTACAGTATTAGGAACAGCTACAACCAAGAATGGTGCAGATGCCATTAGTAAATATTTAGGTGCTAATGGTAAAGGCTTTCTATTAAACGTAAGCAACATAGATTCTATTGAAAAAACATTAGATAACATTCACGGTGACTTCGGTGAAATAGATATATTAGTTAACAATGCAGGTATTACACGTGATAAGCTACTTATCCGAATGAAAGATGATGAATGGAATAAAGTAATTGACACTAATCTGACATCAATCTTTCGTTTATCTAAAGCAGTTTTACGGACTATGATCAAAAAAAGAAACGGTAGAATTATTAATATTGGATCTGTTATTGGCAGCACAGGCAATGTAGGACAATCTAATTACTCAGCAACTAAAGCAGGTTTAATTGGATTAAGTAAATCCCTTGCGCGTGAAATAGCATCCCGTGGTATAACCGTAAATGTTGTAGCACCTGGGTTTATTGAAACTGACATGACACGGGCTCTTAGCGCAAAAACACGAGAAGAAATTATGACAAAAATACCTATAGGACGCCTTGGTCAAGTTCAAGACATTGCACAAGCTGTAACATTTTTAGCCTCTGAAGCAGCCTCATATATTACTGGAGAAACACTTCATGTAAATGGTGGAATGCTTATGACATAATCATTAAATAAACTGTATAAATCATGGCATAACTCACTGGAATTTAGTTGCATCTTTTTCAACATTTTATAAACTATAAAAACCATCGCGTAAGCGAGTTTTGATAGGAAATTGAACTATATGAGCACTATCGAAGAACGTGTTAAAAAAATCATTAGCGAACAGCTTGGTGTTAAGCAAGAGGAGGTAGTCAACGTTGCTTCCTTTGTAGAAGATCTGGGTGCAGATTCTCTTGATACTGTTGAATTAGTGATGGCACTAGAAGAAGAGTTTGATACTGAAATCCCGGATGAAGCAGCTGAAAAAATAACTACTGTTCAAGCTGCTATTGATTATATTAATACGCACTAAGTATCAGTGATCAGTTTCAGGCGGACATGTTATAACCGCCTGAACTTCATGATATTAATGTGTATAAAATAAATTAAACTACACATCATTCCGTCGGGATAAATGTCGCACGCTATATTCACGCGGTGAACTTGTAGTACGACGGTGATTATCTCGGTTAAAACCACCTAGGCGTCGTTCGTTTTTAGTTTCATTACTAAAGCGATTTCCTTCACTTGAGTAAGAGGCGCTTAAGTTGCTATTACTATAACGACGCTCAACACTACGACGTACATGCGCATCACCTATTAACTTCATATTAATAGGCTTATTGAGAATCATTGTGCGAGAAACATTTTGGATCAAAGAATTAGACATGCCTTTTGGCAACTCAAGCGTTGCATATTTCGAATATAATTTAATATTACCAATATAACGACTGTTAATTTCACCTTCATTAACAATGGCACCGACGATGTGACGAACCTCTACTCCGTCATCTCGTCCTACTTCAATTCGATACAAGGCCATCATGTCTCTAGTTTCTTGCCGGTCTCTCCGAGGTCGATCTCCATCCTTTAGGTCACGACTGGATCGATGGTTGCGACGGTCTTCGTAATCTCTATCTTCACGGCGAAAACGATAAATCGGCTCTGAAGGTATTAAGAGAGGACGCTCACCTTGAGCAATTTTTAATAAAACTGCAGCTAAAATCTCAATATCTATTGAATCAGAAGGCTGTATTTTAGAAAGCAATGCTCTATACTCTTCTAAATCACAACTTTCTAATTGCTTTTTAATTTTTTCAGAAAACTTTTCTAAACGACGTTGTCCAAGTAATTTCGTATTTGGCAATTCAACTTCTGGGATACTGAGCTTCATATTACGCTCAATATTACGTAATAAACGACGCTCTCGATGCTCTACAAAAAGAAGAGCGCGACCAGCTCTTCCCGCTCGCCCGGTGCGACCAATACGATGAACATAAGATTCTACATCCATAGGAATATCATAGTTAATAACTAAGCTTATTCGATCAACATCGAGACCGCGTGCGGCAACATCAGTAGCAATTAAAATATCTAGACGACCATCTTTTAAACGTTCTAAAGTCTGTTCGCGCAATGATTGATTCATGTCACCATTAAGAGCGGCGCTATTGTAACCGCTTTTTTCCAGTGATTCAGCTACCTCTAATGTAGCATTTTTAGTACGCACAAAAATAATAACCGCATCAAAATCTTCTACTTCCAAAAAACGAGTTAACGCATCTGTTTTACGCCCATAAACAATCCAATAACTTTGACTGATATCCGGACGTGTATTCACACTTGACTGAATACGTATCTCTTGAGGATTTTTCATAAAACGTTTAGTAATCCGACGGATTACATCTGGCATGGTTGCAGAAAATAAAGCTGTCTGATGATTATCCGGAATTTGCGCCATAATTGTTTCAACATCTTCGATAAACCCCATGCGAAGCATTTCATCGGCTTCATCTAGAACTAACCCATGAAGTTGAGATAAATCCAACGTACCACGTTTTAAGTGATCGAGAAGACGACCGGGTGTACCAACAACAACCTGAGGTCCATGACGCAAGGCTCGTAACTGAACATCATAACGCTGCCCCCCATAAAGAGCCACAACATTTAAACCTCGCATATTTTTAGAAAACTCTATAATTGCTTCCGAAACCTGCACTGCTAATTCACGAGTCGGGGCTAAAACTAAAACCTGTGGCGCTTTGCTGGTTATAATAATATTTTGAATTAATGGTAATGCGAAAGCTGCGGTTTTTCCGCTTCCAGTTTGAGCCATTCCTAATACGTCTCGACCAGCTAAAAGATGTGGAATACATTCAACCTGAATAGGAGATGGTCTAATATAACCCATAGAATTAAGAGATTGAATCAAAGTCTCTTTTAAACCAAGAGACGAAAAAGTAGTTTGTATATCAGTCATGTAGTACATGTGCCTCTTAGATTGCATCGGCCAGTCTACATAACTTATTGTGAAAATTGATAATTATTTTCATCAAAAGATGTGTACCGGCTCAATTAATTAATGTCAATACACTAAAATTTATCCATAAATATCATGGTGATAGGACCTGTGTTAAATAAGTATCTGATAGCTCGAACTAGTCATTGTCTGTATATATTTGAAATACTAACTATATTCAATAATAAATCATAGAATACTAAATATTAAAATCCATTATAAAATATGTTGATATATTATCATGTTACCTATTTAAAAAAAAAACATCTTGATCAAATTAATATCTGATTAAATCATGACACTTACAAGTTTAATCCAGGCTCTAATCTTTTCTCTCTTAGGTACACTAATATATGATTTTAAATAAAATTAGAAAGACCTAATACAAGAGTATTCTATCTTAAATATACATTTTACATCTTATTATAAAATAAAGAATGGGATGGCCTATCCTCGCAAAAATCATTATCTAAAATATATAATCCACTATTTAAAACTAAAAAATCACTAATATCCAAAATCTTTTTCTCATTCATAATTAGTAAATTAAAGTAAATTCCACGTCTTTGATTTATAAAAAATATCTGCACTAAAAAACAGATAAATATATTTTAAATAAATAATATAATTCAATATGATATATTGACCTGTATGATCTACATCATACAACACTATTTTCATATATAAAAGCCGTGCAAACACGTCCTTGGTACATAATCAAAAATTATTCTTACTTTCATAAAAAAGTAGCACGATAAATATAGTTCTTCAAAGGTCTCTATATATCTAATAAGCAAAAAATTCATTAAATCATCACCTTGCTTTCTTTGTTACCTTTGTACAAAAAGTCCATATACTCTCTAAGCATTCATGCCCGCCATTCTCGGCGGGCATGAATTTAACATACTAAACATTCTATTATTTTCACATTTCTTGATGTAGATTATTAAATCTAAGATTATTGTATAGCATCTTTCATACTTAAACGAATACGACCTTGTCGATCTACCTCTAAGACTTTAACTAAAATATCCTGTCCCATATGAAGATAGTCTGTTACTTTTTCCACACGCTTGTCAGTAATCTGAGATATATGAACTAACCCCTCTTTGCCACCTGTAATAGCTACAAAAGCACCAAAATCTACAATCCGCATAACCTTACCATTATAAATACGACCGACTACAATGTCTTCAGTAATTGCTGCAATCCTACTAAGAATATGTTGAACCTTCTCATCATTAATAGCTGCAATTTTTACTGTTCCATCATCATTAATTTCAATAGTAGTCCCCGTCTCTTCAGTAAGAGCTCGTATAACTGCCCCTCCTTTACCAATCACATCTTTTATTTTATCAACACTAATATGAATAGTTTGCATACGTGGAGCAAACTGAGATAAATTACAACGCGGACTGCTTAATGCCTTTTCCATTACATCTAAAATATGTAAACGAGCCGCCTGAGCTTGATTAAGAGCAACGCGCATAATTTCAGGTGTTATACCTTCAATTTTTATATCCATCTGCAGTGCAGTAATACCTTCACGACTACCTGCAACTTTAAAATCCATATCACCTAAATAATCTTCATCACCTAGAATATCAGAAAGTACAACAAAGTTTTCATTATCCTTCACTAGTCCCATTGCAATACCAGCAATGGCTGATTTTATAGGCACACCTGCATCCATTAATGCTAAAGATGCACCACATACAGAAGCCATAGATGAAGAACCATTCGATTCAGTAATTTCAGACACTATACGCACTGTATACGGGAAAGTCGCTTCTTTTGGCATTACGGCAAGTAAAGCTCGTTTCGCCAAGCGACCATGGCCAATTTCACGACGCTTTGGTGAACCAACTATACCAATTTCACCTACAGAATATGGAGGAAAATTATAGTGAAATAAGAAGTTATCAGTACGCTCGCCCATGATTTCATCTAAATTCTGTGCATCACGCGAAGTACCTAGTGTAGCAGTAACAAGAGCTTGAGTTTCACCGCGTGTGAACAATGCGGATCCATGAGTGCGCGGTAATATACCAGTACGAATATCTAAGGCCCGAATCATATCTTTATCACGCCCATCAATACGCGGTTCACCATCCAAAATACGACTTCTTACTACATTTTTCTCTAAATCATAAAAAAGAGTATTGATTAAATCAAGATCCAGTGACTGATCATCTTCTAATAGACACGAAATAGTTTCAGATTTAATGATATTAATCTGTGATTGCCTTTCCTGTTTTTTAGTAATAGAGTAGGCATCACTAAGATCGGATTCAGCTAATTCAGACATTCGTAAGCGTAATGACTTATTCACCACTTCTGGATTCCAATCCCAATGTGGCTTTCCTGCTACCTCTACCAAAGAATTTATATTATTAATTACAATCTGCTGCTGCTTGTGCCCAAATACGACTGCACCTAACATTTCTTCTTCACTTAAAATCTCGGCTTGAGACTCAACCATAAGTACCGCGCCTGTAGTACCAGATACTACTAAATCCAGTTTACTCTCCTTTAATTGATCACTGGTTGGATTAAGAACATATTGGTTATTAATATAACCAACCCGCGCCACGCCAATAGGTCCATTAAATGGTAATCCTGACAAAGCTAACGCAGAAGACGCCCCAATAATTGCAACAATATCAGGATTCACCTGAGGATTAACAGATACAACGGTAGCAATAACTTGTACTTCATTAAAAAATCCTTGCGGAAATAGAGGTCGAATCGGTCGATCAATTAAACGTGAGGTCAGCATTTCAACTTCACTAGGTCGACCCTCACGACGGAAAAAACTACCTGGAATGCGACCAGCGGAATATGTACGTTCTTGGTAGTTGACGGTGAGAGGGAAAAAGGACTGGCCTGATTTTGCCTTTTTCTGACAAACCACGGTTACAAATACCGTTGTCTCATCCATACTAACCATAACAGCCGAAGTAGCTTGACGGGCCATTATACCAGTTTCAATAGAAATCGCATGTTGACCGTACTGAAATTTTTGTACCATCGAAGTGAGCAAAATTAGTTCCTCAATTATAGTGTCTAGTCTATCCTTAATATAGTATCTAGCCTATTTTAAATAGATGTCATTAATCTAATCTTCGTGATGCATCATGATCAATAAATATTGTTCCATAACTAAAGGAAAATAAATCTCCTTTCTCAACCCAAGCTGTACTAGCTCTTAGCAAGAGAGATGCACTCTATTTTGATCTAACGTCGTAAACCTAAATTAATAATTAACCCATTGTAAGATGTAACCTTTGTTCTCTTTAGATAATGCAAAAGCTGTCTCCTTTGCGAAACCATTCGAAGAAGACCACGACGACCATGATGATCTTTTTTGTGCTCAGTAAAATGAGATTGAAGATGATTAATACGGGCAGTTAACAATGCTATCTGTACTTCTGTAGCACCGCTATCCTTATCATTCTTACCATACTCAGAAATAATCTTTTGTTTTTTTGTCTTATTTAGAGACATAATTATCACTCCAATATAATGTACTATACATATATAGCTGCCGATCTCTAATTCAGCTATTAAATATTATTCATAAACTAATTAAAACATGCAATCTGGATAAAATATAATAGAAAAACTTCTCTACTTCTTGTTAGTAGCATAACTTAATATCAACTGTCTTAGTATAATCGTTATTATCTGATATATCTGTTTTTACAGTAACCCCTAGTAATGTAACATACTATTTAATACACAATGCATAACATACAATTAGATTTCAGTTATAAACATAGAGGTATATATTCTATATACTGAATCCTTAATCAACAGAATTACTTCTCTAACTGGATATATCATTATCAAAACTCATAAAGTAACAAATTTTCTATTGTTATTATCTAAATCAAGGAACATGATATAATTAAAAATAATCATAGTACATTTATGCCTACCATAAAAATAATCAGTATTTCGTACTCTTTATCCCTAATACCAATCGACATGGTGCCACTCTCTATAACACCTGCTTTTATATTATAAATTCTACATTACAAATGCACTCCAACTGATACTAAGCGACGAGGAAACACAATACCATCAGAAGTAATCTCTGCCATCCCAAGAAACTTATCTTGATTACCTTCAATTACGCGCACTAATCCAGATACCAGAGAACTCTCTACTCGTACCGGGCGGCCTTTTTTGAAAAGCTCCGCCAATATCGGCAATAACTTGATCTTTGGATATGAAGAGACAGGACTATCTGTTGACATTAGAAGAGGATCTAGCCAATGTTGCGAATTTATACCAGCAAGACAGGCTTTATCGGTTATTTTTTCAAGGCTTTTTAAAGTAATCATCTGATCTATCTGATAATGTGCAACCTGTAAACGACGTAAATAGATTACATGTGCACCGCAACCTAGTTTTTCACCAAGATCGTCAATAATAGTTCGAATATATGTTCCTTTTGATACGTGCATCTCTAACTTTATTTCATGTTTATTATAACTTCTACAGAATAATTTATGTACTATAATCCTACGTGATAGACGCGGTACATGAAAACCTTGTCGCGCATATTGATAAAGTTTATGTCCTTGAAATTTAATGGCTGAATACATGGGAGGAGTTTGTTGTATTTCACCACGAAAACTATGCAATGATTGTTCCAAAATTTCATCAGTAAATGTCACTTTACGTTCACTTAAAACAGCGCCTTCTGCATCTGCAGTAGTAGTTCGTTGTCCAAGTCTAGCAATAACCTGATAAGATTTATCCGAATCAAGTAGATATCGAGAAAACTTAGTTGCCTCTCCTAAGCAAATAGGTAACATACCACTAGCTAATGGATCTAATGTACCAGTATGCCCTGCACGATTAGCCTGATATAAACGCTTTACCTTCTGTAAAGCGCGGTTAGAAGATAGACCAGAAGGTTTGTCTAACAATAAAACACCATGTATATCACGACCAACATACAAAGGATGTTTCATGAGTTTATACGACCTTCTTCAATTTTGTCTTCTGCTAAAGCCCGTCGATGCATGTCAAGAGTAACTAAAGAAGAAATCAAACTAGACATACGCTCACCTTCTATTAAGGAGTTGTCATGATAAAACGTCAAACGAGGTATAACACGGAGCGTCATGACTTTACTCAATAAAGTACGAATATAGCCAGAAACCTTTGATAAAACTAGTAAACGCATTTGAATTTGTACATCTTCTTTTTCATTTAGAAATGTAACAAATACTTTAGCATGAGATAAATCACGAGAGACATCTACCCCAGAAACAGTTACCATTATATTTAAACGAGGATCTCGAATTTCAGATTGAAGAATAACAGCAATCTCTCGGTGGAGTTCCTGAGAAATGCGCTGTAAACGACCGCATTCTTTTTCCATATAAGTGATCTCCTGATATTAACTCAGCTAGAGAGGCCCATTTCGTAAATTTTTAACATCAGCGAGCCTCGATAATCAACCCTTCTTATAACCCTATAACCTAAATAAAAAAAGCATATACTGTCTCATAAAGCACAATATCTATGCAATTTTTATTTTCTACATAAGGAATGCTAATCTATACTTCGTTGTACTTCAATTATTTCAAACACCTCAATCATATCCCCTACACGAACATCATTGTAATTTTTTACACCAATACCACACTCCATTCCATTACGAACTTCATTCACATCATCTTTAAATCGTCTAAGCGATTCTAATTCCCCCTCATAAATTACTATATTGTCACGCAAGACACGAATTGGATTATGACGCTTGATTATACCTTCAGTCACCATGCAACCACCAATAGCACTAAACTTGGGAGATTTAAACACATTACGAACAGTGGCCAAACCTATAATCTTCTGTTTATACTCAGGCGATAACATTCCACTCATCGCTAATTTGACTTCATGGATCAAATTATATATTATTGAGTAATAACGGAGGTCTATATTTTCTACATCTACTATTCTCCGCGCTGATGCATCAGCGCGCACATTAAAACCAATCACAATCGCATTAGAGGCTGCAGCCAAAGTAGCATCAGTTTCTGTAATTCCACCCACACCTGAACCAATAATTTTAACTTGAACTTCTGAGGTGGATAAAGTAATTAGTGCATCTGAAATAGCTTCTACTGAGCCTTGAACATCAGCTTTTAACACAATGTTCATTTCAGATATCTCACCTTCTTTAATACTAGAAAACATTTTTTCTAATTTAGCTTTTTGCTGGCGAGCTAATTTTATTTCTCGAAATTTACCTTGACGATATAACGCGACTTCACGAGCTTTCTTTTCATCACGAACGACCGTAGCTATATCTCCCGCTACTGGAACACCAGACATACCGAGAATTGCAACGGGAATTGATGGCCCTGCTGTTAAAACCTCGCAACCCAGTTCATCGCGCATCGCTCGAATACGACCATATTCAAGACCACATAAAACAATATCACCTTTTTTTATCGTACCTTCACGCACTAAAATAGTAGCAATTGGGCCTCGACCTTTATCTAAAAAAGACTCAATAACCACACCAACTGCCATACCTTGATGTGCCGCTGTCAGTTCTAACATTTCTGCTTGTAGAAGAACAGCCTTTAGCAAGTCATCAATACCTCTACCAGTTTTAGCGGAGAGATTGATAAAAATATTCTCTCCGCCCCACTCTTCTGGAATAATGCCATATGGCGTTAATTCATGCTTAATACGATCTGGATCAGATTCCGCCTTATCACATTTATTTACCGCAACTACAACCGGGACTTTAGCCGCCTTAGCATGCTGAATCGCCTCAATAGTTTGAGGCATAACTCCATCGTCTGCAGCCACTACTAAGATAACAATGTCTGTCACCTTGGCTCCACGAGCTCGCAT
Source organism: Candidatus Erwinia haradaeae (assembly GCF_900698925.1). Taxonomy (NCBI): domain Bacteria; kingdom Pseudomonadati; phylum Pseudomonadota; class Gammaproteobacteria; order Enterobacterales; family Erwiniaceae; genus Erwinia; species Candidatus Erwinia haradaeae. Next base: position 840,492 of record NZ_LR217713.1, read on the forward strand.
AGAGGTAAAAGCCGCATGTCCTGGCGTGTCTAAAAAGGTGATCATACCATTTACCGTTTCTACAGAGTAAGCACCAATATGTTGAGTGATTCCCCCGGCTTCTCCAAAGGCAACTTTAGTAGAACGAATGTAATCTAGCAAAGATGTTTTACCGTGATCCACATGACCCATTATAGTCACAACAGGAGCGCGCGAAGCTAAAACTATATCGGTATCCCGATCACTCATTAAGGCCGCTTCTAACTCATTTTCTCTCCGTAATATTACTTTATGACCCATGTCTTCTGCTACTACCTGAGCCGTTTCCTGGTCGATCACTTGGTTAATAGTGGCTAAAACACCTAACTTCATCATAGTTTTAATCACTTCAGACCCTTTCACAGCCATCTTATTGGCTAGTTCCGATACAGTAATCGTTTCACCAATCATAACATCACGGTTAATAACCTGTGCAGGCTTATGAAAACTCTGTTGTAAAGCGCTGGTCTTACGTTTTCCTCCTTTACCATAGCGTACTTGTGCACGAGCTTCTTCACGATCGGTTTTAGCTTCAGAATGTTTATTACCTTTTTTTCGCACTTGAGTTTTAGGAGTGCGTATAGAACGACTACGACGCTCATTTTCAACCTGAGCATCATTCTCATCCTCTGCTTCTCGGGCGTGAGTAGAGGTTGTAACATGATAGTCGGAAATATCCTCTATCTCTTTAATGACTGTGGACCATTCTTCACCTTTTTCTTCTGCCATTTTACGAGCTTCGCGCGCCACACGCTTAGCTTCTTCTTCAATCTTGCGATGCGTTTCTTCTTCAGATTTGCGTTTTAATTCCAACACTTGTGCTTCACGACGAACTTTATCAGCTTGCTCAATAGAAGAAATAGTATTAGAGTTTTTATTACTCATGTCTTTTCTTACTATTATTTGACGATGAAACTTATTATTTTTAATATTTTTAGTTTTCTCTACATGTTTAGTTAAGTCTGAATTTAATTCTAAAATTTGAGATTTAGAATTATCTTTACGACACTCAACAGATTTAGATTCACGAAATACTTGCGTTTCTTCTTCTCCTTGTATTACACGAGTTGAAGAGCAATTTGTATAGGTACGCTTTTTTCGGATCTCAATTTGCACTGATTTCCTTTTACCTCCAGTACCTAGAACGTTCAAAGTGCTGCGCGTTTTGCGTTGTAAAGTCAATTTACCTAATCCACTATCATGATTACAGTTAAGATGAGCAAGCAGTGCCTCTTTTTCATTCTGATTAACAAAATCAGTTTCAGTTTTTTGCATTCCCGCATCAGCAAATTTCTGTACTAAGCGTTCTATCGATGTCTGAATTTCTATAGCCAGCGATTTTATGGTCACATCTCTCGTCATGCTACTCCTTCCTGCTACAGTTTATTATGTTTCGGCACCGAACCAACATATATTGCGTGCAGCCATAATTAATTTACCAGCCCGCAACTCATCGGTTAGGCCCTCAATATCTGACAAATCATCAACACCTTGCTCTGCAAGAGCCTCTAACGTACAAACTCCTTTTTTAGCTAATCTAAAAGCTAAATCTCTTTCTAATCCCACCAAATTCAGTAAATCTTCAGATGGTTGATATTCAACAATACCTTCCTCTCTAGCAAGAGCAAGAGTAGTTAATGCATCCTTAGCCCGATCACGTAACATTTTTACCCTGGCCACATCTAAACCATGAACCTCTAACAACTCATTAAGAGGTACGTAAGCTAACTCCTCTAAAGAAGAAAAACCAGACTGTACAAGAGTAATGGAGAGATCTTCATCAATATTTAAATATTTAGTAAAAAGATGAACAGACTTGTCAACCTCAGCCTGATGCTTGATTTCTAAATCCTCTAGCTTCATTACGTTTAAATCCCAACCACTTAGTTGTGAGGCTAAACGAACATTTTGACCATTACGACCAATAGCCTGCGCTAAATTTCCAGACTCTACAGCAATATCCATTGTATGGGCATCTTCATCTACCACAATAGAGGTCACATCTGCTGGAGCCATCGCATTAATTACAAATTGCGCTGGATTGTCATCCCAGAGTATAATATCAATACGCTCACCCCCTAACTCACTAGACACCGCCTGAACACGAGCTCCTCGCATACCAACACACGCACCTATTGGATCAATGCGTTTATCATTAGTTTTAACAGCAATTTTAGCTCGTGAACCTGGGTCACGAACTACAGCCTTAATCTCAAGAATTTCTTCAGAGATTTCAGGAACTTCAATACGAAATAACTCAACTAACATTTCAGGCCGAGAACGACTAACCAACAGCTGAGCCCCACGCGCTTCAGGACGGATAGAGTATAATACTCCTCTAACACGATCTCCCGGTCGAAAATTTTCACGAGGTAACATGTCTTCGCGGATAATTACTGCCTCTGCGATAGCATTAGAGCTATCGCTGGAACGAACTTCAAGAGAAATCATATCACGACTAACTTTCTTCACTATACTAGTAATGATCCTGCCTTCTTGTTTGCGAAACTGATCTATAATCATAGCACGCTCCGCTTCACGCATTTTTTGTACGATCACTTGTTTAGCGGTCTGAGTTGTAATACGATCGAAGGTAACAGATTCAATCTGATCTTCAACATATTCGCCCAAAGAAAGCGATCCATCATCATACAGTGCGGCTTCTAATGTAATCTCGCAAGTAGGATGACTCACTTCTTCAACAATGCGCCAACGACGAAAGGTATCAAAATAGCCACTTTTTCGATCAATTATCACGCGCACATCAATATCGTGCTCGTATTTTTTTTTAGTGGCTATGCCCAGTGCACTCTCTAGCGCTTCAAAAATCTTCTCGCGTGGGAGCGATTTCTCATTAGAGACCGCTTCTACAACAGCTAAGATTTCTTTATTCATCCCAGTATGCCTCAATCCAGACTTCGAAAGGTAGGAAACCGCGTTTGCTTGCTAGATGCTTATTAGCAAATGCTTTGTCGTTACCCTTGCAAACGGTTACCATCATATCTTTAAAAAAACTAAAGAGTAGCCTACCACTTCCAGGGTTCTGATCTGTAATGTATAAAACGCGACTCGACGGTATCCGATATTATCTTCATCATTGTATGAATAATTGATTTTTCATCCTTAAGGCTACAGAAGCCCCCTTATTCTCTCTTTATTTTAACCTATAACCACAATAACTTAGTTAATATACTAAAACTACTAAAAAGTTTAACAGTAACATCTTTATTCATCTGTCTTAATATGACAAAAAGAGAGCAACTAAAACCATATCCTGACTTATTCAAAAATCATATACTAATAAGAATATAGATATAACTTTATTGATAAAAGCTTACAATGCATATACATCCTTTTACCTTAAACTCAATTAGTAGATGTAAAAAAAGGGCCTATAGAGCCCAGCAACCCTTGGTCCAGTAATAAAAAACCCCGAAATGTTTCGGGGTTTTTTATTACTGGACCATTGTAACCCGCTTATAGAAGTTCGGTAATGTCCAAAAACTTTTTTCTCTAACAACCTATCGTAATCTGTTATATAAAACTATAATACCAAAATAGTTTATCAAAGTGGTTGCGGGGGTTGGATTTGAACCAACGACCTTCGGGTTATGAGCCCGACGAGCTACCAAACTGCTCCACCCCGCGGTTTATTATATACCGATCCAAAATAAATACACAAGTAAAAATTTAATTTAAGAAACAATTTTTTATGGTACCGAGGACGGGACTTGAACCCGTAAGCCTGTTTAGGCACTACCACCTCAAGGTAGCGTGTCTACCAATTCCACCACCACGGCTTCTTAAAAAATCAATATAATTTCTATTCTCTTAATTTTAGAGAAACCTTCTTCCTTAATGTTCAAGGAAGTTCTCTCTTGTTTGTAAGAGAAGGAGATAAACTATGCTCAGAGTTTTGAGCATTTTCTAAATGAACAATTTTATCCAATTTATCATCATTTTTTTCTGAATGATTGTTCATATTACCTATTATCAAGCTAATAAAAAAAAATAAAATCGCTAAAAAAGGGGTTATGCGACGAGTCAAAAAGCTACCTGATCCGCTAGATCCAAAAAAAGTACTAGAAGCCCCTGCTCTTAAAGAATTGCCTATAGCTATATCTGACCCCTTTTGTAATAAAATTAAGGTAATTAATGTAATTGCTATTACTATAAATATAGAAACAAGAGCTGAATAAATACTTAACATCCCTTTTTCCACTGCCTATAAATATCAAAATCTCACCAAAATATCTTGACAATAAAAATTAATAAACCCTTTTCCTAAAAACATATTATGTTTAGAATAGTTTCTTCTTTATAAGAATAACTTCTAATTTTACTTTTTAACATTCTTCTCGTATCTCATTCACTGAGAATTATACTATAACATAAAATATTATCAATACATAGATCTTTTTATTTGAAAAAAAATAAAAATATGCTATTTTCATCAGAAATAAAAGTAAAATCTATTCTATATCTAAACAGAATATAATATTCAATGATCCTTTCATGTAATAAATAAAAAAATTTCTAACATAGTATAATAACTATGTGCTCGTATCCCTATTCACATAACAAGACTTAAAATCTATTTTCATAGAACGGCATTTTGTTTAAAATAAATAATATACTCTTCTAGGTTTAATAGTCAAGAAAATTATATTAAAAATCGCAAAATATCAATATTCTTTAACTCAATTAAACTAATTCCCACAAAAGATACTTATAAATAATGCATCTATTAACAAACAATATATAATGAAATTATATTTCATTTATTTTATTGCTTTACAAATAGAAAAAATTAAAATATCACTTAAGTTTATAAAAAATATAACAAAGTTCTAACTATCTGCTGTTCCACTAAAAGTAGACTAAACACATAAACGTAAACCTGAAATAAAATAATTATAACAAAAAATAAATTTTTAAAAAGTCCACAACTATACTATAGTTTTGATCACATGTGCGATATGTTGCGCCAAAAAAGTAACTTGCTTCATATTATCTCCTTCTACCATAATGCGAATTAATGGTTCGGTACCAGACTTACGCAAAAGAACGCGCCCACAACCTTTCAACTCTAATTCTGCTTTAGATTGTACCTCTTGTACTTGTATCGATTCTAACGGATTCCCATTTCTACTACAAGATACATTAATCACTCTTTGAGGAAAAAGCTTAATATCACTACACAAATCATATAAAGTCGTATTATTATTTAACATCACAGCTAACACCTGTAAGCCAGCAATAATGCCGTCACCTGTAGTAGTTTTATCTAATAAAATTACATGACCAGAATTTTCTGCTCCTAAGCGCCATCCTTTTTCTCTTAACATCTCCAATACATAGCGATCTCCAACACTAGATCGAGCAAATGGAATACCTAACTCTCTAAGAGCAATCTCTAAACCCATGTTACTCATAATCGTACCAACTACACCACCTTTTAACTCTTTTCGATACAATTCCTCACGGGCAATTAAATATAAAATTTGATCACCATCAACCTTATGGCCAAGATGATCAACCATAATAATTCGATCACCATCCCCATCGTAAGCTAACCCAACATCAGCCTTTTCTTCAATCACACGCGACTGCAGTAAACGCAAATCAGTAGAACCACAATTTTTATTAATATTTATTCCATCAGGCTGTACACCAATTGCAATAACTTTAGCACCAAGGTCTCGTAAAACATTCGGTGCAATACGATAAGTTGCGCCATTAGCACAATCAACAACAATCTTCAAGGTCTTTAGTGTTAAATAACTAGGAAACGTACCTTTACAGAATTCAATATACCTACGGGTAGCATCACTAATGCACGTAGTCTGACCTAAAATGGCGGAATCTACACAAGTAAATGATTGTTCTATTTCATTTTCAATTGCTAATTCTACTTCATCAGAAAGCTTTCTACCCTCATTCGAAAAAAACTTAATACCATTATCATCAAACAAATTATGTGATGCAGAAATAACAATTCCAGCAGAAGCTCGAAAAGTACGAGTTAAATAGGCTATAGCTGGGGTCGGAATTGGACCAGTTAGAGCCGTCGATAATCCAGCCGCTGATAATCCAGCTCCTAACGAAGATTCCAGCATGTAGCCAGAAATTCTCGTATCTTTTCCAATTATAATTTCCCTAGAATCATAGCGCAACAGAACCTTTCCTACAGACCAACCTAGCTTTAAGATAAAATCTGGAGTAATAGGTAACTTACCCACTCTACCACGAATGCCATCCGTACCAAAATATTTCCGTATGCGCATGCTATTTATATATCCCTGCCATTAACAGCCCGCATCATTTTAACAATTCGCAATACCTCTACAGTTTCTTTTACATCATGAACACGAAAAATATGAACACCCTGAAGCGCAGCAATAACTGCGCAAGCTAAACTTCCATTTAAACTATTTAAGGAACCCACGCTTAAAAGATCAGAAATCATACTCTTACGCGACATACCTACTAATAATGGTAAACCAAAATGATGCAATCGTTCCAGTTGACCTAATAATTGATAATTGTGAATAATGCTTTTACCAAAACCAAAACCAGGGTCTAATATTAACTGAACCTTTTTAATCCCAACCGCTTCACAACGAGAAATATTCTCTATGAAAAATGCTTCTACATCATTTAAAACATCATAATAACACGGATTATCCTGCATATTATCAGGCTCGCCCTGCATGTGAACTAAGCAAACAGGCAAACCTAATCTTTCTACCATAGCAAGAGCACCTGGAGACCTTAAAGAACGAATATCATTAATCATATGCGCACCAGAATGAGCTGCCTCATTCATTACTTCAGGCTTTGATGTATCAATAGAGATCCAAACTGAAAAACGTTGAGCAATAGCTTCAATTATAGGGACTACACGCTCTAGTTCTTCTTCTGCACTAACCTTCAAAGCATAAGGACGAGTAGATTCACCACCAACATCAATTATAGTAGCGCCAGAATCAATCATCCTCTGAACATAGGTAAGCGCCTCAGGTAATAGGTGATTCTTACCTCCATCAAAAAAAGAATCAGGAGTCATATTCAAAATTCCCATCACATGAAAATGAGTTAAATCTAGCATCACATCCCTTGCCCATAACTTCATAATACATTATCCCCAGTTTTGAGCCATATCACTCTTGGGACTAGCAATCATTCATAACAATCATTCCTACAAAAGAACTATTGTATTTACTTACTTTTAGTTCTCTCAAACATCGTATTATTCATACTAGATGCATTAGAAACATTATCTATAGGAGGGGTCTCTTGTGCTCTATTTATATCAGATCCATTAGCTTGATCAAGATCCACCCATCCTTCTGGAGGATGAACCGCACGGCGTGCCATTAAATCCTCAATCTGAGAAGCATCAATAGTTTCATACTTCATTAAAGCTTCTTTCATAGCATGCAAAATATCAATATTCTCATAAAGAAGTGCACGAGCACGTCTATAATTTGTTTCAATTAAAGACTTAACTTCTTGATCAATAATACGCGAAGTTTCATCAGACATGTGCTTAGGTTTTGCTACTGAGCGCCCAAGAAATACCTCACCCTCTTCCTCTGCGTACAAAAGAGGACCAAGTTTTTCTGAAAACCCCCATTGAGTAACCATGTTTCGGGCAATGGATGTTGCTACTTTAATATCATTAGATGCACCCGTAGAAACATTTTTAATACCATAAATAATCTCTTCCGCTAAACGACCACCGTATAAAGTAGAAATCTGACTTTCAAGCTTTTGTCGACTGGCATTAATTGAATCACCTTCAGGAAGAAAGAAAGTTACACCTAACGCCCGACCTCTAGGAATGATAGTAACCTTATGTACTGGATCATGTTCAGGAACCAATCGACCGATAATTGCATGACCAGCTTCATGATAGGCAGTAGAAGCTTTCTGTGCCTCAGTCATAACCATAGAGCGACGTTCTGCACCCATCATGATTTTATCTTTAGCTTTTTCAAATTCAAGCATAGATACAGTCTTCTTATTGTCACGAGCTGCAAAAAGAGCGGCTTCATTAACTAAATTGGCAAGGTCTGCACCAGAAAAACCAGGAGTACTACGAGCAATAATACCTGTTTCAACATCAGTTGATAAAGGTACGCATCGTATATGTACTTTTAAAATTTGCTCACGACCCCTTACATCTGGTAAACCAACTACAACTTGTCGATCAAAACGACCAGGACGTAATAATGCCGGATCTAATACATCAGGGCGATTAGTTGCTGCAATTACAATAATACCTTCATTACCTTCAAAGCCATCCATTTCGACTAGCATTTGATTTAGTGTTTGCTCACGCTCATCATGCCCTCCACCTAAGCCAGCTCCTCTCTGACGACCTACAGCATCAATTTCATCAATAAAAATAATACATGGCGAAGCTTTCTTTGCCTGATCAAACATATCTCGCACACGAGATGCGCCAACGCCAACAAACATTTCTACAAAATCAGAACCAGAAATAGTAAAAAATGGGACCTTAGCTTCACCAGCAATTGCTTTTGCAAGAAGGGTCTTACCAGTACCTGGTGGACCAACCATCAGTAAACCTTTTGGAATCTTACCACCTAATTTTTGAAATCGACCAGGCTCACGCAGATAATCAACTAATTCGCTGACCTCTTCTTTAGCCTCATCACAACCAGCAATATCAGAAAAAGTAGTTTTAATTTGGTCATCAATTAACATTCGGGCCTTGCTTTTTCCGAACGACATCGCCCCCTTTCCACCACCAACCTGTATTTGACGCATAAAGAAAATCCAAACACCAATAAGCAAAAACATCGGAAACCATGAAATAAAAATCGATGTTAACAGACTAGGCTCTTCAGGCGGATCTCCGAGAACTTTAACATTTTTAGTTAATAAATTATCCAATAACTTGGGGTCATTCATGGGGAGATAAGTAACGTATCTCCGACTATTGCTGGTGAGCACATCAATTTTCCTACCATTAATACGAGCTTCCCGCACTTGATCCTGATTAACTTCTGACAAAAAGGTAGTATAATCAACCTGATGGCCATTTGACTCATTAGGTCCAAAACTCTGAAATATCGACATTAGCATAACTGCAATAACTAACCAAAGAATTAAGTTTTTTGCCATATCACTCAAGTAATTAACCTCATGTTATACACACTATAAATAATTAAGTATCGTTCTAAAAACCACTCATTCCTTTAATTTAATATAGTATAAGATCTCTCTCTTCTACACTTCGTAGGTATAGGTCCTGTAGCAACAATATAAACCTCACGCGAACAAGAACGTGAAGAATTTGGTTTACGAATTTTAACACTAGAAAATAAAGAGCGAATATCTCGTAAATATTCTTCAAAACCCTCACCATGAAATACTTTTACTACAAATCTCCCGTTAAATGATAAAACTTTACAACAAACTTCTAATGCAATGTTACATAAGTAAAATAATTGTGAAAGATCAATAACAGAATTACCAGTCAAGTTAGGAGCCATATCAGACATAACCACCTGAACTGAAGTGCAACCTATGCGTTCCAAAATAGCCTCCATCAGTAATGGATCTCGAATATCTCCTTGTAAAAAATCAACTCCAATAAGTGGTTTCATCACAGCAAGATCACAAGCAATTACACGACCAGTAGAACCAATTTGTCTTGATGCATACTGCGACCATCCTCCTGGAGAGGACCCTAAATCAATCACCGTGATTCCATAACTAAATAATTTATCGCTTTTTTGAATAGAATCCAACTTAAACCAAGAACGTGATCGTAAACCTTGTTTTTTTGCTTTAAGTACATATTGGTCACTTAAATGTCGCTGAAGCCACCAATTAGAACTTACCGAGCGCTTATTAGTTCCCATATTACTTCCATATCTGTTTTAGACTTAATAAAAACTAGATAGAGATAGAGTGATGACTTATCTTATATAAAATATAAAATACACTATACATTAGGTCTTTAACCGTTTTAGGATTTAACTATAAACAATATGCAAGCAATCCATGCAACACCATGATTCAAATCAATCTGACGTCCTTCTAACATATCAAAATAATTTATCAATGATATAACCTTATCACGCACATCGAAAATAATATATTTTTACCATAAATCAATACTTCACACAATCACACAAATACAAACAAAGCATCCAACTATTCTTACAAAGCAACTCTAAAAAATAAAATAACTTCTCATTAATGCATATTTTTTACTATGAAAACTGTAATACTTAAACAATATAATAATAATATTGATAGACATATAATAATAATATTGATAGACATCGTACAGATTATGAAGGCTATTTAAGAAACAATCTTCTCGAGACCTGCGAGATATACCAATTTGTATAGTATCTAACCTCTGACATCGATGCTCATATTCTAAATATGCTCTCAAGATAACACACTAATCATTTATTTATACAACTGGATTCCTTTTACCAAAATAAGAAAAATTATATTTTAATCAAAATCAACTGATGGATATAATAAACATTTCTTAACAAATAAAAAATAAGAAAAGAATGAAAGAATAATTTTCTATACTTAGAAAGTATTTATTAAATATCATAACTTATATCATATATCATAAAGGTATAATTAATATCATTTAATTTAAAAAACTAAAGATATTCTACTCGTACAATCTGGTATTCAATATCACCCCCAGGGGCTTTAATAACAGTGATATCATCAATCATCTTACTAACTAAACCACGCGCCATTGGTGAATTAACCGAAATTAATTGTTTTTTGAAATCTGCTTCATCATCACCTACAATCCGATATGTAAATTCTTGATTCGTTTTAATATTTAAAACTGTGACAGTAGACCCAAAAATTACACGTCCATTAGCATTAGAAGCCATTTTTCTAACATCAATAACATGAGAATGTGAGAGCTTGGCTTCTAATTCTTTAATCCGACCTTCACAGAAACCCTGTTCTTCACGAGCAGCATGATATTCTGCGTTTTCTTTTAAATCCCCGTGCTCACGAGCAGCAGAAATTGCAGCAATCATAGCAGGTCTTTTTACATGTTTTAATTCTTCTAATTCTTGACGAAGCTTACGTACACCTCTTAATGTCATGGGAATCTTATTCATGCTTACACCTCCTAATACCTATCCATTCAAGATATTATCACACTGAAAGGAATATAAAATATTGTAAATTCTCTATCGAATTAAAATGAACCATTCTGACCAAAGAAGAAGGTTCTGTACAGAAAAAATCTTCAACCAATTGAAACCATCATTCCAAAACTAATTATAGATTATCTATATTTTCTCTCTAAAAAACTTATGTAATTTTATATAATCTGTCATTGATCAAAAAATAATTAAAATATGATTACTCACAACACTAAAAGAAAAATTTTAATATTATCTGAATTTCTATTGATCCATCGTCAATGATAAAAAATACCAGAAATTTATCCAATTTTATGTATAAATCCCACAATAAAAATAAAAAAACATTACCGTCTACCATCTAATAGCTCTTTACCTAACTAAGCTAAATCAACTTAAAGAGATTGACCTATTAATCAATCCAATCTAAAAATCAAATCAAGAATAAAGCATTGTTAAATACCTTATAAATATTTTTAAGTATTAAAAATATCCTCTTATTCAATGTCTATAACATCAATCAGTATATTGACATAATCATCATACATTATATTACCCATTACTAACTTACTATTACTTATTTACCAATACAGAAACTAGAAAATATACGATTTAATAAATCATTAGAACTAAATACACCCGTAATCTCATTCAATGCCTCTTGAGCTAAACGCAAATCTTCCGCTAATACATCTTGCTCTTCCTCTAAGAAGAGGTGATGATAGGCATTCTTAATATACGTATCAGCTAACTCTAAAGCCTCTAAATGACGACGTCTAGCAAGAAAAGAACCCTCCATAGAACCAACAACACCTATTTTAACTTTTAAATGAGCATAAAGATCAGAAATACCCTCTCTATTCAATGCCGAAAGAGAGAGAACTGAATATCCCTTCTTTTCTACAATGCCTATTTTTTCATTTGTTAAATCTACCTTGTTCCGGACCACAGTAAAAGAAGGAGCTCTCTTTAAGAGATCGGTAAAATCTGGCCAAATCTTATCTGGATTGATATGAGTAGTACAAGTAGCGTCACAAACAAATAAAACATGGTCAGCTTTGTTAATCTCTTGCCAAGCTCGTTCAATACCAATCTGCTCTATTTCATTACTAGCCTCGTGCAATCCAGCAGTATCAAGCACACAACATGGTATACCATTTAAATTAATATGCTCACGCAATACATCCCGCGTAGTACCTGCAATATTAGTGACAATAGCAGATGAATGCCCAGTAAGTAGATTGAAAAGAGTAGATTTTCCTACATTAGGCCGACCAGCAATCACCACCCTGTACCCTTCACGAAGAACATTACCTAAATGCGCTTCTTTACGGACTAAATCTAGATGCAAAACTATTTGATTAAACTCTGTTTTGATCCTCTCAGAAAAAACATCGATCTCTTCTTCTGGAAAATTAAGAATAGTTTCTACGTGCATTCTCAGACGAGTTAGACTTTCAACTAGATCTTTAATGCGCGTCGCAAAACCACCTTGTAACGAGCATACTGCTGAACGTGCTGCCTGTTCTGTACTAGCATGAATTAAATCAGAAATGGCTTCAGCCTGTGTAAGATCCAATTTATCATTCAAGAAAGCACGTTCTGAGAACTCACCAGGCTTAGCAATACGCAAACCAGGTAACAACAAGATGCGCTTTAAAAGAAGATCTAAAATAACTGGACCACCATGCCCTTGAAGCTCTAAAACATTTTCACCTGTAAAAGAATATGGGGCAGGAAACCATAGTGCAATACCTTGATCTAATATTCTACCATTGAGATCAAAAAATGGAAGATATTCTGCATATCTTGGTCTCGGTAGAGTTCCAAGTACCTGCCGTGCAACCTCATCTGATTTATGACCAGAAACACGTAAAATCCCAACACTTCCATATCCAGCCGCAGTGGCCTGTGCCACAATCGTATCACTATGATGCATAGGTGGTTCTCTTTTTATAGCACTATGAGAAACTGACTAGTTTGAGTTAACATATTGCTCTAACTAATTAAAAAAAACGAAATACAAAAATATCGTCTACTTTTAAGTATATCAATATTATTAATTTAGATCATAATTGATGAATTCACACAAACTCATATAATCTATTATTATCTATAACATATGAAAATATCTCTAGCAGGCCTAAGTATTTTTGATCAAAAACAATTATCTCATATAAGAGAACAAAAAAATTAAACTTCATCAATGAAAACTATGAATATTCTGTAATCATATCAAATTCTAAATGATACTATTGTCATCTCATCCATATGATGTAAGAACCGTTATTCCTATAATTATCAAAAGTGAAACACCTATTTTTTATAACATAATCAAAAGACACTATTCAACTCACCTTAATTCTTTACTAAAATAGCGTAATATTCTCTCCGATCTAATCTCTATTAAATCTAACTTTCTTATCAAATATTTGATTGCTATACTTGTCTTTATATTAAAATTAAAGACAATCTATTTATCCAATGTATCAACAAAACTATATAATTAATCTTAAAATCTACTCACGACCCCTTAAAACGTAAATACTCCACAATGTCACAAAAGATTATGAGGAATAGCTGTAAGGACTAGAGGAACTTTATACCTACTAAGACCTAATCTAACGCAATTATACTAAAAACTAAAAATGTATATACCATATCTAATATACAACAATTCAGAATAAGTACCTAATAAATTACTGAGATAACAAATAATTTTACAGATCCATTATGATATCTCAATATGATTAAAATGTTACTATTCACACACAATAAACATTATGCAAATGGCTAAAAAAAATCTATGAAGCCTTATTAATATCACGACATTTAATCATACTTCTACGAATGGGTTTAACAAATATACCTATCTAGAATTAAATTAATACTCTATACAAAAGCATATAATGAATCTATAATACTACTGTGTTGAATGACTCTATAAAAAAATTCATATATTTAATATAATTTAATATAAATTAAATAAAACTTTAATATTATATATTAAATACTTCTCTAATATTTCATACTGAAATATAAATTGAATAAACTTTTAAGTAAATACTTATAAACATTATTGCACTTGATGTTACTATAGAACCAAATACTAGACTACATTATTTAATCTAATTTTTATGAAAAAATTATTCATTATAGAAATTATTATTATGTCTTAATATTATTAAGACCATCAAACTTCAATATACTGAAATGATTGTCTACTACTTACCTATGAATTCATCGAATTCTTATTAAGCATAATTTTTATTATAAAAAACCCTATAATGAATCTTTAATAATTTCTGATTTAGCATCGAGTTGTAAACTACAAATACCAAGTCAAGATCAGAAAGTAAAAATAAAAAAATTAATACCTCTTAAAAGCTGGAGCTCTAAACTATTGTTATTTATCTATTAGCAATACACGATTCTCTTATGATTTACCAGTAAACTAATATTACAGAATCTATTTCATAACTTAATCTATAAACCAATTCTTAAAATCAAATAAATCCATACGAAAAAAATTAGTGATATGTTGTGGTGAAAAGTAATGATATAACCTTATTAACCTATATACTATTAGGAAATTCAAATGTTAAAAAGAAATATGAATATTTCTGATTATGATACAGAGTTATGGCGGTCTATAGAAAAAGAAAAAGAGCGTCAAGAAACCAATGTCAATCTTATTGCTTCAGAAAACTATACCAGCCCCCGAGTTATGGAAGCGCAAGGCTCTTGCCTCACAAATAAATATGCAGAAGGCTATCCAGGTCAACGCTACTACGGTGGATGCCAATATATTGATATGATTGAACAACTAGCCATTGATCGAGCTAAAGAGTTATTTAAAGCTGATTATGTTAATGTACAGCCTCACTCAGGATCTCAAGCAAACTTTGCTGTTTATACGGCACTTCTTCAAAACGGTGACACTATACTTGGTATGAAATTAGCACATGGAGGTCATCTAAGTCATGGAGCTTCTGTAAGCTTATCGGGTAAGCTTTATAATGCAATTTCATACGGTATAGATAATAATGGTGATATTAATTACAATGAAATGTCTGATCTTGCTAAAAAATATAGACCTAAGATGATTATCGGCGGATTCTCAGCTTACTCAGGTATCTGTGATTGGGAAAAAATGCGTTATATCGCTAATGGTATAGGCGCATATCTTTTGGTTGACATGGCACATATTGCTGGTCTAATCGCTGCTGATATTTATCCAAACCCTTTACCCTATGCTCATGTTGTTACTTCTACTACGCATAAAACTCTAGCAGGCCCCCGCGGGGGAATTATTTTAGCAAAAGGTGGAAATCAATTATTATATAAAAAACTAAATGCATCAGTATTTCCTGGAGGACAAGGAGGTCCGTTATTACATGTAATTGCAGGTAAAGCAGTTGCTTTTAAAGAAGCAATGGAGCCCGAATTTAAAATATACCAAGAGAATGTAGCTAAAAACGCCCAGGCAATGCTAAAAATCTTCTTAACTCGCGGTTACCAAGTTATCTCTGGTAGAACTTATAACCATTTATTCCTTCTAAATCTAATTAATAAAAACCTAACCGGAAAAGAAACAGAGCTTGCCTTAAGTCAAGCTAATATTATTGTTAATAAAAATAGCATACCCAATGATCCTAAAAACCCTTTAATTACATCTGGTATACGCATTGGCTCTGCCGCAATAACACGAAGAGGATTAAGAGAAAAAGAAGTACAAAAAATTGCAGAATGGGTGAGCGACATACTAGACGATATTACTAACCACACTGTTAGTCTCAGAATAAAAAAACAAGTTCTTGCCATCTGTAATCAATTTCCAATCTACAAATAAATATCTTCTTTTCTAAATAACTAATATAATAAAACACACAATCTATTTCACAAATAGAAATACATTCACAATTGATCTACATCAATCAGCTCAATCAATTAACTTGAAAAGCATAAAAAACTGTTTTCTTAATTAACCAACGCGCACACTAAAACCCTTTACCCCTTAAAGAAAGTTAACGACTTGTATTCTAATTACTCAATGTATTATGTAAATAATAGTTAATAACAGAAATCAATCTTCTAAAAAAACCAAGAAAAATATATATGCCTATATATATTATATATTAAAATATTTAATATTTTAAACCCAAATCTATATTTTTATTAGAAATATGACAAATATATATTACTATATAAAATATAGACACTAAGATTCACTTTAATTATATTTAATCTTAACATCATTGAAAAGATCATATACGTGTCTTACAATTAAAAACCTGTAATTTTATATTGCTATTACTCATATTTAATTACTGCCATATTTTTTTAATAACAATGACTTCTTCTGAATAAAACGAATAATAGAAAACAACCCTTGTGAGCGAGACGGTGTTAAGTGTATAGTAAGAGTAAGAGATGAAAACCAAGCGCATACATCAAACTCTAAAAGAATGTGTGGTGCCATATTTTGATAGCATGAAAAAACAATCGCGATTAAACCTCTAACTAACGCAGCATCGCTATCTCCTTTAAAAATAACTAAACCATTTCTATCAAGATTAACAGTTATCCACACCTGACTTTGACAACCAGGAATGATGTTCTCTAATGTGTAAAGAGAGTCAGGACATAATGGAAGTCTAGCGCCTAATTCAATAATATATAAATATTTTTCTTCCTGATTAAGACAGCGATTAAAATTAGATATCAACTTTTCTCGATCTGGTAAAGCGCTCATTAAAATCCTCACTCTCACCCGCTTACTGATGATATTTATTTTCCTTAGACTTTCTTTAATTCATAAGATATTAAAGCGATATCATTATATAAATCTATTTATGTATATCTTGGATAATGCTTATATTATAAATGCACATAAAGACTCAAAATAACTCTGCACTACATCATTACATCATTATAACTCTTTTCTAGATGACTAGCGTTTACTAGAATAAGGATTCTAATGCTCTATAACACAACTAGAGAATTTATGTTGACACCTTTTAATCTATTTTTACACACTCACTAAAAGTAATATCTATTCCTGAATCATGATTGCAATCATATCTATACGTGATATCAATAAAAATACTATTTTCACTTCTTAAAACTAATATAGTTCATAAAGATTCTACATATTATGTATAACTCGTTACCTAAATTATAATCAACCTAGATTTCCACAGTAAATCAAGAAGATCGAACTTTACCATACTTTAATAAACTGTTACTTAATAAACTGTTATTTTTAAATATTTTTATTTATAATAATTGTATCCTTAATCATATTATTAAAAATCCTAAGTAATAAACTGATATCTAATATAGATCATTAACATCATAATTTTTTTAAACATAAAAAAATTATTATAAATCAATTTTAAAATATTCAGTCTATAATGACTATAGAATCTA
Source organism: Candidatus Erwinia haradaeae (assembly GCF_900698925.1). Lineage (NCBI taxonomy): Bacteria > Pseudomonadati > Pseudomonadota > Gammaproteobacteria > Enterobacterales > Erwiniaceae > Erwinia > Candidatus Erwinia haradaeae. The sequence goes on from NZ_LR217713.1 coordinate 858,119, forward strand.
TCCTGCTATATTCTCAAAAAGAAAAAAATCATAGCTTCTATATCCAGTAAAAGAGATTTTTCTAAAACAATCTATCTATTTATAAATATAAATGTTATGCGTAACACTGCTTTAGAGGCTATATATAAAAGTGCTTATCTCTACAAAAATCATCGAGATTAGATGCCTTACAATTAGAATATATATCATAAACTAAACTTTTGATCCTCATCTCTTTATGGATATCAATAAAATCTTTCTCACGATATACTGTAAGCTCTTTTATCTATATTTAATATGATTAAATCATCATTTAAATATTATTATACCACTAAAAATTAACTACCCAACATCCTAGGAATTCTCATTTATTATGCTAATTATTTACACCAATAAATTATGGATTCGTTTCAAACCAGTTACTAAGCGATCCACTTCTTCTTCACTGTTATACAGACAAAAGGAGGCACGACACATAGAGGACACATGATAATACTGCATTAATGGCATAGCACAATGATGCCCAGTACGTATAGCAATCCCATACTGATCAAGAAAACTACCTACATCAAATGCATGATGTTTACCGAGATTAAAAGAAACAATACCACAGGATTGCAAAGACCCATAAATCATAATATCTGGAACCAATGATAACTGATCTAAAGCATAACGCATTAACTCTGTTTCACGATGCATAATCAGATCCATTCCTAAATCTTTAATCCAAGTTAAAGCAGCTCCTAGGCCAATAATAGAAGTAATATTTGGGGAACCGGCTTCAAAAACCCAAGGAATATCAGAATATGATGTACCATCTTTTAAGCTAACCGTAGAAATCATCGACCCTCCGCCTTGCCACGGCGGCATCATGTTTAAAATATCCTTGCGTCCATAAAGAACTCCAATACCAGTAGGAGCATACATTTTATGACCTGAAAAAACATAAAAATCACAATTTAAATCCTGAACATCTACCGAATAATGCATTACCGCCTGCGCTCCATCTATTAAAGTAACAATTCCAGCCGATTTAGCCTGTGCAACTATATCTTTAACTGGATTCATTGTACCTAACACATTAGATACATGCGTAACTGCTAATAAACGAGTGCGATCATCTATCAATGACATCAACCTGGGTAAATCTAAATTCCCTGACAAACATAGAGGAATAAAACGAACTTCTACTCCCAAACGATTCGCTACCATTTGCCAAGGCACAATATTGGCATGATGTTCCATTTCAGTAATAATAATATTATCACCAGACTGAAGATTACTTCCGCCCCAACTATTAGCAACTAAATTAATAGCTTCCGTTGCGCCCTTCACAAAAACAATTTCTTCCATACTAGATGCATTAATAAAAGAAGCAACCTGAGCTCGAATGCGCTCCATCTCAAAGGTAGCATCAGAACTAAGTGTATGAATACCGCGATGGACAGAAGAATAACCATGTTTATAAAAATGATTTACTGCATTAATTACTACCCATGGTTTCTGTGTACTTGCTGAATTATCCAGATAAGTTAGTGGATATCCGTTCACTTTTCGTAATAATAATGGAAATTCTGAGCGAATAGAAGTTACATTAAAACTCATAATACACCACCGGAAAATCGCTTCATAATACGATGAATTAATGCTTCTTTTAGAAGATCATTACTAATCATTGTAGTCAATTCAGAAATAAATGCATACATAATCATACGATGCGCAGAAGCTTCATCAATACCGCGTGACTGTAAATAAAATACTTTCTCTTTGTCAATATCACCAATGGTTGCGCCATGTCCACATTGCACATCATCATGATAAATCTCCAGGTGAGGCTGGGTATCAACTTCTGCAAAAGACCCAAGTAACATATTCCTATTAATTATATAACCTTTTGTTTTATTAGCACCTTTTAATACATGCATAATGCCATTAAAAACTGCTCGAGCACAGTCACAAACAATAGTTTTATGAATCTGAGAGCTTTGACAATAACCGGCGTGATGTTCTAGAAATGTACGACTTTCACAGACTTCTTGACCTACAGGAATCATCAAACTGTTCATTATCAAATTAGAACGCTCTCCATTAAGTTGCGCGCTCGTTTGATGGCGAGTCAATCCGGCTCCTAAAAGGAAACTGTGACTGCATACTTCTGATGCGCAACCAATCTTTAAGTCATTATGAGATATATGATAACTCTTCTTCCCCTCAAATGAAAAATTATAATGCGTGAACTTAGCACCGTTTCCCACAGACACAGTTAATCGAGAACCAGTAAAATGAGATGACTTATCTAGACTAATATAATGTTCAATCACTGTAGCCTCACTTCTATCATCCTGTTGAAAATGATGACGATAGTGAGAAGTAGAAACAGTGTTACTCGCGCTACCACTAGAAATATGTAATAGGTAAAGTGGACGTCTGGCTATAATACCACTTTCTAAATGAATAAAGATTACCTGTCTCGCTAAACTTTCAGTTAAATGTAAAAAAAAATCAGATATAATGGGTGAACAATCCTCCTTTTGGCCAAATTCTTGAGATATTTTAATAGAAAATGCATCATATTGATCATCACTGAATTCCGGTACAAACCAGCCATCTATAAACACTAAACGTACTGCATCAATAGTAAATGCTTCTTTATTAATAAAATCACAACCTAATTGAGATGATGTTGGCAAAACAAATTTCTTATCAATTAATCGATCTAATGGAGTATATTTCCAAATTGATTGCTTAGGTTCAGGTAAACCCAAACGAAGCAACTGTTTTCGATGAATATCTCTTTCCTTAGAAATTTGCTCATGACCAAGATTCAATAAACTCGACCACTGTTCGATTATATTATTCTTCCTGCTGCAGAAGCCAACCATAACCTTGCTCCTCTAGTTGACTTACTAACCAAAAACCTCCTGATTTTACAATTTTCCCTTGAGATAAAACATGTATCATAGACGGCTGAATATAATCTAGCATTCGTTTATAATGCGTTATGATAATAAACGAACGACCAACATTGCGTAAACTATTAACTCCACTCGATACAATTTTTAAAGCATCAATATCCAGACCCGAATCTGTTTCATCTAAAATGCATAAACAAGGCTCTAAAGCAAACATTTGTAAAATATCATTGCGTTTTTTCTCACCCCCAGAAAAACCAACATTAACAAAACGAGTCAATAAATCTTTAGGCATCTGCAAAAGACTAATTTTGTCTTGAATAAAATCTTGAAACTCAAAACGATCTAATATTTCCTGATTTCGATACTTACGAACAGAGTTGACTGCAGTTTGAAGAAACAACTGATTACTCACTCCTGATATTTCAACTGGATATTGAAAAGCTATAAAAATACCCTCTCCCGCACGAGAATCAGGACCTAAACCTAACAAGTCTTTACCTTTAAAATCAACACTACCATTAGTTACTTTGTAATTTTGTCGTCCAGATAAGGTAGCTGCTAAAGTGCTTTTTCCTGATCCATTAGGACCCATGATAGCATGTACCTCACCTGGCTTGACATGAAGACTTAAACCTTGTAAGATCTCTTTCCCGTCAATACTAACATATAAATCTTTAATCCTTAACATAAGATGTCCTTGTCAACCACGGTCATATATATATCAAATTAACCCACGCTATTTTCCAGGCTAATGGATAACAACTTCTTAGCTTCAACCGCAAACTCTAAAGGTAACTCTGAAAAAACATCTTTACAAAACCCATTAACAATCATAGAAATAGCATCATCTTGATTAATCCCTCGTTGTAAGCAATAAAATAATTGATCCTCACCAATACGTGAAGTTGTTGCTTCATGCTCGAGATGCGAAGTATGGTTACGAACCTCAACGCATGGAAACGTATGCGCAGAACACTCAGAACCAATAAGCATTGAATCACATTGAGTAAAATTACGTGCATTAGAAGCAGTTGGCATGATCTTTACCAAACCACGGTATGTATTTTGACCGCGACCTGCTGAAATTCCCTTAGAAATAATAGTTGATTTTGTATTTTTACCAATGTGGATCATTTTAGTACCAGTATCAGCCTGTTGATGACCGCTAGTTAGTGCTACTGAAAAAAACTCACCAATAGAGCTCTCACCACGTAAAATTACACTTGGATATTTCCAGGTAATAGCAGAACCAGTTTCTAACTGAGTCCAAGACATTTTGCTATTCTTTCCAGAACATATTGCACGTTTCGTTACAAAATTTAAAACTCCACCCGTAGCTTCTCTTCCAGAAAACCAATTTTGTACCGTAGAATACTTCACGCTTGCGTCCTTATGAACAATTACTTCAACCACGGCAGCATGTAATTGATAAGAATCACGAATTGGAGCAGAACAGCCTTCAATATAACTGACTGAACTTCCTTCATCAGCAATAAGTAAAGTACGCTCAAACTGACCAGTTTTAGCTGCATTAATACGGAAATAAGTCGACAACTCCATAGGACATCTAACCCCTTTAGGGATATAAACAAAAGTACCATCAGAAGCTACAGCTGCATTCAATGCAGCAAAAAAATTATCACGAAAAGAGACCACACTACCTAGATATTTTTTTACTAAATTAGGATAAGCGTGAATCGCTTCACTGAAAGAACAAAAGATGATACCCTTTTTTACTAGTTTATCACGATAAGTGGTCGATACAGATACTGAATCAAAAATAGCATCAACTGCTACTCCTTGTTCATCATGCAAGGGAACGCCTAGTTTCTTAAAAGCCTCTTCTACTTCTTTGGTTAAATAGTTAGAAATACCATGAGAAGAAGGTACAGAAATGTCTAATGTCGAGTTATGAGAGTTATCGGTACTAGAGCACGAAGGTGCAGAGTAATAGCTATAATTTTGATAATTTAAATTACTATAATCCGCCTTTAACCAATGAGGCTCTTTCATTTTCAGCCAAGATGTATATGCTCGAAGACGAAAATCTAGCATCCACCCAGGTTCATTGCGCTTAGAGGAAATTGCACGCACTACATCTTCGTTAATGCCATTCTTTAACTGTTCAGTTTTTAATTGAGTAACAAAGCCTTCCTTATATTTTAAATATCTACTATTTAAGAGTTGAGAACCGTCAGAGCTATTATGATTATTAGACATACACTTTACTCAATAGCAAAACTCTCACCACAACCACAAGAATTGTTAGCTTGAGGATTATTAAATTTAAACATATGATTTAAACCTATGCGTACGTAATCTACCTCTGTACCATCAATATAAGGCATAGCACGAATAGGGACAAATAAGCTTGCACCATCATGAGTAAAAATCAAATCATTTTCTGAGCAATCTTTAACCAATTTCATGGCATAACTCCAACCGGCGCAGCCAGAAGATTTGATGTCTAATTGAACACCTTTGATCTCAGGGTCTCTTTCTGATAAATGGATAATCTGTTTCACTGCTCTATTAGTTAATCTAAGCCCTTTCCACATAGAATTCTCCAAATCTAATATCTCAAGATACAACTATTTAATCATTGGTGTAAAATATGGTATATTTTTAACTGAAATTAAATTTCACTACCCATATAAATTAATAAAACTCATGTTTATAGCTCATTAAAAACAAGATTCTTGATATATTTCAATATTAATCTAAGATATATTTGACCCTATACTAAAATATATTTTTCTTAAAATATAAAATATACTACGCATCTCAAAGTAAATAAAATCATATAATCACTATCTATTGAAAATATAATTTTATTTTTTCACATCCATCCGACGTCTATATATAAACTATAGTAAGTAAAATGGATTTACTACTCATCAGTTAATATAAAAAACAAAAATTTAATAATTATAAATAAATCTTATACATATCAAATAAATATATAAATAATTAAAGAATTATGAATAATTTTCAACTTTATCTGAAGCGACATGAAACAAATATTCATTTATAATCCTTTTAAAAAAATACTGAATTTCATCTATAGATGAATATAAAATGATCAAAAATATTGCTAGATAAATTTTAGATCTATAAAAAATCAAAAAATATAGCTAATATCAATTATTTAAAATCTTTTTAATATTAAATAATTAGAAATATCACATATATATTTTAAACATATAATATAAACATTATATCCTTTAGTTTAGAAAAAAAATATACTTTAGTTTAGAAAAAGGGCGTATTATAATTATTTTCATAATACTATGTGATTATCTTTCCTACTTCTTAAATAAAACTCTAGCAGGACAGAGGCCTATAGCTTTTCTAGCTGGATACCAGCTAGCTACTAAACTTAAAACTAAAGCCGTAAATAATATAATAATTATATCAAACCAATACAATTTTGATGGAATGAAATCAATAAAATAAACTTCATCTGACAACATGTGATATCCGGTGATTTTTTCAAGACAAAAGAAAATAGATTCAAGATTAACAACCACTACAATTCCAATCAATACCCCAATTGTGCTTCCCACTACACCACCTAACAACAATCCATACCAGAGAAAAATAGAACAAATAAGCTCATCTTTAGCACCTAAAGTACGTAATATAGCAATATCAGCACCTCTATCCTTGATAGCTATGACTAATGTAGACATAATATTAAAATAAACAATACCCATGACTAAAACCATTGCTAGATAAAGTAATCCTCGAATCATCTGAATATCATGATACATGTATCCATAAGAATTTATCCAGCTACGCACTCCAACATATAAACCTGTGGCCTCTCCAGCTAGATGAACTAACTTTTCAGCATGAAAAGGATTGTCAACCTTAATAGCAATACCAGTAATATTTTCACCCATCCCTAATAAATTCTGCGCATCAATAAGTGGCATATACACTAGATTATTACCATGCACTCCATTAAGGTTAATAAGCCCAACAACCTGCAGAAGGACCTTCTTATTTTTTAAAATATTATTCTCATAGTTTTTCGTAGTCACTATAAGACTAATCCAGTCCCCTACTTTAACATTTAAACTATGAGCAATCCCCTTTCCTATCAGAATTTTTTTTTGGCCGGATATGAAGTTCTGCCAACTTACTCCCTGTACATAGAAAGGAATCGAGCTAATTCGACTTTCTAATTGTGCATCTATCCCTTTGATTCGAACTGCTAAAACTCTTTTTCCAGTTTGCACTAACCCGGAAAAATGAATATAAGGTGCTGCCGCCTTTATACCAGGAACTGTTTCCACAACATTTAACAAAGACCTCCAAGTAGAAAAGATTTGACTCACTGGTTCTATCTCACCATGCGGGACCACAGAGAGAACACGCTGATTTAATTCATATTCAAAACCATTGATTACACTAAAGCTAATAATTAAAACAGAAGTACTCAAAACCATTCCAAGAATAGATACCATCCCAATTAAAGAAACTATGCTACCTCGTCGACGAGCATGACTGAAACGCAAACCCAAAAACAAAGCTAAAGAGCGTTTCACAATACTTGACCTAATGCACTGCTCAGCTTGCCTAGGTAACCATCTTTCATCTTTATTTTATGTTGTAAACGTTGAGCTAAATACCAATCATGGGTCACAATAACAAACGCCATGTTATGCTCTGTGTTCATCTCAGTCAATAATTCAAAGATTACATGCGTATTAACTGTATCTAAATTACCTGTCGGTTCATCTGCCAAAACTAGACGAGGACCATGAACTAAAGCACGCGCGATTGCCACTCTTTGTCTCTCACCCCCGGAGAGCTCTGATGGGCGATAAGTCATACGAGAACTTAAACCCACAACCTTTAACATATTTTCTGCCAAAACCCGTGCCTTCCTATAATCCATTTTCGCAATTAAAAGAGGCATAGCTACATTTTCTAATGCACTAAAATCCAATAACAAGTGATGAAACTGGTAAATAAAACCTAATTTTCGATTACGTAATTCAGCCTTATCTGAAGAGGACATGGTATTTAACGAACGACCCTCAAATCGCACTTCTCCCGACGTAGGAGAATCCAGTCCACCTAAAATATGAAGCAATGTGCTTTTTCCAGAACCAGAACTACCGACAATCCCAATCATATCACCAGATTGCACACTAAATGTAACATTACGCAAAACATCAGTTTTTATATTAGTTTCTTGATAACTTTTACATAGATTATTACACTGCAATAAAATCTGTTCACTCATGACGCAACGCCTCAACTGGCGAAAGAGAGGACGCGCGAATAGATGGAATAAGCGCTGCAAGAAACGAAATCATGGTAGCACTGAAAGTGACAACAACCACTTGAAATATAGAAATAATTGTAGGCAATCTTACAATACCTGTAATAAAAACTCCTAACGCCTCCATCAAACAACCAATCTGGGTGGTTAAAAATATCCCAAGAAAAGCTCCAATCAAGGAACCAAAGAAACCAACTATCAATCCTTGTATGATAAAAATCATAGCTATTTGACTACGCCTTACACCTTGAGTTTGCAAAATAGCAACCTCATTCTTTTTCTCTAAAATAAGAATAAAAAGAAATGTGACAACATTAAAAGAAGATACTAAAATAATAAGACTCAACAACAACCCCATTATATTTTTTTCCATGTTTACTGCTTGAAATAGCGCCCCTTTGTGATCACGCCAGTCTTTCCATACAAGACCTTCTAATAAAGGTTGAGAACTAATTTTTTCAACTTCTAATGGCTTTTCTAACCAAAGGCGCCATCCAGTAATATGCCCGATATGATAAGACATCAAGGATGAAGCGTCTTGTTGATTAACTATAACCTGATACGAATCTGCATCACTATCAGAAAAAAAGATACCAATAACATTAAATAACCTCTGACTCGGAAGAAAACCAAATGGAGTTGAATAACTAACAGATGGTACTAATAAGCGCACCTGTTCTCCTTGGTGTAATCTTAACTGATTGGCTAACTTTGATCCTACAATGATATTATATTTTCCTACTTTCAGATCTACCTGTCGCGCATTAATAAAAAAGGGTTCTAATATATCATGTTTATTAGGATTAATACCTAAAATCATCCCAGCGCTAACATGATAAGCACTCTGTATCACAACTTCACCTATAGTTAATGATTCAATACGACTAACACCTTTCAAATGGAAACTGCTAGAAGGAATTGTCTTTGGATCAATAGATCCTGAACCGCTAGTAATTAATGCGTGAGGCATAAAACCAAGAGTTTTTGTTTCTAATTGGTGTTCTAAACCATTCATTACTGATAACACCGTGATTAAAACCATGACACCAATTGCCAGTCCAATAATGGAGAACCATGCAACTAAATATCCAAAACGATCGAATCTACGACCTTGCATATAACGTAAGCTAATAAACAAAGTTAAAGGTTGATGCATCACTTACTCTTTCCAATCACCTATGCAATAAATCATACGTTACACGTATAGGGATACTGTCCTATACAAACACATCATCTCTAATGCTATATATAAAAAAAACCAATAAATCTCTGAATAATATAAATAATAAATACTGATTTTATCAGAGATCCATAATTTATTACATGATATTTATCAAAGAGGAAAAATATAAAAATTCACAATAGCTAAATAATTAATATTTATAACCACCTGACTACAAAATAAAGTATAAGAATCTTATTTAATCTGACATTATTTAAGTTAAAATCAACTAAGATCACTGTATAAACTCTTATAAAAATAAAATAATCAGACATTAGATATAAGAATAAAGTTCTAAAATGGTTGCTTGTAATCTCAGGTATATCTGATATATTATGTATTAAAATGATCTTTATAATAAATATGTAATATTATTAGTATACCACCTTGAAAAGAATCATTTAATTTGTACGATAAAAATAATTTATCCGGCTTACAATTAGAAATAATTTACCTCTCTTCTAGATAATGATAATTATATATCCAAGTTAATAGTAATTTATAGATTATAAAAATTAGCATCTAAAATTCTCATTCTATACGCATTATGACACGTATACATGATATTTTATCATATCAATTAAAGACATAATAATCTCATTCACATAAACTATAATATTTCTATCACATCCCGATAATCTTATAAAAAATACAATAAATAATATTTATACACAGAACATCTTTCAGTCTTTTTATATGTATCAAAACCATAATATTTAATCCATTTCATCAAATATACACTGAATATAAAGATTTTCCACAACACGTCCACTGGGAAACAGTCCTATAAAAGATACATTTTACCTAACAATATAATGCTTTATGTTGATAATCCTAAAAATATAATTGATGCTCTATCATGTTAATATAATATCAACTTACAATAATTTTATAACTCATCTCCCTTGTCATGCCATCTTAGTTCGCCCAACTTAATAAAAAATTCATCAGAAAAAATCCTGAATACATACAGACATGGTACAAAAGTATTTCTATCTTATCTAGATTTAGATAACATATTATGTCATGCTTCTTATTAGTTACATGTAAACAGAAAGGATTAGACACAACTAGAGTCGTTCTGAAGAAAAAAGATATAACATTGATTATACGTATATTATAATTTTGTATAAAAATATTAATTTACAGTATGCAATCTCGTAAATATTTTTATTATTGACGGTGCATGCTACATTGATATGACATTATTTATATTCTTAACAACAGATAAACATCGACATTTTCAAATAACATATGTTTGATATACACCGATTTATTAATCAAACTAACCAATTAAATTACCTTTCATTCTAATGGTGAGAGCATTTAATTAGCACATAATACACCAATAGTCATACTGCATGAGACAAATAGAATTTAAAAGATATTGAGATATACCCTGATCTTGTAAAAATGACTTGCCATTAATTAGCAGATATGTGATAAACATCTTAGTAAAACAAGATACATCTCTGTTTATGAGCCACTTCTTTAGTAAAAGTAAAGAAGATGTGAATTAAAGACAGTAAAGAAGATATGAGTAAAAACGTTGACGTTGAATACCGCTTCCTTGCCACGACTTAATTAATACCTCATACAGTAATGTTTTTAGTTTTTCTGAACGTCAAAAGCCCACGGGCGAATAATCTCTCTAAGGAATGTGTAAAATGGCAAAGATTAAAGGTCAGGTTAAATGGTTCAATGAGTCTAAAGGTTTTGGTTTTATCACTCCTTCCGACGGAAGCAAAGATGTGTTTGTGCACTTCTCCGCTATTCAGGGTAACGGCTTCAAAACTCTCGCTGAAGGCCAGAGTGTTGAGTTTGAAATTCAGGATGGACAGAAAGGCCCAGCTGCAGTAAATGTTAGCACCATCTAATATGTAATCTAAGTTTATCATTGACTACCCACAAGTAAGATCAGTGAAAATCTGAATACTCTATATAAGCTCCGTCAGAAATGACGGGGCCCTTCTTTATATTTAAAAGAAATAGATCCATTGATATGTTTAATATTTATGTTAACTTTGTAGAAATAGTTTGCTATTAGATATGTTGGAATTGTAAGTATTCTCATATCTTTAAAAATATTATAAAACCATAAAAATATAAATAATATAATATCAATGTAGCATGCACCATCAATAATAAAAATATTTACGAGATTGCATACTGTAAATTAATATTTTTATACAAAATTATAATATACGCATAATAAGTGTTATATCTTTTTTCTTCAGAAAGACTCTAGTTGTGTCTAATCATTTCTGTTTACATGTAACTAATAACAAGAATAAAATAATATTTTATCTAAATCTAGATAAATAGAAATACTTTTATTATACAGTCTCTGTATTTATTGTGAGTTAACTGATATATCTTGATATTACAATAAAAAAATTCCATATATCATAACATATGACAAAACAAGAAAAATATAAAAAAATAAATCATTCAAACTTAAATAAAATAAGCACTATTAACTTTACTATTATTTATAATAATTAATATAATTCATGATATGAATAGAATATATGATATATTTATCATCCTCTAGCTCATTTCTTTTTACAATGAATATAATGTAAGTATAGGTTTTAAAGGTAAAGAACAACAACTATTAGAATCCTACTTATATTAATATTCATAAGAATAAATCTAAAATACTGAATAGCTGATGTATATGGACTATTGTTTAAACCTAAGTATTAAGCTGAACTCTCTTATCGAACAACTCTATGAACTATAATTATAATATCTTTTCGATTAAAAGATCATTAGTATGCATACTTCTGAAACTTCCTAAAACATGAGTATAGTAGTAAATAATCAAATAATTAATTACTTATATGAAAGCTATATCAAAGATATAGCATACCATAATACATGCAATATTCTGAAACTTTATAATATACATTCACTTATCCCACACCTCTATGCAGAGGCATGGGATAATAAAGGGCATAACCAAAAATCTAATCAATTTTATTCTTTCAAGATCGGTTCTTACAATCTAATCACTGATTTAAAATCAAGTAATATAATGTTATTAAGTCAATATATCAGAATTTTTACTGCAAAAAAATATTATAATAACTGTATATATTAATAAAATCTTATGACAAATCAACTAAATATAACTCTCATCAATCGGTTCTTTTTCTCTCCGAGAAAATAAATTAATCAAAAATTAAAAAAATAGATCGAAAACCTTATCTTCGAACAAACACTTTACAAGGACCTAAATAAAAAAAAGAAAAAACACCTGTACTATAAAAAAGACATATATTTGAACGAATTCAAGTAAATTTTCACATATACACAGACATCTCATCCTGATCGCTACCACAGAATGGTTGTCAATCTATCTAATACAAATGTAAAAAACTAGGAATTTCACTAGTTTCTCGCCCTGAGAGTTCTAGTATCCCTACTTGAGATACTAATTTCCGTTGTTTTTTATACAAATACGCCTAATACACACCGATGCTAAAATCGGTGTGTATTAGTTTTGATCTACTACCATTTGATGGAGTTATCCATGACTGAATATGCAGTCATGGGTCTTCATTAACCTCTATGAATCTTTAATGAACAGTTTGCCTAGAATAGGAAAATAGTGTGACGACTACTTCTATCTTTTTCACTAACATAAATAACGAAGTATTAGCAATCTTTCTTTTATGAGCTACAGACCAATGGCTTTAAAAAACATTCAGCTTTTTAAAGATGAAATCGTAGATGGTATGACACCTGTATACCAATTATTGAATAATATACAAGATAGACTTGCTTGTCCTACCCGTTACGGTAAAGCTGGTCATATCAATCCAGTCATTACAGTGAATTTAATTTAGTACATCATCACAATATATTCACCATTGAAATCACAAACAAACAAATAGACGAATAGAATTAGGTATGGTCTTCATGTTCTCCACATATGTAATAGTAATTTAACTATTAACCTAAAAAACCTAGAGAAATACAATATATAGAATAATGACTTTCTTATCATTACAGATTAATTATGGTTTTTATCTATATATAAATTATTTCACAAGTTAATTTTCTTAAAACCACTGTTTTTCTAATATAGAATAACATAATTATAAAACATATCACTAAGTGATCTTGGTGATTACATCTAAACTATTTTGTGAAAATTCTTCAACTATTTTAACATAATTAAATTTATACTATAATACATCATACTAAATTATTGATATTCATAAAAAAAATTAGTGACTAAATAAATAAAAATTAAAAAAGTTCTTGTATTTATACCCATAAAAAATAAAGAAATAATTCTATATTAGCTATTTCATCCAAAGATTAAAAAGATACAAGAAAGAACTAAAAATTAAACTTATAAGCTGTACTTTCATTATTGATCAAAGCAAAAATAAAACCAAATACATGTCACTGAGAAAACTATATAAAATATATAATCAACTTGATATCTATCACCCCTCTTTAGATATTCATACATATCTTTTTTCCAATCTTTTAATCTTGTTCTTCATATAAAAAATAAATAATTTCTTGATCACTTTATTTTGCAAACACAACGGACATGTAGCTATAAAAAAATAAATAAAAAAAACAAAACATATGTTTCTAAAATCTAATGACGAAGACTTTGTCGGTAAATAAAACATCTTATGATTAAAAAAAATCCTTTGACTATACAAGCACCTCCGCTGTATAACTACCCTATGAATTAACTCAATCTACTAATTATTACATCATTACATAAATATTCCCTATATATATCATATAATATGCAATCCACAGTCTTCTATAACTCTACATCAGAAGAGTTATTTCTAATTCTGATCGAGAAAAATCTTATATGTAAATAAAAAAATTCACTCAGTATTACTCAATAAACATTACTCAATCAACTTTTCTTAATTATGTATAACTATAATTCTATAAATTTAAACAATGATAATGTAAAACTATGAGTCCATTTTTTCTCTTACACTATATCCTTATACTTCTTTGCATCAATACTGTATATATAAATTCCGAAAATCACAAACACTAATACATAGTGATCTTATAATGATAATACAAAAAAATAAAAAAAATATAAAAAATAGTTTGGTAATGCAAATTATTGTTGGTTTAGCATTTGGCATGACATTAGCTTGGTTTTCAAAAGAGTATGCAATAGCCATAGGGGTGCTAGGGGATTTATTTGTAAATATATTAAAATCCATCTCACCCTTACTCGTGCTAGTCCTTACTCTAACATCTATTGCTAACTATAACGAAGGACAAAAAAATAACATTCGAAAAATTATTATTCTCTATTTACTCAGTACATTTAGCGCAGTCATAATCGCATTAATCTTCAGTTACTTAATGCCACAAACTTTAACACTACCGTCAACTCATTCTACGATTGTAACCCAACCCTCTAAAACGTTAGAAGTATTAAGAATCTTGCTAATGAGTATGGTAACTAATCCCATTGAATCATTAATGCAAGCGAATTACATTAGTATTCTTTTATGGGGAATTAGCTTAGGATTTGCCTTTCGTCACAGCAGTAAAACTACCCGCTCTCTACTAAACGATTGTGCGGCTGCAGTCACACAACTAGTGCATTTAATCATTAAATTTGCACCCATTGGCATTTGCGGATTAGTTTCCTCAAGCCTAGCCTCAACTGGATTTAAGGTGTTATGGCAATACGCTGGACTACTTAGCCTCCTTATAGGATGTATGTTTCTAATTGCACTACTATTAAATCCTCTAATTGTATGGTATATAATACGTCGTAATCCTTATCCACTAGTCTTTATCTGTTTAAAAGAGAGCGGAGTAACTGCTTTTTTTACTCGCAGCTCCGCTGCTAATATCCCGGTCAATATTATTTTAGCCAAAAAATTAAATCTAAATCCAGAGACCTATACTATATCAATTCCTATTGGAGCCAATATTAGCATGTCGGGTGCATCTATCACTATTACGGTGCTAACACTCGCAGCGATACACACCCTAGGAATTAGTCTAGACTGGCCTACTTCGATTCTACTTAGCCTGGTAGCATCTTTATGCGCTTGTGGTGCCTCTAGTATTGCTAGTGGATCGCTACTTTTAATACCAGTAGTATGTCACATCTTTGGTATTCCTAATGAAATAGCCATGCAAGTAGTCGCAATCGGATTTATTATAAGCATATTGCAGGATTCTGCTGAGACCGCTCTTAACTCATCCGCAGCTATTTTATTTACTGCTGCTGTATGTATGGCAGAAAAATACAATCCATTAAATAAAAAGATCTAATTCTTATAACGAACATAGACAATTAAATAAAAATGGAAAGAAAAGATAGGAACAAAAAACAAAAATATTCTCAAATTAATAGAAAACATTCTACATCCACACCATACTGTCTGTAATTCCGTTGATGTATCAAAAAATAACTAAATACAATACTTCATTGAACTTAAAAGGCTATATTATATTTCTGTCGAAATATAATGGTCTCTCATGTCATATCTCAACTCTTTTTTTATATCACACATATCATATTACTAATGACATATCACTTAGTATAAGTAATATTCTGGTTCTTATATATCAAAGCCTTAAAAGTATAAAATTATTACAATCTCTATTTCATGAAATATATTACATCATGAAAATTTCTTCACTAGCCAATTGTAATCGATACATCTGCCAATAACGACCCTGTTTTTGTAATAATTGATGATGATTACCACTCTCTACTATTCGCCCTCGATGTAGTACGAAAATTGTATCTGCTTCAGTAATTGTTGAAAGACGATGGGCGATAACTATAAGTGTTGCTTTTTTACGTAAAAGACATAAAGCTTTCTGAATTGCTTGCTCAGTACCCGAGTCAATATTAGCTGTTGCTTCATCTAAAATCAGTATCTGTGGTGTGGTAACCAATACTCTTGCTATCGCTAAAAGCTGTTTTTGTCCAACAGATAGAAAATTACCCTGCTCTCCTAAATGAGTGTAGATACCTTGTGGCATGGATCGCGCGAGAGCTGCTAATTGTACTGTCTCTAAAATATGCCAAACTACCTCTTCAGTAATAGATCTGCCTAAAGTAACATTAGCAAAAAACGTATCAGCTAATATTACTGGATCTTGCTGTAACATTGCTAAACTATCACGCAATACAGAATGACTCAACGAAGACAATGGTCTAGAATCAAGTAATATTTCACCTTTATTTAAAGGATAATAACCCATCAAAAGATTTGCTAATGTGCTTTTCCCACTTCCAGTATGCCCGACTAATGCCACAAAGTGTTGAGTAGGTACCGATATATTGATATCGGTTAAAACCGGACAACAAGAAGAATACGTAAAAGTTAAATTACGAATATCAATACTTCCAGAATGCAATGGCTCTATATCCTCACCGTAGTGTTGTCGAGGAGAATCCATTAATTCAAAAATCCTCTCGCCTGCAACCACAGCCTGCTGTAAAATCGATTGCTGCGTAGTTACTTCAATTAAGGGCTCGTTTAACCGCGCAAGATAGTTGATAAAAGCATATAATACGCCAACCTCAATAGTATTAATAGATGAAAAACCAAAAAGCATCATTAAACCACATAAAATCAACGCAGAAAAAAAACTTAAAAGTGGTCGTAACAAGAACCCTTCGAGCCTTAGAGTCTCCATACGAGATAGATAATGTAATCGACTAATTTCTCCCATCCGCTTGCCAAAGCGAGCTTGTTGTCGAAACTGTTGGATAACACTCATTCCATTAATAACTTCATTAAAACCATTATTAATATCAGCTAAATAACTACGAACTCGTCTCACAATGGGAGTACTACAACGCTGGTATATAAACATCACTATTAATACAGCAGGAAAAATTGTCATCGCTACTAATGCCATACGCCAGTTAAGACTAAACATGGCCACAAGCATCGTTCCAACTAATGCGCTGCTACGCAATGCTGTAGAAACTACAGTCACATATAAATCACGTACTACTTCCGTGTCATTAGTAACCCTTGAAATAATTTGTCCAACTGGCTGAGCATCAAAAACACTTAAGGGCTGACGTAATGCTGCATCCATGACATTAGTTCGTAAATCTTGAACCACTCTCACTGAAACTTGATTAAACCATAGCGCTTGCCAGTAATATAACAATGCCGCCAGTATCTGTAAGAAAAGATAACCCAATACTATTAATCCCGACAAACCTCCAAAAGGCACATAGTGTTTAGCCATGTGATCAATGAGAACACTAAGAAGTATTGAGCCTATAACTTCTGCCCCAGCAGCAATCCATAGCATTACAATAGCTAAACAAAGAGACTTCCACCACGGGGCACCATACGCAAGTAACCTTTTTATAGTTGGCCAAAGTTTGACTACATTAGTCATCGGCCGCTCCGTATTCTATATTATCCTTATCCAATACATCCTCTAACTGCTGATAACGATACATTTCACGATACCAACCTTTATTAGCCAATAACTTATTATGATCCCCTCTTTGCGTCACCATTCCATTCTTTAATACTAAAATTTCATTAGCTTCAGCTAAAACAGAAAGGCGATGAGCGGTAATAATAACCGTTCTACTTTCTCCCCAGTGACGCAAATTATGCATAATTTGATGTTCAGTACGTCCATCCACAGCAGATAACGCATCATCTAACACTAGAATCTCAGCATTTAAAAGAAGTGCGCGAGCAATAGCAATACGTTGTTTCTGCCCTCCTGAAAGCATTACACCACGTTCACCAACTTGTGTTTCATAACCACAAGGTAAACGCAATATATCTTCATGAACATGTGCAAGCTTTGCCACATACTCAATCTCATGTTGAGTAGAAGTTGGACGCCCTAAAGCAATGTTTTTTGCTACACTATCAGAAAATAAAAAAGGAGTTTGACTCGCCACTGCAAGTCGACTGCGCCACGAATCAAGACGAATCTGAGATAAAGGAGTTTCATGAAAAAAAATATCTCCTTGATCAATGTCAAAATGACGTTGAATTAAACTTAATAAAGTACTTTTTCCAGAACCCGTTGGACCACATACACCTAACATCTGACCAGGCTTAATCGTCACATTAAGATTCGATAATATAGCCTTCTCTGACCCTGGATAATAAAATTTTCCTATAGTAATTTGTAACAAACCGCGATTTTTAGGTAAAATATTCTGACCATCAACCACTACTGGAGCCTCCGATAGGAGTGCAAAAATACGACTCCAAGCCACGCTCCCTCGCTCAACAATATTCAACATCCATGCTAATGCCAGCATAGGCCAAATCATTAAACCTAGATACATGACAAAACTAGTTAACTGACCTAAAGTAATCGTACTATGCCACACCATCCAACTGCCACCAACAATAGCTAACAAATTTGACAATGCAACAGAAACATAAATAGTAGGATCAAAACGAGCATCAATACGAGCAGCGCGCAAATTTTCCTCTCCTGTATCTTTAGCGATAGCTGCAAATTTAGCAGATTGATGATCCTCTAAACCAAAAGCTTTAATCATGCGAATACTGCTTAAACTTTCTTGTGTCTGATCATTTAATGATGAAAAGGCAGCTTGTACATTTTTAAAACGCTGATGTAGTTGATTACCATAACATTTAATAACTAAAGCCATTATAGGCATTGGAAGAAGCGCTAAAATTGTTAATTTTAAACTAATTTGTGAACCCATGACCAGCAACACTGTGACTCCCATTACTAAAGAATCTACTAAAGTAAGAAAACCTTCACCAGCTGCAAAGACTACACGATCCACATCATTAGTAGCTCGAGCAATTAAATCACCAGTACGACGACGTAAATAAAATTCAGGATGTTGACAACTAAGCTGCCTGTAAAAACCTGCGCGCAATTCTACTGCTAAATGATAGGAAGCACCAAATAACAGTATGCGCCATAAGTAATGTAATACATAAATCACCGTAGCAGTAAGAAGCATAACACCAACCCACATCAACACTTGACTGTGACTTAATTCATTACGACTTACGCCGTCTACTATTTTTCCTACAACGCATGGTGGTAATAACTTTAATATTGCAATTATAAGAAGAAGAAGAACCGCCCCAAGATAACGACGCCATTCACGTAAAAAATACCAGCTTAATTGGCTAAATAACCTAACTGAAAAATCCTGATGATCGGCCTGACTCATCCGAAACCTCGCTATTTAAAGACGCACTGGCAAAGAAGTAGTATACTTAATCTCTTCCATTGCAAAACTTGAAGTAACATCCAACAAAGTAGGTACGCTATGCAATAAGTTTTTATAAAATCTATCATAACTTTTCATATCAGCAACTTGAACTCTAAGAAGATAATCATATTCCCCTGCCATTCGATAAAACCCCATAACCTCCGGCATTATTTGTATTGTACTAACAAATTGATCAAATCCATCACTGCTATGCTGATGAGTTTTTATAAAAACAAAAGCAGTAAGATCCAAACCAAGCTTATCACTATTTAATAATGCTACCCGAGCACGAATATACCCCTCATCATCTAACCTCTTCAGTCGTTTCCAGCAAGGAGTGGTAGTGAGACAAACGGTCTCTGCCAAAACCTGTAAAGAAAGAGTACAATCCTTCTGCAGAAGGCTGAGTAACAAACGATCTTTTTTATCCAACGTTATTGGTAGCAATATATTCTCCTTGTAATAACCTTTGAAATAAGAGTTTAGTAACTTTTTCTCCAAACATATCGTTAATCTTATTTAAGACATGTACCATTTAAGACATGTACCAAAGTTTAATAGAAGTTTAATAGAATGGAGATATAATGCGAAGAAAAATTTTTCATAACCTCGTGATCATCAGTTTATTCACTGCTGTCTCTTTTACTTGGGGCACTACCTGGATGGCAATGAAAATTGCTGTCTCTTCTGTTCCGCCTATTCTTGCCACCGGGCTTCGCTTTTTATTTGCAACACCACTCCTGTTTTTGTTATCACGTTATAAACAAGCTCCTCTTTTATTCCCGTCTGGTCAGGGCCTTTTCCAATTATATGTCACACTTTTTTATTTTGCCTTACCATTTACGCTCATGATTTATGGAGAGAGATACATTGCCTCTGGTCTAGCGTCAATTATTTTTTCTATCATGCCTGCTATTGTTCTTATTCTCTCTCGATTCATTCTAAATGAACGAACCACAATACAACAAATTTTTGGTTTATGGATAAGCATTAGCACATTAATCATAATTTTATGGCAAGAAGCACATCATAACCTAGATACCCAAATACGGGGTGTATTAGCACTCGTTGCAGCAGTTCTAATACATGCTATTATGTATGTTCTATGCAAAAAGCGCTGCATGACTATCTCAGTTCTCAGTTATAACACCCTGCCTTGTTTAGGCGCTGGTATAATTCTTACCATAGCCGGTCTAAGTGAAACCACTGATTTTAAGATGTTTTCTACACAAGCCTTATTAGCCATAGCTTACCTCGGTATAGTAGCAGGAGTAGGAGGAGTTCTAGCATATTTTTTTCTTCAAAAAATTATTAAACCCTTTCAGGCATCGCTTGTTTTTATGATATTCCCCTTGATCGCATTAACCCTAGAACGATTCATAAATGGTAGCAGTCTTAGCAAATCGTCTCTAGTATTACTTATACCATTTCTTGTAGGTATGATACTCATACTGTATAAATCAAAGGAGAAAAACTCCCTTTAAAACGAAATATTTTAAATCAATTACAATGCCATATGAAAGATTTTCGCACCAATCTAGATATTTTTAAGATCAACATTTAAATATGATCTAACATGCTTACCGCTAACACTAACACCTATTGCCAACACAACCAATATGAAATAAGAAAAAACAAATAAAAACGTTCCACTAAGCTCTATTAGTATCCACATCACTTATAAACATACTATAAATTTTATCTATCATTCTACAGGTTTCTAACCAAAAAAAAGAACTGTGATCATACATAACTTATCAATCTATGTTAGAGGTGCTATATTTTAATAATGAATTAAATTACAAACGTGAATCACCTAGGATCACCATTATTGTTCACAAAACTAAGTTGCTTAACTAAAAAATTAAATATACATAAAATCATTGTATATACTAAGTATTATAATACTAATTATCTTCCTCGTAATCCAATAACTCGTTTCTATAATTAAAGAATTAAAGTCGTATTAGATTTCTTAATAATCCATGATTATTATCAAAATCGCACATGTAGATATACATAGTTATTATTCGCATAATATAACATATATTGCATGCAAACATATCTAAAATTTCACAGAAACTAAATACCATAAAATCAAAATATTAATTAAAACAATACAACCATATTAAAAACCTAACCCTTCCCTAACGATAACATATTAAAATTGTGGAATACTTTAAAATGAATTATAACAGTTACTACATCACTCACTATAACTCACCTTCTTATAAAACTAAGAACATATGATTCTAACTCTTCAACATATATTAAAGCATATATTAATAGTTATATATAAAGCATATATTAATAGTATTATACTATGTTATTAAAAACTCCTAGTTCTGGTACTTTACCGCATGGTTCTTTTAATCCTGTTTAGGTAAACTCATAACTAGATTCCAATATTTAAGAATAAAAAATTTAGAAAATAATTTGACCCGAATAATTACAAATTATATCCGAAAAACCTAATCTATATTCTCTAAATCCAAGACATAACTAACTGATAATAAAACATCCAATATATTTCCAAAATATTAGATATAAATATATAATGTATTGATGAGAATCCTTCCCTAAACAACAAAATTATATTCACAATGTCAGCAACCTTAACTATTGATTAAGAATGCTACTAAAAACTGTTTTTCTACTAATAATCAACTTCTTTTATGCTTTCTTAAACATAAGAAAAAATATATTTCAATTAATTGTATAACATATAAAATACTACCAGTATCTATCCCAATCATAAGTGATTTTGCAAAAACTGTAAAAAAATACAATATGATCACAATATCTATTGTACATCCTTTTACTTACTTTATATCTTTTTACTAACTAAGAAGAAAAGCGATCATAAAAACCCAATACAAGAGCCGTTCCAAATGACGGCAAAAGCCATATCATCCCCTGATCAATCAAAGGAAAATCTTGAATTAACGCAGGAAGAACAACTTTTAAACTGGAATTTTGTACTACATCTAAAATACCAAAGATTAAACTAACAAAAAAAACTGGAATAAAAACTCTTTTACTCTTTTTCCACCAAAGCCTCGTAAAACTTAATAACACTAACATGATACAAGGAGGATATATTGCTATCAATATAGGAATAGATATCTGAATTAAATAACTAAGACCAAGATTAGAAAAAAACAAAGAAAGAAGACCAATAATACAAACTACTTGACGATAACTAAAAGGTAGATACCTCTCAAAAAACTCCGCAGAAGAACAAGTCAACCCAACAGAAGTTACTAAACAAGAAATAAAAATTAATATAGATAAAAAAATAGTACCAACCAAACCAAAAGTATGTTGAATATAAGTATATAGAATCACAGAACCATTCACATGATGATCCAAAATACTAGCACTATCAGAACCGATTTTAAACAGAGCCAAATAGATTAAAGTTAAACCAAGAGCGGCAATACCTCCTGCAATTATAGTATAACGCATCAATAATTTTTCTTCACTAATAGAGCGTGAGCGTACAGCATTAATAATCACAGTGCTAAACACTAATGCACCCAAAGCATCCATAGTTAGATAGCCACCTAATAAACCATGAGAAAATGCTAGATTCTTATAATCCGTTGACATAGGCATCATTCTGCCTGCTGGCCATACATATGCCGAAATCGATAGAAAAATTAAAGATAATATTTTCAATGGAGCTAAAACATGACCAATTATATCTAATAATTTAGCAGGATAGAGAGAAATAAGACTAACTAAACAAAAATAGAAGAGACTATAATGCAACATAAGCGATTGAGTATGTTCAAATAACGGAACTAATCCCATTTCAAATGAAACATTAGCAGTACGTGGTATCGCAAATAAAGGCCCAACAATAAAATAACAAATAGTTGCTAATATAACCCCTAAGCATTTACCAATCGGTGCGCTCAGGACTTCAATTCTTCCTCCAGCTCGAGCTAATGCAATAACTCCCAGAAATGGCAATCCTACGGCCATAACCAAAAACCCTAAAGCGGTATACCAAACATATTCCCCAGACTGAATACCCAACATAGGTGGAAATATTATATTTCCAGCTCCTAAAAAAAAAGCCAAAACCATGAGACCTAACGATAAGATATCTTTAAAACTTAAATAATTTTGCATAACAATCATCATCCTTAATTAGTCAATCTATTCTATCACGCAAACTCATGATCAATATATAAAATATAAATTCACACAATAAATTAAAATGATGTTTTATGTATGAAAAAATAGAAAAACTGCTAGAAATCCAATTTTGACCACTTCCCAATATCTATAATATTCAGATCTAATGAAAGCCTCTCCCGTCCTAAATAAGCTATTAATTCTAGTTTATTTATCTAGAATACATGAGAAAAGAAAGTGAAAATTAAACAGAACAGATCGCACTACTCTCATTCTAATGCTATACTAACCGCTTTAATTCATTCACTATAATTTAAATTAACGTTTTTAATAAAATATCAAACAAAAATAAGAAGGTAGTAATTTACAAAAGAAAGACCTTGACTATAAAATATATTCATAATCAAAATATATTTACAATCACAGTAATCATAAATATAGCCATATACTAACTAAAATAAACTTTTTCAAAATCAAAAATAATTAATAAACAATTAATAAACAAAAGTCATAACCATTGTATATGATTATGAAATCCTTGCTATTTGAGGTTGTTCCATGAAATGCAGAACATATAAGAAAAGAATAGCCATTTTTCCATTAATAATGCAGCTCATGCTGCTCAATAGTTGTCAAAGTGTGTTAATGGATCCAAAAGGACACATTGCCATAGAACAGCGCTCACTCATTCTAACAGCATTTGGCCTCATGATGATTGTTGTATTACCTGCAATTTATATGGCTATTCTATTTTCTTGGAAATATCGAGAATCCAACACATTAGCACAGTATAAGCCAGATTGGGATCATTCATATAAATTGGAAGCAATAGTATGGACTATTCCTATCTTGATAATTATCTTTCTCAGCATTCTTTCATGGAAATCGACCCACGAACTAGAACCTCGACAAGCTTTAAAATCTGATGTTAAATCAATACTAATCGAAGTGGTTTCGCTAAACTGGAAATGGTTATTTATCTATCCTGAACAAGGTATCGCTACTATAAATGAAATTGCTTTTCCAGCCAATTGTCCTGTACACTTTAAAATTACTTCTCATACAGTAATGAACTCCTTTTTTGTTCCGGCTCTAGGAAGCCAAATGTACGCGATGCCAGGAATGCAGACTCATCTAAATTTAATTGCAAATAAATCAGGAACGTTTAATGGAATCTCATCTAATTATAGTGGTCATGGGTTCTCACAAATGAAATTTAAAGCTATTGCCACTAAGAATAGAGAAACGTTTAATCAATGGACAGAAAGAGTAAAAAAATCTCCTAAAACTTTGATAACAATGAATGATTTCAATCATATGGCTCAACTAAAAAATGATCATTCAGTCACATTTTTTTCTTCTGTTAAACCAGAATTATTTCAAAATATCATGGACCAATTTCATGTAAAAGATTCTAATACAATAGAAACAAATAAAAAATAGGATCTACAATTAATGACATATATGCTCTGATATTTATGCCGAAAATTTAAAAAAATAATTATTAAATATTCATTTAAAATGAAAAATATTTCATAAATAGCAATATCAACTGCTACTATATAGCTAGTATCTCATTAAGCTTTAATTAAGTGTTATCAACCCTAATTCAGTTATTTTGTACATTTTATACATAAACTCCTTCCCTACAGAGGAACCGAGGCATCACATGATTTTAGGAAAATTAACTCTCAATTCTATACCATTCCATGAACCAATTATCATGATAACTCTTTCTACTATTATGATTCTTGGTGTTAGCATTGCCGCAGCTATTACATATTGTAATAAATGGAAATACCTTTGGTGTGAATGGTTAACCTCTTTAGATCATAAAAAAATAGGAATTATGTATCTTGTGATGGCCTTTATCATGTTACTCCGAGGTTTTGCCGACGCTATTATGATGCGCAGCCAACAAGTTCTTGCCTCTGCAGGCAAGCCTGGCTTCTTACCGCCACATCACTACGATCAGATTTTTACTGCTCACGGTGTAATTATGATCTTTTTTGTAGCTATGCCGCTAGTCGTAGGATTGATGAATATCATTGTTCCATTACAAATTGGAACTCGCGATGTAGCATTTCCATTTTTAAACAACCTAAGCTTTTGGTTCACTGTTATAGGAGCAATTTTAATCAATCTCTCACTAGGAATTGGTGAATTTGCACAAACAGGTTGGCTAGCTTACCCCCCTCTCTCAGGCCCGCAATATAGCCCTGGCGTCGGAGTGGATTACTGGATATGGAGTCTGCAACTTTCTGGTATTGGAACAACCTTGACGGGTATCAATTTCATAGTTACTATCCTCAAGATGCGCACCCATGGCATGAGCATGCTTAAGATGCCAGTATTCACTTGGACTTCATTGTGCACAAATATACTGATAATCGCTGCGTTTCCTGTTCTAACAACCACTCTAAGCCTTCTAACCCTAGATCGTTATCTAGATTTTCATTTCTTTAGCAACGAAATGGGGGGTAATATGATGATGTATGTTAATTTAATCTGGATTTGGGGTCATCCAGAAGTCTATATCCTTATTCTACCAATCTTTGGTGTATTTTCTGAGGTTGTTGCTACCTTTTCACGTAAAAGCTTGTTCGGCTATATCTCATTAATTGGAGCAACAGTAGTTATTACCATTCTATCATTCCTTGTCTGGCTGCATCACTTTTTTACAATGGGTGCTGGAGCAGATGTAAACGCCTTCTTTGGTATAATGACAATGATTATTGCCATTCCTACAGGTGTGAAAATCTTTAACTGGCTATTTACAATGTATAAAGGAAGAATCCGATTACATTCTTCCATGTTGTGGACTATCGGTTTTTTAGTTACATTTTCTGTGGGAGGAATGAGCGGAGTACTACTCGCTATCCCAGGCGCGGATTTTGTTTTACATAATAGCTTATTTCTTATTGCTCACTTCCATAATGTGATTATCGGAGGGGTCGTCTTTGGCTGTTTTGCAGGAATAGCATATTGGTTCCCCAAAATATTCGGCATTATTTTAAATGAAAAATGGGGAATACGTTCATTCTGGTTTTGGATTCTTGGTTTTTTTACTGCATTTATTCCGTTATATGTTTTAGGATTTATGGGAATGACACGGCGTCTCAGTCAAGACATTGATCCACAATTCCATACTATGCTAGTAATTGCAGCCGGGGGAACTATATTGATTAGTTGTGGCATTATCTGCCAATTCATTCAGCTCTATGTTACCATCCGTGACCGTAAAAATAACCGTGACCTAACTGGTGACCCTTGGGGAGGGCGCACATTAGAATGGTCAACCTCCTCACCACCACCATTCTATAATTTTGCTATTTTACCTAAAATAAATGCACGCGATGCTTTTTGGCACATGAAAAAAAAAGAAAAAATATTTCAAGATATCCCAGAATATACTGCCATTCATATGCCAAAAAATAGTAGCGTTGGAATTATCATAGCTTTCTTTAGTCTCCTATTCGGTTTTTCGATGATCTGGCATATTTGGTGGTTAGTTTGTATATCATTTTTAGCAACTCTCATATCTTGGATGATAAAGAGTTTTGATGAAGATATTGATTACCACGTCCCTATTCACGATATTATAATTATTGAAAATCATCACATCAATGAAAGAAAAAAATCAGAGATTGATTATGTTAACTAAAACCATCTCTCCCCACGATAATATGAGTACTAACAAAATCTTTGGATTCTGGTTATACCTGATGAGTGACTGCATTATTTTCGCTACTTTATTTGCTACCTACGGCGTAATGGTAACAAACACTGCAAGTGGTCCAACAGGTAAAGATATCTTCAATTTACCATTTGTTCTGTTAGAAACCATTTGTCTTTTGATAAGCTCCGGGACCTGTGGTCTCGTCTTAATTCGAATGCATCAAGAGAAAAAAAATTCAGTTATATTGTGGTTTGGACTGACTATTGTCTTCGGCCTTTCTTTTATTGGAATGGAGGGATATGAACTATTACATCTAATCACTAAAGGAATGGGACCTAGTCTAAGTGGTTTTTTATCTGCTTTCTTTACACTGCTTGGAGCGCATGCACTACATGTGACCGCTGGATTGATTTGGATGATCTTGCTCATGATCCAAATAGCTCGAAGAGGTTTAACCACTATTAACTGTATACGAATCATGTGTTTAAGCCTATTTTGGCATTTTCTAGATATAATATGGATATGTGTATTTACCATTGTTTACTTAATAGGAAAAATATAATGTACCAGATTCCAATTAAGTCTAAAGATAATTTTTCAAAAACCGCTATCAAGTCTTATAGCACCGGTTTATCTTTTTCAATTCTTCTCACAGTCGTACCATTTTTGGTAGTTTTAAACGGTCAAATATCTCGAACTAGCATACTATCTATAGTTTTGACATGCGCAGTATGCCAAATACTAGTACATCTAATATACTTTCTGCACCTTGATCACAAATCAGAAGGTGGATGGACTTTAATCTCTAGCATATTTGTAGCAATAATAGTCTTAATTATTATTATTGGTTCTTTATGGATCATGTGGAATTTAAATCAAAATATGATACATGATTAAATAGATAATCTAATGATTAAACACTATCTGGAACTAACGAAACCGGGAATTATTGTTGGAAATTTAATTGCTTTAATCGGCGGTTTTTTACTTGCTTCTGAATATAAGATCGACTATTATCGTTTTTTTTTCACCATAATGGGAACGCTTCTAATCATCGCATCTAGTTGTGTTTATAACAATTACATAGATCGAGATATTGATAAAAAAGCTCAAAGAACAAAAAATAGAATTTTATCATCCACTCTCATTTCTTTGCGAACTGTTCTTTTTTACGCAACCACATTAGGTATATCCGGTTTTATAATACTTATTTATGGCACAAATCCTTTAGCAACCTGCTTCGCTATCATAGGGTTTATAATTTACGTTGGCGTCTATAGTCTATATATGAAACGTCATTCTATCTATGGTACCCTTATAGGTTCCCTATCAGGTTCCACCCCTCCTTTAATAGGCTACTGCTCAGCCTCTGGAAAATTTGACTCTGCAGCTCTAATATTGCTATCTATATTTAGCCTTTGGCAAATACCACACTCTTATGCTATTTCTATTTTATATTTAAAAGATTATCAAATCACTAACATTCCAGTTTTACCAGTCAAGCGTGGAATTATAGAAGCTAAAAAACATATCATAATATATATTATTGCATTTATTGCTTCCACAATGATGTTGTTCATAGCAGGATACACTGGGTATAAGTATCTTATTGTAATGAGTATAGTAGGTATCTGGTGGCTGAGTGTAGCTGTTATTGGTTACAAAACCTACAGCAATCCACTTTGGGCTAAAAAAGTTTTTCTCTTATCCCTGATAGTAATCAGTGCTTTTAGCATTATGATATCAATAGATATTGCATAATAATCCTATAATAAACCACCCTCTTTTTTTCGATTTCAAATCCATAAAACCACTTAACTAAAACCAATCAATAAAACCTAAAGAACCTCTTTTAACCAATCGTAACACTTTTAATAATGTTTAAAAAAATTTACTCTGCAATCATAAAATACAATTCAAGACCTGGAGATAGTTATGAATTATAACAAAATGAGCAGAATTGAACTACGAGCTACCTGGGGTCTAAGTACAGTATTTTTCTTACGTATGTTGGGTATGTGCATAGTACTACCAATCCTAACTGTTTATGGAATGCAGATTCCAAAAGCCAGCGAAACACTGATTGGACTTGCTATTGGAATATATGGTGCAACTCAAGCAATTTTTCAAATCCCTTTTGGTATATTGTCAGATAGATTCGGACGAAAACCATTAATTATAATAGGTCTATTGCTTTTCACTGCAGGGAGTTTAGTAGCCGCCATAACTGAATCCATATGGGGTATCATTCTTGGACGTGCATTACAAGGTTCTGGTGCAATATCATCTGTTATTATGGCTTTATTATCTGATCTTACCTCTGAACAAAACTATACTAAAGCAATAACATTTATTGGTATGGGTTTCGGCATCACCTTTTCTATTGCCATCATAATAGGACCCGTTATTGCTAATATACTAAACATACATGCATTGTTCTCTATTACTGCTTTGCTTGCTATTATCGCCATTATGATTACAGTAATTATAGTTCCATCATCATCAATACAGATACTAAATCGCGATGTAGTAACTGTACGTAGTGGTATAAAAACTATTATAACCAATAAGCATTTAATTAAGTTAAATCTTAGCATATTCTTTCTACATGTATTACTAATGTCTAACTTTATTAGCTTGCCTACACAATTCTCACTATCAGGATTTCCCTCTAAGGATCACTGGAAAATTTACTTATGCACCATATTCATTTCTTTTGTCACTACGATCCCATCTGTTCTCTATGCTGAAGTTAACAAAAAAATGAAATCAGTGGTTATTTCTTGCACAATATTAATGTTAAGTTCTGAAATCCTATTATGGCATTCTGATCATGTATTTTATAAACTATTCATGGGGTTACAAATATTTTTCATTAGTTTTAACATTATGGAAGCAATATTACCCTCACTAATTAATAAAGAATGCCCAGCAGGCTTCAAAGGGACAGCTATGGGGTTATACTCTACCAGTCAATTTCTTGGTGTAGCAATTGGGGGTAGTGTTAATGGCTGGTTGTTAGATCATTTTGGCGTGAATCATGTATTTCTTTTTGGTTCTCTTCTTTCTCTAACATGGTTATTGTTAACTATGAATATGAGAGAACCACCTTATCTAAGCAGTTTACGACTAACACTTTCATCTTCTTCTATCAACATGGTGAAACTCGAGAAATCCCTAAGAGCTCATCAAGGGGTTTTTGATGTATTATTACTACCGAAAGAAAAAAATATTTATATCAAGATCGATAATAAAATTGCCTCCCGTTCTTCAATAGAAAAAATTATTTCAGATCACACAATCCCTCAAAAATAAAACGAAATAATAAAAATCTAGATCAATGCCTTTGTCACCAACACGATCTTGTATTACAATTATCAAGTTCAATATTCACCCTATACGGCATGCTTGTATATTCTATAAGATTGATAAAAATCAACCATGAAAAATAATCTATTGAGAATTAATCGATAAGACTAATGACATTGTCATGCCTTCCTGTAATAAATACATGATCATATCTATCCATGCTTTTATAAAATACAATTAACCTTCCAATCTCAATAAAAAAATTACTCTACTTACCAGGAACTTCTGCGATGAATCATAGATCAATCATAAAATCTAACATATAACATTAATCTCATGCTTGAATATACATATAGTTTTATATATAGTTTCCTTTTCTTTAACAAAAAACTATAATAACAGAACGAGATTGAGTCTCTAAATTCAAATGTATTACTTTCAAATTTTTATAAATCATGAATGATATATATCACATAATGATATATATCACATAAAATATATTAAAATAATCAATATTTTAAATCCATTTAAATCCAAATGATATAAACTCATTCATCACTAAAATCCTAACAACATCATATAAGGAATAACATATGAAAGTTACAGTGCTTGGTGCAGCAGGAGCTATTGGACAATCTCTTGCTCTTCTTCTTAAGATGAAGCTACCGAATAACTCAGATCTCTCTCTTTACGATATATCCACTGTTACTCCAGGTATTGCTCTAGATTTAAGCCATATCCCGACTTCTGTAAAAATAAACGGATTCCATAGTGTACAGATTGGAGAAGCTCTTAGTAATTCTAATATAGTCCTTATTTCAGCTGGTTTTGCACGCAAACCAGGAATGGATCGCTCTGATCTCTTTATCTGCAATGCAGAAATTATACAAAGCCTTATCCAAGAAATTGCAATATACACCCCTAACGCATTAATCGGTATTATCACAAATCCTATTAATTCAATCATTCCCGTTGCCGCTTCAGTTCTAAAAAAAGCTGGAGTTTATAATAGAAGTAAGTTATTTGGAATAACTACACTAGATATCATACGATCTAATACATTTATAGCCAGATTAAAACAAAAAAATCCAGAAAAAATCAATACCCCAGTAATTGGAGGCCACTCCGGCATTACTATACTTCCCCTTCTATCACAATTAACTCAAGATTATGATTTCAGCGAAAAAGAAATTTACGATCTAACTAAACAAATACAAAATGCAGGTAACGCAGTTCTAGAAGCGAAAGCAGGTGGAGGATCTGCCACTCTTGCTATGAGCGTAGCTGCTACGCGCTTTACTCTCTCGTTAATACGAGCTTTAGAGGGAGAAAGAAATATTTTAGAATATGCGTATGTAGAAGGCAATACAGAATATGCGCGCTTTTTTTCACAACCATTTGTATTGGGTCAAAGTGGAATTATAGAATATCGATCTATCGGATATCTAAGTAATTTTGAAAAAAATATGCTAAGTAATATGCTAAACACCCTAAATAATGATATTAGTATCGGAGAAAAATTTATTGAATAAACAATCTCAATATTGTTATAGAAGCTATTATAGAATAGAAAATGTTAACAGAAACTTGTACATCTTTAAAAAAGGTAGATCTTAAATATGGATAAAATCCATATCATATTAATATTATAATCCTAAGATGCTATGAATCTAAAGTTACTTGAAATTATTGCTTGTCCAATCTGTCATGGACGACTATTTTTTTACACTACAAGTCAGAAAGAACTAGTCTGTATAACTGATCGTATAGCGTATCCAATTAAAGACGGTATACCGATTTTAATAAAAAATCGAGCTCGAATTATCTCTATACCAGAAAGTCATTTATGAATTTTATTGCCATCATTCCAGCACGCTTTTCTTCCAGCCGCCTTCCTGGAAAACCTCTTTTAACTATACACGGAAAACCCATGATAGTACGTGTCATTGAACAGGCTAGGAAATCTAATGCTAAACGAGTAATTGTTGCTACTGATCATCCTGGAATAGAGTCCGTAGTTAAAGCGATAAATGGAGAAGTATGCATGACCAGATCCAACCATAGTTCCGGTATTGAAAGAATATCTGAAGTACTCGAACACTACCAACTTCCTGATGACACAGTCGTTGTTAACATCCAAGGGGATGAACCTATGATGCCTCCTGAAATAATTAATCAGGTTGCAAGTAATATTAAATTATACGATGTAAATATAGCAACAATAGCAGCACCAATCACCTCTATAGACGAAGCGTTCAATCCAAATATAGTCAAAGTAGTACGCGATCTCTATGGCCATGCCCTTTACTTTTCTCGTGCTATCATTCCTTTTCACTACAAACCATTAAGCATTAAATCATCCACGATATGCGACAATGTTTTACGGCATATTGGAATCTATAGTTATCACGCTCGTTTAATTCGCCAATATATACGATGGAATAAAAGCCCGTTAGAATGCATTGAATCTCTAGAACAACTACGAATTTTATCCTACGGAGAAAAAATACATGTCGACCTCGCAACAGTAAATCCAAGTAATAGCATAGATACACCAGAAGATCTTATGCGCATACGTACAGCTGAGATATAACTCATCCGTACGCATACTACATTATCCATTCTCACATCTTAAGAAGGAAGAATATACAAGATAGACATTACTTAATCAGTCTGACTGACTCATTATCCATTTTATACATATCTTCTTATATCTTATATGAAAAGAATGTATTCTGATTATAAAAGCTCTTCTTGCTTATTTATTCTATAAATACTCATGTGGCTGAAGCTATTCAGAAATATTCATTATAGTTCTTAAAAGAACTTTCCAAATCTTTTGACATTCCTCCACTCATTACAAATGAACTTTCTTCTTTATGATCCCTAATCTTTATTCCCATTACATAAAAAAATAAAAATATGAAATTTAATTATCCAATACTATTGATATTGTCGACCTAGACGTTGTTTCATTTCTCGTTGATACTTATTATAGTCATCACCACATTCGGCAGAGCAAAATGCTGTACCTACAACGATTATTTCATCCTTGCACCAGATACATTTTCCATCAGGACTTTGCAAGCTACGTTCTCTGGATGAAAGTGCTGCTTTAATCATATCCTGTTCACGCTTTTGCGCTAAATCTGCTTCATCCATCATCAACTCCTACATGTATTTATGTTTTTGGATCCCAGTGTACTACAGTGACAAGTAATAAATAGCGATTTCTCATATCTTATACGCAAGAATAGTAACTATAATACAGGATTTGATATCTAATTTTTTATCTAAAATATAAAAAAACACTTTGATCACCTACCACAGGTAGAAGGAGATTAAAATATAATGAATCTGTATAACATATCAGTTTACTATGAGAAAATTCATTATAGAGATATACATTGACAAAAATTTTCAAACCTATTAAATCAATATTTACAAAAACGATATTCCAGTTAAATCTTGTATTGATGAATAAATAAAAAAAATAACAAATAAATAGGATTAAAACAAAATAAAATGAACAAACTACTCTAACACTAAATCACTTCGTCTAGATAATTATTTGCTCGATTTTCAAAATAGTCTAATCAGGATATCTGATAGATTAAAAAACAATATATATTCAAGTAACTACCTATCGTTTTCATCTATTCTGAGAACTATTTTAATCTGTTTATGATAAAATAATATCATGCTCAAGTTTAGAAAAAACTGTGATTATTTCTTAGTCATAAATCAAGAAATTTAAGAACTAATCTTGCTATGTAACATCCCATATACTTTTCTTAAATATTTAACGAGACTATAGCACCTATGCACCCTATGCTCAACATTGCCATTCGCGCTGTGCGTAAAGCTGGCACTATTCTTACCAGGCACTATGAAATGACAGGGTATCACGAAACCTATAAAGATAATCATCAGACCTTATCTAAGAACATAAAACAGGAAATACTATGTCAAATGAGCGCATTGATTCTAAAATCTTATCCAGAACATTTAATTTTTACAGAAGACAGCATCAAAATGGAAGAGAACCTAAATACACAATGGCTAATTAATCCTATAGATAGCACCGTTAACTATAGAAAAAAATTGCCTCATTTTAGTGTTTCTATTACTGCTCGCATTAAAAAACGAAGCGAGATCTCAGTAGTATACGACCCAATGCGCAATGAATTATTTTGCGCTAGCCGAGGTCAGGGTGCTCAATTAAATGGATATCGAATAAGGGGTGGATTTTCCCGAGATATTAATAACGCCATTATTGCAACAAGTTTTCCTTCTGTAAACAACCCAAATCATAAAACCTATTTTCATATAATCAATAGGATCTCGACCCAATGCCCTAATATGCGTAGCAGTGGTTCGCCATCATTAGATCTAGCGTACATAGCATCCGGACGAATTGATGCTTTCTGTGAAGCTGGATTACAACCCTTAGACTTTGCTGCTGGTGAACTCTTAATACGAGAAGCAGGTGGTCTAGTGACTGACTTTTCTGGAGCACATGATTACTTTGAATCCGGAAATCTTATAGCAGGTAATACGCGAATCGTGAAAACAATACTCACGCATGTAAAGAGGGTATAAGAGTCATCATAAAATATTAATGCTCTTATCAATTAATTTCAAGTAAATACTAATATTTAGTATATTCACATTTAAACGATAAAATAAAAAGATAGATTTACTTACTTTCAAATACATTTTTATATAGATTTCTATCTTATCTTGCATAAGTTAAACTTAATACGAGTATACTCAATTCTCTCTTATAAACATCATCAATAAAACCTTTATGATACATATGATAATTAGTTAGGGTTGTAACGAATTCATTTTACCTTATTATTTAATTATTCAACATACCATGAATAAAATATTTTATGACACACCATCAATCTATGCTTATATTAAAAATAATATTGCTGTCTAAATTTATATAAAGAAAAAAACCATCACGCTGTATAAATCACAGATAGATATTTACTATGTTCTCAATTTTTCTATATACAATCAATAGCTCATGAAGATGAGCTAAATATAAAACTTGCTATCAAGCTTTTGTAGAACACTCTTAGATCATAATATTTATATTTCTCAACCAACTTATGACTTTTAATTAATTTCTCTTATCATGTAAACTTTGTCTTACAGAAGATTTATTATTTAAATACTCTTTGAGACCATTATTACGCAAGACACAAGCATTGCATTCTCTACACCCATAACTCTTTATACCATTATAACACGTAATAGTTTCATGAATTACAAAGTATAACACTCCAAGAAGATCTGCTAATGCCCAAATTTCAGCTTTAGTCAACCTCATTAAAGGGGTTTTAAAAACAATGTCGAAGTGCATTCCTAATGATATAGCACGATTCATGGCAAGAATAAAGGCATTACGACAATCTGGATAACCTGAAAAATCTGTTTCACAAACCCCTATAATCACAACTGAAGATTGTAACTGATAAGCATACATTGAAGCTAATGTGAGAAACAAAATATTACGACCTGGAACAAAAGTACTAGGTATAGACCCATCTTGATGGCTTCTCACCTCAATATCTGATAAGTTATTAATTATTAAACTAGAAGACGAAAGCTCATACAAAACCGAAATATCCATAAATTTATGAGACTGAACACCTAATTGCAAAGCAAGATTTCTTGCAACATCAATCTCTTTCTTATGGCGTTGTCCATAATAAAATGTCAAACAGTAAATAAATTCATACTGCTTGAGAGCCTCTATTAAACATATAGTTGAGTCCTGACCACCACTAAAGACTACAACCGCTGTCTTTTTCATCTATAAACTCTCTTGGGAATAATATTAATTCTTGCTTAACATATCAATCACATTATTTTTCATTAACTTTAATTTAAAGAAAATAAATATCTATGTAACCATAAAATAACCTTGTAGTAAATAACATCAAAGATGTTCCTATTATAGGAACACATTACAATGATATTAAAAATCTAAACCTTAGATAAGTCCCAAAAAGGATAAGATGTCCATCAATAAAAAATATAACACAATATAAAGGTAAAATGCTCATGAAATTATATGAAATAACTGATCGATTATAATGAAATCAATCAATATTCGATCAATCATTCAAATGAAACGTAGAACAATAATTAGATAAAAATAATTACCTAATTTTATCTGATAATCTTATTATAAATGAATTATCTCTTAAAGAATGCGAACCCCTAAAGAAAAAAATAATGCACATATCTATAAACTATATAATATACTGAATAGTATCTAGACTACCATTCATACTATTATTGACCACGCTTCGCAAGCATAATATACAGAAAAAGTAAGATCTGTTAGCTAATCAAAAATTAATATTAAGTAAATCAAACATAAAAAAACTATATACCATAGCCCCTACTTCATTATCATAGAAGTATCTATATATACAGGCTATACAAAATTATAAAAAATAAGAAAACCACTAACTCTAGATTTCCCCTCAATAACACCTAGAAGTTCTCTAACTGACTGCAAAATACAAAATTAAAATAGTCTTATTTTTTTCTGAAAAAAGAATAGTATACATCTTACAAAACTATCATGATCATTATTGAAAAAAAATAAATAAGAAAAAAATAAAACATTAATTACTATACCATCCAGTGTCTATTAATATATAGCTAATTAACTTAAAGATAAAACATAACGTTAAGTCTTGTTGCTCACAAAATCTATTTTTTATAAACATTTACAATCTTTAATTTAAAAATCTTAATAAATCAATTATATATCATATACTAATAAATAACAGATAAAAGCTATCCAAATACATTTAAAAAAATTTATGAAGTAATAAATACAAAAAATAAATACTCATTTATACAAAAAGACTCTAGAAATAAAAACTAGTGGTAAATATATAAATCTTATTATTTAATAAATAAACTATTAGATATTTTATTGAATAACTTGAGAATCTTCCTTATGAAAAAAAACATATTAATATTAAATGCATTAGCATTAAGCTTGGGTTTAACTCTGCCATCCTTTTCTGCAACCTCTAGTGAAAGCATTGTATCATCTCAACAATCACCACAATCTAATAGTCTAGCTCCGATGTTAGAAACTGTGATGCCATCAGTAGTGAGCATCAATGTTGAGGGAACAATACTACGTAAAACAGAACAATTTTCACAATTCCAACCTTTCTTCGGTGGTGGCTCACCATTTTGTCAAGAAGGCTCCCCGTTCCTTGGCTCACCATTATGCCCCGCAGGCCCACCAAACGATAATTATGGCTCAGATGGACAGCAACAGAAATTTCGAGCACTAGGCTCTGGCGTAGTAATCGATGCCATAAAAGGATATGTAGTAACCAATCACCACGTTGTTGATAATGCAACAAAAATTCAAGTACAATTAAGTGATGGAAGAAAATATGACGCC
The DNA here is from genome assembly GCF_900698925.1 of Candidatus Erwinia haradaeae. Taxonomy (NCBI): domain Bacteria; kingdom Pseudomonadati; phylum Pseudomonadota; class Gammaproteobacteria; order Enterobacterales; family Erwiniaceae; genus Erwinia; species Candidatus Erwinia haradaeae. Next base: position 896,355 of record NZ_LR217713.1, read on the forward strand.
AAAATTATCGGTAAAGATCCTCGATCAGACATTGCTTTAATTCAAATATCAGAAGTAAAAAACCTCATAGCCATTAAGATCGCTGATTCAGAAAACCTACGTGTAGGTGACTATACTGTTGCCATTGGCAATCCTTATGGTCTTGGAGAAACTGTCACTTCAGGTATTATTTCTGCCTTAGGACGAAGCGGGCTCAATACGGATCACTATGAAAACTTTATCCAAACCGATGCTGCTATTAATCGGGGAAACTCAGGTGGTGCATTAATCAATTTAAGTGGTGAGCTCATTGGTATTAATACTGCTATTCTTGCACCAGATGGAGGTAATATCGGTATTGGATTTGCTATTCCATCAAATATGGTCAAAAACCTATGTACTCAAATGGTTACGTATGGTCAAGTAAAACGAGGAGAATTAGGAATTATTGGAATTGAGCTCAACTCAGAACTAGCTAAAGCCATTAAAGTTGATGTTCAGCGAGGTGCATTTATTAGCCAAGTATTACCCAAATCTTCAGCAGCACGGGCAGGCATACGAGCAGGTGATGTAATTATCTCCATTAATAACAAACCAATCTCCAGTTTTGCTGCTTTACGCGCTCAAATCGGTTCGTTACCAGTAGGAACGACAATGAAATTAGGTATAATACGCTCTGGCGCACCAATAAGTATTACTCTTTCTTTAGAGCCAAGTAAAACAGAAAAAGTAGAATCTGGTACTATATATGGTGGAATTGAGGGCGCAGATCTTAAAAATTACGACGCACAAGGTATAAAGGGAGTTAAAATTGATAACCTAAAAGAGGGCTCGGCAGCAGCAAGAATTGGTCTTAAAAAGAATGATATTATCATGGGAATTAATCAACAACCAATTACTAATTTAGATGAACTACGAAAAATCCTTGATAGCAAACCTTCCGTTCTTGCACTTAACATTCAACGTGGTGAAAACTCAATCTATCTTCTTATGCAGTAAAAATAAGAGAAAATATCTGCTAATCATATATTCGCAACTCTATCTTTATAAGGACAAGTTGACATATTCCTTGAGACCAACTTCTTTAAATAAAAGAACATTCATTATTAAAATAATGATTTATGTTCTTTAGGATCCTAAAGAAAAAATAACATAACATGCTACCTAGTAAAAACATTCTATTAAGGATTTAAACTTATGGTAATTGTCACCGGAGGAGCTGGATTTATTGGCAGTAATATTATTCATTCCTTAAATGAAAAAAATTATACTGATATACTAGTAGTAGATAACCTTAACAACGGTATTAAATTTTCTAACATTTCAGATCTACATATTTCTGATTATATAGATAAAGAAAGTTTTCGAATGTCTATTCTAACAAACAAGAATTTCTTTAGAAACGTCGAGGCTGTATTTCATGAAGGGGCCTGCACAGATACAACTGAATGGAATGGAAAATACATGATGCATAATAATTATCAGTATTCTAAAGACCTACTAAACTGGTGTATTCAACAAAGTATTCCATTTCTTTATGCTTCCTCTGCTTCTGTTTATGGTCACTGTAAAGATGAATGTCTTGAAGAATCTAAATATGAATCTCCACTCAATATTTACAGCTATTCAAAAATGCTTTTTGATCATTATGTTCGAAAAGCTTTAACAACAGCAAAATCACCAATTTGTGGATGTCGTTACTTTAACGTCTATGGAGAAAAAGAAACTCATAAAAATAATATGGCTAGTATAATATTCCACTTAAACAAACAAATACAAACTGGAAAAGATCCTCAATTATTTATAGGTAGTCACAACTTTAAACGCGATTTTATTTACGTAAAAGACGCGGTATCAATAAAACTTTGGTTATGGGAAAAAACCATATCTGGAATTTTTAACTGCGGATCTGGCGTTGCCACTTCATTTCAAGAAGTAGCTGAAATCATATTAGAATTTCATAAAAAAAATGAAATTGAATATATCCCTTTTCCAGAAAGTCTTAAAGGATTCTATCAAAAATTCACAAAAGCAAATCTTACTAAACTAAAAAAAACAGGCTATGTTCCGTCATTTAAACACATTAAAATAGGGGTTTTAGAATATATAAAATCACTCAATCCTACCATGAAACGGTGAAAAAATAAGAGAATGAAAATTCTAGTTATAGGGCCTTCTTGGATTGGCGACATGATGATGTCACACAGCCTGTATCGTACTTTAAAAACAAACAATCCTAAAACCATCATTGATGTAATCGCACCTAATTGGTGCAAACCATTGATATCTCGCATGCCAGAAGTGCGAAAAGCATTAACTATGCCATTAAATCATGGAATTCTTAACTTAAAAGAACGTTGGCGTCTCAGTCAAAGGTTGCGTACATCATGTTATGATCAAGCGTTAGTTTTACCTGGTTCATTTAAATCTGCTCTAATCCCTTTCTTGGCATCTATTCCGCGTCGTACTGGATGGCGTGGAGAAATGCGTTATGGATTGCTAAATGATATACGCATATTAAACCATACAAATTTTCCACTAATGGTGCACCGCTATATCGCATTAGGATACGAAAAAAAAAATATACACAGCATAAACGACCTACCCAAACCCCTCTGTTTACCTCGACTTACAGTAAGTGATAAAGAAAAAAAAACTACTCTTAATACATTTAACATCGATTACAAGAGACCAATTATAAGTTTATGCCCTGGAACAGCTCATGGACTAGCTAAATGCTGGCCATTTTATCATTATGCAGAACTAACCAAACACTTAATTAATCTTGGTTATCAAATTTTATTACTTGGATCTACTAATGAAAAATATACTGGAATAGTAATTTTACAAGGCATTCCAAAAAAAAACAGAAAATATTGCTGTAATTTTATTGGTAAAACAAACTTAGAAGAAGCTGTTATCCTTATCTCCTGCTCTCATGCTATAATTAGCAATGACTCTGGATTAATGCATATTGCCGCTGCATTAAATCAACCATTAATTGCACTATATGGTCCCAGTGACCCAGGCTTTACTCCTCCCCTTTCCAAGAATGCACGGGTTATTCATTTGATGAGTAATAAAGACAAAATAAAAACAAACGATATACACGCTGGGTATCATCCAAGTCTTATTAAGATTACACCAGAAAAAGTCATTACTGAACTAAAAATACTCAATCTTATTTAAAGGCGTTACAATGCGGATTTTAATCATTAAAACATCTTCAATGGGAGATGTGATCCAGACTCTACCCGCATTAACTGATTCAATGCTAACACTCCCCAATCCTCGTTTTGATTGGGTAGTCGAGGAAGACTTTTCTGAAATTCCTGGCTGGCATCCAGCCGTTCATAAAGTAATTCCAGTAGCTTTACGTCGTTGGCGTAAAAATTGGTTTAGTCATAAAATACGACAGGAAAGAGAGAAATTTAAACATACGGTGCAATTAAATAAATATGACGCTATAATTGATGCTCAAGGTTTAATAAAAAGCGCTTGGTTTATTACTCGACTAGCAAAAGGAATCCGACATGGAGGTGATTTTCATAGTGCCAAAGAATCATTATCCAGCCTAGTATATGATAAACGTCATCGAATTCATAAAAAACAACATGCCGTGGAACGAATGAGACTTCTCTTTTCTAAAAGCCTTAATTATAGCATGCCACAAATGGATGCTAACTATGCTATTATAGATTTTTTTTCAAATCAGGCCTCCCAAGATTCTAAAAAGAATCTCGTATTTTTGCATGCCACAACCCAAAAAAATAAACATTGGCCAGAAAAAAATTGGCGCAGATTAATTAGTTCTATGGATGTTAACGGTCTGAACATCAAATTACCATGGGGAACAAATGATGAATGGCAACGCGCCAAAAGATTAGCAAAGGGATTCAGCTATGTTGAGGTCTTACCCAAACTATCTTTAGAAGAATTGGCACACATATTGATTAATTCTCGCGCCGTAGTATCAGTTGACACAGGACTCAGCCATCTAGCCTCTGCACTTAACCAACCAAATATAACACTCTATGGACCAACTAACCACGAATTAATTGGCAATTATGGTTATAATCAAATTTCACTATGCTCATCAGATAAACATATGGATACACTTACTGCTTCTATGGTGCAAAAAGAATTAGAAAAGGTGATTAGATGAAAACACTTCATATCATTAATTTATATGAATTAGGTGGTGTAGAGCGCATGTTTCTACAATATATTAACCATATCGATCATGAAAATGATGTAGTTATTTGTATCAGTCCTAAAGTCAGCAGTGATATTACAAAAAAATTGAAAAAAAAGTCATTTTTTCTAGTCGATTATGTAATCATCTAGCTCTTCGCTGTCCACAATTTATTCGTAAATTTTGGCTTAAATGGAAAATTGAAAAAACTTCTTCTGATATTATCATTGTCTGGGATCTTGTTATTAGACTATCTTCTAAACCAAAAAATAGAAAAATGATCTACTATGATCATGGAGCTTCCTCGCGCTTAACTTTGAATAAAAAAACAATAAATTTTTTTTCGATGCTTGATGGTGTAATTACAGTTTCATATGCATCAAAAAGAATCATGGAATTACGATTTCAACTTCCATGCCCCCATGTAGTAGTACATAATGGGATTCAAAAACCAATAAATATAACGATTAAAAATAAATTATCCACTTTTCCACTTCGACTAGGAACAGCATCACGTTTAGTAAATCTTAAGGGAATTAGTGTGTCTCTTCTAACTCTGCATGAATTATTGTTACGTGGTCACAACGTAACAATTGAAATTATTGGACAAGGACCATATAAAAAGCAATTAGAAATATTAACACAAAAATTAAATTTAAATGATCAAGTTATATTTTCACCTTTTCAAAATGAATTGTCTGATTTTTTTAATCGCATTGATATTTACATGAGCACTCCAATCACAGAAGCATTCGGCCTATCTTGTCTAGAAGCCCTCTACCATGGAGTTCCAGTAATTTTTCCTCTTATTGATGGACAACCTGAAATAGTTAGTAACCGTATATGTGGTCTAGGACTAGTCCCGAAGGTATCAGTAAAAGAGCATGAATGCATTACAGGAATAAAAATAAATTATCCCCATGCAGTGTATGATCCGATCGCCGATGTTTTGATAAGACCAAAACTTATCTCACATATAGATTGTGCTAATGCAGTAGAAATGTTAATGGTCAATGAGACTTATAGTCGATTTAGCTGGAACGCGCAACGCTGTACCAGAGAAAAATTTACGTTCGATATTTGTGAACAACAACTTCAGAATACATTATTCTTCTTTTTACAGAAATAATATTATTATGTATATATACTAGACAATGCTACACTATATTTGACAATGTTCAAACACCTTAGACACAGAAGATTTCATTATTAATTTTTTACATATCATTACTGCACTGAATCAATATTTTATCTCGATAAATTGATTTAAAATTTTTAAAAATATAGAAAATAGATAAACATCTGCTTATTAAATAAAACAATTAATAATTTTACTTGACTCTGATATTATTTAAGTTAAATACTATAGTTAGTTCATATAATCAACTTTTAAAAAACTATTTTTGCACAATTTTTGTGTATTTTGTACTAAGTAATTCTATAGATGATTATAGTATATAATAAAATACACAATTCATCTCATAAGAAATGAGATATATAAATTCAATTATATCCATAATATATTACGCGCCACAATTTATAATAAAATATAGATTACAGATAGAATAGATAATCTGTACCTAATTGAGATATATTAAAAATCAACTAATGAGTCTCTATAAATCTAGACCATATTCTATATCATTTTTATATATTCAGAATTATGATATTCAGTTGAAATAAAAAAAGCTAAATCATACTAAAAAAGTAATCAATATGGTACTTCTAATTACTCACAGCTAGAAGCGCCATTCATCTTCTAATATTTAGATTAGAAGTCTATAAAACTTCTTCTTTATTAAAAGCGAGATATTTTAAAAAAATATTTTTTCAATACAATTATGATATGATTAACATCATTAAAACTAAAAATACTTCTTTTCATACTAAAAATTACAAAATATCACTAAATTTTTTATGATAAGAATATCTATTAACCTAATATTAACTTACAACTAGATTATTTCTCATATTAAAAATATATTCATCAACAAACCAGAATATTCGAAATAAATATATGTACTTTGTCTGATAATATAAAAATACAGTACACTTAATTTATTTTTATTTAAGTGATCTATATTTTACTTTCATGAAAAAATTTAATGAAATTCATGCCTATTCAATAGGCATTACTTATATAGTTGAAATAAATATTCTTGAACTAATCCAATTAATAAGAATTTTATCTATAATAAAAATATGTAAATCATAACAAACTAATCTACATCATGAATGTTATAAATAAACCCACTACTATCCATTCTTCTCTTTCCTGCTTGTCCAGTATCATTGATACTTAGTTATGAAAACATTTTAATATTATTGAATACTATCATTATATTTCTTATTATAATCTAACAAATTATTATAATTTATGCAACATTATTCAATCCTTGTAAATTAAACATTTTAATATGGTGGGTCGTGCAAGATTCGAACCTGCGACCAATTGATTAAAAGTCAACTGCTCTACCGACTGAGCTAACGACCCAATTTAAATATGGTGGGTAATGACGGACTCGAACCGCCGACCCCCTCCGTGTAAAGGAGGTGCTCTACCAACTGAGCTAATCACCCTTAATCTCTTCTTTAGATTATAGAGAATATACCAACAAAGAGTCAATAAATTTACATATTAAAATACACAATTTCTTGCTATTGCTCCATATAATCTAGATTAATCTTTTTATATTCTTAACTTCAGCTCTATTATATCTATAATAACAAATAAATTTTCAAAACTAAATTAATTAACAAATACTAATGCACATTGTAACCAGAGTGTGCTGGTATTATATAATACAGAGGATTAAAAATAATAAAAAATATCACTGAATTGCATTCAGATCAAAAATAACTTACTGATTACAGCAAAATAGTACGATTTCCATTTAAAAAAACACGCTGTGTTATAATTTGATATAATGCACGACTAAGTACATTTTTTTCAACATCACGCCCAGCTCTCATCATATCTTCTGGATGATAACTGTGATCAATAGGTATGGTATCCTGCATAATAATAGCCCCACCATCAAGATCTTCATTTACATAATGAGCTGTAGCACCAATCATCTTTACACCACGATGATAAGCTTGATGATAAGGACGAGATCCAATAAATGCAGGTAAAAACGAATGATGAATATTAATAATTTTATTTTTATAACGATGAACAAAATCTTTTGTGAGCACACGCATATATTTTGCTAAAACTATGTAATCAGGACAATAAACATCAATCTTATCTGCTATATTATTATCATGTTGAACGCGTGTCACACCTCTGTGGCTAGCAAAAATAAATGGTATATTAAAACGCGTTACTAATGAACGTAACGTTTCATGATTACTAATAACTACAGCAATATCCAAGTCTAATTCGTTATAAGCGCTTTTGATTAACAACTCCCCTACACAATGAGTTTCTTGGCTAGCTAAAATCACGATTCGCTGACGTCTAAGAAAATGTAATTTACAGCTAGATCCTACCGGCAAAACACAATCCAAATCTTTAAGAAATTTATTATCATCAAAATAACCTTCTAGATCTGTACGCATAAAAAATAAATTAGTATCATCATCAATAAATTGATTGTTTTCTAGAATATTAAGTTCATTCCGATCACATATGTTAGTAATTTTTGAAATCAATCCCTTCGCATTCGAAGACATAACATGTAATACTCTTCGTTGCAGGTTTGGTTTAATCATTCTAAACACACCCTGTTTATATGATATATATTCGTAATGTATATACCATGTTAGTTCATTTGACTCTTAAATCAGAAAGATGAATATAATTTGATTAATGCATTTCATAATATCAATACTTATTTTAACATCCTTTACTATTCAAACATTTATATTTATAAATAACCAGATGACTCGTGAATAAATATAGGCTAGAATGTATACTGTATGAATAGATACACATTATAATAGATACACATTATCATTATGACGGAACAATAATATTGTTATTAGTGTCTTGTAAAGATCAAGAACAATCTACTAAAATTAATTCAACGTTAATTATTAAAATACAGATAAATACACGATTATTGCCCCACCAAACTATTACACACTCAGATAAAAATAATATTGATAGAAATCAATGTTACAATCTAAAAAAACGATACAAATCAACCAAAACCCAATATATTATATATATCTAATATCAAAGAATTCTGATAATATCTCTTGTTCCTTTCATCCAAGAAATACAACGATATAATGTTGCAACTATTCCTGAACATTTAATAAAAATTATCACTCTCTGTGTATATAGTAATTACTATGTAAAAAATAGAACTAACTTACCGATAACACACCACATATAAATAGTACATTAAAATAAGCAAAAAATGTACCTTACTTCATATATCAATTAATGATATAGATAATATCTCCCCACATCTTCCTTAATAAGTAAACAAAACCACCGTTTGAATATATAAAATACCTTTAAAAATACAATAATTATTAGTGCATTACTGTATTACATAAAATAAAAAATTTTATTTTTAATAAAAAATATATTAAATTTCTTGAAAAATAATCTTATTAGTTCTAGTTTAACACTGAAACGCATTAAAAAATACGCATAAGATAATATAACATATAATTATTAAATCTCTTAAATAAGATGATAAACTAACTTTACAGCTACTTTGACTACTTCTCAGAAACATAGTTCTTTTTTTAACAAAAAGTCCATGAATGACTTGCACATCATTACTCTATTACTCTGTTCTTTTTCAAATTACATAATTTCTGTGTACTTGAAATCCAATCCTGATGTCAATATGTCAATTGATAAAAAAGACATTCTCTATATATAAAAATCTCTGTACATCTTAAAATAAAAAAATTCATTGATCCATAAATCATTCTATTAAAAATCTTAATTACTATTTTCTAAGTATAGAAAATTAGATGAATGTCTATGATGTATGACATTGCATTTAAGAAACTGAATGATCATTTAGAACCTTATTTCTTATTAAAGCTTAATTCTTTTCTAAGATATCCAATAGAATATTCTACAATTCTGATACAAAACTTAATAAAAGTATAATATATTTTCACACCAATTTATCTTAACTTTGAAACAGTTTGTTAAAATAAATCAACTGTTTCATAGATAGTTCTCAAAATAATGACGTTAATATTAAAATCCTGATTTTCTAATAAAAAAATATATAGCTTCTTTGATATCTAAGCATATATTAGATATAGTTAATTATCATTTATTTATAAAATCGACAGTATTAAATACTATTCTTCTCCTTTAAAATATTTCAGTATATTTACTTCTTCTCTTAACTTATATAAGATATAAATCTTATCTCTACCTTTCTTTTTAACTCAATATTATATTTTTATATAAACAAAAGAAAACATTAACAAAAACTATAAAATAAATTAGTGCAAAACTACCTTAGCTCTTAATCAAAAACCATATATGTATATGTATATGTATATAATGCAATAAATCAAAGTCACCAGTAACCCATTTAAGTAAAATGCAAACCACGATGACTTACCTTAATACTTTAATAATTGGTGGAGCTGGCGGGAGTTGAACCCGCGTCCAGAATGGCTATACAATTGGCACTACATGCTTAGTCCTATTATTAGATTTTATTTATTAGCCGCGAATGGACACGCAACTAAAAAACTAGCTTGATTTAATTTAACATATCAACCCCAAGCAAGATATCAATGCGATCTCTTTTAATTTTGACCTCTCTATTCTTCTATTCTAAGAGAAGAGAATATGAAGAGAGAGGGCACCTTCAGTTTATTAAACGAATTAAGCTGCTAACGCAACAGGTGCAAAGTTTTTATCATTTGCGACTATTTATACGGCTTTTAACGAGGCCAACCGCCCCTCGGCATGCACCTCCCGCTTTACACATCCTGTCAAATCCATGATCAGCCCCATATCCTAAGTAATAGTTACTACTGATAATTCTAAGTAATAGTTATTACTAATAAAAAATATATTATACTAATTTCTAATAAATACGCAATTAATATTTTTTACTATACGCTCTTTATGTAATTTCCACTCACGATCTTTTAAATCATTACGCTTATCATACTTCTTTTTCCCTCGTGCAATCCCAATTTTAAGCTTAGCCCAAGCACTTTTCCAATAAATTGATAAAGCTATCACGGTGTATCCATCATGATTGACTTTTCGAATAAGACAATCTAGTTCACTTTTTTTTAAAAGCAACTTACGTTTTCTGTTAGGTAAACACGTAATATGTGATGATACAAGACTGAGTGGCTGAAATGTGGATCCACATAAATAAGCTTCACCGTCACTGAAGACAATATAACTATCATGAATATTCACTTGCTTTGCACGCAAAGATTTTACTTCCCAGCCATGTAAAAGTAATCCAGCGTCCATTATTTCATTAATAAAGTAATTATAACGAGCGTGCTTATTTATTGAAATAATAGTAGGCACTAAATTCTGTTTTGTATTCATCATCCAAATTCTACTCAATACCTCAAACTTATTAATTCTAAATTATTGACTCTGTATTAAAATATCCAATTTTTTGAATAAAATTTGCAAAATATATTTTCTACTGCTTATCTATTTAACTATCGAAGTATCTGTTAAAAATCAAATTAAAAAAACAGATAAAACTATTAAACTTATCAAAATATACGTTCTAAAGTAAATGGCTCAGTCAAAAATAATTAAAAAATAACATACACATATTGTTATTTTTTCTTCTAAATAAAAAACAACTACTAGTTAGTATAAATTCATAATAATTCTCATGCCTGACTCTACTGACAAGACTTATATAAACAATTATATAATATCTTCTTATCAATCACTAGTGAAATATGTTATAAAAATATAACATAATAGTGTGTCAAGTTATTTTCCATTAGTAAATGTATTTAGATAAAAACCATAATACTTCGTTTCATACTTTTTCTTCTAATAACATATTATCATCTGAAAATCAGACATGCCAATAAAATGAATCCGATTCACTTTTTATAAAACAATATCATTGAAATAGACTAATTTATAAAAAATAAAATAAAACACTATTAATTATACCTAATATTATCAATATTTTATCTATTAACATACTGTAGAAAAATCATAATACTATGATATTTATCTAAATAAATAACAATACTTGGAATTACATTGGTCCATGCTTCAAATCAAGTTTTTATAAAAAAGAGCTATAAATACACATAAATATGTTTTATAAAAAAACTAATACTTCTGATTAGCATAAAAGCGCGGTGATAATAAAAAAAATATGAATCAAGTTACTATATTTACACACACTTCCAATCATGGGTTCTATATACTATGAGTAAATTCATTATGCTAACATGAAATTAGTCAGACAAATCCATATACATAATTATAACAGGTGCAATAACTGTCTAAGAAAATACTGGAATTAATATGTCTAATATTATTTGTTCATCATGGGTGCCATTCAGTTCTGAAAAAATGTATATTCTTGTAAATGACATCGAATGTTATCCACAGTTCCTTTCTGGATGTATTGGTAGTCGAATAATAACTTGTAACTCTTCACAAATGACTGCTTCTATAGATATTGAGAAATCCGGAATAAAAATGACCATTATTACCCGAAATACTCTTATCTCTAATAAAAGCATCCATATACAGTTACTAGAAGGCCCATTTTCTCAACTTAATGGCAGCTGGTATTTTATACCAATAAGTGAAAACTCCTGCCAAGTGAGGCTCATATTGAATTTAAAGTTTACCAATAGACTAATCGCTATTACATTTAAAAATCTGTTTAAAAACATCAATAAAAAGATTATTTATTCCTTTATTTCCCGCGCTAAAAAAATATATGATGACAAAAATTATAGTTGATGTTGTTTATGCACTGCCTCATAAACAATATTGTTATCACTTAACCATAGAGGAAGGAAGCACAGTTGAGCAAACTATTATTAAATCTGGAATACTAACAACTCGAAAAGATATTATTCTTCAAAAAAATAAATTTGGTATTTTTGGTAATTTAGTTAAATTATCCACACAAGTGCATAATGGTGATCGAGTAGAAATATATCGCCCTTTAGGAAAAAACTATAGAAATTTATTACATCAACAAAAAAACCGACCAATATATAAAAAATAAAAACCTATCCTACTCATTGTTATACATATATAAAATACTAATATATATTTTTATATACTTACAATATATACAGTAAAAATTCAACATAAATCAGACTAAAATAGTTAAGAAAACCAAGAAATAAACAATAGTCAAATACATAGGAATTATTTAGAAAAATAAAAAATAAAATTCATAATTATCTCTTAGAGATAAAATATAAACAAAACCCGCTAGTAATAATTTTTATCGATACAACTAACTACCTATCGTAAATTAAAAACTATATTTTATATGTTATGAACAAACTATATTAAGCTTTAATTATTTAATTATAAATAACACATATAACCTATGCCTGTCTCTTTAAGACATAAAATTTATACAAAAAAACATTATCTTAATGCCACATAGATTAATATAATATAAGTATAAATTAATTAATCATTCAGACCACCGCAATAAATCACATACCAACCATAAATAATGGTTCCTACAAAAAACTAATAGCTATATTTCTTGATATAATAAGAAAAACCATATTATCCCTTAGTTAAGGGATAACTCTGGTAACCATAAATCTCAATGTATTTTCTTATAACTAATAAAAGACAAAAACATGATTACAACTTCATAAATAACTTAGTATATAAAATAAAATATTTGATCATTGTTACGTACTAGTCTTTCAATTTAATCTAGTAACTCTTAATTGACCATCCTTATCTATATTTTTGTCGATTAGAATATAAAAATATTATAAATTATACATTAACAATATCATAAAAAATTTTAATTTTTTTAAAATAAGAGTTCGTTTATCACATAAAAATCTAAACTTCTTATTAATTAAAAAACCATATTAAAATTAATGTTCACGCATTTTCCAGAAAACTACTTCCGGATATCGTTCTTGAATAATACTTAGATGAACCATAGTTGGAGCAATATACGTGAGATTTTCACTACCATCTAACGCCAAGTAAGTTGAATTTTTACTTTGAAACTCCTCAAGTTTACTCGTATCAATGCATGTAACCCATCGTGCAGCAACAATTTTCATCTCTTCATAAGCTGCTATCACATTATATTCATTTTTTAAACGTGAAACTACCACATCAAATTGTAAAACACCTAACGCTCCAACAATTAAATCATGATTATTTAATGGTCGAAATATCTGTATCGCACCCTCTTCTGAAAGCTGAACCAAACCCTTAAGAAGCTGTTTTTGTTTTAATGGATCACACAGGCGAATGCGACGAAAAAGTTCTGGTGCAAAATTTGGAATACCAAAAAATTTTATCTTTTCACCTTGTGTAAAAGTATCACCAATTTGGATCTTGCCGTGATTATGTAATCCAATAATATCTCCTGGATAGGCTTCTTCAGTCTGATAACGATCACCGGCCATAAAAGTTAAAGCAGAAGTAACAACAAGATTTTTTCCAGTACGCACGTGATGTAATTTTATTCCTTTTCTATATTTTCCAGAAACTATACGCATGAATGCTACACGATCACGATGCTTTCGATCCATATTAGCCTGGATTTTAAAAATAAAACCACTAAAATCCTGATCCATTGCAGTTACAATCCGCTCGTTGCTATAACGAGGCAATGGTGAAGGCCCCCAATCCACTATGCCATCAAGAACATGATCAACACCAAAGTTACCTAATGCAGTACCAAAAAATACTGGCGTCATAGTACCCTGAAGAAACTGATGACGATCAAAAACTGATGAGGCGCTCTCTACTAACTCAACTTCTTCTCGTAACTGCTTAGCAAGAACTTCACCAATGGCTATCTCTAGCTCTGGGTTATTCAGACCCTTTACTACACGAACTTCTTGAATAATGTGCCCCCTACCAGACTGATATAAATAGGCCTCATGTCTGTACAAATGATAAACACCCTTAAATAACTTACCAAAACCAATAGGCCAAGTAATTGGAGAGCAAACAAGCTTTAACTTACTCTGCACCTCATCCATAACTGTAATAGGATCACGAATCTCACGATCCATTTTATTCATAAAAGTCAAAATAGGGGTACGATGTAAACGAGTAACATGCATTAACTGACAAGTTCGATCCTCCACACCCTTTACTGCATCAATTAACATAAGACAGCAATCTACAGCAGTCAATGTTCGATAAGTATCTTCCGAAAAATCTGCATGACCCGGAGTGTCAAGTAAATTAATTAAACTCCCACGATAAGGAAACTGCATAACCGAAGTGCTAATAGAAATACCCCGCTCTCTCTCCATGTTCATCCAATCCGATCTAACGGATCTATTAAAAAAAGAACCTTTTACAGAACCAGCAATCTGAATAACCTGCCCAAAGAGCAATACTTTTTCCGTAATGGTAGTCTTCCCAGCATCCGGGTGAGAAATAATAGCAAAAGTACGTCGTCGCGCCACTTCTTTAGAAAAAGATATATTTGACATAAAGATTCTTCTAATTTAGCATGCAATCTTATACAAATCGCATAAAGTAATGTATCAAAAACTAACCTAACATGGTTATTAGTATGTATTAAACTTAACAATAAGCATTAAAATAAAAACATTAGTTTTGAACTATATTGATAAACCATATAAACAATCTTGTTATTTATAAAATAAATACACTAGAATTGAAATTAAATCATTATAATCACTAACTTTAGTTCACAACTTTCCTTATGTAAATTAACGTTTAAAACAATTACGATTATATGATATACAATACGATACAATATCCATTCAAATATATAGAAAAAATTCAATACATATCCTTTTAATGAATAATTACTCACTAACACTTAAGTATCATAAATATACGATATATAAAAAACACAAATATTGGTACAAACAGTATAGACTGAAAAGTAATCTAGTATATAAAGCAATATCGATCTAACTCGTAAATCAATCTCTTTAATAATAACTTAAAAACTATATAAAAATTAAAATCAAAATATTAAAATACTTAAACTGTATATTATAAACTATATTATACTCATCAAATCCTACGCTTTCCACAATCTAATCTAAAAGCAAGCCAACCAATAACTTCATAGATAACATATTATAATATAAAAATAAAATGATAAGAGAAAAGTGACTAAGTAGAGTTAAGCCTACAGTAAATATGAGCCTGATTTGCACCTAAATGATATAAAAGATATATATCTGTTCCTATAATACACGATACAGCACTACACATGACCAATAAACTTCTAGAACCATGACGACATTCAATGAGTATTAAAATACTAATATCAGTAAATATATTTAATCACTTGTAAACATAAGATCGAAATACAATTTGATTACCTATGTATGTAAAAATTTAATGAAGAATAAATTTATTATACATTTTATCAATATATTGGAATACATACTATACAAACTACACTCAGAGTATCTGAAACTACTCATCGAGATAGTTTAATATAATATTATAATCAGTGTTATATGCCATCATTTAGAGTTGTATCTAACAGTCAAAAACTTATACCGTAGAAAAAAATTATACAAAAACCTAACTTAGTATCCATGAGAATAACTAATATTTACTATCTAAGCACTCTAATACTACTAATTCAATCGACTCTTTAGCACAAAACTTATTATGTAATCCAATATTCATATTTTGATCAAGCCAAATCTACATAATAATTTCTTTTTTATCCAACGAATCTATAAAATACCTGTATTCTAATTTATACAAGTACCTAAATACAAATAGAACAGTCATGCACTTAAATTAAAGAAGACATAATGTACTACATTGTTCTTATGAAGATTTCTACACATATACTAAATAAAATTCTTAAAAAATAAAAACAATACCTATAAAAGAAAAACTCTAGTTTCTAAACAATATCTATTACGTTTAAAAAGATTTAATTCCAGTTAGTAATTTGTAAACTAACTCATTTTATTTTTTATATAAAATTGACTAAATCTATAATAATTTATTTTTTTAGAATATAAATATAAAGAGATAATTAAAAAAAAATAAATAAGAACAGTAAAGGTAAAAATATGAAACCAAGCACTTCAGAAGTTCGCCAAATGTTTCTTAATTTCTTTCACAAAAAAGGACATAAAATTATATCTAGCAGCTCCCTGATTCCAAAAAATGACCCAACAATATTATTTACTAACGCTGGAATGAATCAATTCAAAGATATTTTTCTTGGTAAAGATCAACGAAACTACTCTCGAGCCACTAGTTCTCAAAGATGTGTGCGCGCTGGTGGAAAACATAACGACTTAGAAAAAGTAGGTTTTACTCCCAAACATCATACTTTTTTTGAAATGCTGGGCAACTTTAGCTTCGGTGATTACTTCAAACACGAAGCAATTGCTTTTTCTTGGGAATTATTAACTAGCCCTCATTGGTTTAATCTTCCAAAAGAAAAATTATGGGTTACTGTCTATGAAGGCGATAATGAAACCTTTAACATTTGGAAAAAAGATATCGGAGTATTACCAAATCAAATTATTCGCATAGGTGACAAAAAAAACGCTCTATATGATTCCGATAACTTCTGGAGCATGGGCGAAACCGGTCCATGCGGACCTTCTTCTGAAATTTTTTTTGATCATGGACCCAAAATTGTTGGCAACCCTCCTGGCACCTCAGGTGAGGATGGTGATAGATATGTTGAAATCTGGAATATTGTATTTATGCAATTTAATCGTCAATTAAATGGCACTATGTTACCCCTACCTCAGTCATGCGTTGATACTGGCATGGGATTAGAAAGAATTACAGCAATCCTACAAAATGTACACTCAAACTATAAAATTGACATTTTTACTAAACTAATCCAGTCAGTCGCCGAAACCATAGGTACAACAGATTTAAATAATAAATCTTTACATGTTATCGCAGATCATATTCGATCCTGCGCATTTTTAATTGCAGATGGAGTTATTCCATCAAATGATAACCAAGCGTATGTATTACGACGTCTAATTCGACGCGCAGTACATCATGGAAAAATGCTGGGATCCAAAGAAACATTTTTCTTTAAACTTGTAGATCCTTTAATTGCAATTATGAATATAAATGATAATAATTTTATCAAAAAAAAGAAACACATAGAAAAAATTCTACAAACTGAAGAAGAACAGTACGCCAAAAATATAGAGAGAGGGATATCGCTTTTAAATACAGAAATCACACAACTTTCAGATCGTACCTTAGGCGGTGATATTGTATTCCGTTTATATGATACATTCGGGCTTCCTCTAGAATGGACTGAAGGCATATGCAAACAACATAATATAGAAATTGATAAAATTGGATTTGAATATGCAATGACACAACAACGCCAACAAGCTCGTAATAGCAGTCGTTTTTATGCTAAAAATCAAAACGCAATTTACACGACTCAATCCTCCATATTCAAAGGATACGAATACTTACAATTACAAACAGTAATTACTGCTATTAATATTAACGGAAACACCGTAGAAACTATTAGACCTGGTAAAAATGGAATCATCTTTCTTGAAAGCACGCCTTGCTATGCGGAATCTGGTGGGCAAATAGGTGATAGCGGCAACCTATATGATAAAAAAAATTCTCATTTTTCTGTTCATGATACACAAAAATATTCTCAAGCTATTGGGCATAGTGGTCAAATGATCACCGGTGAATTACATATAGGTGATACAGTAATAATACAAGTAAATGAACAAAAAAGAAAACGTATTTGTTTAAATCACTCAAGCACCCATCTTTTACAAGCAACCTTACAACAAGTACTTGGAAAACATGTTGAACAAAAAGGATCATTGGTAAGTGACTCTTCTTTACGTTTTGATTTTTCTCATTATAAACCTATGACATTAGAAGAGATACATACCGTTGAAGAAATCATTAATTCTAAAATTCGACTAAATTCACGGATTGAAACTCATGTTATGAAACTAGAAGATGCAAAATCATATGGAGCCATATCATTATTTAACGAAACATATAGTGATTATGTACGAGTCCTAAAGATAAGTGATTTCTCTATTGAGCTGTGTGGAGGCACTCACGCTAAAAGAACAGGTGATATTGGCCTGTTTCACCTACGCTCTGAATCCAGTGTAGCAGCAGGAGTTCGTCGTATCGAAGCAGTTACTGGAGACAAGGCTTTGTTAATACTACAAAAAGAAAATGAACAGTTATTAAATATAACTAACCTTTTGAAGGCTAATCGTTATAATATATATGAAAAAATTCACTCCTTCATAAATCATACCCACAATTTAGAAGAAAAAATAAAAACACTATATCAACAAAAAGCCCTTGAGACTAAAAACTTACTGGCTAATAATTTTATGACAATAAAAGGAGTTCAGATCTTAGTATATACTTTAAATAATCTTGAACCCAAACTATTACATATCATAGTAAAAAAATTGAAAAACCAACTTAAATCAGGAATTATCGTTCTAGCAAATATTATTGATGAAAAAGTGTTTATAATTGCTAGTGTGACTTCTGATCTCACAGGGAGAATCCAAGCTTGTAGCATTATAGAAATACTAGCTAAAAAAATTGATGGAAAGGGAGGTGGTCATCCTAATATAGCTCAAGCAATGGGCTTCAATATTACCACACTACCAAAAGCCTTAATTGACATTAAAGAATGGCTATCGGAAAACCTGTAATGTCTACTCTAAAATTTCTCTATGTTCAAAGAAAAAACTAGTGTTCTATTCTAATTAATATAAAAGATACTGGTTCAGATAAAAAAGAATTAACTAATAATTTATATGACCCATGAATCTCTTTAAAAATTATTACCCTGCTCTATTGCATAGAGCGGGGTAATAATTAAAGTTAGACTTTAACCATAAAGGTTAAGTATCTTATAAAAAACAAAATAATATAAAAAATATTTTGTGATATTCTTTGAAGACCTTTCGTTTATGCAATCAAAATATTACAATCCATCTTACTTTCATGCAAGCAGCGACACGGCCTTACTAAACACACGAGATTTCAACTTAAAAAGTATCTCCAATACAAGAGATACAATTACAGAATATGTGAATGAATCTTATATATGATATCACATCAAATCTTTTAATCTCTCTGGGAGAACAATATGCTTATTCTCACTCGTCGAGTGGGTGAAACCCTAATGATTGGCGAAACAGTGTCCGTAACGGTACTAGGTGTTAAAGGTAATCAAGTGCGTATTGGTATTGCTGCGCCACAAGATATAGCAGTACATCGTGAAGAAATTTTTCAGCGTATACACAAAAAAAATACACAAAAAGAATAAATAAAACTCCTTTATTATACGCTAGTCTTAAAAATTTCATTTAAAAATCGAGAGTTCACTTTCTTAAAATATGTAAAAATTATTCTCTAATATTAGACATAACATCTATCATCATTAGACAAATTAAAAATTGAGAGAATGATCAAATATAAAGAACTCTCGATATTAAATAAAAAATCAAGAAATATCTCTTACTTTTGAAGTAATGCATTGTACTCTTCTCAAATACTATACTTAGTATTTCATTGACATAAAAGATAATCTTGACAAACCTTAAAAAAATAAAAGACTTATTAATACTCTCTAATTAAGTGAAATTGTAATACTTTAAGTTCATTTAAATGTAACCTCATAAAACTATACGTTAAAATAAGCTATTTGTGTTATTTATTAATCTTATAATATACAAATATGTATTTAAGATATAATAATTAATATTGATAATTTTATGTCACAATATTTGCATCTTTATACCATGTTAAAGCTTGAGAATAGTTATAATTCTAACAACAATTTTTATTAAAAAATCACATGAAAAATCAACACCACCCTTAGCTGATTAACATGCATATAAAGTAAGAAAATTTATTTCAAATATTGTAAAAATCAGACTGATTACTAAAGCTACTGATTTTAGACTCTATATTAAAGAGAGGTCTCTCTATTATTTTTTCAACATTTCATGAAATGTATTATAAATACTTAGAATCTCAATGCCATTATTAAATCAGTGATATAGCAATCCATTGAATCTCTATTCTTTCGATTGTTAAACCTAATTAGTAACATAGTAATTCATTTTTTCTGATTAAAATAATGAATTTGTAAAAAAACAAACTATATAAATTCATATACTTATAAATGTTAAGGATTTTCTATAACACATCAAAATAGAAAAATAGATATATAATCTATTAATTATATTAAAATCTGTAATCTCAGCCATTACTAATAAAATAATAATATCTTTAGATATAACAACTAAACATAAAACTTATGAGATCATCAAAAGCATCATATATAAATACTATCTCGTATTTCTATTAGATAGAGGTGTCTGTTTATCTATCTTTGATCTGAATACATCCAATCTATCTATTTAGAGACCTGTATTAATTAATTATAAATAATTACACTCTAATTCAGAATATTTCCCTAGCCAGATTGCTTGGTTAATATAGAATATTTTCAATGCTATGTTTCATTAACACGAAAACTCACATATCAGAGACTATATTAAGAATTTGCTAAAAAGATTTTAAAGGCGTATTACGTGTGATTATTACCAGATATCTAGTATGGGAGACCATTAAGAATCAACTAATTATTCTTTTTATCTTACTTTTCATCTTCTTTTTTCAAAAATTAATAAAAACTCTTTCCTCTGTAGAGGGAGGAGAAATTGCTATTAATACCATATTAACGATCTTAGGACTGGGTATGCCAAAAATGGCACAACTAATCCTACCGTTGAGCCTTTTTTTATCTATTCTCATCACTCTTGGGCGCCTTTGTACAGATAGTGAGATCACAGTAATGCAAGCGTGTGGATTCGGTCATAACTCGCTTATTAAAGTTGCAATGATTTTAATTACATTCACTACACTGGCATCTATACTTAATAATGGCTGGATAGAACCTTGGTCTACTAACTATGAACATGAAATATTGCAAAAAATTCGATCGAATCCTGGTTCAGCTATTCTTTCGCCTAAAAAATTTCAAACAATTGAAAACGGACAAATTACTCTATTTATTGAAGAAAGAACAGGAAATCAATTAAAAAATATTTTTCTTGCTAAATTAAGAAAAAAAGATAATACCATACCTTATGTAATTATCGCAAAAAATGGAAAAATATCAGATTATAGTAATAATTCTAGTATTACTACGCTTTCTCAAGGTACTTGCTTTCAAGGTCATCCAGTACTAGATAACTTCCGAATTACCAGTTTTAAAAACTATCAATTAATACTGACTCATGATCAATCAATAACTCAAAAATACAATGTTGATCAAATTAATCTAAATACCCTTTGGGTCACTAGCTCTAGCTCTCCTTTGAACAGAAGTGAATTACACTGGCGCCTCACACTGGTTTTCTCAGTATTAGTTATGGGATTAATGGCAGTGCCACTAGGCATAGCTAATCCCCGAAAAAGCCGCATACCATCAATACTTATCGCAATATTTCTTTATCTAATCTTTTTTTTACTTCAAAGCTTGATGCATTCAGCAAGTAATCAAAACCGAATGAACCCTGCTTTATCAATGTGGATAATTAATTTTTCCTATCTAACAGCAAGTATACTGTGTAACACATGGGATACACTACTGGTCCGTCGTTTACGTGCATGGTTTTTTCACCGAGGAGATCTCTAATATGTTTGGAATTCTTGATAAATATATTGGTAAAACTATGTATAAAATGATTATGACAACATTGTTTTTACTGGTATCACTCTCAAGTATGATTAAGTTTTTTGACCAATTAAGACAGACCGGAAAAGGAGGGTATACAGCTCTAAGTGCTTTTGTCTACACATTGCTTACCATGCCGAAAGATATTGAAATATTTTTACCAATGGCAACTTTACTTGGAGTTTTGATAGGATTGGGGTCCCTTGTACGACACCGAGAAATAGTGGTAATGCAAGCGTCAGGCTTTACACGTATAAAAATTACTAAATCTGTAATTAAAACCGCAATTCCACTTATGTTGCTATCCCTAGCGGGTGGTGAATTTATCGCTCCCCAGGGTGAGGCGATTGCACGAACATATCGAACTGATAAACTGACTAATCATAGTATCTTAACTACTAAATCAGGGTTATGGGCTAAAGACAATAATGACTTTATCTTTATTGAACATATCTGCAATAACAAACAACTTCTGGGTGTTAGTATCTATTCCTTGGGATACAACCATAATCTACAAAATATATGCTATGCATCGTCTGCAATATACGATATTAATAAAAAAGTATGGGATTTAAAAAAAGTCTCTCAAACTAATCTAGCTGATCCGCATCAAATAAAAAATGTTCAAATATTAAATAAAGAATGGAGGACATCTTTAACACCCGATAGACTGGATTTAATTACATTAGACCCAACAACATTATCAATTAGTGGATTATATCACTATATATCATTTTTAAAGCAAAGCGGTCAGAATTCTGATCTATACCAGCTTAACATGTGGGGGAAGATATCGCAGCCACTTGCGGTAGCAGTCATGATGATCATGGCATTATCATTTATCTTTGGCCCTCTTAAAAACATGTCCACCACTAAACAAATAGTTATAGGAGGTGGTTTAGGTAGCGCTTTTTACTTAATAAATCAAATCTTTAGACCATTAAGCTTAATTTATCACATACCTCCAATCCCAACAGTAGTACTTCCAAGTACTATATTTTTTACTATTAGTATAGTACTTTTAGTAAAATGGAAACAGTAAATAATCATTACAGAAATACTCGCGTCTATAATCTTTTTATTCTATACTTTATATTACTATATTATACGCACGTATTAAGTTCATACTTCCAGACAAAGAGACTATTAAAACATTTTAATATAGTCTCATTAAAAAAAACGACATCATATCCATCAGAATGATTTATGTCTAATTTTTTATAATTATCATACAAAAAAACAATTTATTTAAATAACTTTAGTAAAAAAATATCAAATAAACATTATTAGATATTGTATTGTACGAAAACTAACAAAACGGTAGTTTTGTATAGAATTATACTATAGTATTTTATGCCTTTATGGTTAAGTAAAAAAACTTATGGAAGTTACAATCCATAAGACTTACAAGCAATCAGATCTCAAACTCTATTTTTTACTAATTTTCATTAGATCATAATAATCTTTTCTTCTAATCAACACTCAAATATTATATAGAAACCATCTTAAATTAATTTATATTATAATATTTAAAACCAAAACAGATAGTAATAAAAACTCTCTATCCAAGTGAAGAGATAAGTAGTTTAATAAACATTAAATATTGCTGAATAATCCAAAATATTATATAGACAATTTCTTCTACATTTGGGTACTAAATTACCTCTCCATTAGAGACACCAAATACCAAGAGTGTAGTCAACTCTTAGCAAAAAATGATCTATTACATCTATTCTTATCCTATGTAAAAATATAAAAAATCTTTCAAAGATATCCATCTTAGGTTATAGTAAATAACTTTCTTTAATAAGCTCTTAATGCAAAAAAATCAAATAAACTTCATAGGGTATCCACGTAACTAATATTACATCAACTAATAGTTAATACTATTCTAAAATACAAAAATATTATTGTAGAATACCCAAAGTTTTAAATATCACTCAGTAGATACTGCACTAAAAACATGATAATCACTATGTTTTACTATAATTGTTATTTAGAATACTCTGTATCATACTTAGTTACTTTTACTAGTCCATCTCTAAATTCAAAGGAAATGAATAGATTTATGATCTCTAATCAATCAACCAACTAAATTATACACACCTAATTAAACCAAGCTATATTATAGCCTATCCTTAATAAAGGAATACTGTTGATTGAACACTTCTACTCTAATATTTTATTGTCCCTTATACCGTCATTATCAACGGGCTCATAACAATCCTTAGTCTTAAGATAACTCACTTATCATCACATTAATCAATATTATCTACTGATCATACTAAATAACGAATCTATTTTATAACTCAAATATAAATCTAAAAATAAAAATCTAGTAGATATAATAACTAAATCTAAGCTATATTTTACAACTGACCAGAATTAAAATTCATCTGAACATAATGCAATATCTTATATTGTCAAAATATACAAAATGATTTCTATACATATAATAATAAAAGAATAACTCATGACAAATTATTACAAAGTATGTTAGAACCTGAGCAATAAAACATAATATACGATCATCACAGTATCTGTGATATTATAAAATTAATTACACTTACGTTTAATTTCAGAACAACTAACTTTGTAATCTTATTTATATCTAATATAAAATTCTCAGTCATATATTAGTCACCAACCAAACGTGTTATATGAAATAATAAATGCTATTCTGTAATGCATTGATCTAATATAGATTTAAAGATACTCTATTTCTTATGACACAGATATAAACTATTATTACTATAATCTAATTATATTTAATTCTTCTATTAAGGCCACTTTATTTGAACTTTTTATATAAACTGATCTTTTACTGAAACACTCAATACTGTTTATATACGTATTTCTTAATTATTGTTTATAAGAGCCTCCCAACACAACAATCGCTCTGTTAATAATAACTCGACATTAATACCAGCTATCCTTGATAATCGTGAACGACAGATCATCCATTCGTAAGAACTTATGCTCAAAGCCTTGGGGCTTAATACATTAGATAGGTGAACAATTAACTCCCTCTGGTCAAGATTACTAATAAATTCTCCCGCATCCCTATTCCATTTTTCCGCATCTACAAGCAAAGAACAGAGCCAAAAAATTCGATTTAATACATCACTGTGATTTAATATAGGAAGTAACCCTAACAAATCACCTGTCAAATTATCTAATAAACTACGACAAACCTGAAGTCGAGACTCCCAATATTTTAAATCTAATAATGATAAAGCAGCTAGAGGCGCACCAGAAGATAAACGCAATGCTGTACTCAGCTTCTCAGGCTCTTCTGAGATCTGTTTTTTTAGCCATCTCACACCTTCTGTCTCATTCAAGATTGGTAAATACCATACAAGACATCGACTACGCAATGAAGATAAAAAAGAGGAAGGCTCATAGTTGATTAAAAAAAACCAGGTATTTGGAGGTGGCTCTTCTAGGGTTTTTAATAATGCACCTGATGCCGACTCGGTTAACTTTTCAATATCTACTACAAAAACTACCTTAGCTCCATTGAACCTAGCATGGTGATAAATTTTTTCTATTAATTTTCGTATAACATCTACTCCAATAATATTTGTATTTTTATCAGACTCTAGTTGGTACCAATCAGGATGACTTGTAGCTAGCATTAACCGACAAGAATGACATTGTCCACAACTTTTCAAACCTAAGGGATTGTGACACATTAACCATCGAGCCATAGATAAAATCAGTATCTCTACAGCCATCCCTGGAACTGTTTGAATGAGAACAGCATGATGCCCTCTCTGTAGAAGATGTTGTGTGAGAATCTTTTTGTAACTCAAGCTTAACCAAGGATATCTGTGCATATTATTCTCAAAAAAATAAATAACTATTTCTTCTAATCAGAAGAAACGAACTTACCTACTCTCTTGTGAGAAAGTAATATTCTTATAAACAAAACAAATAAACTGTATAAATCAGAATAGTTTAAAAAACTAACCATAGATAGAATATCTAAACCAACAATTCTAAAAAACAATTTAAAAAAATACTACTCTTAAGATCAATAGTTCGCAGAAATAAAAAATAAAAATACAACTATAACCTTTCTTCTAGAATATTTTTACCAAAATACCGAAAACTATTAATCAACTGCATCTAACACTCAGGCATCACAAACTAATTATCAATATAGAATTCTACTCAGTAAGTCATTTTACCTATAAATATGTAGATCATTTGATAAAATCTTTTATATAAAAGAATATATTATTCTGAATCCTTAATAATTAATTAATTTTAATTAAAATAATTAGTAACCTTATCCTAGAAAAAGCAATCAAAATAATGATGTTTATTTTCTAGAATAATCTTCTATATAAATAGTATGAAAATACTTCATAACTAAAGAAAGAAATATATACTTACCTTATTTTGAAACAAAATTAGTATGAAAAACTTTAAAAACCATAATACTATAGAATAAATTTTTCTAAAAAATATAATATATTTAGATGCTCATAATATACAAAATCACGCTGTTGGCCTATTCACCAACATGCATAGATAATATCTCGCATTCTTTTAACTTCTTTATAATTAAAGAATGTCAAAAATTAAACTATCCACGAACCATCATCTATTTGAAAAATAATAATATTCTGATAGTCATCAACTATATCAATTATCTCTTAAAAAGAATAAACCACATGAATCCATTTTAAGAAAAAGATTCTAATTATTCACTCACTACCTGATATTAGCATTATACTCTAATACTGATTTTAGTACTAACTACACCTACTTCCTATCAGAGAATTATATAAAATAGCTATTATCATACATCCTTGTTGAGGCATAAGAGCATGAAATTTCTATTCATACCAAAGCCCAAAGATATATTGCAGCTTATATTCACAGGACATTAAATAGATTATTTAATCTTATTTTCGTTATAAATGACATATTTTCGAATAATTGGATCAAATTTTCTTAATGCAAGCTTCTCTAAATTATTTCGTTTGCTTTTTGTTGTTGTGTAAAAATGACTAGTCCCAGAAGACGAAATTAATTTAATTTTCTCACGCATCCCTTTTGCCATAAAATACCCCTTATCTAAATATTCCTATGATATACACGCAGGTCATCTAAAACTACCTCAATACCTTTTTTATCAATAATACGCATACCTTGAATAGATATCCGTAGTTTAACGAATCGTTTTTCACTTTGCACCCAAAAACGATGGGAATGAAGATTAGGAAAAAATCGTCTCTTTGTTGCATTCATTGCGTGAGATCGGTTATTTCCTATCATTGGACGCTTGCCCGTAACTTGACACACCTGTGACATATACATTCTCCAAACATAAATTATTTTTTAATAACTAAGATGAATTGACAAATCACACCAAACATATAAACACCAAAATCATATATAATCTTTTCAAGTCAGTATTTTTACTAATTTATAGATACAGATCTATAGAAATTTCTACAATATTCTTTTATTTAAACTATTTTAAGTATTCATCCTGGATGTTTGGCTCATAGCTAAGACTAAGTTTTTCAATATTAGAAATCAATTAATTTGTCTATTACTAGATCATATAAACCTACTATGTTAAAATACTTACATTCATATAATATATAAAATATTTAACTTGGCATATTTTCAATACTACTATAGTAAACCTTATCTATGATTAAATCATCTATATATGTTTGCTGAACTATTTATCACAATTTTTAGATACAATTCTTAATATAATACTACAGTGCTATCTAATTTAAATTAGAATTGTAATTCAATTACATAATAAATAATTCAAAAAATTAAAATCGAAAAATCAAAAATATCTTATATTCAATAATTTATCTATTAGACTATTGTTATTAACTACATTACGACAACTGAATCAAACTTCCATTCTTACTAATTACTAATTAAACCAAAATAAAAAATATTAATATCTTATCCTATTCTAAATAGTTTATATTATACCATAATCAATCGTTTCTCTATCTAAAAAAATAGATTTCGAAAATCAAAAATATAAATCTCTACCATTATATCTTTGAACCTAATGATTCTAATATTTATTATGGTACATAAATTAAACCAATAGCTTCATGAACTTTTTTCAATGTTTCATGAGCTTTACGCCGCGCCTTCTTAGCCCCTTCTGCCATTACTTGTTCTAGAAAAACTTCATCATTTCGGTAACAAGAATAGGAGCTCTGCAATTCTATTAAAAACCCAGATAGTCTATCTATCACCATGTTTTTTAAATCTCTATACATCTTTCCAGAAAACTCTATTTCTAAAACATCTACTGAAATGTTGCTGATTGCGGATAAAATATTTAGAAGATTTGAAATACCTGGTTTATTTTTTAAATCATAACGAATAATAGGAGGCTCATCATTATCAGTTAAGGATTTTTTAATTTTGTTCACTAAAGATCTCCGATCTTCTAATAAACTAATAATATTATTACAGTTATTATCAGATTTGGACATTTTTTTAGTAGGCTCCAGTAAAGACATAATACGACCACCAGACTGAAGAATGTATGGTTCTGGTAGTGTAAATACATCACCATATCGCGCATTAAAACGCAAAACCATATTACGACTAAGCTCTAAATGCTGTTTTTGATCTTCACCAACTGGAACTTTTTGAGTCTGATACAAAAGAATATCTGCTGTCATTAAAACTGGGTAAGTAAAAAAACCAGCATTCATAGTTTCTTTATGAGAAGCTAGTTTATCCTTAAACTGTGTCATACGTTGTAGCTCACCAAAATAAGAATAACAGCTAAGGATCCAGCCTAATTGTGCATGCGCAGCTACTTGTGACTGTACAAAGATAATACTTGTCTCAGGATCTATTCCACAAGCTAAATAAAGTGCTATTGTATCTAATATGGCTTTACGCAACACACTAGGATCTTTTTGGACGGTCATGGCATGTAAATCAACAATACAATAAATACACTCATGGGTATCTTGCATCTTCACCCACTGACGTATTGCACCAATATAATTTCCAATAGTTAGTTGACCCGATGGTTGAGCACCGCTAAATACAATAGATTTTTTCATTTTTTATCTAACTTAAAAGTAATCTGTAATGACAAAAACAGTTCCACCTTAACCCAAATAATATATATAAAAAATATATATATCTTAATATATTATATTATAGATAGTAATAATCTAATGTGCTACTAATAATACTATAATTAAACTAATAACACTAGCTCTACCGTATTTATTAAAAGACTATATATCAAAATGCCCTATACATAATAGTACACTTAGATCTAAGAGTCTGAATATCATTTACCCCATGAATATAACATTAACCTTAAAAAACCATATAAATACATTGATATTCAAATAACTAAAAAGAAGTAACTAAAACACAATAATAGAATCATTACCTCTTGCAGAAGTAGCGTATTCAGTACAAATATAGCACTAAAGTAAATCGATATCATAAATTTAATAAATCATTCTGACACTAATCTAATCTTAAATTCCAAACATAACTTATAATATTCGCTCATCTCATCATTCCTTGATATAATATTCTTTAGAGAAAGCGAATAATACTACTTTAATCTTTACTAAATAAATAAGTTCAAGTCATCTACATCTTAAATAAAAGAATTCCTGATAATCGTATCATCCGCAACCACATTAACTAATTCTGTTTTACACGAATGAACATTAAAGTCATAACATAATGATTATAAATCATTATAAAAATTTTTTTATTTCATCAGATCGTAAGTATAATTTCTGTCCTTAAGATCTTGATCTTTTTTCTTAAAAAATCAAAATAGAATAGATTCTAGCAATACTACAAATATAGACATAACATACTAACCTATACTAGCTGTATCTCTACTAAATCATGCTATAGCTCTCCTTGCTAATTAAACAATTAGCGATCTATTAGTAACAATAGTTATATGTAAAAAAATTTTTATGTTGTAATAAATTATTATAATAAGTCAACCTTGAGAAGATTAAATAACGTAAATACTACAATAAATTTTATGTGCTAAAATTTTTAACATCTAAACAAAAATCATATTGATTATGAATAAAACTCTCTCTTACTATAAGTATCGTAGTTTATGAAAAAGTAATCATCAGCTACTATAATATCTTATATTTTAAAAGGTATAATAAGCATTACTATGACCCTGATCCCACAAAAAATATTAGTGACGTGCGCTTTGCCGTATGCTAATGGCTCTATCCATCTTGGACATATGCTTGAACATATTCAAGCAGACATATGGGTTCGTTTTCAGAAACTACAAGGACATGAAGTTTATTTCATCTGTGCCGATGATGCGCACGGTACGCCAGTCATGCTAAAAGCGAAAGAAATGGGAATAAAGCCGGAAGAAATGATTGCAAATATAAATCAAGAGCATAAGAATGATTTTTCTGATTTTTATATTAACCACGATCATTACTCTTCTACCCATAGTAAAGAAAATCGTGAGTTATCTGAAACGATCTTTTTACGCTTGAAAGAACGTGGATTAATTATTACTCGTACTATCTCTCAACTGTATGACGAAAAAATTAAAATGTTTTTACCAGATCGCTTTGTCCAAGGAACCTGCCCTCACTGTAAAGCACCAAATCAATATGGTGACAATTGCACAGTATGCGCATCAATTTATACCGCAACAGAGTTACTTGATGTCAAGTCAGTCATCTCTGGAATAACTCCTGTTCTGCGTCAATCTAAACACTTCTTTTTTGATTTACCACAATTTCACACCCTACTAAAAACCTGGACTTCTTCTGGAACACTACAAGAGTCAGTTGTCAATAAACTCATAGAATGGTTTAAATCTGGGTTAAAACAATGGGACATATCACGTGATAAACCATATTTTGGTTTTGAAATACCTAACGAACCAGGAAAATATTTTTATGTCTGGCTAGATGCTCCTATCGGATATATATCTACATTCAAAAGTTTATGCAATAAAAACAAAAATATTAATTTTGAAGAATTTTGGGATAAAAAATCTAATACACATCTTTATCATTTTATTGGAAAAGATATCATCTATTTTCACAGTTTATTCTGGCCTTCCATGCTTGCAGGTAGCAACCTCCGTTTACCAACTAAAATTTTTGTGCATGGTTATCTCACAATCAATGGTACAAAAATGTCTAAATCACGTGGCACATTTATCCAAGCTAGGACCTGGCTTAAATACTTAGATGCCGATAGCCTTCGATACTACTATGCTTCTCGACTATCGTCAGGCATTGAAGATATTGATTTAAATCTTGAAGACTTCATTAAGCGTATTAATAGTGATGTCGTGAATAAAATTGTAAATCTTGCTTCACGCACCGCCTCTTTTATTAACCAACATTTTGAAAGCAAATTATCTAACAATCTTTTGGATCCAAAAGTATATCAAATATTTATTAATGCATCTCACAATATTGCTGATTTTTGGCATACTCGAGAATTTCATCATGCAACACGTAAAATTATAGAATTAGCTGATATTGCTAATCGCTATATTGATACTAAAGCTCCATGGCTTATAGCTAAAGTGAATAATAGATCTACTGATCTGCAAGCTATCTGCTCAATGGGAATCAATTTTTTTCGTATACTCATAACATGTCTTAAACCAGTCATGCCATCACTGGCTACGCGATCTGAATCATTTCTTAATCATAAATTAACCTGGTCTAACATTGAAAAACCACTACTAAACCATCAAATATCTATATTTACAACCTTATATGAACGGATTAATATTAATCAAATTCATGACCTAATGGCTTCTGCCTCAGAAGATTCTAATTTAATAAAAAAACAAGAAACATTGTAATAAACCATTGATTCTTTCGGATAACTATATTATTAATTACCTGAATAATTAGTTATGTTCAGATTATATATTTAAAATAAGCTACTTACATAAAATATCCAGATCTATCTATCCAACAAGCGTCTCCACATACTCAGATAAATCATTATCTGTTGTTCATCATTATAATATAACCATAAAAAAATCAGAACATATTGAATATTTAAATCAATGGGCTCTATGTCTCTATGTTTATAAAAAAACCAATCCTATTCCTTTCCTAATAAAAAAGGAATTTCTTCCAATAAAATTGGAAAAATTACACTCCTATAATTATACAGTATATTATGATCATACCTTTAGTGTCCCTTCTTATCTATTATGACCACAGATATAATCTTATAACTCACTAAAAACTTATTCACTCCCCTTCACTAAAATTCCATGATGATGTGTATCATAATAAAAGCTATAAAATTATTCTTAATAATATAAACTAATCATTTAACATAATTAACTTTTAAGAAATTCAAAATTAAAAACTGAATAAAGAAAACCCTCGCAAGAAAAGACAAATATAATAAGTATCAACCATAGAAATACCCTATTCTTCTTTAGGAAAGGGAATCTAGTTTTAGTTAATCAATATTAATAGGATTAATAATCCTACAAAAATGCATCAATTAATATCAATCTCTGATATGAAAATATATCACAATCACATCAATTTCTACTATCACATGAAACTAATCTTAATACCTACTCTGAAATCCAAATATTTATTTAAAAAATACATTCATGAGATAATTAATCTTAAACCTAATTAATAAAAAATTAACGACGGATAAGAATCTCAAATAATAAGTTATAAGGATTGTTCTCATCAGCATATACAACTTTACTAAAGATCACCTGCCATTTTCTGATATTATAGTCCGGAAAATAAATATCTCCTTCTACTTTTGTATCAATATGAGTGAGATATAACCGTTCTGCTTTTGGTAACATTTGTTGATAAATACTGCCACCACCAATTACCATCAGCTCCTCTTCTAACTCACTTAGACTCAATGCTTTTTCAATAGTAGAAACCGACCTTGCTCCTACAATATCTAAATTTGTTCTACTAATGACAATATTACATCGATCTTTTAGCGGAACAGCGATGGATTCCCAGGTATGACGCCCCATAAGAACAGTCTTATGTAATGTCATTATTTTAAACCAACTTCGATCAACAGGTAAATCCCAAGGAATCTTATTTCCTGCTCCGATTACACGATTACTTGCAATAGCTGCAATAATACTAATTATCATGCTATAAAATCCAATAATTAGTCCAATATATCACAGAAACGTTTCTGATCACAGAGGACCTCATTAAATCTCATTTTTATTCAAACCTAATCTATGCTACCTGTTTATCTATAAAAAAATCTCTCATTAATTGTAATATCTTCTCATCTACTTTAGTATGATTTGTAGATATCTTACATCTTACCGTTAATAGATTCTAGTTTAACCCATCCTGCTACTCATTTTACAATACAAACACAAATCAACGAAACGCTATCTTTTCGTCTATCAAGCTTAGACTTTATACTTAAACTATAATCGATAATTACTAACATATTACTATATATTAGTATTATAATAATAAAAAGATTACAAGAATAAAATTTAACGTGCATTCCTATATACAAAGCATATATCTATATATTAGATAATAATTAGCTTTAAGTCATAAAGAAATCCATTTATATCAACATTATATAAGAAAAATCTTACCTATTTTATCTGTAGCATTCTTTAGGATTCAATCTATATTTCAATCAAGAATATAAATAAGTGGACTAGAAATATATAATTAAAGCAATATTACCTATATACTTAAAGTATTTGAACATAATGTTCATTACTACTATTAATTTAAACTTTAATAAAAAAACCAATTAGAAATTATTAATTATAAATTATTAGACAAACTCAATAAATCTATTTTTTGAAAAAAATTAACTCTTTATTGATCTTCATTAATTATGAAGTCTGATTAAATATCCTAGACAACTCTGTCCTAAATTCCCATTCTTTCCATCAATTCCGAACTCCTAAGAAATTTAGCTTTTAAAGAAAAAATACAAAAAATACAAATAATAATGAAAATAAAATAAAAAATTATATTAATATTACATATGATTTCTAATCATTTTGTTTAAAAATACTTTTATTAATCATAATTCACAATCTAAATACGAAATTCTAACTAATTAAAAAATAAAAATACTTAAAGATATATATCTCAACTAATATGAACATATCGATAAACTTAAAAAGAAAAACTACCTCAAGGAAAAACCATAAAAATTCTTGACGATATAATTTTTTTATCTAAAATACATTAATATTTATATTAATACGTAACTAAATTCGCAAGATAATATTGATTATATAATTTAATATGTTATTAAAATTAAGGGGGATATAGCTCAGACGGAAGAGCGCTTGCATGGCATGCAAGAGGCCAGCGGTTCGATCCCGCTTATCTCCACAAAATAGAAATCGATATTGTATAATACATCGACATATATTCTGATATTCTATTAGTATTTTATTATTTTTTGAGCCCTACTATCTATATTCTATATTGCTCGAGAAGCGAAAAATTCTGATCCGCTGAACAAATTAGAAATTATAACATTATATATCCTAGAATATCTGTCTGTTATTAAATAACATCAAAGATAGATCAGATGTTTTAAGATCACACTAAAATATCTAAATACACTCAAAATTATTTTATATACTGACCACTAATAAAAAACCTGCTAGCTTAACAGAATAATTTTATTATATAATATACACTTTTAACTTAATAAGTTTTGAAATAACATAATATATACAAATACTTACCTATATATAACTTATAGTATAGTAATACTATATCATATGCACACAGCCAAATTTCAAATAATAAAACACTTACCTATCCAATACAATTCTATATATAATCTAAAAAAATAAAAGACATTATAGTATAAATAAAATAGTCTAAATTCAACAATAAGATTTTAACCATACCCATGGCAGATAAACGAAGTATAAAAAATTTAAATATAAAAAATCAAACAATATATAAAATAAAATCTACCATGTGAACATGTAAAACTTTAGATAATAACTAAAAAAATGATTCTAAAAAAGGAAGATCTTATAGAATACGGCAATATAATAACCCCCCTGAAGTGTTTCGTTATCCTAATTTTGAATAAGAAAAATACAGCGAGATACTAAAAATCATAAAATCTATTTAAAAAATTACATTGTTATGCAATCTAATCAATTTTTTTAAAATGTTTTTCTATACAAACACTTTTTATCAATATAAAAAAATAAAACTTGTTTAACAAAACATCATATTCAATACACATTACTAAAATTAATGTATATGATTATTATATATTCTCTATTAATCTTATTATTTTAGTATCTTTCTTATATCTTATATTAGTATCTTTTCTTATATATTGCTTCTGGTCTCACTAAATTTAGATAATATAAAGACTATTCAATGAGCAAATCTTATTCAAAAATTAAAATAATATAATATATATTTCATTATAGTTTGAAAAAACTCATTCTACTTTAATAAAAAATAGATGTATATATTTTACAATCACACCCCTTCTCTCTTCTCTTATTAGAGAAATAATACAATTATCAATCAAAATAATAGTTTCATACTGGTATTCTATTGGTCTCCTCTTATAGTCTATATTGTATACATACAATTTAAAGCGCAAAATGATAATAGCTTATATGATAATCAATAGCACAGTATATATTAACTGTAATAGTGAAACATTTAGA
Source organism: Candidatus Erwinia haradaeae (assembly GCF_900698925.1). Taxonomy (NCBI): domain Bacteria; kingdom Pseudomonadati; phylum Pseudomonadota; class Gammaproteobacteria; order Enterobacterales; family Erwiniaceae; genus Erwinia; species Candidatus Erwinia haradaeae. The sequence goes on from NZ_LR217713.1 coordinate 932,119, forward strand.
TTTAGATTCAACTAATCTATATCCAATAATTTATCTTTATTCTATCTAGAATATGTTTATTTTTATAATGTCAAGATCCTTTTGAGTTAACAATACTAATACACATAAACTTGAATAAATAAAAACAATGCCTTTTGAATAAATTACTACATGAAACTCAATATATTCTCACAGAGATCTAATCTAACTAAATATCTACGCTCTTAACTAACTTTATAGTATAACACTGAACAAGAGTGACTTAAGATAAATAAAATACTTAGATCAATATGAAAGTTTCATAAATAAATCTTTCACATTCTATCCATCTTATTAGAATAAGATACTGATCAAAGATTTTATAAAACCAAGAAAAAGTAATATTATCTATGAGATTATTTGATTAAATGATATAGTTATTCGATTATAAAATCGCTTCATCAACCTTATTTTATGTCTAAGTTATAACATAAATTATATTTGATCATCTAAAAAGGAAACAATAATTCTATTTTAATAATCAGTGAATAATATTAATTATAATATCTTATGCAGAATCAGATTATATTTCTGACATCTTTCATTCACTCTTGATAAAAACTTAAATTTTAAAAATCAATTACTTATTTTATAATAAAAGTATAAAAAATATAAAAAGAAAAAATAATTTAGTGAATATAAATTCACTTAACATACAAATCAATTATTATCTAGTAAGATAATAACATTATTTAATATCTGCATCTTAATAATAATTATTATTAAAATCTAAATTAAAACAATAATTAAAGAAAGTAACGCTTTAGCTTCTAGCGGTGATAAAACAACATTCACTGGCAAATACCACCAATTATCCTGAGCAAAATTACGAACTTTAACTGCATCCTTTTCAGTCATAAGCAAAGATTGTTCTCTTGAGGCTAAAGAATATAACATTTTTTCAGTATAGAACTGATGATCAGAAAAAACTACTTTCTTGAGTATTGTTACTCCTTGCTTTTCCAGTGTATTAAAAAATCTCTGTGGATATCCAATTCCAGCCATCGCTACCACATTCTTTAGGCGTACAGCTGGAGCGCGCTCTCCAGAACGTAAGTTCACCGCTAAATCAGGTTGTAAATACATACCTAATTCACCTGGTAAAACCGTACCACCATTAGTTATTTTTGCTGTCACATTACGCAAGCGACCTTCTCGTTCACGCATTGGACCCGCTGGAAGCCACCATCCATTACCAAATCGTCTCTCGCCATCAATGACTACAATCTCAACATCACGGGCTAGGGCATAGTGCTGTAATCCATCATCACTAATAATCACATCCACTGAAGACTGAATTAATAACGCCTCTACTGCACTTCGTCTTACGGGTGATACTACTACTATTGCTTTCGTTCTCTGATAAATTAATATCGCTTCATCTCCAGCTTCGTATGTAGTGGTTTTTGACCCCACTATCAATGGATAAGATCCTGCCTTTCCACCGTAACCACGAGAAACAACACCAACAGAAAAGCCTAGATCTTGTAACGAAAGAACCAACCAAATCACTAATGGAGTCTTGCCAGTTCCACCGGAAGTTAAGTTTCCTACCACTACTATAGGTACAGAAGAACGCCACGCTTTTCTCCAACCTAAAAGATAACTTAAACGTATGAAATTAGTTATTAATCCATATATTAAGCTTAATGGTAATAATAAGTAGCGAAAAAACCCATATTCCAAATAAATAAACTTATTAACCAAATTGCATTTTATAAAGTTGCGCATATACACCAGGTTCGGATAATAAATTGTGATGAGTACCACGCTCCACAATCTCCCCATCTTCAACAACAATAATTTCATCAGCATTTTCAATGCTAGAAAGACGGTGAGCAATTACGAGAGAAGTACGATTTTTTTGTAACTCTTCTAATGCTGCCTGAATAGAACGCTCAGACTCAGTATCAAGCGCTGAAGTCGCTTCATCTAAAATAAGAATTGGACAATCACGTAACATAGCACGTGCAATAGCAATTCTCTGACGTTGTCCTCCAGAAAGCACCACACCATTGTCTCCGATTAATGTATCAAGCCCATGATCCATTTTACTAATAAACTCCATCGCATGTGCTATAATAGCTGCTCTCTCAATGTCATCGCGACTATACTTCTCTTGACAAGCATAGGCAATATTATTGGCTACTGTGTCATTAAATAAATGCACATTTTGTGACACTAGAGCCACCTGACTACGTAATGAACCTAGTCTATACTCACGTAAATCGTAACCATCTAAAAAAATATTACCAAACTGAATATCATAAAACCGAGTAAGTAAACTCGCTATTGTTGACTTTCCAGACCCAGAACGACCTACTAAAGCGACAGTTTTTCCAGCTGGAATAATAAAATTAATATTCTTTAATGCAGGAAACTCTCTGCCTGGATAACTAAAAGTCACATTACGAAATTCAATTCTACCAACAACACGCTCTACACTATATTGACCCTGATCTATTTCTTTTTGACTATCAAGAATCGAAAATAAAGTTTGACAAGCCGCCATACCACGCTGAAAATGAGAATTCACATTTGTTAAAGACTTTAAAGGCCTCATCAAACCTATCATGGAGGAAAAAACTACAGTAATAGTTCCAGCAGTCAAAGTTTCTGTTACACTAGGAAAGCTAGCCACAAAAAGAACAAACGCCAATGCCAGTGAAGCAATCAGTTGAATAATTGGATCAGAGATAGAAGAAGCAGAAACCATCTTCATACCCTGTTGTCTCATGCAATTACTAACACGATTAAAACATTCATTTTCAATATCTTGACCTCCAAAAATTAATACTTCTTTATGCCCTTTTAGCATTTGTTCAGCACTCGTTGTGACCTGACCCATCATATTTTGCATATTTTTACTAATAATACGAAAACGCTTAGACACAGTGCGAATAGCCAGTGATACCATAGGCGCTAATACAATCAGAATTAAAGACAATTGCCAACTATAGTAAAACATAAGTATGAACAACCCAATGATGGAGGCCCCTTCACGTACTATCGTAACTAAAGCACTAGAAGAAGAAGAAGCAACGTGCTCCGAATCATAAGTAATACGAGATAATAGAGCGCCAGTAGACTGTTGATCAAAAAAAGATACAGGCATACCCATCATATGATTAAATAAACTACGACGTATCTTCATCACAACATTACCAGAAACCCATGAAATACAGTAGCTAGAGATATAACTGGTTACGCCTCGTAATAACATTAAAGCAATAATAACTAAAGGCATCCATGATAATACTTTATGTCCTGTTTTTCCAAAACCATCATCAAGTAAAGGTTTTAACAACGAAAGCATTAAAGTATCACCGACAGCATTAAAGATAAGTGAAATAGAAGCGACAATTAATCCTAATTTATATGGTGTAATGATCGGCCATAACCGATGGAATGTTCTCCAGGTGGAAAAGTTTTGATCTAGATACATAATGTAACCAGCATTAGTTGAAACAGAACTAATTATTCTAACCAGCATCCCTCGTCATAGAAAACTATCTCTGACACTAGCAAGTTATTATTTCTGTTAGGCTAAGGACATAAGTAAGATATAGTTACTTCCTAAACATCTTACTCCTTAAACCAAAAAAAAAGAAAAGGATAGGTCCTTAATCCTTCAAAATCTTACCATATTCCTACACACAGTATCTCATTATAAATACCAGTCTATTAACATAATTATTCCTTCTAACCCCCCGATGAAAGAGAAGTTATTAGTACTATGGGCATAGTAATGAATGAGACAACCCTAAAGACTTTAGGACATGCTAATATGAATCACATATTTTTTATAGCTATTGTTGCGAGATTAAATTAAATTCATAGAACTTTTTATAACTTTTAATCAAATACTTTAATAAAATACTAAGACTCACCGCAACATAGCCAATCAATACAGAAATATGAGAAGATAACACAACTGGATCGACGTAATACAAAGGACCTATCGTATTGTAAGAGGTAACATATTAATGCGTATATTAGCACTTGAAACAACAGCAGAAGCCTGTTCAGTGGCACTACTCAATAATAAGAATGAGCGTTTTTATTTTGAACAAACCTCTGAAAAACATGCACAACGTATTCTTCCATTAATACAGAAACTGTTACAACATGAACAAATTACTTTAAAACAAATAAATGCTATTGCTTTTAGTTGCGGACCTGGTAACTTCACTGGCCTTCGTGTTGGTACAAGCATTGCGCAAGGTTTAGCATTAGGTTCTCAAATACCATTAATAGGCATTTCAACTCTTAACATTATGGCAGAGCGAGCTTGGAGGGAGCTAGGTGCTCAACGCGTCCTAGTTGCCATGAACGCAAGGCTAGGTGAAATCTATTGGGCAGAATATCAAAGAAATCTTCATGGTTCTTGGCTCGGAAAACACACTGAATCTATATTAGATATAGAAACCATATTAAATAGGATGACCAATCTTACTGAAAAATGGATCTGCGTCGGCTCAGAGTGGATACAGCGATCAGAGTTAATAAAACTTTCATTAATCAATCTCATAAAGACTACAATTGTATTACCACATGCAAAAGACATTTTGCCTCTAGCTCTGAAAATATTATCAAAGGGTGTCCATTCTAAAGTAGAAGATGTCGCTCCAACATATTTACGCAGCACCGAGATCTATAACAAAATGATAAGAATTCCCTCATTAAAATAAGATTTCGCAAATGCTGTATCAACATTGATATTACTAATTTTTATCTTAAGATTCAATACAATATATTTTCATATACAAATTTATACCGCCTCTAAAATAACAAAGATATGAACTAACTCTCATCTAGACTAAAATATATTGTTTTGAAACAAATATATAAATCCAGAATATCGAACAATGTAATCGATTTTATTTTCAATATCTTCTAGTTAGGAACTAGGCGATCTCCACAACATAATTACAACATTGATTCTTTCAAGTTAGTGTAATTTAGTATGGCAGGGGCGGGGAGACTCGAACTCCCAACTTCCGGTTTTGGAGACCGATGCTCTGCCAATTGAACTACGCCCCTGTAATGTACAGGCTAAATTAATAATCAAAATTTGATCTACTTTAAACTCTAACAAATAGAAATATATTTTTGCCCGCCTAATATAAATTAGATTTCACTAAAATATGCTTATTTAAATATCCTTTCTTTGAAAACAGTATATCAATACTAATATAATCATATTAAAGTGAGTGATATACCTTATACCTTTAATCTAAGTAAAATCTATCAACATAGATTCAAAATATTATCAATAATTTTATAAAAAACCCTTTTAGATTAATATAACACTGATCATACGCTAATCTTATTAAAATTACTCTCATCTAAGGAACCATATGAAAAATGATTTATTTTATCTTAATTTAAGATAAAATAATATAAAAAATCATATACCACATTACATATATATGTTGTACGAATATGTTTAATAACACAGTCTTAAAAAATTACCTAAATTCCTAGGTATATTCAAATATAATACTAAAATATAGTAAAATAAATACTATACAAAAAGATAAATCCAATCTATTTTGTATTTCTATATTCAAATCATCTAGAAATAAACATAACCTAAGAATATTGAAGAAAAAATTCCCAAAAATCTTCCACCTTTTGTGAGAAATAAATATCCAGATTATATTAACACTTAGTTAATATAACATAACAAACAAAAACAATAAGAAATAAAATATTTATTGAACAATAAATTAGAGAAGATATCACAAATATTAATTCATATATTAAACCACTTCTTTACAAGAAAAACAAACATTATATAGAACCAAAACATACTATCATCATGATTCATTTTAATAGTCACTACAACTTCTCATATACAAAAAAAATCAATACCTATTAAATACTAATTGAAATAGATATATGAAAATCACTCTATAAAACAATCTATATACTACAATAAAATTACATGCATATATTTGTACACCCAACAGATCTATTGTAGATCTATATAGCATCATATAACAAACTATGCACTTTTAAAATTGATAAATAGTGCATTATACGAAAAACATAATCAATAAATACATCAAAATAATCAGTGCATTCAATACCATCTCTTCTTGTTTAGATACTACTCAAATAATATAAATTTATAATATTTTTTTCGAAAAATACCGAAAAAACTATACAATCATACGAAAAAATGATATCTATAGTTAATTATTATTCATTTAATAACTTATTGTATATAGCAATATTGATTACCTATTAAAGAATCGTATAGATTTTAATATAAAATCTATAATAATTAAGAAATTTTCATCTCAAATATAATTTCCTATCAAATATAAATAGCATATATAATAGTTACATAAATAACTTAATTACAGGTGACATTATATTGCAAAATAAAAAATAAATACTAAATTATAGTGTGACATGCTACTACCATTTATTCACTAACACTGTGATGCAAAAAGTCATATATCATTTCAATATATTGTATTAAAAAAGGATAACCATTGTCGTCTCGTATGATGAATATCATTAAACAATATTATACAATCTCAATGAATTAATTGTTCTGATACTGATATTATATATAATATAAATTATTTATAATTTAAAATATCAAAATTACAGCTCAGTCACTCTTCATAGCGCTGATCAATAAAACTTAAATAATTTTATTATTAATATTTTACTATAAAACCATTCTTCCTTTTTTGTGTAAATAAAATTAACCAATATAGATCATAGATTAAGTTTTTTCATTATTCTCACAATATACAATATATTTTAAAAATGTGTACATATTATAAAAATAAGTAAAATCAATACCATATGATATATAAATTTTTGTAAAAAAGTCCTATAAAAATAAAAACAATAATAATGTTAGTAAAAGTTTAATTTATAATTCACTACATTAGCTAAAATATAAACTGTATATATATTTTATTCCCAATAATTACATTCCAATTAACTCTTGATTAAAAGTTTATTTGTAAAAAAGTAATAAAAAAATGAAATAAAAATGAGGCGAATATTACTTAAGAACTTTTCGGACCAAAATCTAATGTTATACATAAAATACAAACTGTGACTATATTTACAGATCAATTATATAGTTAAAGTATGAATATACTAATCTTATATGCAATGTATTGCTACACTATTTTTATATCCTTCGCTCTAAAAACATTAACACTATAATTATTAATATAATATATCATGATATATTATGATAGATTATGCATACCTACTGTCTTATATGAATTTTTATATAAAAAAAGTTTAACTAAAATTACAATACCAAATATATATTGTACATAATATGCCATTTATTATTTCAAATATAACTCTATCCACGATTTCACTTAAACAGTGTTTCATGATTTAATTTATAGAGGAATATATGAATTTATTATTTTATGATAAAAATAATAAATTTTACTCATATTTCGTAAACATTAGAGTTTAACTATCATTTCTAATACTCACTATTAACTCAGTTTAGATTGCACCTCTACACACAAACTATAACGCATTACTAATGACATCCTTGGTGTCCCCAAGGGGATTTGAACCCCTGTTACTGCCGTGAAAGGGCAGTGTCCTAGACCTCTAGACGATGGGGACTCTTTTCATCCTAATTATATATTTAAAATTAATTAATATATGATTTGCATCATCTATAAATCATCATGATAACTAATAATATTATTATATAATATTCTATTACTCAACTTATCCTACAATCTAAAAAAATAACAGCATACATATCATAATTCATTATAAAGCTTATCTTCTTCTTTATTCAATCATATTAACATAGAGTTAAAAACTAATCTCTTCTAATAATTAGTTATTTTAGAAAAAATCATTATTACAATCTAAAATATTAAACTTCCTTTTTGTATTAAACATAATAGATAAAATTTTATAAATTTTAACTATATCATTTTATAAATTCTAACTATATCAGATGTCTTTCTTACTATCAACTTATTACCATAAATAATATATCCAAAAAATTAGAAAAAACTATGTTCTACACACTTTGTTCATGCCGAACACCCCATTCTAAAGCTTAAGTGTCCTAAGATTCTCAAATCCAAAATATCTTAACATGGGTATTAACCTAATACTCTTAGAAGTAATTTTCATGCACAAAGCTACATTCTTAGCTCCTGAAATTGGTATAGATACACCATTCTCTAAAAACCACGCAGTACGACGAGCTATAGCCATAGCAGAATCAATAAAAACTGTCCCCTGAGGCAATACTTGTTTTAATTCCATTAAAATAAAAGAAAAATGCGTACATCCTAATACTATCGTATCAGGTAGCTCACGCATGGAAAGCCATGGTTGTAGAGTCAATCTAATTTTTTCTATTGAAATCGGAAAACCATGTAATTTATTTTCCACTAGATCTACTAGCTCCATAGCAGCTAACATTTCAATACGACATTCTCCAGAAAATCGAGATACTAACTGATGCGTATAACTACACTCAATTGTCCTACGAGTAGCTAGTAAACCAATAATACTATTTCGACTTAATTTTACAGCAGGCTTGATTGCGGGCACTACTCCGACAACTGGAAATAAAAAACGAGAACGCACGGAAGGTAAGGTCACAATACTAGCCGAATTGCATGCAATCACAACCAAAGCGATAGCATACATATTAGTGATTGCTAAAACAATAGATAAGATACGATCAATAATAAACTGTTCTGATTTTTCGCCATAAGGAAACCCCATATTATCAAAAAAATAAATATAGTGCACATGTGGAAGTAATATGCGAATTTCGTTATAAATAGAGAGACCACCTACCCCGGAATCTAATATTAAAACGGTAGAACCTTCTTTAAAAGAAGATATTTGATCTTGTTGCATGATACGTAACCAAAAATATCCTCATGGATGATCTCTTATTATTACGCCTAATATCATTATATATCTAACCTAAAACAAGAAAAAAAGAATAAATCACTTTATCGGCATTCAATCAGAATCAAAGGATTCTAATTACCGCATCTGAAAACAATTGCTCATGCTAAAAAAAACCACTATTACGTACCTTATTAAGATCATCATATAATTCACATCATTTATTATAAAAATATTAATCTTATATATTTATTTTAAAATAAAGCTATATATATCTAAAATCTTTCAACAATTCTAACCAAACAAATCAAAACAATAAACAATATTAATACATACCAAAATATTAAAAAATTTTTAATACACGCAATCTTCATACTACGTATTCACTATAGTACATCACTTAGTAACATTATTCTTTTATAGAAAAATCAATTATGCAAAATGTATAAAAATAGTTTCTATAACTACAGTGTATCCTGAACTGAACAATGTAATACAAAATCTATCATACTTAAAATAGATATTCACCTATTGAATATTAAAAATAAAATAACCAGATAATAAGATCTAATTAATGGAATTAATAAATAAAAACATTACTTATCACGCGATTTAAATCAAATGTAAATTAAAAATTGATATAATAATAAAAAAATAACATCTAAACCCAATATAAATAAACTAATTAAAAAATAAAAATTACAGATTAAACAAATTGCTATCTATTAAACATTCAACTTATATCTCACTACCCAGTTTCTTAAAACACAACATATAAAATTCAATATATAATAACCAGACTCTACTCTTCGAGATTGTAGAATATATCAACTGATATATCATAAACCATTCATATCCATTAAATTCTATCAATTCAGGCTCAACTTATAGAAAAACGTAACATCCCAAATAACATTCTACACTTGATTAAAAATTTCTTGCAATAAGGGGATTACACTATTAAAATTTTTCTTTAAATCTATTTTGTATATGAATAAAAAACGAGATAATATAAAAAACACCATTGCATTGTACTACCTATAATTACCATAACATTCTTTAAAAATACATATCCCAAAATATATTAAATATAAGATATTGTATCTATTTCAATTGATATAAATATTATCAAAAAATCTATTTTATCACTTCAGGATACAAAAATATTTTTATACATATAATTCAGAAAAATAAACAGAACCAATAAAAATATAGCACGATAAAGATGTACTCTGATTCCCCTTCTAATTCCGAGATCATTTTACAAATACTTGATGACTAAAATTATTTATATGATAAAAATCCAAAACACAATGTACTTATTGACCAATAATCTTATTATATATTAAAAATATATGGTATTTTACTACTTATTTCCAAGTTACTACTTATTTCCAAGTAAAGAATCTAAATAAAAAAAAATAAAATACAACAACTGACATCAAATTAATTACATAATATATATATTATATTTTTAATTCTCAAGTCAACTAGTATCTAATATCAACAATAATTCTAATCTACAAAAATAATTTTGTCTCTCTATAAAAGTCAAATCTTCTTCCGACGCGGAATTTATATAAAGAAACCTACCTGTGACCATTGAAAGCAAAAATAATATCTGATACACATGTACTCACAAACATTACCCAGTGCGGCTAAATATTATTGATATTTTTATTCAATCTTTCTTTCTATAATTTTTTAAAAAATAGAATTTTATCATTACTCTAAAAATACACTGAACTTCTTCTAGTTCTAAAAAAACTAACTAGGAATATAGAAGTCAAATTTATATATTAATATAAAAATCTATATATGAATAAACATCTATGATAAAAAGGAACTCTGTCTAAAATATCTTCGTTATACTAAAAAACATTAACAATGTCTAAACTAAACGTAATGTAAGCAAATGATATAAATATATATTAAGATCATACAATCTAAACTTAGAGATTTTTTAGTTAAAAAAACTAACTTTTATATCATCAAAAATAATATTATATATTATAAATTAAGTAGTATAGTGGTGTGTTATCAATAACAATTATCTACACCACCAGATAATCATATCTACTAATTACTCTTAATTAAATATATAAAATCACTTCTTCTCTATAGGCAATTAGAAATTTTACAAAAAATAGTATTTTTTAATACAGAACACCTTTAAGTCGTATCTATATATAATGTCTAATATATAATGGTAATGTCTTTTAACGACGCATAAATATCCAACTATGCTTTGATTTTCTATACACAAAAAATATAAACTGATTACAAGTCAAATATAGTAGATACATAATACATATGATATATATGTATTATATATACGTACTACACATTATGTATCTTTTCAATTTCATTGAACTGTAATGAAAAGTCAAACCTATCACAAAAATGGTGCATCCAGGAGGATTCGAACCTCCGACCGCTCGGTTCGTAGCCGAGTACTCTATCCAACTGAGCTATGGATGCAAAATGGCGGTGAGACGGGGATTCGAACCCCGGATGCAATTTTCATCACATACTCCCTTAGCAGGGGAGTGCCTTTAGCCACTCGGCCATCTCACCATTTTTACGTCTTAAGTACAGAATTAATATCAAAAAAATAATAAATTTTAAAAAATTTAAATTATTAATATTCTACTTATATTAATATTACAAGTCAAATTGTTTCGAAAAACTTCAAATAAATACATATAAAAACTATGTCATACCCAGACATATGTCTAATAACATTATTCACCTTTATAATATAACTAATATCTATTCAAAATAAAATAGACAAATAGATCAATCAAAGACTCAATTATTAATTAATTAATGTTACACTTCTATTCTAATTGTACTTTTATTTCAATAAAAGCAAAATATATATTTATGTATCATGTTTTCAAAAATTACTCATTAAACACACACTGATAATTAAAAAAATATTAAAAAATATAAAAATAATCTATTGATAAAAAAGTTCTCTTTTCTATTATATAAGAAAAACATCTAATATATACTATTTTTTTAAAAAATACAAACTGTGAATACTGTTCATATAACATTCCTTTTTTATGTTACGATTGTACATCTTCAAGGAAGCTCAAGATATATATTAAATGGAATCCATGGAATCAGTTCTACACAAAGATGTGTTAACAGTTTCTTTCATCATAATTCCAGTAAAAAAACCAATCACTGATATTATCATAAGACAATAAGCTGGAACATACAGATCTCTAGTAATCTCTACTAACCAAGCTAAAATAACCGGTGTTAAACCAGCCACTAAGATTGAAAAATTAAAAGAACTAGCCAGCGCTCTATAGCGTATAGATGTTGGAAACATCTCTGGTAAACTAGATGCTGTCACACCAGTAAAACTATTAAGAATAGCTGCCAATATTAATAAACCAAAAATAACAAAACAGACTCTTCCGCTATTAATTAACATAAAAGATGGAGTAGAGAAACAGAACAATGCTATGCTACCTATAATAACTAATGGACGACGACCAAATTTATCACTCATCCAACCCATAATAGGTTGTAAAAATAACATAACAAACATAACACAGCTCATGATAATCAATCCCTCGTCCTCTTCATAATGCAAATTATATGATAAATAACCTGGCATATAAGTCAAAAGAGTATAATATAGAACATTTGTTGTTACCACTAAACCAATACAAATCAACAAACTTTTCCAATACTTCATGATGATTTCTTTACAAGAAACCCCGCACCCCTCCGATAAGTTTTGATAATGATTTATTTCTGTTTGTGTTATATAATCATAAAATACAGGAGTCTCATGTAGTCTACAACGCATATATAAACCAATCAAACCTAAAGGTATACTAATCATAAACGGAATACGCCAACCCCATTCTAAAAAACAGGACTTACCAGCAATGCTCGTAATGGAAACCACTGTCCCTGCTCCTAAAAAAAATCCGAAAATAGAACTAAAATCTAACCAACTTGCTATAAACCCACGATTACAATCTGGAGAATATTCAGAAACAAAAATTGCAGCTCCAGTATACTCACCTCCTACTGAAAAACCCTGTACTATTCTACATAATATGAGACAAATGGGAGCCCAAATACCAACTACCGAATAAGAAGGAATAAAACTAATACAAGCTGTACTTACTGACATAATTATAATAGTTATGGAAAGTATCTTTTGTCGACCATATTGATCCCCTAGGACTCCAAAAAATAAACCACCCAGCGGACGAATAAAAAAAGGAATAGAAAAAGCTGCTAATATAGCAATTCTTTGAATATCGGAATCAGAGATAGGAAAAAAAATTTTGCCGATCTCACTCGACATAAATCCATAAACTCCAAAATCAAACCACTCACAAGCATTACCTAATGAAGTAGCCATAATGACTTTAGACAGTCGAACTCTAGCAATAATATTGATATCTTTTAATTTAAAAAGATTCAAGTACTTATTATTTAACTGCATTTTTTATAGTATCCATATATATGATAGTTGTAGATACATATAAACCGCTCGTGAGAATAAATTTATCCTTAAAGAAAGCATTTCTTATCATAAACACTATTATAACCTAAATATCAATTTTGAAATAAAAATTCCAGATCTATGACAGTTAAGATACGACTTAAGAGTATAGAAAATTATTAAAGAGACCATAATTATGGCATATGTATAATATACAATCTGTTTTTTATAATATCCTCTGATATACAATTGTCTGTACCTAGGCACCCACCTTTTCAATCTTGCTAAAAACAAGAAAGAGAATATTATCAAAAATGATACCAGTTTATCACCTCACCGAATAAGAAGGCGAGGCTATAGAAATATCCTCACAAGCTATCCACCACAACTCTTCATCGTCTTCTTAAAAAGAAGACTCTAATTTTTATTTAAAAATTCTTATATTGCATACAGTTATCGTTATGCTTGAGGGGAGAAAAAGTAAAATAGTATTTTCTCTAGACTAGATGTATATTTCAGAACCATAGATCACATCTAAGACCCCAAGATCCTATATTCTTCATAACACATATCATAATATTTGTAATAGATCCTATCTCAAACTATATTAATGAAATGAATAATACTCTAATTGATTCTTTTCTAGAAAAAACCATTATTTCTCTATATATTATAATATCTTGTTCATACTAAGCACTATACACGTCTAACATCATCGATACTTATATGGGTGATATATATCAATATAGTGTTTATATATCACATATAAACTATGAAAAATAATTAACTCAATGTATTTCAATATAAAATAATATCATCGTATGTAATAAAAAATATTAGTTTAGTGCAAACCCTTACCTCTTACACCCTAACTAATTGCATACGAACAATAAAATAAAACATCCAAAACATAAATTAAAAAAATGAATATAAAAAAATAAGAACAATGATATCTAAAAAATATCATTTTATCGATTATACATTAATTCTACTAGATTCTTGTAATAATACTTGATGTTAACCATACTCACCAAACCACCAGCGTTACAGATAATTAACTACTAAATATCAAATGACCTGAGTAAATAATAATAAAATACAATATGATGTGTGAATCATCCCATACCTTCAAAAGAAATACGACTTGATTCATTCTAAAAATTAAATAAAATCAATAAATTAAAATTTTCTTCTTTAATTAAAAAAATAAAATATTATTATCAATAATAAAAAACAACAAAAAGACAAACATCATAAGTGATCTAAAACTTTCCCCTCTACAAGAAAATATTCAGAACGATACCGAATATCTTAATCCATTAATATCAGAGCCTTATGCTACTTTACATAAACAAGTAAGAAATTAATCAAAACCACCCCCAAAGGAAACTATGTTCAAGCTATTTTTTATATCCCTTGCAATTCCAATATAATAAGAATAAAATTCTATTCATTTTTATAGGACTTATTAATGAAGTGACAATAGATAACATATAAATCAAATGATGAAAAATTCTTCATTTCAGATAATTAATTTAATGTAACAATGAACATTATTATTAATATTAATAATAGAGATAGAGATTTTATTTATGAAAAAAGATATACACCCCAATTACACTGAAATTACCGCCAAATGCTCTTGCGGTAATATAATTCAAACACGCTCTACTTTAGGTCATGATTTAAACCTTGACGTATGCAGTCAATGCCATCCATTCTATACTGGTAAACAACGTGATGCAGCCAAAGGTGGTAGAATCGATCGATTTAATAAGCGTTTTAAAATTCCAAATTAGATATGGAATAAAATGAGCCGTATAAAATATATAAATATTGACAACCAATGTATGGTTGTATAATTTAAAATTATTTATATATTATTAATATTAAGCTTTCTTTAATCTTAATACAAATAAAAATGCTGTAACTATCTCGTTATATAAATACCTTTGAAAACCTACACTAATAAAATATCGCATATAAAGGCATATCAGATAAAAATAAATAGACACTTAAAATACATACAAAAGATCAAATAATTAAAATTCAAGATATATTACGTAATTATAGTTTTCTATAACAATCTGAATTGAATGTTATCTTTCGATAGAATCATATTCTACTAACCTTTCTTGGCATAAGACAATACAATAGATCCAGTAATATACTAAACCTAATATCACTTTTTTCTCACTATAAAAAATACTAAATATATTAATATTTTAAAAATTTCCAGTACTCCTAATTTGATTATTAAGAATAATAATAAAAAAATTATACATATCACTCTCCATTAACGTCATATAAAGACTCACCCACCAAAAAAAATGATCAAATATACATAAAACTTAATCTTAGTAAAAAGATTACATAAAATTATATACAACATGATATTGTGCGCGATAAAAATATTAAATCTAAATTTACATAAGTAATTAACTAGAATTTATATAGATCATACATGCGTTCTCAACGTCATGTCTACACGCAAAATCAGACTATATTAAGTCATGTTCTTCAATTAAAATCTAAAAAAAATTTAAAAAATATTAGATACTAATAAAATATACTCAAAAATGAACAATATAACTAAATATGATTTTATATATATTTTATCGGCAACCATAATAGGTTGGATCTGGACCTCTATCCATTATAAATTCCGTCTATCCAAAATAAAAAAGGAAAAACTTCTTTATAACGAAAAGATTCAATGTAAAAATCACGAACTGAATCAATTACAAGAGCAGATAGAGAAACACATAATTCTTCAACAAAAAAAAGAACAAGAATATGACGTACTGTATAATTATTTAGAAACTACTAGAGAAACAATAGATAATATTGAGCACTGGAAAAATGAAAATGAAAAACTAAGACATGAAAAAGATTGTCAAATAGAAATTAATAACGCCCAAAAAGCCGAACTACGTGAAATTACAGCCCGTCTAGAAGAAACAAGAACCTTCAATGAAGAAAAAAATAAACTCTTAGCACGCAATGAACAACATTTCAATATGCAATTTGAAAATCTAGCAAATCGTATTTTTGAAAATACCGGACATCGTATTGATGAACAAAATAGAAACAACCTACAAAGTTTAATAACACCACTACGCGAACAACTCGAAGGATTTCGACGTCAAGTACAAGAAGGGTTAAGCCAAGAATCGCGAGAACGCCATACCTTAACTTATGAGATTCACAATCTTCAAAAACTTAATGCACAAATAACTGAAGAAACGCTCAATTTAACTCGAGCATTAAAAGGAGACAACAAAACCCAAGGAAACTGGGGAGAAATAGTTCTCAGTAATATTTTAGATGCCGCTGGTTTACGAGAAGGTTATGAATATGAAACTCAAATCAAAATTCAAACAGAGGACAATGGACACTTGCAACCAGATATTATTGTTCACATGCCTCATGAAAGAGATATAATAATCGATGCAAAAATGACGTTAGTGGCCTATGAACGTTATTTCAATTCAATTGATCCCATCCAACAAGAAAAAGCTATTAAAGAACATATTATTGCGATTCGTGGACATTTAAAACACCTGCATAATAAAGATTACCAATCACTACCAGGCATACGCTCTCTAGATTATATCTTAATGTTCATTCCAATAGAACCAGCTTTTCTACTTGCGATTAATAGAAAACCCGAGCTCATTACTGAAGCGTTAAATCAAAATATTATGCTAGTAAGCCCAACCACTCTTCTAGTTGCATTACGCACTATCAACAATCTGTGGCATCATGAAAACCAAAATCGTTATGCCCAACATATTTCTGATCGCGCTGCACGTATGTATGATAAAATACGCTTATTTGTAGACGACATGTGCAGCATTGGGGATAATCTATGTAAAGCAGAACATTGCTATCAGCAAGCTATGAAAAAGTTATCAGAAGGACGTGGAAACTTAATTGCCCAAGCTGAATCTTTTCGTCAAATGGGTGTTGAAATAAAGCGACCAATCCATAAAAAAATAATAGAAAAATCATTACTTATAAAAGATAAATAAAACCATAAACCACACTAATGTTAGTGATCTTAATTAATATGAATATATATCATAAGACATTCCTAGTATGGTAAAATATATAATATAATATATAAATATTATTATTTAATTCTAACTGTAAATGAATTAATTATATACAATTCATTCTGATCTCACGCTTAATTATCTAAATATAAAAAACCTTTCTACTATCTATTAATCTAATAAAAAAAGTAATCAACATACCATATATTTACTTAAGAATAAACATATCGACTAACTAACGTAGGTAACCCAATAATATATTGTCAAAAATCTAATAAAGCTTAGATATATTATTTTAATAAAAATAATATGATTATATCACGATATTTATCTTTATACAGATAAATATATTAAAATACTTTAAATAAATGAAAGTATCTCATTTTAATATCTTTATGAAAGAGAAAATGGAGCAATTATAAATATTTTTAACTAGATACAAATAGATGATGTAAAGAGGATTACCTATCCTCTATGGGATATATTCATACACCGTTATCCATATTATAAATATAATTTCTTCTGACATCAGAAAATATCAAACATATTTATCAGAACTTATTCTATATTATACAATATATATAGGAATCTCATCTACTGCAGTTCTCTAAAAAGAACTTAATCATGCACACTATACAAAATCCTTTTATATGAACAATCAACCAAGTCTTCTCATCATACGTTGAGTGATTACTTAACAATCTCACAAAATAAAAAATTATAGTAATTAAGAAGAATCAAGACAGTTAATTTTTTTAAACAACTAATGTTTATACAAAAAATAAATAGATATTCTCTTCTACAAAGAGCTCTGCATAAATTAAAAAAATAAAATAAAAAATTAAATATCTCATACTTAAATTCATCTATCTGTCTATAATCAAAAGAGGTATAATTAACAAAATTGGTAATGAATAACTCAATTAATCTTATTAAAAATAATTTTAACTCTCAGTATTTTGTCTTCATGCTGAATTCAGAACACCTATCTTTTTATACCGGATAACACATACCATAACACATTATTATCTCCTTAAATAATCTCTGAATTAGAGCGTTCTACTTAAAAATAATTAAATCAAATATATATTTAACTTTCGTCTAGAAAGAACTATATTATTATATATCCTATGCTCTAAATATGTGCTATCAAATGATATACTTATCTAAAAAATGTAATACAGAAAATGATAAAACTCTCAATTAATTCAAAACTGTATTCACTTGATAAAAAATTAAAACGTTTCTTAATACTGTAGGCGTACACGCAATCGCTTACGATATGTTATACTAGAAAACCTTTAAAAATAATCTAAACAATACATTCTCTAAATACATTTTAAACTTCAATAATTTCTATAACCATCATCAAGAATTAGAGATCTATATCCATAACCATGCACTTAGAATAAATTTCAATACTTGGGGCGCATATGAAACAGAATAATACATCTAAACAGAGTACTTACTTTGGTTTTCGCTCCGTCATGAAGGAAGAAAAAACTCATTTAGTCACTAATGTATTTCATTCTGTTGCGTCTAAATATGATTTCATGAACGATCTAATGTCACTAGGTATACATCGAATATGGAAGCGCTTGGCTATCAAATATAGTAATGTACAACCAGGTCAACGCGTACTTGATTTAGCAGGGGGAACAGGTGACCTAACAGAACAATTTTATTACTTAGTCGGAAAAACAGGCTTAGTTGTGTTAGCAGATCTTAATAGTTCAATGTTAAAAATAGGACGCGATAAATTACGTAACAAAGGCCTGATTAGTAAAATATATTATGTACAAACTAACGCGGAGGCCTTACCATTTCCAGACAATTTTTTTGACTGCATCGCTATCGCATTTGGCTTGCGAAATATAACTGAAATAGATACAGCGCTACGATCAATGTTGCGAACCCTTAAAAAAGGGGGACGCCTGTTAGTGCTAGAGTTTTCTCACCCAAAATGCACAAAACTACATAGATTATATAATCTATACAATTTACACATCCTTCCTTGCATTGGAAAAATAGTAGCACAAGATTATCATAGTTATCGTTACCTAGCAGAATCTATTCAGATGCACCCTAATCAAGAAACACTTAAACAAATGATGATTGATATTGGTTTTCAGGATACTACATATAAAAACCTAACAGGAGGCATTGTAGCACTACATTGCGGTTTTAAATTCTAAAAAGGATAAACATGAGACTATCTACACTATATATAGTCATACTGGAAAAATTTTTAACTATAATCCTGCATTATCAGAAGGCTCCCCAAGCTATTCAAAAAAGTCTTAAAAATAAGACTATATCTATAGATCTCTTTGAAAGAATACCACCAATTACTTTGCTATTTAATGAAAAAGAAATATTTATATTTACCGACTGGACTGACATAACAAACTGTAAGATAACAATCCACTACACAGTTTTTCTAAAAATACACAATTATAAAAATCTCATCAGACTAATTCAGGACGGAAATCTCGAAATAGAAGGTGATATAGAAGTCATCCAGAATATTTGTTCTTTAATGTATTCTATACCAAAAAATCAAAAAAAATACATAATCCTATTGTTCTACAACCTTACTAAAAAAATTATTCACCACCTTAATAATCAACTATCCCATGAGATCTGGCATACTATAGAATATAAAAAAAGATATTTATTTGAAATCCTCATGGAAGAATGGAAGCTAATTCCTAACCCATTAGAGTTCGTTTGGTTTATAAAAGAAATGAATGCGCTCATATATTCATTAGATGCTCTACACAAAAGAACAGCGCTTTTGGAGGAGAAATGACCTACGGTGAGTTCCGCCGTATCTGTCTAATTATTCGTATTTGTTTTCATTATAATCTAGATGATCTCATCCCTTTAGAATTTGCTTCTCGAGTATTAAGATTGTATCGAAGATGTCTATTTTGGATACCCAATCAATACTTAAGCCAACCTCAAGGTGTACGATTACGTTTAGCTTTAGAACAATTAGGCCCCATATGGATTAAATTTGGTCAAATGCTATCTACGCGTCACGATCTATTGCCCACCCATATTTCTGAAGAACTGATGCTCTTGCAAGATAGCGTAACCCCATTTGATGGTCTCAAAGCGCGACACTTAATTGAATGTGCCTTAAATGCGCCTATTCATACTCAGTTTAATAACTTCAATATCACCCCATTAGCTTCCGCCTCTATCGCTCAAGTGCATACCGCTACACTGAAAAATAACGGTTGTGAAGTAATTATAAAAATCATTCGACCTGAAATTCTACCCCTTATTAAGGCTGATTTAAAACTTATCTATCGACTTGCATTATGGATTCCACACTTTATACCTTCTTTTCGTTCACTTCGTCTAGTAGAAGTAGTGCATAACTATGAAAAAACCCTTCTTAATGAATTAAACTTATTACGTGAAGCGGACAATGCTATGCGCATGCGTCGTAATTTTAATCATAGCCAAGTATTATATGTACCAAAAATATATCCAGAACTATGCACTAAAAACATTCTTGTGATGGAGCGTGTTTATGGCATTCCAATTTCTAATATTGTTATGTTAATTCAATATGGTGTTAATTTAAATCTTTTAGCTGAGCGAGGTGTTCATATCTTCTTTACTCAAGTATTTCGCGATAGTTTTTTCCATGCAGATATGCATCCAGGTAATATTTTTGTAAACTATACACATCCAGATAATCCTCAATACATTGGAATTGATTACGGAATTGTCGGTACTTTACAAAAAGAAGACAAACGCTACTTGGCAGAAAATTTTCTAGCTTTTTTGAATCGTGATTATCGTAAAGTAGCAACGCTACACATAGACTCAGGATGGGTGCCACCAGGCACTGATATAGAAGATTTTGAATTTGCTATTCGAAGTATATGTGAACCTATTTTTAAAAAACCTTTAATAGAAATTTCTTTTGCACAACTACTAATTAGTTTGTTTAATATAACACGATCTTTTCACATGGAAATCCAACCACAATTAGTTCTTTTACAGAAAACATTGCTGTATGTAGAGGGGATTGGTAGACAACTCGATCCCAACCTAGATTTATGGAAGACGGCTAAACCATTTCTGGAGGACTGGATTCAAAATCAAATAGGTATCCTTGCAATACTACAAGATTTAAAAAATAAAATTCCAACATGGGCATCAAAACTACCTGAATTACCAGATCTTTTTTATGAAAACCTTAAACAAAATAAAAATATACACAATCGTATAGATGAACTAGCATCAAATCTATATTATGAACAAAATAAACAAAAAAAATCATATTGTTGGTTTAGTCTTAGCCCTATACTACTTCTTAGTAATATCATTTTACTTTTCTTATCTTCAGAGTGGACAACGCTTTCCATTGGACTCATCATGTCTGGATGGATAACATGGTTAATTGGATGGTGGATCAACGCAAGACCAACTCGGGCACCTAATAAACTAGATTCTTAACCGTTAATATTAATTGAAATATCAGTATAAGAATAATTAATAATTATTATATAAATAAAATATTACATACCCTGAATATATAATCAATAAAAGATGTAACTAAAAAATTATCTGTTTCCTTACATAATATAAGGAATATGCTTTTATTTATCTTGATGGTAAAACTATATGATTCTCTATCTCTTACCATGAATCATAATAAAAAATTACTCATTGATCTTCTGATCAACAACTAATTCTAATATAGAGATAAACAAAGAAAACTGTAATAACAACCTAGAAAATATATAGATACTCTGATAATAGATTTTAAAATTATCTTGAATAAAATATAGGACCTTAAAAATCTCAGATCAGATAGTATATAATATTAAAAAATTTTTTATTAAAAAATAAATATATATGAGACATTTATATTATGAATAATGATTATGTTTAATTTAATAAATTAAATAAATATTATTTATAAATTAATTATTTTAATATAGTCTAAAATAAAAATAAAACCATTCATAATTGATCAATTTTTACATAAAAAATAATACACTCATAAAAATCCTCTCGTTACTAAACTATATTACCAGTCATTTTAAAAACTTTTTTCTATATATTATCAATAATAATATATTAGTATCTAACATTCCTTTTATTTATAATAAATATTATTTATCATATTAATAATTAACTTTTATATTCTATTTATAATATATAACTATAAATATCTACTAATCATTTATAGAGAAGGACGAAACAAGTATACTATTGTAATAAAATAATCACATTTACTTGACCATCTCTCCTTCAATTTCATATGCATATATATAAATATTTTATACTTCTGTCTTTAATTATGTAAAATGACGACAATACTTATTTCATATTGTTATTATTTTAAAAATATATTCCATATATTATACCATAATAATATTTTATTGAAATACAATTGAATAATAAAGAATAAAAATTGATAAAATAGTTACTAAAATAATAAATAATTATTCTATATATTTTAATTAAAATATAACAAATAAATAATATTAATAATATTAAATATGTTTTGTAATTTTATTATATATATTGCCACTATAACAAACTTAACAATAGTTTTATATATACATTAATTACTATAAATCAATATATACTTATTCCTGTCTTGAATTATATAGATTTATAATAACAGAATAAAATTTATTTGAATAATAAAACTATTAATTTTGATCATATATATCTTTCAATTATCTATTAATCATATTTATGATTATAAATAAAAATAATATTATCAATATAATTAATAAAAATATACGATAATATCTTATTGTAAAGATAATAATATATATTAATTAATTATAATCTGTTCTCTTGTCCTAAAATATTCTATAGTAGATCACTGTTATAGATATCTGAAATACAATACATATACCGTATCTTAAAGAAAAAGAAAATACATCACACGATAAAATCCAATACAGGTATGTATAATTCTATGTCAACTGAATAGACCAACCAAAAAACACTGAATAGACCAAAAAAGAATGATTGTAATCATTCTTTTTTGGTCTATTCAAAAATAAATGAAAAAAAATACAATATGAAGATAATAAAATTTATTTTCTCTAGAAACTAGTAATTAAACTAAAATTTTTAAACAAAAATCAATAAAAAATACCGAAAAATAAAATACATGAAATCCATAAGAACTTCTTACGCATCGGTTTTATAAGAATTTCATCCTTTACCCGAAATATAAAAGCTAACAATAATAAAAACATTAAACAGATAGTTGTCCCTTTATTAAATATCCTATCAAGTATACGCAAAATTTTTATAAAATAATGTCCAATTTTTTAAAAAATAAATCAACTGATACGATATAGATAATCTAAAATACAGGTCTCTACTATCTCAGTAATATGAGATTATACAATCAAAAAAATAAATTAAACTATTGCAGTGTTTAAGGTGATATTCATAAAAATAAATATGACATTATTCATTTTATCATATATCATATTAATGATAATATTATTTCCTATTCAAACACTTTAATTTATATCATAATAAAAAATTAATAGCTTATTTTATATCATAACATACAATTATATAATATATAAAATTCTTTATTATCATTCTTTATTGTATTTATTCATCACGTTTTTATTTTATAAATATATAATATAATCACTCTAACATAGATATAAATATGAATATTTTAAGATAAAATAACATTTAAAGAGAAACCTTATTAGAAATAATCTGTTAAAAAACATATATATAATATATATCAATCCTTTCTTACGAATAAATTATAAACCTTATAGGATATAAGTAAGTTATTTAAAAAAATATATATTTTATCCACTCATCATAAAATCATCTAGCTAAGATAATTCTTCTTAATAAAGAAAAGTTTAAATAGTGACCAAGTTCTCTCTCCTCAGATCTTCTTAAGTATGGAATCACTCCTAACAATGGAACATCTAATCGATTTGTTAAATCTATTATGTACTCTGATGCAAACTGAACAGATGGCAGAGGATGATTAGCAATCCACCCCACTAACCGCAAACCTGCTTGATGAATAACTGCAGCTGTTAAGAGTGAATGATTAATAACACCAAGCTTGATGCCCGAAACTAAAATAACCGGCAATCGCTCATATCTTACCCAATCAGAAAAATCTAATTCTTCTCCTAGAGGGGTTAGCCATCCTCCTACTCCTTCTACTACCACTAAATCTGAAATAATCCCTAGATCTGTTAATCCTTTAGATAACAGGTTTATATCAATATTTTGTCTTTCTATATGACATGCAATACTAGGTGAGGTAGGAGAGGATAAAGCAAATGGATTCACTTGGTTATAATTAAGTGAAACATTACTATTAGCGATTAACGCTAGTGCATCTTTGCTCCTAGCACCATGCGGTGTTAGTACACAACCAGAAGAAACTGGTTTATATCCAACCGAACGATATCCATTGCGAACTGCAGATTGTAGAAGCGCACAAGATGCTAAAGTTTTTCCAACATTTGTATCCGTTCCAGTAACAAAAACATACTGACCCAAATAAGAATACCTCTTAAAAATAAACTTCAGTTAATTATAAATCAAATAAAAAATATATGCACATAATCCTTACTTCTGTATTCTATCTGACTAAATAAAAATTAAATACAATACTTCCTCTCGATTATGATGATCTAGTATATAATCTTAATTTTTACTATGACTCACAATCTCAAACACAATTATACACTAAGTTAATTTCATATCATAACAATAGTCTCTATTAGATTGGAAAATTCCGAGTTATACTAACACCAGAGACCTGCTAATCAGCTTCAATATCCTTATACGGATGCTCTTCTAGCATCACTACGTCAACTTAATCTTTTATATTAATTTATACATACTTGATGAGATGTTTTCTCAGAATCAATTGGATTAACGCTTCTTCTATTAAATACTAAGTTTTATATTGATAACAAAAAATAATAATCCAGTAGAAACTATTAGATCCCGCTAATAATTGATCTGCTAAATAAACTAACAAGTTTTAAACTATAATCAATATCAGTATATACCTGGATGTATCAACACTAACAATCTATAAGCTACTCATAGTATACTATTAAAAATATATAACACTACTAATACATTACCTTCTCTTTAAAAAAGAATTATTATCAAATAAGTATCAAATCATGAATCAACTAAAAACTTTCATCTTTCTAATATCAAATCTAGATCCTATGTCTCCTGTAAATAATCCATAATAGATAAACCTAATCATTATAATTTAATTGCTTCTAAAAAACAGTAATTATACTATAATATATACATTAATATCTAAAAATTACCATCTACCATCAATACCAATCTTCAATATTATACGATAATTAGCTTATAAAGTAAGATATAAAATCCAGAACTACTAACACTTAAAGGGCTAAAGTTCCTTTAACAAAAGGAATAGTGAGTTTTCTCTTAGCACTGATTGATGCTTGATCCAATTCATTCAGCATGATAAGAAGCGTGCCGATTTCACGATCCAGTCGTTTTAACAAAAAACGACCCACATCTTCCGGCAATTCAAAACCGCGCAGCTGAGCACGTGCTTTTAATGCCTGCAATTTATCCTCATCTGATAAAGACTGCAACTTATAAATCTGACCCCAATCTAAACGAGAAGCTAAATCTGCTAATTTAAGATTTAACTGACGAGGCGGACAATCTCCAGCAATAAATAATCGTGTTTTTCCTGTTTCTAAAATACGATTATACAAATTAAAGACCGCCATTTCCCATTCCTCATCACCAGCAATACACTCAATATTATCAATACACACTAAAAATAAATGCTCCATACCATCTAAAACTTCTGGAATAAACCAAGCCCTCTTATCTAAAGGTACATAGCCTGCTGTCTCTCCGTATTCGGAAGACTCTGAACAAGAAGCATGTAATAGATGACTTCGCCCTCCTCTTTGACTAGACCAGAAGTAAATATAACTACTATTACTCTGTGTTAAAGAACTCCTTAATGCATTTAATAGTAAACTATTTTCTCCTACCCAAAAACTAGAAAAAGTACTATCATTGGGTAGATGAAATGGAAGCAAAAGCTGTGCCGGCTTATTCAGAATCACCTCGGCGCTTGGAGCAGGAAAAAGATGTAATAATTCAAACATAACTAACGGTAGACGCCTTAACTCTCAGAAATAAAAAAACTAAATATTTTATATCAAATTCTTGAAAAGAGAAAAACTAAAAGTATAAGCTATCCATCTAAATAGTATTTAAATAGCTACATACATCTCTTTCTCCTTTAATCTTATTGTAGTTAATTTATCTCTTAAATATAAACATAATCAATATATATTATATATAAAAATTAACTAATATCCGCTCATATTAATGAAATAATATTTAATACAATAAAAATTGTATTGATCTTTGATTCAGAAAAAAGTTGCACCAAAAAATTTTTTTGGATTATAACGATCCACAACTTCTTCTTTTAAATTATTATTAATTAGAATTTTAATAATCCTAAATAACCTAATAATAAATCTTAAAATTTCCATTATAGTATATTACTAATAATATCTTCCTAGATAAGAGAATTATTATATATTGCAATCTAATATATCAATATTTATACAATCCTTTTCCTCTTTAGTCAGCATGCATTCCTTGAATTTTTTGAATCTTCTTAGAGAAAAACCCCAGACCCGTTCCTTTATAAGAGAACGGGGCGCCTTACTTTTATCCAAAAAAGGATATAGTTTCTCTTGGTTTTAATAGTCAATTAACTATATCATTACTAATCTATAGAAAAGTCCATAAAAAAATTGACATCTAATATCAAAAAAAATCATAATTATATTAGACTTTTTTATATAGATACATGGAATAAAAAAATACTAAACATATCTATAATTTATTCCTCTTCTTTCAATCTTGCATAGATGTATGTTAAAGATATATAAAAATAGTTTTATATATAATTACACAACGTAGATCAATGAAAAACCTCTCATTGTAATTAGAATGCAATATATTACAAACTATTAATCTAACTAATTAATTAAAGATTGATATCAAAGATAGTATATTTTCTAATGTTAAAACTTACTAGTAAGACCTAAAGTAATCTTCAAGGTTTCATTACCTAATTTTTTTTGATTAAGCGAAGTAAGAAATGATATAGAACCATTTTTATTGAAAATATATCTAACTCCAGTCTTTAATATATACTGTGTCTTCTTAATATCCATTTGACTTTGTAACGCACCTATCGCATTCACCATAGAATCAGAGATCAAATCACTATCTTTGATAATATTCTCAATTTTAATACCAGATATCCATGTTAAAGATGGTGAAACTAGAATCCGAAGATCCATCCCTACATCGGATCTACAATTTTCATAATTAATCTTATGGTACTTCACAGGAAAACTTAATTTCTTATCTTCTTGATAAGAAGAGCGAGATAAGTAGTCATACCGTAAACCTAAGTGCCAAAAAAATGCAATATTTTTATTAAAAATCGATTGACCATTCCCCCATTCCATAGACGAACTAAACCCATTTAATTTACTATTGCCCTTTCCTTGTTCAGTGTGAGACAAAGCAGAACGACTAATCCCTATCCCATTCTCTATGAATGAAACAGCAGGACGAAAATAATGTTCTCCAAAACCTAATGGAGAATGCATATCAGCATAAAACCCAACCCCAAAATTATTCCCATTAATTTTATGACTATTATGTGGAACATGAGGGAAAAAATTCGTAATAACACCCCCCAAAGATAACATATCGGTTATACCGTATCCTAAATTAACTAGCGGAGCCATATCCTTAGATATTAAATTAGACTTATCTGAATTAATTAACCAACACCAATTCTTATCAGAAACTACACACCCTTTCTGCAACTTAGCTAAACTTTGTTTTTGTAATGTCATTAATACAAACGCGTCTCTCACTACCTGATTCACGCTATCACGCGTATTCATAAGATCAATTAATGCAGCCGTAGTAGTATGATCTGATACACTATTTAAAGCTGGTTTAATAGGTGACGAACTCGATGGCGATTTATCTAACGCAAAACGAGGGATTCTAAGTATAAATGAATGACTCTTATTATCATCATCAATCGAGTCACCTACAGCTATCTTTCCATCAGGAGATAGTAATGAAACTTCAGAAGTTCCAGAATCATCCTTGCACAGTGTGCCTAAATCAATCTTATTATCCCATTTCTCGCCAGACCAGATAGCTGCATGTTTCTTACCATTAGTTGCAGTAGCATAACCAGCTGCTATTTTTCCATCAGATGATAATGAATATACTTCAGATGATCCAGTATTATCACTTTTAAAAGTACCTAAATCTGTTTCAGTTGCCCAGTTCTCACCAGACCAAATAGATGCACGCTTGTTACCATCAGGTTTAGTAACATAACCAGCTACGATTTTTCCATCAGATGATAAAGAAAAAACCTCAGAAGGAAGCAATTTATCACCTTGAGGTTTAGCTAGTAATTTACTCATAGACCAATTATCACCAAACCAAATAGTCGCGTTTATCAATTTGGCCGATAGCAAACGATATCCTCCCGCCACTTTACCATCATAGGATAACGCGGACACTTTAGATCCTTGAGAAAGAGACACATTTTTATCTAAGTCTATAGCGGTAGACCAATGATCGCCAGACCAGATAGTCGCATAAATATAACCAGATCTAAAACTAGAGTGCCCTCCTGCCACTGTACCATCGGCAGACAAAGCAGATACTTCAGAAACAATCCTTTTACCTGTACTCACCTTTTCTACATCATATACACTTCGCCAATGATCGCCATACCAAATCACTCCATGACGACCACCTGTCTTATCCGCAGCATAACCCGCAAGTATTTTTCCGTCCTTGGAGCTAGCTGAAACTCCAGCACCAGTTGAATAATGATAACCCAAATCACCTAAAATAATTTGATTGGCCCAATGGTCTCCCGTCCACACTACTGCTTTTTTAAAATCAGAATTAGGTGGCGTATCCCCCCCCATTACGGAACCATCAAAAGAAATGGCATAGATCTGTGCAGCATCTAGTTCACTTATTGACTTTGAGATCATTTTTTTATCTACAAATTCTATCTCATCTATTTGCGCACAAACCGAAACAGAGGTACCAAAAAAAACTAAAATCAAACATAATTGACTTATTCGTACATTAAAAATATCAATTATCATTTGAATGATTTTCATTTTAAGATTTTTCATAAAACGCTATTTCCTTCAGAAGTCTTCATAAAATATAAAATAACTATGATGACTCTTATAATTTACCAATTATAGTAAGAAATATTTCTCTATAATTTAAATTCAATACATCTACATACCACTAATAAAAAATGAATATCACATAAATCACTTGATATCATCAGCATCAACTTTAAAATATTACATAACTTAGTCAATTTAATCATCCTTACCTACTATATAAATAATAAAAATATTAAATCATCTTCTAAATTTATCATAAAAAACTCTCATTACAAAATTCTGAAAATTTAAAAAATTAAGACTATAAAACCTCAAAAACCACAATAGTGATAATTTCACCTAATAGCGATAAACCTACTCTTAAAAATATCAGACCCTATATAACTAAATATAATATTTATTATTAATATAATATGAACAGAATTTAACTAACAATGAACTGGTATGCAGAGTAGCCTAATTAACATATCTTCTACGATCCTTGCTTAATCTCTATCTTCTCAGGGTTTTCTTTGTTAAAACTCTTTCAAGCTTACCCAACTCCTAAGATATTTGTATTAAAATATAAAAATAAGAGATAATTATTATATTATCATTAGAAAATCAAAGTAGAATCATTGTCTACTTTAAACACTAGATCTATCAATATAAATTAATATATTTATTAATAATATATTTATTAATATAGATTAATTATTCTATTATTTTTTTAAATCTTTTAATTAGTGTGAAACTGTACATTAAAAGAATAAATATCTATCAAACTTAATCCTTTAAATACTTACTGCTCAATTAATTATGATATATTATATATGATAAAATTAAGTCAACATCTCTTACCAATTACTCATTAATTATGGTATGACAGTTTAAAAAATTAAAAAACCTATAAAATATTACAAAAAATAATACCGATTCTATCGATTTAACTACCTGAGAAATATCAAATATTAATTTTTTAAATAATTCTGATGACTCTACAATTTTCTTCGTGAATGTTATAAAAAATGATTGATAAAGTAGACATATCATAATACAAATCATGTCACTTGGCCCAAAACTTACTATTTTGAATCACATTCATCTTTTTTCTAAATGAATCTCAAAGCTGTTACATAGATTCATTAACCATAATAATAAATTTTTCAATAGATATATTCTTTTTTATACAAACTGAACCAAAATACATACAAAAATATAATGTCATTACAATGACTTCAAGATAAGTCAATATATATCAAAGACTTATAAATTAATTATTGAAATCATATCCATTATATTCTTCTCGATCTTTCATTATCTGACCACTCTCCCTATATCAAGGTGATTAAAGATGTGATAAATTATATCTTATAATATATAGTAAGATGTGGATTATAATTACCTCAAAAAAATTGAAAATATCTTTTAGAATTAAATGCAACCAATCTCTTTGGTTCTCTACATACAACCATTTATATTATGTATTATGATTGGATCAAAAATACACCTCAAAGTAAACTTAAAATATATTGCTAGATAGAAAAATCTAAATATAAAAAAATTATGTAATTATAGTGTTATAAAATAGTAAATAACATTTGCTACCACATATGTTTTGTATATTTTTAGTTAGTGTCAAGCTCTTACATACCTCTTAATATAAGATGACTCATTTTAGAACATTGTACAATACTTAATAATCGAGAATATAAGCTATACACCCATAAAAATATGCTTAATGAAATACTGTAACGCTCAGGGTAACAACAAGATGGCAAAACACTTTTTTACATCCGAGTCTGTATCAGAAGGACATCCTGACAAAATTGCTGATCAAATTTCAGATGCAATACTCGATGCTATTTTAGATCAAGACCCACAAGCCAGAGTTGCTTGTGAAACTTATGTAAAAACTGGAATG
The DNA here is from genome assembly GCF_900698925.1 of Candidatus Erwinia haradaeae. NCBI lineage: Bacteria > Pseudomonadati > Pseudomonadota > Gammaproteobacteria > Enterobacterales > Erwiniaceae > Erwinia > Candidatus Erwinia haradaeae. Next base: position 963,751 of record NZ_LR217713.1, read on the forward strand.
GTTATGGTTGGAGGTGAAATATCCACTAAAGCATGGGTAGATATCGAAGAAATTACCAGACAAAGCATACGAGATATAGGATATATACATTCCGACATGGGATTTGATGCCAATTCCTGTGCAGTGCTGAATGCTATTGGTAAACAGTCATCAGATATTAACCAAGGTATTACTCGTCCAAATCCAAAAGAACAAGGAGCAGGCGATCAAGGTCTGATGTTTGGATACGCTACCAATGAAACAGACGTATTAATGCCAGCACCTATTACCTATGCTCATCGACTTGTCAAACAACAATCTGAAATACGTAAAAGCGGTCGATTACCATGGTTGCGTCCAGATGCAAAAAGCCAAATTACTTTTCAATATGAAAATAATAAAATTATTGGTATTGATACAGTTGTTTTTTCGACTCAACATGAAGACAATATTTCACAAAAAGAACTTAAAGAAGCAATCATAGAAGAAATTATTAAACCCGTCCTACCATCTAGTTGGACAAATAATCATATTAAATACCATATTAACCCAACAGGCCGTTTCGTGATTGGAGGACCCATGGGAGACTGTGGGTTAACTGGACGTAAAATTATCGTTGATACTTATGGAGGTATGGCTCGCCATGGTGGTGGTGCTTTCTCAGGAAAAGACCCATCAAAAGTGGATCGATCTGCTGCATATGCGGCACGTTATGTAGCAAAAAACATTGTTGCCGCAGGTCTAGCAGAGCGATGCGAACTACAGATTTCTTATGCTATCGGTATCGCAGAACCTACTTCCATTATGGTAGAAACATTTGGAACTGGTAAAATTAAAACCGAACTATTAATCTTTCTGATACGAAAGTTCTTTGATCTTAGACCTTATGGTGTAATCGAAATGCTAGACCTACTTCACCCAATCTATCGCGAAACAGCTTCGTATGGTCATTTTGGTCGTGAACACTTTCCATGGGAAAAAACTGAAAAAGCATCTGAACTACGTGAAGCTGCTGGTCTTAAAAAATGTTAGATACACATTTGTTCTTAACGAACAAAACTTAAAAATCCAAAAAATAAAATATCTCAATATAAATAATAAAAAGTGTAGTATATATTCTACACAGAAGTAATCTAAGCTTAAAAAAATTATAGATTGACATATTTAGTTAAAAAATATTTATTACAATATTTATATATTAATACAATATTTATATATTAAATAGAATACTTATTAAGATCAAATCTTAAAATTCTTCAAGACTATCCTTTCTATATACTAAAGCTATAGACAATACTGAAACCACAAGATATATTTAGGAGAATATATGGAATTTAATGTAAAAATCAGCACAGTTGCAAAACAACACAATACCTCCTCCATCGTTGTAGCCGTATTTGAATCGCAAAAACTTTCATCAAAAGCTGAAGAACTAGATACAATTAGCAATGGTTATCTTACTTCCCTATTGAGCGATGGCGCAATAGAAGGAAAGATTGGACAAAGTCTACTCTTGTATAACATACCAAATGTTCTTTCTAAACGCATTTTACTGATTGGCTGCGGAAAAAAACATGAGATAGATGATATAGAGACGTATAGAAAAATAATTTATGCAATAATTAGCAAGTTAAATGACACTGCATCAATTGAAGCAGCTCTATTTCTTCTAGAACCAGATATGTCAGAAGATAAAGTTTACTGGTCGATTCGCCAAGCAATAGAAGCTATTCATGAAGCATTGTATGACTTTAATCAATTTAAAAATCATACGACTAAAACAAAATGTGTACTCCAAAAAATTACCTTTAATGTCTCTAACAAGCGTGAACTAACTACTGGAATGCAGGCTATGCAACATGGTCTAGCAATTGCAAAAGGGATTAAAATTGCTAAAGATCTAGGTAATATGCCACCTAACATCTGTAATTCTTCGTACCTTACCTCTCTTACTAATCACTTGGCTGAAACCTACAGACACCACATAAACACCTATACTGTGGATGAAAAAGAAATGAATGCATTAGGTATGAATGCCTATATTGCAGTAGGATCTGGTTCAAAAAATAAATCTCTTATGTCAATCATTGAGTATAAAGGACATCCAGATAAAACAACTAACCCAATAGTTCTAGTTGGAAAAGGAGTAACCTTCGATAGTGGTGGTATCTCCCTAAAACCAGAAAAGAATATGCATCACATGAAATATGACATGTGCGGAGCAGCATCTGTATATGCTGTAATGAATATATTAGCTGATCTTCAAATCCCTCTTAATGTGATTGGAATTTTAGCTAGTTGCGAAAACATGCCCGGAAGCTCGGCCTACCGCCCAGGGGATATACTTACTACTATGTCCGGTCACACAGTTGAAGTTCTTAATACTGATGCCGAAGGACGTTTAATATTATGCGAAGCATTAACTTATGTTAAGCGTTTTCATCCAGACATAGTAATTGATATCGCCACTCTAACTGGTGCCTGCGTTATTGCCCTAGGAGATCACATGAGCGGCCTACTATCTAATGACGATCTATTAGCCAATGAACTTCTGAAAGCTTCAGGACAAGCTAATGATCCGGTATGGCGCCTACCAATAACTAAGGCATATCACAAACAAATTGATTCTAACTTTGCAGATATGGCAAATATTGGAAAGGGACAAGCCGGAGCAATTACTGCAGCCTGCTTTTTAGCTCGTTTTACAAAAAAATACCATTGGGCACATTTAGATATAGCTGGAACCGCTTGGGATTCTAAAAACAATACTGGAGCCACGGGTAGACCAGTATCTCTTCTATCTCAATTTTTATTAAATCGGTCTAACTTATAAGAATAAAAATCACTAAAAATTAACACCATTGACCACTTGAATAATCTATACAATTTATATTATGTATTAAATATGAACATTTAGACTCTAATTACATCATAAATAATCAATGGAATTATAATTTATTGATTTTACAAACAAGACAGTAGCATGACAAATGTAACTTTTTATCTATTACCACCTGAAAACTCATCTCAAGAAACAACAATTAAAGATAAACTTATATATTATCTTGCACACACAAATTGGTGCACAGGAAAACGCATTCTGATATCTTGTCCAAGCGAAAAAGAAGCTGTTAAAATAGATCAAGCTCTTTGGAATCAACCAACTTATTCGTTTGTACCTCATAACCTAGCTCAACAGGGCCCATCTTACGGTGCACCAATAGAAATAACATGGTCAAATCAAGTTTTTACAGGTCCACGCAACTTGCTTATTAATCTCTTACCATATCTCATCAATTCTTTTTCTGAATTCTTGGAGATAATAGATTTTGCACCAAATGAACAACCATGGAAACAGCTAGCACGTAATCGCTATAAAAAATATCAAAGTTTAGGATACCAGATAGATATTCAAAAGATACGATCAGAGCACATATAAAATAATACGTAGATTATATATCTAATTTGTTTATTACTATCATGTATAAAAAAACTCAAAAATCATCAATCAATAATAATATAGTTATCTAATCTACATTAGATTGTCTCTAAAAATCAATTTCATAACTATTTTTCTAAATAGTACATAAATATACTATATTTCACTCTTAAATTAATAATGCATACTATGATTATTATTCATCCAATTTATCACTCATTGAGTATAAAATGACATACCCAATCAATTCAATGTTTCAAACTTTACAGGGAGAGGGTCTGTATTCTGGTTGGCCAGCTATATTTATTCGCCTTCAAGGATGTCCTATACACTGCATATGGTGCGATACTAAATATAGCTGGAAAAAACTCTCGGAACGAGAAGTATCACTAGAATTTATTCTTAAAAAACAAACAAATACTAATCACTGGTGCATGGCAAGAAAAGAAATACTTCTTGATGTAATTTACAGACATCAATGGACAGCCAAGCACATTGTGATTACTGGTGGCGAACCTTGCTTACATGATCTAATACCACTCACCAAAACATTACAAAATGCAGGTTTTACTTGTCAAATAGAAACAAGCGGCACTCATTTGGTTCTTTGTACAAAAAAAACATGGGTTACAGTGTCACCAAAAATCAATATGAACAGACACTATCCAGTACTTTATGAAGCCCTAGTACGAGCAGACGAAATCAAGCACCCAGTCGGATGCTTAAGTGATATAAATGAATTAGACACCTATCTTCAAAAGATTAATGATAATAAACAACGTGTTATTTCATTACAACCCATTAGTCAAAAAACCAACGCCATACAACTCTGTATTAAAACATGTATTACTCGAAATTGGAGACTATCAATTCAGAGTCATAAATATCTTAATCTTGACTGAATATAAAAGAATGACAAAAACCAGATAAAAACATTAAGAAAATCACTTTAAACCCAATTCTCTTATCTTTTGTGTTTAGAAAAATAATTAGAACACTCCTCTCTTTATCTCTCGTAGATATTCCATATAGAGATTGCCATATCTATAAAAGTTTAAACTAAATTATTACAGAAAAAATTGAATATCGTCACTAATAAGACAACAACTTACTACTCTTTTCTCTTTAAAGAGAAGATCATCATATTCTAAGTATATAATTGTATAGTCGCATTCATAATCTAAAACCTAATGCACCCCATGCATTACAATCTACTAAATCTAACACTTTACTAATTAAAAACATAGTAATGATTAAGTTATATGCATAACTATTAAGATCTGAAATAAAAATTTAACCACGATAAACACATCCAGAAGTACATGTCTCTCGAACAGAGACTGCGCTTAACATTGGTAACAATACCTTCATTTTCATCCAAATCCATTTAACTAATAATTCACTAGTTGGATTTGCAAGACCTGGAATCATATTGAGATAAGAGTGATCTAACTGATCATAAATGGGTTGAAACGCACTTTGAATCTTGGAAAAATCCATTACCCAACCAGTATAAATATTTAATTCACCAGTTACTTCTAAACGAATTAAAAAAGAATGCCCGTGCAAACGACCGCACTTATGTCCTGCAGGGACATTGGGTAAATAATGTGCAGCTTCAAACTGAAACTCTTTAAATATACTATGCACCGCCACACCTAGTTATGATTAAAATATTTAGCTTCTAAACAATATCAATAAATTCTTAACAACGGCATTACCTTACTGTAATAACAGTACCAAATTTTTAAGTGAATCATCACACTTCCTAAAAAATATAAATTCAATTTTATACTTCTTTCTAATTCTGATGCCTTAATGGATCCATAAGATGGATAATATACTTAATCTCTACAGAAAATCATCTAACTGTTAATAATACAAGTTATTTTAACTTTAGCATGCAATAACAAACCAGAAAACAACGTAATATAAATCACTTATGAATGACTAAATATCTCATTATTTTAATTTTTCTATCAAAAGAATCAAAATAATAATAATCTCATCTACTATATTAGATGTATTAGAACCACTTTATTATTAGAACCACTTTATTAATGCTTAAAAGTCAAATCAATACCTCAATCCTATATTATAAAACAAACTGTATTTTAAATACTAACTCATCATTATAAACCTAAACCCACTTCTACAAAACCCATCAATTTATTAAAAGTTACTATCAGTTCTAAAAATAAAAAAAGTATATTATTCCATCTCTTCTCAGAATATTTTGAATAACAGAATCCACAAATTATATTAACTATATCTATATTGTATATATAACAAATCTTAAGCTCTAATCATACAATCCATATAGCAATTTTTAAATCTTACAAAACAATTAACCTCTACCCTTCTGTGTAGATCTACTACAATCATATACTGAAAATCTAACAATACACACTAGAAAATAATAACAATACTTCATTTAATTTTTTATATTATCCAGATACACCAAATTTATATTTTTCACTTTCTCATATTAAGAAAGGAATACTGATTCTACCTGGATGCATGCTACGATTTAACAGAGATATATAGACCCAGAATTAACCTTTTAATAAAAACACATGTTATCACAATAATAAAAAATTTGCATAAAAATAGAATTATGGTAATAAATAAATTATTTACAAAAAATAAAAAAATTTCGGTTATCATGATAATTGAAAAAACCCTTATTTAAAAAAATTAAAACTATCAACCTAACCCTTTTTGTTTACATCTCTTAAATCTGGAATTTTGATGAAATGACTACTCAAGCACCTGCGAAGAATATGTTACCACTCAATCCGGAAAAACTGGATCTCTTGCATTCAATCATAGATGATTGCTCGTCCCCTCAATTAACCTGGATTACCGGTTATATATCGGGAATCATTTATCAAGCAGAAAAAAACACATCCTACTCAGTAAAAAAAGAAACCCCAAGACCCACTATTACGATCATTTCTGCATCTCAGACTGGCAATGCTCGTCGTTTGGCCAAGCAACTTTACGATAAACTAAATCTTGAAAAATTAAAATCTAATCTCATAAATGCTAGTGACTATCAGTTTAAAAAAATTAATCAAGAAAAAATATTAGTGCTCATCACATCTACCCAAGGCAATGGCGAACCTCCAGAAGAAGCACTAGCATTATATAAATTTTTAATGTCAAAAAAAGCGCCTAATATAAATTCTTGTATATTTGCCGTATTTGGATTAGGTGATAGCTCTTATGAATTATTTAATCAAGCTGGTAAAGATTTTGATAGAAGATTAGAGGAGCTAGGCGCTGCGCGCCTATTAAATCGAGTAGACGCTGATGTAGAATTCTCTGATCAAGCTTCTTCTTGGTGTGCCGAATTGGTTAACATATTACAAAACCAATCTCTAGATACCATTAATCAAGTGATCACACCAAACATAAAAAATATAAATTCAATAAATAATCCCTTGTATACTAAAGATACACCATTAAAAGCCCGCCTTTTAGTCAATCAAAAAATCACTGGAAGAAATTCCGACCAAGATGTGCGTCACATTGAAATTGACATAAGCCATTCGAATTTAATCTATCAACCAGGCGACTCATTAGGGGTCTGGTTTGAAAATGATCCAAAATTAGTAGAAGAATTAATGCATCTGACATGTCTTTCTTCTGATGATACAGTAATTGTAAATGGTAATATTATTTCAATCCAAGAGGCGCTAAAAACTCATTATGAATTAACAATCAATACCACTCAAATTATTAAAAAATATGCCTCGCTCTCATCTAACAATCAGCTTATAACACAACTTGATACGCAAGATAAATTGCAAAAATATGCAAATAATACACCTATTGTTGAAATGCTTCGCTCTTCTCCAGCTAAACTAAATGCTCAAGATCTTATCAACATACTGCGTCCAATTTCTCCACGGTTATACTCCATTTCTTCCGCGCAAGAAGAAAATGAAAACGAAATTCATATTACAGTGAGCGTTGTTCGATTTAATATAGATGGACGAACTCGATCTGGCGGTGCCTCTAGCTATTTGGCAGATCGACTCAATGAAAATGATGAAATACGTATTTTTATTGAAAAAAATAATCATTTTCGCTTACCCAAGGATCCAAAAAAACCAATTATTATGATTGGACCTGGCACTGGTATCGCACCATTTAGAGCTTTCATGCAAAAACGAAATAGCGAAAAAGCCTGTGGAAAAAATTGGCTTTTTTTTGGAAACCCACATTTTACTGAAGATTTTTTATATCAAGTAGAGTGGCAAAGATATGTAAAAAATGGTTTATTAACTCATATTGATTTAGCTTGGTCACGTGATCAAGAGCATAAAATTTATGTTCAAGATAGAATCTATACTAGAGGTGAGGAAATATGGAACTGGATTCAAGATGGCGCTCACCTTTATATATGTGGTAATGCCAGCCATATGGCTAAAGATGTTGAAAAAGCTCTATTAAAAATAATTGAAAAATTTGGAAAAATGGATATTAAAACAGCAGATGATTTTTTAAATGATCTGCGTATCGAACACCGTTATCAAAGAGACGTCTATTAATGAATAATAAAAAACACTCTAACCCATTGATAGTTGAAGGGCATCTAGATGATGCCGAACGCATTAAAAAGGAAAGCAACTACTTACGAGGAAGTATTACTGAAGATCTCTATGATAATTTAACAGGCGGGTTTCATGGCGATAATTTTTCCCTTATTCGATTTCACGGGATGTACCAACAAGATGATCGAGATATCCGCTCCGAACGCGCAGAACAAAAATTAGATGCTCGGCATGCAATCATGTTGCGTTGTCGTTTGCCTGGCGGCATTATCACGCCGAAGCAATGGCTAGCAATCGATAGATTTTCTCACAATAAAACTCTATATGGAAGCATACGTTTAACTAATCGACAAACATTTCAGTTTCACGGTATTCTTAAAAATAATATAAAATCAGCTCATCAAATGCTACATGATATTGGTTTAGACTCCATAGCTACTGCAAATGATGTAAACCGAAATGTACTGTGCAGTTCCAATCCAGTTGCATCAATGATACATCAAGATACATACAAATGGGCAAAAAAAATATCTGAACACCTTTTACCACATACCCGTGCTTATGCAGAAATTTGGCTAAATCAAAAAAAAATCACTACGACTGATGAAGAACCCATACTAGGGGCGACCTATTTACCACGTAAATTCAAAACTTCTATTGTTGTTCCACCAAATAATGATGTTGACGTACATGCTAATGATATGAGTTTTGTTGCTGTGTCTCAAAATAACAGACTAATCGGTTTTAACGTACTTGTCGGAGGAGGCCTATCTATCGAACACGGAAATAAATTAACTTATGCACGAACTGCTAGTGAGTTGGGCTATGTATCACTCAATAAAGTTATTGACGTAGCAGAAGCTATAGTAACAATACAACGCGATTGGGGAAATCGTACTAATCGTAAAAACGCTAAAACTAAATATACAATAGATCGCGTGGGTCCTGAGATATTCAAAACCGAAATAGAGCGTCGTGCTAATGTTCAGTTTAAGGTAATACAACCATATAAATTTACTACCCGTGGTGATCTGATTGGCTGGATACAAGGCATTAACAATACATGGAATTTAACATTATTTATTGAAAACGGTCGTATCCTAGACTATCCTGATCGACCAATTAAAACTGGGATAGCAGAAATTGCTAAAATTCATCATGGAGACTTTCGATTAACCGCAAACCAAAATTTAATTGTTGCTGGAGTACCAGAGTTAGAAAAAGAAAATATTGAAAAACTAGCTTTATCATATAATCTTATAGATAATATTAGCCTCCAACGTATAAACTCAATGGCATGCGTATCATTTCCAACATGCCCCCTAGCCATGGCAGAAGCAGAGCGCTTTCTTCCAAGATTTATCACATCTCTAGAAGAAATTATGACTAATCACGGTGTAGGGCATGAGTATATTATAGTACGTGTTAGTGGATGCCCCAATGGATGCAGTCGAGCATTATTAGCTGAGATTGGTTTGCTTGGAAAAGCACCAGGACGATACAATCTCTATATTGGTGGCAATCGAGTTGGTACACGTATTCCACGTAAGTATCTAGATAATGTTAATGTAGACCAAATCCTTAACAATCTTGATAAACTTATTTACCGATGGTCAACAGAACGATATCAAAATGAAGATTTTGGTGATTTTACCATTCGAGCTGATATAATCAAACCAGTAATTAACCCAGCCAATGACTTCTGGACATAAAAGAGATTAGCAATGATAACTCCGAATCTTCTCAAACTAAATTCACTTTCTAAAACACAACAAATAATATATCTAGCTCATATTAATTCTAGTCTAGATAAATTATCCGCTGAGAACCGAGTAGCATGGGCTCTGGAAAATCTACCTCATCAAGCTATTTTAAGTTCAAGTTTTGGAATCCAGTCTATAGTCAGTTTACATCTTATAACGACAAAAAAACCTGACATTCCAGTAATTCTTACAGACACCGGATATCTATTTCCAGAAACTTATCGATTTATTGATGATTTAACACAGAAGATGAACCTTAATCTAAAAATCTTCCGTTGCCCTAACAGCCCTGCGTGGCAAGAAGCGCGCTATGGTAAGTTATGGGAACAAGGCCTGGATGGACTAAAAAAATATAACAACCTTAACAAAGTAGAACCAATGAACAGAGCTCTAAAAAAATTACAAGCACAAACATGGTTTGCTGGTTTACGTCGCAACCAATCTACTCATCGATCACAACTTCCTGTTCTTGAGATCCATAAAGGAATTTTTAAAATCTTACCAATTATAGACTGGACTGATCAGATGGTTAATGAGTATCTACAAAAACACGATTTACCCATCCACCCCTTATGGAATAAGGGTTATATCTCAATTGGAGATACACACAGTACGAAAAAGTGGCAACCGGGAATGAAAGAGGAAGACACTCGTTTCTTTGGAATCAAACGAGAATGCGGGCTGCACGAGTAAGTACAGTTAGATAAAACTTATCTAATAAGGAACAATCTAATTTGAATTAGTAATATAAAATAATACGAACATCCAATCTTTTCATCAATCCATAAAAAATTTTATTAAAAATATAAAAACTATCATCTATATAATCCCTCACCAGTTACATGATCAATAACACACTGATGCGAATTATCAAAATGAATTAGTGCATAACTCTAAATGACGTTTCTTATAATCTAACATTATATTTTTAAGACAAACCAAGGTTTGATAAAATAGCAGTATACCAGACAGACCTTGATCGCTTAAGTAGATTAATATGATCTAAGATATTGTATCAAATTCTATGAAGCTTATAGAATTTTATTACTGAAACCGCTACATCTTGTAAATTATGTCACACAGTTTTCAACTGAACCTAATTACTCTCTATCCCAATAAAAAATAAAAAAACTAAAATAACCTATCTAAGTATAGAATCTAGACTATAATTTCAGAACGACTAAACATTTTAAATTAAAGAATATACAGTAATTAAATTATTTCTAATCTAACAACGAGTTGGAGAATATCCTCACGAAATTCAAAAAAATCTCCAAAAAAAGATGAATGGAAAAAATCTAACTAATGTTTGGTTTAGAATTTATAAAAAATAAGAACACACTCTGATTCAGTTTCTTCTGTAGATCACTCTAATTACTGATTGTTTCCATATTAAATGAAAAAATAACATTTATGTATTACATCACCTAAAATGTATATGACAATAAAAAGAATACAATATGAAACATGTAAATACTCTTAATATCTTATATTAAGAATCTCTTATTCTAAACTCTAACCTCAAGTTATTCTATGCAGTCATTAGTTGTTCTGAATAGAAATTGCATTAGACTTCGTATTGATGTGTATAGCTGATTATACGGTTATGTAATTAATGAAGGTAAACGTGGATTATCTACCTCTTTTTGCTAATCTTAAAAATAAACCGGTACTGGTGGTGGGCGGTGGGCGTGTAGCAACACGAAAAATTGAGTTGCTTAATCGAGCTGGCGCTCATATACAAATAGTAGCACAGGAGTTATGTGAAGAACTTATTGCCATACATAAAAAGAATAAATGTGAATGGATTTCTACCACTTATCAATCTCAACAACTAAAAAGAGTCTTTCTAGTCATTGCTGCTACCAATAACTCTAAACTAAATCAGCGTATTTATAAAGATGCCTCTTCTCGCTATCTTCTCGTTAATACAGTAGATGAACCACAACATTGCTCGTGTATTTTTCCTGCTATCATTGATCGATCCCCAATAATAATAGGTATTTCATCTAGCGGAACAGCACCTGTACTTGCGCGATTACTACGTGAAAAAATAGAAGCATTGCTACCAGCCCATTTAGGACTAATGGCAAAGATAGCTGGAGAGTGGCGTGATAAAGTTAAAGAACGATTCTTTAGCTTATCTGAACGACGAAATTTTTGGCATAAAGCTTTTAATGGTGTATTTTCTAATCAAGTGGCAAGGGGTCAGCTAAATGAAGCTAAGTTAACGTTAGATCAACAGATTAATGATGATATTAACATATCGTCAGGTGAGATCTTTCTAGTAGGAGCGGGACCAGGAAATAGCGATTTATTAACTTTACGCGCATTACAAGTTATGCAAATAGCTGACGTTTTGCTATATGATTCTCTCGTAAGTGAAGAAGTTCTCGACTTAAGTCGACGCGATGCAGATCGTATCTGTGTTGGTAAACGTGCAAATTCTCATAGCACCACACAGGAAGAAATTAATTTTATGCTAATCAAGCTAGCCAAACAAGGTAAGCGTGTTGTGCGACTAAAAGGTGGTGACCCTTTTATCTTTGGCAGGGGTGGTGAAGAACTACAAGCAGCAAAATCAGCTGGAATCCCCTTCCAAGTTGTACCCGGTATCACTACAGCCCTTGGTGTTTCTGCCTATACTGGTATTCCGTTAACTCATAGAGATTATTCTCAGGGTGTTCTTTTCATTACTGGACACTACCGTGCTCACGATTCTATAACTGATTGGCCAAATCTAACACAATCAAATCAAACACTAGTTATTTATATGGGCTCTATTACAGCAGGCGCTATCGCTTCAAAATTAATAATTAACGGACGAGATCTACAAACACCTGTTGCTATAATTAGTCGCGGTACATATCCAGACCAAAAAGTGCTCATCGGAACACTGAACGAACTTGAAATATTAACACACAAGATACCCACCCCCATATTATTAATAATCGGAGAAGTAGTAAACTTGCACCATCAGCTTTCATGGTTTAAGAATACCGAAAATGAACCATAAACCCTAATTCTTAATTTTTCTTAAGGCAATATAATGGATCCAAACAATAGTACTCACTTAAAACAACTCGAAGCAGAAAGTATTTATATTATCCGAGAAGTGGCAGCAGAATTTACTAATCCCGTAATGTTATATTCTATTGGAAAAGATTCTTCAGTTATGCTTCATTTAGCACGTAAAGCCTTTTATCCAGGAAAAATAGCTTTTCCATTGCTACATATAGATACCGGATGGAAATTCCGTGAAATGTATCAATTTCGTGATCATACCGCAAAAGAAATAAACACAGAACTCTTAATACACCGCAACTCAACAAATGAAGCTGAAAATACTAATCCATTTTTAGATAATAAAACACGACATACAGAAATTATGAAGACTGAAGGCTTGAAACAAGCTTTAAATAAATATGGATTTGATGCCGCCTTTGGAGGAGCCAGGCGTGATGAAGAAAAATCTCGATCAAAAGAACGAATCTATTCATTTCGAGATCATCTACACCAATGGGATCCAAAAAATCAACGCCCTGAGCTTTGGCATAATTATAATGGTCAAATTCATAAAGGTGAAAGCATTCGAGTATTTCCTCTCTCTAACTGGACTGAATTAGATGTTTGGCAATATATTTTTCTAGAAAAAATTAAAATTGTTCCTTTATATTTAGCAGCTATGCGTCCAGTTCTTGAACGCAATGGTATGCTTATTATGATTGATGATAAGCGAATTAACTTACACAATAGTGAAAAAATCGAACAACGAATGATTCGTTTTCGTAGTCTTGGATGTTGGCCGTTAACAGGAGCGATCGAATCCGATGCGAAAACAATTCCTGACATTATCGCTGAAATGTTGATTTCTAATACAAGCGAACGAAAAGAGCGATTAATCGACCAAGATCAAACAAGCTCTATGGAACTTAAAAAGCGACAAGGTTATTTCTAAGGAACTGTAATGAATAATATTATTCCTCATCAAAATCTTCAATCCTCTATCATAGAAAACTGGCTAACGCAACAGAAAAATACAACTCTCCTTCGTTTTCTTACCTGCGGCAGTGTTGATGATGGTAAAAGTACACTTATTGGTAGATTGTTACACGATACAAAACAAATTTATGAAGACCAGTTATCTACATTATGTCATGACAGCAAACGCCATGGAACACAAGGAGATCAAATAGACTTAGCATTACTGGTAGACGGCTTGCAGGCAGAGCGTGAACAAGGTATTACTATTGATGTTGCGTATCGATATTTCTCTACTTATCGACGTAAATTTATTATAGCCGATGCACCGGGTCATGAACAATATACACGTAATATGGCTACAGGCGCGTCCACCTGCGATCTTGCTATTCTTCTTATTGATTCACGAAAAGGCTTGCTGAATCAAACTCGTCGTCATAGCTTAATTACCACGCTACTAGGTATTAAATACTTAATCGTAACGATTAATAAAATGGATCTCGTTAATTACAGTCAAGATCAATTTTTAAAAATTAAAGAATCCTATCTTAATTTTTCAAAACAACTGCCAAATAATATTGATATTCACTTTATACCGCTATCTGCCCTTACGGGTGAAAATGTTGTACATACTAATAACAAAATGCCCTGGTATGAAGGTCCAACTCTTCTCCATCTACTAGAAACTGTTAATGTTCAGTGCAATTTAGAACAAAAATCAATGCGATTTCCAATACAATACGTCAATCGTCCAAATCTTGATTTTCGTGGATATTCTGGAACCGTAGCTTCTGGAAAAATAGAGATAGGTCAAAAAATACAAGTTCTACCTAGTGGTAATAAATCAACAATCACACGTATCGTAACCTTTGATGGCGATCTACCATACGCCAATGAAAACGAGGCTATCACTTTAGTTCTTAAGGATGAACTTGATATTAGCCGTGGTGATTTATTGATAAATGAAAACGAACAATTAATAGCTGCACGAGGCGCAACAGTTGATGTCGTATGGATGGCAGAAAAACCACTTACACGCGGTCAAAGCTTTAATATAAAGATTGCGGGAAAAAAAACACGAGCATGTATAGATAAAATTCATCATCAAATTGATATTAATAATCTCACGCGCTATAATTCTCAAGAATTACCACTTAATGCCATCGGTCGTGTTGATATTATCTTCGATGAACTAGTTCCCATAGACCCTTATGAACATAATCGAGTCACTGGTGCAATCATATTTATAGACCGATTAAATAACGGCACTGTTGGAGCTGGCATGGTTAGAAGCGCTCTTACAAATATAGCCACGTCTTATAAAAATAAATTTAGTGAGTTTGAGCTAGAGCTTAATGCTTTAGTACGCCGTCATTTTCCACATTGGGGTGTATGTGAGCTATATGATAGGTAAATAACATGATACAAAATAACCAGAACTTAATATGGCATAATCATCCTATTACTCAAAAAGAACGCGAACAACTTCATGGACATCGTAGCATTGTGCTATGGTTTACCGGATTCTCTGGATCAGGTAAATCAACCATTGCAGGTTCTCTAGAAAAACACCTGTACCAAATGGGTATTAATAGTTACTTACTTGATGGAGATAACCTAAGACACGGATTATGTCATGATCTGAATTTTAGTGTGCATGATCGTAAAGAAAATATACGCAGAATAGGGGAAGTAGCAAAACTGATGATTGACGCTGGGCTAATAGTTCTTACTGCACTTATCTCTCCTTATTATGAGGAGAGAAAAATGGTGCGCAATCTAATTGGCTCAGAGTCTTTTCTTGAAATCTTCATAGATACTCCTCTCTCTATGTGCGAAAAACGAGATCCAAAAGGGCTGTACAAGAAAGCACGCTCTGGAGCACTTACTAACTTTACGGGAATAGATTCTGAATATCAAGCACCATTAAAACCAGATATTCATCTTGATGGTGAAAAAAGCATAACAGTTTTAACCAATGAAGTATTACATTTCTTAAAAATACGCAATATAATCCAATATTAAACTAATGCAATATTAAACTAATGAGAGCTTCCATCTTTTTTAACAAACTGGAGGCTCAGATCATCTCAAACAAAACCAGATAAAAATTTTATACATTTAAATAACTATAAAAATGAAGATACATTTATCCTAATTATACAAAAAAATAACTTTACAAAATAACCAAATGGATTAGCATGTGATTCAAAAAAAATGCATGACTAAACTTACCTTACTTTTATTTATTCTTCTAGGTGAACTGCAATACTCGCTGTGGTTTGGAAAAAATGGAATATACGCCTTAAAACAAGCTCATACAGATCTAGAATTGCAAAAAACTTGCAATTCTGCATTAAGAATACGAAATGATCAATTACTTTCTAAGGTCCAAAACTTGCGTGACAACCTAAAAATTACGAGACAACAGAAGTCTAATATAAATAAAGGATCTAAAAATAACATCAGTTCCTAGTAGTAATATTGTGCGCTTTACTTTTTAATAAAAAGATAACCCATCTCATACAAATTAATAAATGTATATTAAAATTATCATTTATCGTGTATTTATAATACATAATTTACAATGATGATTTTATAAAGTAAAAACCTATCACATGAATAATCCAATCTCCTACTCTAAAATTGTCGCTATAGTTCCTTCAGCAGGTACCGGTAGTCGCATGCGCTCATCATGTCCCAAACAATATCTTCATATCTGTGGAAAAACAATTATAGAACACAGCTTGACTATATTATTAAATAATAAGCAAATTCAACATATAGTAGTTGCAATTCACCCAGAAGATACTTATTTTAATCACTTAACCCTAGCTAGAGACATACGCATTACTACAGTATACGGTGGTCTTAGTCGATTCGATTCAGTGATAGAAGCGTTAAAGATGGCTGGTTCTGCTAAATGGGTATTAATTCATGATGCCGCTCGACCATGTATTTATCCTGAAGACTTATGTCGCTTACTCGCTTTAACTTCTTATAGTCGAGTCGGAGGAATCCTAGCGGTACCAATAAATGATACTATAAAACACGTTCTTTTGGGTAGTAATTATATTTCTCACACTGTCTCACGTAATAACTTATGGCAAGCTCTTACACCTCAAGTATTTCCGTTACCACTTTTACAAACCTGTCTCAGTAAAGTTATGAATAAAAAAAATAAAATAACCGATGAAGCAACAGCATTAGAGTTCTGTGGATTTCATCCAGAAATACTGCATGGACGACGAGATAACCTTAAAATAACAGAACCAGAAGATCTAGCCCTAGCTCGGCTTTATCTTATGGAGAGAGATAAAAAATTAGGAATATAACATGCGAATTGGTAACGGTTTTGATATACATAGTTTTGGTGGAAATAACCCATTAATTATTGGTGGTGTTCATATTCCATATCACAAAGGCTTACTGGCTCACTCTGATGGAGATGTATTGCTTCATTCCCTTGCAGATTCACTTTTAGGTGCAGCAGGATTAGGGGATATTGGACGTTTATTTCCAGATACTGATCGTGCCTATCGAGGAATAAATAGCCGTTGTCTTCTTAGTAAGACCATGAAAATGATTATCAAAAATTCCTATTATGTAGGAAATGTTGATCTAACTATAATAGCTCAAGAACCAATAATGCTTCCATACATTCAAAAAATGAGAATAAATATTGCAGAAGACTTATCTATTAATATAACTAATGTTAATGTAAAAGCAAAAACCTCTGAAGGACTAGGATGTGTGGGTCGACAAGAAGGCATAGCTTGTCAAGCAGTATCGCTACTTTTTCCATGTTAAATCTGATAAATCTAATCCTATTTAATATATTAAAAAATATATTTTAAAATTACTTTTATAATAAAACTATAATCTATCAACCTGACTATCTGTATTAATGATTTTTTAAAAAAAAGAAGATTTCCTTTTAATCTGAGCATCACGCTTGGTAACTATAAGCAATATTATTAATACTCTTTTATAAAAAATATATTAATATTAACCAAAATTGTTTCTAGTATAAGAACCTATTAATATATTTCTTAAGGTTTAATAAATACATGATCATGTAGCAATTTCTATAAAAATAAAACATAAATTTTTATATAATCAATACAGTTATTACTGTATATAACCAATGCTAAATACTGTCGAAAATATTAAACTTCAAGCCAATTAAAATACATGGTTTTGAATGCGATTATTTTTATAATCTATATTACATTATATATATGAAGATATTCTTCCACTTCTTAAAAATAAAAGCGATCATCATAATAACCTTCCCTACTCTTCAACTTAGTTAAATAAGACAGTCTGAAATTATGAAGATAAATAATAATCCTTCTTCTATAATTTAAATATCTTATACACAATTTTTACGCTCTACAATCTCATCAATTAATAATAAATATTATCAATATATAATATAAGATTGGTTCATCCTAAACAAATCATAACCAACTAACATGGATTCCATGAAAAATTCATCTCAATAAAAATTCAAATCAAATATCTATACAATCATATGTTATTCTATACATATATCTTAAATAATATTATAAAATAATATAGGAAAATCACAACATAACAGTCACCATCATACCCTCTATTACACATCATAATACCTTCACAACTCTAATCAAAAGAAATCCCTATCTAATTATTCTCATCGCATATCTTAACATAAGCAAAATGGCGTTCATCTTCTATCCAATCCAGTGTAGCTATAGGTAACTTACGTTCAAGCAATATCTGATAAGCCTCTTCTTTCTGTTCCATGTCAGTTATGTCTATCACTCGACTATCTAGGAGTTGCACAATATGCCATCCAGAATCAGAATGTATCGGTTGGCTAACCTCACCATTTTTTAATCCTACAAGAATATTACGAAATAGATCATCAAACTCCTCAATACCACGCCAACCAAGATCTCCTCCATTATATTCTGATTGAAAATCTTGATACAAATCTTGTTCAACCTGACTAAAGATCCTGCCATTACTAATTTCAGAAGACACTTGAAGTAATTTAGAGCGAAGTTGGGAATCAGATACTACTGGTGATGACCTAAGAAAAACATGTCTAACATGTACCTGATGAGATGAAATTTTTTTCTTTTTTCCATCTATGTCGTTAACTTTTAAAATATGCCAACCCATTCCAGATCGAATAGGACCAATAATATCACCTTTGTTTGCTTTCATTAAAAATGAAGAAAACAATGAAGGTAAATCCCTCAACTTCCTCCAGCCCATGTCTTCTTCTATAAGATTCTGCACACCAGACGAATAATCCGTGACTAATTTACTAAAATTAGAACCCGTTCTTGCCTGATGAACTAACTGAACAGCCATATTCTCCCGATTTAACGCTTCTTTCTGTGTTAGATTTTCTGATAAAGGCAATAAAATATGACTCAGTTTAAATACAAAATTAGAACTATTTTGTGCCTCTAAATAACTCACCAATGAATTAATTTCCTCAGGCATAATAGAGAAACGACGCCTTACTTCATTAGTACGTAATTCTAATACCATAAGATTATGACGAATCATCTCACGATACGAAGCATAATTAATGCCTGAATCAGATAAAGACCTAATTAATTGACTTACGCTCATTTTTTTTTGCTGTGCAATCTTAGAAATAGCCTTCTGCAACTGTGAGTCATTAACATACAAGCCAAGTTGTTTTGATTTTTGTAACAAAATGCTGTTAATAATCAGTTGTTCTAACACCTGATGATAAAGAACATTCTTGTTAGGTAAACTTTGACCAGTCTTTATTGCTTCGTTTTTGATAGATTGAATCATTCTATCTGCATCACTTTTTAAAACTACACTATGATTAACAACTGCAGCAACTTGATCTACTACGTGAGGAGATGAGAATGCAGTACTGGATACAAGACCTGCACTAAGAACTAATACCTTCCAATAAGTCATATGGATTCCATTTTCTTTTCCAAACTACAGGATTGTGAATCTTCAATATATAAGAGGATTAGATAGCACTTTGATAAGGTAAAATACCTTGATGGAACATTTGAGTAGTATCTAACCGACAATTATTGCTACTTAGACCACGGAGCTCAATATTGAAAATAAGTTTATTATCATATTTACTTGTACCTTGTACCCAATCTTTAATGTTGTGTGCATAACCCAATTTAACCGAATAGCAACAAGAGCTATATTGAATACCCACTAACTGATCTACTATCAAATGAGTCTTTGTGTTGTAATAACAAGAACCCGCTATAGACCACTGATCAACAATCGACCAACTAGCAGTGATACCAACTTGAGATATATCCTGTTTATATCGAGACTGATCTATATCGCTTTCTAATAAAACCTGAGTTATATAATTTTCACTAATATAGCGATAACTAATCTGTATCATATGATTAACATTAGAGCGCCATTCCAGAATGCAATCCCCCTGGGAGATTCTATCTAAATAAGTATCATAATATACTCCACCAGACAGGACTAAATGGTCTTGCATTCTAACTTTACCACATGCAACTAACGATACCACACCTGAATGACGATCAGGCTCATGATTTACTCTACGAGATTCCGACACAAACGAGTAAATTTGCCCTATAGAAATATTAAAGCATTCATGCAAATGACCATCAAAAATTCGCATAGTTAAACCGGTTGTTAATTGATTAGCAGACTCAATTCGATCTAAACCACTATATTTACGTTCTTGAAATAAGCTATAATAATTACGGAGTAATAATGTAGAATCATAGCTATGTATTGATCTTTGATCATGATACGGAATGTAAAGATACTGAATCCGGGGTTCAAGACTTTGTGTATAACCTGGTAACAATATCATATCATGATCAAAACGCATTTGCTCATCAATACTAAATTGCGGTATAATACGATTAACTGAATTTTTCAACTTATTAATATTTTTGTTCTCTAAATTATAATACTCTATATTATTTTGTAAATAATGAGTAGCTAGAACCTTGATTGTAGTATTTAATCTATTCCATTCAGTTATGTATGGCCAATATATCATTGGTTCAATATGTAAACGCATAGCCTCTGGCATATATGGATTACGATTAGTAAATCTGACAACTTGGGAATACAAATGACTATCAAATAACCTGAGATTGCGTGAATAATAATTAAAATCTATCTGAGGCTCAGCTGAATAAAAATCATGATAATGTTTTGTAGATAAAATCTGAAAATATTTTCTAGATAACGTTATATCCCAATTACGTCCTACATAACTCCAGTCAAATTTCTGTGCAAGATAACCGTTGGTTATGGATCCATACTCAGAATCTAAATCTCGAAAATAATCAGAATCACTGACCTTGGTATACTCAGCCTGAAAACGCCAAGAATCAGTAAAAAAATTAGAATGATGCCAATGAAGTAACCATCTAGGAGAAGATGAACCGTGTTGATCATGTCCACATGTATATATGCGATCATGTTTTAAATAATCGAATTCTAATAAACCAGAACCAATCATCAGATATCGAAATTCATTCTGCCACTGTATTCCACGTCGACTGATATAACGAGCCATAACAGTGGCATCTGCTTGAGGCGTTATATTCCAATAATACGGAAATAAAAATTGTAAACCCCCAAATTTATTATAAGATCCTCTTGGTACCAAAAAACCAGAACGAGCCTTATTTCCTTTTGGAATCTGTAAATAAGGACTGTAGAAAATAGGAATAGAACCTATCTTAAATCGTGCATTCCAAATCTCAGATAATTCCGAATCACGATCATGAATAATCTTAGAACCCTCTACAATCCATCCTCTCTTTCCAAGAGGACAAGAAGTAAACGTACCATGCTTCAAAATAGTATAACGGTTATTCTTTCTTAATTCTATTTTTCGAGCAAATCCTCTTTCTTGTCGTCCAACAACTGTATAAGTACCATCCCACATATTAACATCTTTAGTATGTAGATTTATCCAAGCCTGAGGTCCTGATAAAGCTATATGATCATCATCATACTGAACATCGCCTAATAAGTCGATAGTATCAATAAAGGTCGTAGTACCTCTGAACAATTTTCGACTTAAGTAAACATAATCAGATTTTAAATGTCGATTTCCATGATAAACATCAACATGACCATTGAAAATAGCGTTATTTGAATAAATAACAGTGGCCATATCTGAAGTAATGGTTACGGACAACTGATTCAAGCATTGTTCTTGTATAAATCGATCTTCATTACTAGATGATGTACTAATACATTGTAATGTAGATTCACTAGCTAAAGCTGTATAACTAAATAGAATAACATTAACAAGAACAACCACCAAAGTAGATAATCTGATTATTATATAAAATATCAAGAATTATCCTTATAATAATTGTTATCTGAAACCATCGGTAAGATCCATTAGAATGAACTATGTATACAAAATAAGAGACAGTTGTCTCTGTAAATAAAATAAAATTTATGTTTTCCACGCTCCTTGCATTATTTCTCCAAATGATAATACTTCTATCGTACTAGTCGTTTCTTTGTTATCTAGAGAGATAATAAATACAAGGATTTGCAACCAAAATCTTATGACTAATCAGGATTTAATCATTTGATTTATCTCAGTGATATATTATGAACCACAATACACAACTAAATTTTTCAAATAGATTATCAAGAGATGATATAGAATGAAAACTTCTATATCACATACATGTCACACCTCCATGCGCGAAACCAATGGTTCCATTTTCTTGTTCCATACATTTCTACTAAAAATAATCGGTTTTTTATGACTTTGTTATTATTTTTTTTAACTAAATAGGTTAAATTCAATATTATAAAAATCCATATTTTCTCTCACTATGCTGTAATTAAACATATACTTGTCGCTCTCCTTGCATCAAGAAACTCTTCTATTAATATAGATTATTTTATTGTTAAATATGCATTGTTTCATGCATTCCTTTGAACCCAAAATCTTGATACTCCATATAGCTATGGTGCGAATTACCTAGTACTACACTACACGATTCTCAAATAACTTACCTTGTGATAAGACAAAAATTACTAACATAAATATAATAAAAGTTATGTACTTACTTTAATATCTATACACTTATGTAAATACGAAACATACATTATTAGATAACATTATTATTATATACATCAATTTAATGATCTAAATACTACATTTTCATTTTTAGTTCATTAAAACATATAATTTTTTTATTAAAAAATTAAATTGTATATGTATCTATATTGGTTTATCTAAATAAATTTTAAAAAAATACCTTTTATTCTACTCCTCCACCAACTGTAGTAACAAAAAATATTATATAGTAACATTCCTTCTATTTGCGCACTACAAATCAACTTATCGGAATAAAAAGCAATATCATTCTGTTCTAAAAATTTAAAAAATCAAACTTTTTTAAGTAAGCATATTAATTTAAGTACACTACCACTGACAATGCAAGATAAATTAACATACTTGTTAAAATTATAACATCATCATTAATCTACACAATTTTCTTAATAAAATCTTAAATTAGTTAAAAATATATAGCTAACCCCATTCTTTGAGAAACAATCAAGCATATTAAAGAAGAAAATTTTCCTACATCCTACCCACTGTAATATAAAATTAATAATTCATATATAAAGAATGACTTGCTCACAAGAGGAATAAATGCAAAATATACAATAGGTAAAGAAATATATTTGAATTTTGTATGCTATCACATAAGATCTGTGAAAACATTCATGGGTTAGACATGGTCATGATAAAATTTTTCAAATGGCTTATAATATTAGAAATACAACGCTAAATTAATGTCTTGCATAATCGCTTCCCCTTTAGGAGAATATATATTCATCTTGCTATAAAACGTTAAAAGTCAATAACCTAATGAGGAGTTTATGTTCTACTGGGGGAAAATATTAGGATTATTTTGGGGATTACTATCTGGTTCAAGCCTCTGGAGTATACTCATAGGCATTCTAATAGGGCATTTATTTGATAAAAGTCGTTGCCCTGATAATCAGCATGACGCTTTTGAGCAACAAAATCGACAATCTCTATTCTTTCGTACAACTTTTCAAGTTTTAGGACATCTAACAAAATCCAAAGGAAGAGTAACCGATAAAGATATTGAAACTGCCTCCAAACTAATGGACCGAATGAAACTCTATGGAAATAGCCGACACGAAGCGCAATGCGCTTTCCGTGAAGGAAAAAAGATAGATTACCCTATTCGCGAAAAATTACGTGAACTACGAATTGCCTCTTCAGGTCGCTTTGATTTACTGAGAATGTTTCTTGAAATCCAGATTCAAGCAGCGTTTGCTGATGGAATCTTACATCCCAATGAGCGTCAAATATTATATATTATTGCTGAAGAACTAGGTATATCTTGCCAACAGTTTGATCAATTCATACAAATGATGGAAAGCGGGCAACAGTTTAACAACACATATTATCATGACCATCATTCACATAATCAAGATACCTATCGTTCAAAAAAACAAACACCAACACTCGAAGATGCCTGCGCTATGCTTGGCGTTTCACAAAACGACGATTTTACGACGATAAAACGAGCTTACCGCAAAAGAATGAGCGAGAATCATCCAGATAAATTAGTAGCTAAAGGCCTTCCCCCAGAAATGATGGAAATGGCAAAACAAAAAACACAGGCTATTCAAGAAGCATATAACCTCATTAAGCTTGAAAAAGGTTTTAAATAATTAACCGTCTTCTATAATTATGTGACTAACATTTAATTTTATAAACTAACGAACCGGTCTGATACATACTTTTCATAATATTCACTATTGTGTTAAGAATATTAATATATAATCTAGAATCCCTAGATAATCAAACCATCTTGATCCTTATCCAAAACAAACGAAAAACATTCTTGGACAAAATTCATCACTAATCTATACACAGGTCTCTAAAGACCGCCTATAATTTTGAATTACATAAGTAGTGATAAAAAGACTTGTAATTTAACTCTGAATATTTCTATATGTTAGAGAAATGCAAGCATCAGGCTTTTAATGTTAAAAACTATGCTAGTTAATGTAGATAACACAATATAAATACGTAGCAGGTCTTTGATGAAATATTTTGATTATACAAAGTTAAAAAACTATTATCTTTCTAATAAGCTTCATAAGACTTATCCATTATTGTATAACCCACTAAAAGATTTAATACTCTTTCAAAAAATTACATGCGACATGGTAAAAATGCGATAAAAATTCGCACCCTGCTTACTAACTATAAATTCAGATAACAATATAATTCATTAAGACTCATAATATTAACAATCAAAAACTAACGATTGTAGTAAAAAATTCAATAAAAGATTTAATATCACTGTTAAATATTAAAACAAATATAATAACGGTTATCGTTATCATACTTTTATCCATCCATGTATCTACCAATCTACCCCTATGTCTTGTAACTTACCTAGTCTATAGAGGTAGAATATTCTATTGATCAGAAATAGATTACTAAATCTTAGTTTAAACTTACCTCTTTTTTAATGATTATTTTTATAATCTCAGAAATCAGATGATTAACAATCATATTAATAAAAGAATAATACTTAAACAGTTTCTTAATATAATATGTAAATACCTCATAACAACTGAACTGGTTAATATGTTGACAAACATAAAACAATCTATAAGCACCTATATATAATGACTGCATAATTTATTGTAAAAATACTATTTATTTTAAATAAATAAGCAATGCTACTTTCGATAGCAATAATAATACATAGCTCAATTCTAATTTTTCCTTGATACCTAATCTCGATCTATTATCCCTAACATACTTTGTCTGAAAAAAAAGTTCTGTGATCGAAAATATAATAGGATACCCTTTATATAATAATTATTTTCCTGAATCAATATACATACAATCTGATCTTAATAGCTCTTGTGCAGAGCTTCTACTATAACATATCGTATAAATATTATAGAATAATCTATTCATATAATATATCAAAATGGGATTATTTTTCTCTAATCAAACTGAATCTATCGGATAAGTGTGTATGTATAATCACCGGAAAACTAATTTTTTTTTCTAACAAATTAAACTGGATTACCAATATCAATAAAAGTAACATGAAGAGAGTGTTTTTCAGACAACCATTGGCCTAATGCCTTTACCCCACCCCTTTCGGTGGCATGATGTCCTGCAGAAAAAAAGTGTAAACCCTGCTCTCGTGCACTATGCACAGTCTTCTCAGAAACCTCACCACTAATAAACGCATCAACCCCAAAAGAAGAAGCTGAATCAATAAAACCCTGCCCAGCACCGCTGCATAACGCTACATATCTAATCAAAACAGGTGCTTTATCACTAGAACAATGTAATGGTTCGCGCCCTAGTGTCAAAGAAATACGTTGCTTTAATCCCTCTGCGCTTAAAGGAGTATTCAGTTCGCCCCAAGGTAATAATGATTGAATTTCACCATTAATTTTAATTCCTAAAGAACTGGCTAACTGCGCATTATTACCTAAAATTGGATGCGCATCCAAAGGATGGTGCCATGCAAAAAGATTCAAATCATGTTCCAAAATTATTTTAATTCGTCTGCGTTGCATACCCCTAAGCCCAGGGCATTCGTTTTTCCAAAAATAACCATGATGTACTAAAACTGCATCTGCTTTTAAACGAACCGCTTCATCAAGCAATGCATAACAAGCTGTTACACCACTAACAATTTTTTTAATCTCACTTCGACCTTCGATTTGCAAACCATTGAATGTAAAATCACTAAAAGATGTACTATTTAAAAGTTGATTGACAATCTTTTCTAGATCAGTGTTACGCACAATTATGCATCCTGTGATTGAATTGTCTCAAAAACTAAATTAGATCTTATATTTAAGATTTATTATCAGTATAAAATTTAAATGAAATAAAAGATTATTGTCTAGATTGGCTCTTAATATAAAGTTTATTATTTCAGACTAACAATCGATTCTTCATCGTACTAAATAAAATACATAAAATTATAAATTTTATGCCGTTATCACTTAATAATCTGATTTTTACACAACTGCAAAAAAGATCTAGAAAAAATAAAAATAAAAAATTATATGTTATAGATAAAATTTATTGATTCGTATTGCTTATACGGGTCTTCATAATTTGTTCAATCTCATGATAAAATATGAACTGACGAGGTGTTCGTGGTTCCACTTTCTACCAATGCTCCAGATACCATAACTAAAGAATCACCTTTACGGGCGTATCCACTTGCTTCTGCAGCTGCTTTACCAAGGCGATAAAAATCATCTGTAGAAGAAATTCGTTCAACTAACAATGTCATTACACCTTTACTTAATAACAACTGTCTTGCTATTTGTTTATTTGTTGTTAAAGCCAAGATCGTAGCAGTAGGAAAATACTTCCGTATCGCTTTAGCTGATTTACCACCTTTAGTTGCAACAACAATAAGTGGTGATGATAACTTCTCAGCCATTTCGACTGCACTACGACATACTGCTTCGGTAATACGTAATTTTCGATTATTACTTTTTAAATTAATACGACTTTGCATCACGCGATCAGTTCGTTCACAAATCGTAGACATAATCCTAACAGATTCTAATGGGTATTGACCTTTAGCGCTTTCACCAGATAACATTACCGCATCCGTACCATCTAAAATAGCGTTAGCTACATCACCCGCTTCCGCCCGAGTGGGTCGAGGGTTTTTAATCATTGAATCCAACATTTGCGTTGCGGTAATGATCACTTTTTGTGCTTCATTACATTTTTTAATCATCATTTTCTGAGCAAAAATAACCTCTTCTACTGGAATTTCAACGCCCAAATCACCTCTCGCAACCATAATACCGTCTGACATATGGAGAATTTCATCAAAATTATACAAACCTTCCTGATTTTCAATTTTAGATATAATCTGAATCTTTTCACCACCATGTACGTTAAGATATTCACGAATCTCCATTACATCATCAGGTTTTCGAATAAAAGACGCAGCAATAAAATCCACACCCTGCTCGCATCCGAAAACTAAATCACGCTTATCCTTTTCTGAAAGAACAGGTAAATTCACTGAGATACCAGGTAAATTAATTCCTTTATTCTCACCTAAAATACCACTATTCAGAACTTCACAAATAACAGCGCCGCTTGTAATTTCTATTACTTTCATACCGATCAATCCATCATCCACTAAAATAGTGTTTCCAATGTTTAAATCTGAGGTTAAACCTGGATAACTGACCGCTACAACCTTGTTATTGCCATTAATATTTTGATTAGTAGTAAAGGTAAACCTCTGCCCTGATTGTAGGAGAACACCCTGGGAGCTTTCCAAGTTCATAGTACGAATCTCTGGCCCCTTAGTATCAAGAAGAATAGCTGCCTGATAAGTACTATTTCTAATTACATTACGCAAATTAGTAATGCGTTGCGCATGCTCTCGATAACTGCCATGAGAAAAGTTTAGGCGCATAACATTCATGCCTGCATCTAGAAGTTGAGTTAAAATCTCCTGAGATTCAGTTGAGGGACCAATAGTGCAAACAATCTTAGTTTTTTTCATAATGATTCATCTAAATGTAATAAGTAAAAAATATATACTAATACTCGATCCGTCTTGAAAGATTTGATGCAACTTTTTAATGCAATCAAATATTGAATTATAGATTCTATATTATAATTAGGGGTTAATTGAAATAAATTCATCATATTTAAAATATAATTTTCACATGTATAACTAAACATAGTATAATCTTTATTATTATTTCAAATAAGTTGATAAAAAGTAACCATTTTATAACAAATATTTTGCAACATAATTGAATATAAAATATAAATACTCATAAATCAAATGCATATGATAGTTCTGGTCAGAAGGAGTCTATACTATAGATAGTTTCTACATATCTTATAAAGATTCACAAAGATGACTACTTAAAAGACTTCTTTAAAGAAAAATACAATATTCACTGATTTTTCTATCAAGTAGTAATCTTACTATTACAGTACAATTTAAAAAGACTGAGTTGAGTGTTTGAACCTTCCATAATATATAGAACAAGTATCATATACATCCTATATACTCATCATATCAAAGTAATATAATAAAAATATAAATTATAATATCACGCTATATGCATTTTAGAAACTTTTCCGAGATTATCTAATCCTATCAAATAAAATAATAAGTTATTTTCTCATATATCTTATAATTGGTAAAAAAAATAAGTAAACAAATTAGTTAAATTTTTTTTAAAATAAAATCCATCAGAATTACCATGAGTCTACTCAGATTTACAATAGTAATAAAAGTTAAAAATCATTATTAATGATAATATAACCTAACAAGTTGTGCTATTGCACTTGATGTGTTAATGTAAGATACATCTACAAAATGTAAAGCATGTACGTATAATTAAAGAATAATACAATATATAAACAATATAATACCTTTCAAGTACAAACTCATTTTAGAAATATATTATCATCTTGATTCAAGATTCTCTTTTTAAAAAGAGAATCCTTAATTAAAATGATGTCGAAAAAAATTTTTACGCATGAGAAAATTGTTCATATAATTAAGTAATTAAGAAGATAGTCAAAAACTACTCTTACTAGATAAAACAATGTTATAAATTCACTCACCAGACGTTATAAACTCACCACCCGTGACATTGCTTATAATTTAACTATACTCTGCAAAAAATATGTGTCTTTGTTATTAAAACAACATCTATCTTTCCAAACCGATGGTAAAGATATTATAGAGATATTATAGAAAAGAATATTATATTTAATACAATTAAACTTGTGTAGACAGATGACTGAAACCAATATTTATACTAATAATCAATACTAAACAATAATTGTCCATATCATAGCCAACCACTTTAGAATAGAACAGAAATAAGAATAAACCATCAGATAATAAATCATACAATTAAATTAAGATTAACCGATTACATGCTCTAAACAAACTATTATGCATATTTTTTAGCAAAAAACCATTGTTATCCTGAGTAAATAGAAATATTTTCTATTATTAGTATATTAGTTAATACATTAATTTAGATTAGATAACATCTAATATCCATTCAATTAAGAATATCTACTTACTACCTAACGATAATTCTTCTAAATCAAAATAAAAAAATTTCTTATATAATTAACCCAACTCATCGCGTATTAACAAATATAGCGGTTAAATTAACATACAATATGTATAAGCTAATACAAATAAACCAATAGAAAACATCTAAATTTATTTCCAACTATTACATATATAAACTTTATCGCCATTTGAATTATGGCCTAAAATCGAAATATTTTATATTTAACATAAATAAAAGTATAGTAATGAAAATACTACAAAAAAACAATACGTCTCGTATCCACAAAACCGTATGAACTTAATTAAATATCTGAATGCAAGTCGATTTTACAATTAACTAAAATTCAAAATGGAAATATATGATGAGAATAAAAAATTCCTGTTCCTCTTTCTGGGCGTTGACTGGTACAATCAAAAAAATAAAATAAAAATAACGATTAGGTATAAACTAAACAAAAAAACGTTTTATCTTTATGTTAATACTTCATTCCACTCAATATAATTGTTTAATTAAAGATTAACTGCATGAGCAATTGCAATACAAAAGATATTTTTAAGATTACTCTTTCTATAAGAGATACATTTAATTAAAAAAAAATTAAATAAATTAATATCTACAAAAATAAATATTTATTAAAATATAGATAATATATCAACTAATTTATTTACATGTGATCTACTCTGAATCAAAATAAACTCAAAGAGTCCATGTCATGTCTAACTGCAAATAAAGAAAATATACTTAATTATAAAATGACAAATTATATAATGTCATATTATCGTAACATGACCAATCCATCTTATAAATTTTAATTCCATAAAATACGAACCAGAACTATAATATTTCGTTACTAAAATGTTAATCTCTATTACTTAAGATGAATAAGATTTATATTCAATAAAAAATTTATATCAGAAATCAGATCAACTCCATATAAGATATATGGATCCAACTTTACTTCTTTTTTTCATTATTATCATCCTGATAATCACCATGCAAAAACAAGATTTTGTTAATGTATTCATAGCTATGGGTTATAATGATATATAGATCCAATTATAATAATAACATGATCTCTCTAAAAACCTATTCTATTTACATCCACCATAATTTTACCCAACCGTTATCACTCCACCTGATATTCAACTTATAAAAAATAAACAATACTATTATGTCATATTCTATCACTGATAAAACCTAACAATTACTTTAACTACTGAGTTATCGCTCTTACTATCTAATAAACTCTCAGTATTATAAAAAAATAATATTCAACTATATAGGAATATTTTCATAGCAATTAGGAAATAATTTTCTATATTTTAATAAAAAATCTCATAGAGAAATGCCAGAAATAACAATTTCTATAAAAATTATTACATATCGATAAATTAAAAATTTTGCAATATAGATCATAAGATATAGATACTAAATTAATATAGTTATAATATAGAAGCCATAATACATTTTAAAACACCGTTATAAAAGGTATCAAAAAATGAAAAAATTTTTAATTGCCCCATCAATTCTTGCTGCAGATTATGCCCGACTTGGTGAAGACACTTCTAAAGCCCTGGATGCAGGTGGTGATTTAGTACATGTTGACATCATGGATAACCATTATGTTCCTAATCTATCAATGGGTCCAACGACTGTAAGAGATCTCCGTAATTATGGCATAACAGCTCCGATTGATGTACACCTTATGGCAGAACCCGTAGATCGTTTAATACCTGATTTTATACAAGCTGGTGCCAATTGCATTACATTTCATCCCGAAACATCGCAACATATTGACCAAACTCTACAACTAATTCACCAATCTGGTTGCAAAGCTGGTATAGCATTAAACCCTACCGCATCTCTTGAAATCCTTTGTGATGTCATGGATAAGATTGATATAATTTTACTTATGTCTGTTAATCCAGGATTTAGTAGACAATTATTCATACCCGAAACCCTAAAAAAACTACATCAAGTTCGCAATCTAATTGATCGAAGTGGTTATAATATTTGCCTAGCAGTTGATGGAGGTATCCATGTTAATAATATCTGCGAAATTGCTAATACAGGAACAGATATGTTAGTAGTAGGGTCTACTATATTTGATAATGTAGATTATAAAAAAGTAATTGCATCTATGCGAATTGAACTAGAAAAATCTTACTATAGATAATTACACTCATTCTTATATAATAGGCTCACCTTTTCTAAATGAATATTAGTTATGTAATCTTGTAATTTATTAATCATATTCTTACTTTTATAGAATATTTTTATACAAGTTACATTTACAGATAACTATCTTCATAGTTATTTAAGCTAATTTACTACTACAATATTTGAATATAATATGAACCCAAGCATTACATATCTTAATTTATATAATGTATGAAATACACTGCACATTCTTCTTTTATGCTATCTCTTAGCATTTTTTAAAATATAAAATATTATATAAAATTAAAAAATTTTCAACTCCGTCGTATAATCTAGAAAATCATGTTTCACTCAATATTAACTTGCAACCAATCACACTTATAGACCTCTCAAGTAATTATGGCACACAAATCATGAGAAATTACTTAAGAACCAACGTCTAAGCAAGTATTCAATAGAAAATATTTCATCCCGACTGAATAAAATCTAACTAGGGTTACTAAAGTAACCCTGCTGAAGTATACAATAAAAACAAATAATCATTGTAACTCACTACTAACATTATATTAAACTCACATCTAATGAATTATAAAATCGATAATTACAATACTAATATTATAATTTTTTCTCCTCTATCAATTCTTAACGAAAATAATATCTTAATATACTAATATACATTAAATTATCTTATTCTATAAATAGAATATAATTCTCAATTATACATATATAATATCATTCTACATTCTAAAAAATTCTCTAAGTCTTTCGAATCATAAGAAAGACTAGTGATAAATAGTCTCTTTTATCAGAGAAAACACCATCGTCCTAACAAATAACCATAGTCCTAACAAATAACCATAGAATAAATATTCATTCATACTTTTCTTGTTATCACCATTATTCATGATGAATAATATAAGATTCTCTAAATATAATCAAATATGAAAGTATCTTGCAATAAACCTTTATATACAACGCTCTAAGCACTATATACAGTGAATTCTCCACACTAAACAATAGAATTATTTCAGACAACTTTCTATATAATATAAGCAAAAAAATTAAAATAAACGCTCAAAAAATAAAGAATAGATAAAAAAATTTACGTTAGAACTCTCTCTAAAGTAGTTATACGTATCTAGGTTGTCTAAAATCCCCAGATTAAATTAAATTAGCTATATAGACCAAAAATCTAGGATGTATGAATAATACATTAAAAACAATCGGCGGCTATTAAACAAATTAATAATTAAATCAAACTAACAGTCTTTATTCTATCTTAACATTCAGAAAAAATATTACCACGGTAAGTCTTCGGATAAAAAAATATATTAGTTTTAATTCTAGTAAAAATAACAACTTATCTAATTAGATTATTGTAATTTTTAATGAATACTTTATTCTATCTTCATATTTTAGAAAAAACGTACCAGACACACAGAAACAGATAGATCGGCTTATCTTTTCCAAGATAAGAGATGTAATAATGACAAACCATATCTTGCTATTCATGTACTAATTCTGTTAAAAGTCATGTTATAAAAGAAGTATTATCAAATAACTTTCTCAGTTTTATTAAACCACATAGAACGTCAAGCTATCATGAACTTATAATCATTGTAATACGGTAAATAATATTACAAATTAAAAAAGATAAAACATATCAATATAGAAAATAATAAAAAAATCATTATAAGTGCTATCAAAACACACAATACAGATGTTTCTGAATACCAAACAAAATGCAATATAAATATAAAATAACATATAGATACTACCAATACTAATTAAATCAATGTTCTATAAATAATACTCGATTCTACATCCATCCTTAGAACTATAATTTACCATATTAATTTACTGCTATTTCAGTTACACTGCTAAAATGATGAGAGATCGTAAAAATTCAACTGTCTGTAATCAGGATCACATATATGACTAAACTCTAATTCTTTATGTATCCATAGCGATCAAGTTAAATCTAAATTTGAACCAAAATATAAGTGACGTTGTAGTTATTAAAGGTTTACACTTGTTATGTTTGATTAAGCTTTAAAATTTTATTTAGTATCTTGCAAAAACGCTGATAACAACATTTCTAATGTTATTAGCTGTACAAATACAATTTGTAACATGTTATTACTTCTCTACTCGCTCATGATTGTAAATCGTTTTTAATTTCAAAGATATGGTGTATCTTTGAATAATATAATACATTTATATCCCCTATAATGGCGCACACTTATGCTAGATCTATTTTCAAATCTTGATATCCATGGCGAACTATTATTGCTAGCTCTTCTCTTTGTATTATTTTATGAAGCTATAAATGGCTTTCATGACACAGCTAACGCTGTTGCGACTGTGATCTATACTCGCGCAATGAGCTCTAAATTTGCGGTTGTCATGGCAGGAATATTTAATTTTTGCGGTGTTCTATTAGGGGGGCTAAGTGTTGCTTATGCCATTATACACCTTCTTCCTATTGATCTTCTTCTTAACGTTGGGTCATTTCATGGACTAATCATGCTTTGCTCTATGTTATTATCTTCGATAATATGGAATCTTGGTACGTGGTATTTTGGATTGCCAGCTTCTAGCTCTCACACCTTAATTGGTGGCATTATTGGTATTAGTCTGACCAATGCATGGTTAACCGGAACGTCAATTCTCCATGCGCTCAATATTCCACAAGTGATAAATATCTTAACCTCACTGGTCATTTCCCCGCTCTTAGGGTTAATAATTGCCGGAAGCTTCATGCATCTCCTCCAGAAATACTGGAGAAAAAGTACAAAACAAAAACAGATTCATATGACTCCAATAGAGTTGGAGAGATGCGATGGCAAGAAAAAGCCGCCGTTCTGGATTCGAATGGCCCTAATCCTGTCAGCAATAGGAGTGAGTTATTCGCACGGGGCTAATGACGGACAAAAAGGTATTGGTCTTATCATGCTAGTTCTTATTGGAGTTGCACCTGCTGGTTTTGTGGTCAATATGCATGCCAGTGATTACGAAATTATTCGTACCCGAAATGCAATCAACCATATCGAGCAATATTATCATCAACACATCCCGTCCCTCCCAAAAAACATACAGAAATCATCAACTATTCTACGATTTGAATCAAAAGAAAATTCTACTCCTCTATTTAATTCTAATTTAAACATGTCACAACTGCTCTTACCAATCAAAGAAACACAAAAAATACTTAATAACCTCACAAATTATCAAATACTTAGCCTAGAAGAACGAAGACAATTACGGCATCTCTTAATGCATATATCAGATAAAATAGAAATAGCTTCCTCCTCAAAAAACATCACACATGAAGAAAAAGTTTTTCTTAAAAAACTAAAACATGATATCCTCAGCACCGTCGAGTATGCTCCTGTATGGATTATACTATTAGTCGCATTAGCTCTATCACTAGGTACAATGGCAGGTTGGCAACGCATTGCAATAACAATCGGTGAAAAAGTAGGAAAAACAGGCATGACATATGCTCAAGGAGTAGCTGCACAGGTCACTGCAGCTATGTCGATTGGTGTAGCTAGCTACACGGGAATGCCTGTATCAACCACTCACATTCTCTCTTCATCTGTAGCAGGAACCATGTTAATCAGCGGGGGGGGAGTGCAAGGTCCTACAATTAGAAATATTGTCATTGTTTGGGTATTAACCTTGCCTATTTCAATTATGCTTTCGGGAACGTTATATTGGATAACGATAACCATACTCTGAATTATAACATCCTGAAAAACTTATAAAAAGTAATGAACTAATGTATAATATTATTATACTTATTAACTCGAATTACTCTTTCTTGCTAAATAAAATAGTATTCAAGGTATAATCAATTTTCACAAATTTACTAAACAAAGTAACCAAAAAAACCAATAATTTAATCTAAACATACTATTAAAGACCCTTAGGATAAGTAATTACACAAATCTAAGTATATTATACTAAAACATCTAATATAATTCTAGTGTGTCAATGAATTATAAATCTAATCACTTACTTTAAGCTAGAAATAGTTAAATTAATACTAAAACCAATCACTCACATGAAACTCTGTAAAGCTATTTTCAAGCCATACCTACATCAAAAAATATTTTTTCTTTTGTACAAAAAATACTAAATAATTTTTATATTATATCCTCATCTAACAACCTGTATTTTGATAACATTATCATCAATTATATATAGAACTATAATACTAAGACTTTCCTATACAAATACTTATTGTATTGTTTTTCAAAAAAAACTAATAGAAGATATATTACATAGATAAAGAACAAATAGCAACCATATGAAAATATACTAATATCGTTCTAAGAAAAAGATATACCCCATATATTAATATCCTATAAAAAAATCACATTTATTGAAACTATCTATCTTATTTAATTTAAGATTGAATCTTATTAATATCTTGGATATCATTACTCTATAGATTGATAAATCTAATAGAATTATGCTATTTTTTATAGATTGTAATATCAATATAGAATTTAATTCTATATCATTTAATTCATCGATGTTTGATATCTAATAAATAAAATATTAAAATATATCAACTGAATATATATATTAGTCTAAAAATTCTATTTATCATATCTTATAGACAAAGACAATATTACTTGATATAAAAAATAAACTCATAAAAATATAGATCAATCCATTTTATTTAAAAAAATTCTCTTACTTTCTAAGAACTATCTATATCTTTTATTCAACTATCAAAACATAGATTACACATTATATCAGAATATATATTCTAAATTTATATAAAAATAAAACAACAAGGCAAAAAACCATTCACAAAAAATAAGTTTATATGCATATATTACAAATATATTAAATAATAATATAATTATCTCATCCTAAAAAAATAAGAGCCAGTTAAGTGGCATAATATTTAGATCAAGGGTACAAATAAATTTATATTGATACATTTTCTTTGTTGCACATTATAAGTATTGATCACACATATTAAATACGATATTAATTAAAAAATGATTCTATTTTACTACCCTGATATTTGGATAGATAAAATTCACCTACCTTATGCTTAAAAAGATAAATCAACACTTAATATAGGTTGTTAATTATAAATTATAGGTTATAAATCATAAATTACATATATTCTACAATACCTCTTCGTTTATTTTGAATGACTCTAACTTATTCTTCTTTCTTACAATTTAAGTCAATGTTTACCATGTATACTATAATGTAGTAGAAATATACGAGATTTAAGTAAACGGAATAATGATAAAATACTAAAATAAATTATTAAATTTAGAATATTCATACAATCTTTGATACTAAATACTTATAAATACTTAGTATATTTATCTTAAATCATGTGTCTATACTAATACCCAGAATATACAGCTAGTTCCCAAACGCACTTTATATTAAATTACGACATATCTTATTGCAATATATTAAGGAATCAAACATGATTCGAGTATGGGCAACAGTGATAAAATATCATAATGGGTTTGCTACATTATATATAGAAAAAAATAGATCCTGTATAAATTGTATCTCTTGTACCGAAAATAACAAAAATAGATTTAAAAAGAACACCTCTAAAAATTTATATATCATTGAAGTATATAGCTATCAAGCTCTTGCACCAAAACAACAAATTCAAATAGGTTTATCTAAATCCAGCATGCTCATCACGGCATTACTCATTTACCTAACTCCATTGATGAGTTTATTACTTTCTGGCATATTGTTTCAGATATTTTTAAAAACTGATTTAGCAGCAATCATAGGAGTGTTACTAGGAGGAATTAGTGGATTTTTGTTAACAAAATGGCTATCTGTATTATTAATGCAATCACCATCTTTTCAACCAGTAATTATATACAGCTCTATACTATCTCGTTCACTCAAACTTTCTATAAAGAACTAGTCACTCTTCATCTCTCTTTTTGAGTAATCAGATACTCAGAAAAAAGACACCTCTAAGATAGCATATGGGTCATAATTATATTTTTATATGACCTAGACGCATCATACTAATATGTAGAAATGTACTAAAAACATTATCTAGACTATACAAAAATATCAAAAATCATCTCGATTTAATCAATCATTATAATCTCTAATCTCCTTATGTTAACAATTAACAATAAAATATAAATGATTAAAATCATACACCGTCGTGATATATTTTAATACTTTCAAGTCAATTTGCATTGTAGCGATAACAGATGAGTCACAATGCATACCATTGAATAATGGTATTTAATAATAAATCATGTGCATACCTCAAACACATCAACTATACAACCGATGATATATTCCAAAAAAATATTAAATTATATCAATTCATTTTAATAAATAAATAAAATAGTTTTGCATAAATATAAAAAATTGTTATATATTAAAAGGTATTATGAATATCAATATTTAATTTTTTTGATAATTAAACAATTATTTATAATTAGATAAAGAATCTTTTTATGTACATAATCATTTAAATAAAAAGTATTTTTTTATAAATCTATCTACTATCATTGCAATACGAAAAAATAAAATTCTTATTATTTAAATAATAATATTCTATTATTAAACCAAGACGTTAATTATGTCATAATGACATTATCATAGGATATAATCAACTCCTTATAAATTTTCTGAGAGCTTGGAGTAAACAATAAATATAGAATACATTTCTATCCATAATCAAATATATGGACATTTTACAAAAAAAATTTAAGATTATGTAAATAATATAAAATCATATCTAATAATAAAATATTCACTGTTTAAGAATAATGGTTCAAACATCTGTCTTTTTCTTATATAGATAGATTAAGCATGTGTTATTTTGGAACCAATATTGAATGTTCTATAAAAAACAGACCATGACAACTAGACTCTTAATTTACACACAATAAGCTTAATTCCATTATAAGTATTCTATAAATATTTATTTTTTAAAATTTTTTCTTTTGAATTATCTCTATCACAGATATTCTTGAATAAGAATATTATTCTGTCATCTTAATAAAATTAAAAATATAACCATCAAAAATTATCTTAAAACTTGACTTTAAATGGTTTAATATATACCAGAGCATTATATGCATCAATGAATCCTATTATAGATATTCTATCATCTATAGACTGCATGGTATATTATGATATAATCTACACTAATATATAATATATAATATATAATTATATCCTATAAAAATAGAAAAATATGAGAAAAATTATCCACGAAAGAAAGCTAGGTAGTAAAAATACAGACATGTAAAAAATTTACATATATGTATTATACTTAAATACAGTATATACTGACTTATTACTCTGACAATCATGTTATTTATTAAAATCCTACATCATATTACACAAAACTAGATAATATAAAGGAATCTTGATGTTAGAACACGAAAGTATGGTATACACAACACAAATAATAGATAAAATTTGTTCTCTAGCCTATACAGCTGGTTGCGCTATCATACAAGTATATAATGGATTTATACCTTTAGATATACAAAAAAAATCTGATAACTCTTTAGTCACAAATGCAGATTTTTCAGCACATAAGATTATTTCAGAAGGCTTAAGAATATTAACCCCCCAGATACCAATATTATCTGAAGAAGAGTCAGATCTGTGGATCAATCGACAAAATTGGACACAATATTGGTTAGTAGATCCTCTGGATGGGACGGCAGAATTTCTTAATCATAATGATGAGTTTACAGTGAATATTGCATTAATCCAGTCTGGTATACCTGTATTAGGTGTCATATACGCACCGGCATTAAAAAAAATGTATTATGCAATAAAGGATAAAGCTTGGAAAAAAGAAAATGGATTAAATATGCAACTCCGAGTAAAAAATAGACAACCGCCTATAGTAGTTATCAGCCGTTCACATAATAATAATAAAAAATTAAATAATTATCTCAAGACACTACCAAAACACCAAGTAATTAAGATGGGATCTTCCTTAAAATTTTGTATGGTAGCTGAAGGAAAAGCACAGATCTATCCAAGATTAGGAAAAACTCATATTTGGGACACAGGTGCAGGACACGCAATCGCTATAGGATCAGGAGCTAAGATGACTAACTTTCAAGGAGAACATATCGATTATACCCCCACTCATTCATGCCTTAATCCAGAATTTATTGTATCATTAATATAAGATTTCTGTGAATAATATAAAAATATAAAAAATAGGATATGCTCACCCCGATACTTTTTTATTATACCATTACATGAGAAACGTCCTTATCTCACATATATGAAATAAGCAATAAAGTCTGTAAGATTAACAAATTCCTATAGTTAGTTGATTATTATAAATGCGTTAAATTATTTCATACAGTAACCTATAATCAGACACAATATCATAGAAGAAATGTGTTATACAGTAACAAAAATATTAAAAGAATAAATAGACATTACCGAAACTAAAAATAAAAAAGACAGTTTCCACTATAACAATTAATCTAGAACACCACCACTTATCATATAAAATAAACTAAAAGAAGAATTATCATTTTTAATAACGTCGTATTGACGACTATAAATCATCGACCATTTGCACGGAATAACCTATATAAGTGGCTGGAGTCATATCTTTTAAACGTTTTTTTTCTTTTTTGGGTAATGCTAAACCATCGATAAAATCTTTTATTTCTTTAGCATCAATTTTATTGCCGCGAGTAAGATCTTTTAATTGATTATAAGGTCTATCAATACCATATCGACGCATAACCATCTGTATAGGCTCAGCTAATACTTCCCAGTGAGAATTAAGCTCTTCTGATATAGAAGAATGATTGACTTCTAATTTAGAAATACCATTAAGAGTAGATTGATAAGCAATTAAAGAATAACTAAACCCTACTCCTATATTTCGTAATACAGTGGAATCAGTCAAATCACGCTGCCAACGCGAAATAGGTAACTTTCTTGCCAAATAATCTAAAATCGCATTTGACAGGCCTAAATTTCCTTCAGATTTTTCAAAATCAATAGGATTAATTTTATGAGGCATAGTAGAAGATCCAATCTCAGAAACAATCATCTTCTGAGTGAAATGATTAAGAGAGATATAACCCCATATATCTCGATTAAAATCTAAAAGAATAGTATTAAATCGTGTTACACAATGCAACATCTCCGCAATAAAATCATGCGGTTCAATTTGTGTGGTATAAGGATTCCAGCTAATACCAAAAGAAGTCACAAACTCCTTACTAATCTGACACCAATTTACACTTGGATAAGAAACGACATGAGCATTGTAATTACCAACCGCACCGTTAATTTTACCTAAGATCTCAATATTTTCTAGTTGCTTTAATTGACGTTGCAATCGATAACACACGTTAGCCATTTCCTTACCCAATGTAGTGGTAGTAGCAGGTTGTCCATGCGTACGAGCTAAAAGTGCAATTTCTCGATAATGTATAGATAAATCTTTAACTACATTAATAATTTTTTCCCAGAAAGGGAGAAGAATGTCATTCCGTACTGTTTTTAACATTAATGCATACGCAATATTATTAATATCTTCTGAAGTACAAGCAAAGTGAATAAATTCCAAAATAGAATGCAAAGCAGGAATCGACGCAACTTTTTCTTTTAAAAAATACTCTACCGCCTTGACATCATGATTAATTATTTTTTCAATTGTCTTAATACGCATAGCATCTTCGTTATTGAAAGAACTAATGATTGTATCAAGAAAATCATTTTCTTCAGAAGAAAACTCGGGAACTTCATCAATTTCTAAACAAGAAGATAGCTTTTGTAACCAACGAATCTCAACCTCAATACGAAATTTTAAAAGGGCGTATTCACTAAAAATCACCCGCAAAGGAGCGACCTGCTCACTATAACGACCATCAATAGGCGAAATAGCAGTTAAGGAACATAATTCCATGATCGTGACTCCACACAATAAAATATTAAATATTATCTTTGTTTAAAGATTCCAATATATCCTTTGCCACCTTTACTAAACGGTGACGAAAAAAAAATAACTGAAAACGACTGCCTCCAACCTGTTTCCATAATACAGCAGAACGAACACCTGCAAGAAGTATGGCACGTACTTGATTTTGTATATATATGTTTTCCAACACCGCTTTAGATCCACAAACTTTAATACAAGGACCAAGTGGTCTAATGATATTAGTATACATTTCTGCAATTACACTTATTATTTTAGTAGAATCTATAGTGTGATCATCTAATTGTTTAGAGAGATTAATGATGCATCCAGATAAATTTTGTAATGCTATTTTACTAGCCTGTAACTGACGTTCTAACATCATTATACCCATAATATAATGAGTAATTTCATTTGTTAAACCCTGATAAATTCTACTGTTAAACAATCCTATTAAAGTCTCCAAACCACACTGAAGATTAGATGCTTTATTACCAAATACAGATAATGTAGAAACGGGATTTAAATCTAGCAAACTATTAAGAGAAATTTTTAATGCCCATGTCGAACATTTACCATGATGTGCTAGTTGTTGCACTAACCGTGTGGCTTGACATACCCCTGCGAAAGAAAGGGCAATATCATGATTTTTTTTTACCACAGTCACTCCTTATTTCTCCAGTCACATGGCAGCAACGGCAAACGTTGTTCAATAATTCCACCACCAATACAAACATCATTAAGATAAAACACCCCAGACTGACCAGGCGTGACAGATGACACAGGATATTGAAAATGTGCTATGATACAATCATTATTTAACAAAGTTAAAATACAGGGAATATCTTTCTGATGATAACGAGTTTTCACAACACAACTCAGTTGAGTTGTTAATAAATTTCTATTCACCCAACTTAATTTCCGAGCTATTAGTCCCACTGACATAAGATGGGGATGACTATGTCCCTGCGCCACGACTAAAATATTCTTGGAAATATCTTTATCTACCACGTACCAAGGATAATTATTACTTAATTTTTTCCCACCAATCCCTAAACCTTTACGCTGTCCCAGCGTATAATACATCAAACCCTGATGTTCACCAATTTTATCACCATCAACAGAAATAATGATACCAGGCTGTTCCGGCAAATAACGTGAAAGAAATCTGGAAAAATTACGCTTACCAATAAAACAAATACCAGTTGAATCTTTTTTCTCTGCCGTAATTAATCCGAGTTCTTTAGCAATTTTTCGTACCTCAAATTTATATAAATCACCAAGAGGGAAAAGACTGCGTTTGATTTCTTTATGTCCTAAGGTATAAAGAAAATAACTTTGATCTTTTTTACTATCTACACCCCGTAACAGTTCGAGGCAACCATTTACATCTCTACGACGCACATAATGTCCTGTAGCAATATAATCTGCTTCTAAATCCTCTACCGCAAACTCTAGAAACATTTTAAATTTGATCTCTTTATTACAGAAGATATCTGGATTTGGCGTATTACCAGATTTATATTCATCTAAAAAAGGCTGAAACACATAATCCCAATACTCAGCAGAAAAATTAACAACATGTAACTTCACACCAAGCTGCTGACAAGTAGTTTCAGCATCAGCTAAATCAGATGCTGCCTCGCAATGCTCTGTAGCATTGTCACCCTCCCAATTCTTCATGAATAAACCTTCAACCTGATAACCTTTTTTCTGCAATAAAAAAGCTGCTACAG
This sequence comes from Candidatus Erwinia haradaeae, assembly GCF_900698925.1. Taxonomy (NCBI): domain Bacteria; kingdom Pseudomonadati; phylum Pseudomonadota; class Gammaproteobacteria; order Enterobacterales; family Erwiniaceae; genus Erwinia; species Candidatus Erwinia haradaeae. The sequence goes on from NZ_LR217713.1 coordinate 1,007,487, forward strand.
AGGAATCCACACCACCAGACATTCCAACGATTACTTTTTTTTTATTATCAGACATTATATCACCTAGCTTCAAAACACTAATCCGATAGAGCTTAAAAAATACTCAGACATCTACACTATTATTAGAACGATCATTAATCACAGTAAATTAAAAAACATAATATTTAGGAATATTGCTTAATAATATTCATAAATTATTTGATTCAATATCCACTAATATATCTAAATATCCACCTTAACTAACTTTCTGCGACCCTAACCTAATATAATTACTAGGCTTGTGATTAGAACAATAATATGGTTGCGCAATATCAAAATTAAGATATCTCCTCTCATCTCTGTCAATAATGACCTCATAACGCTTGACCTTTAATAACAAAGAATAAAAAAAATGACCCTTAGTTATTATCGAATTAATTATCATTGCTCATTCAGTAAGAAAAAACTTAACCCTAAAAAACTCAATCCTGACGTCAGAAATCTGATATACATAACACTCGTTCTTTCTTCACACTACTTATCTTGATCTATATCTTGAACTGTCATTATCTAATATCATTTATGTAAGTCATATAATATGCTACATAAAGATAGATAAAATTTAACAATTACATCTATAAATCCATATTTTAACTTGATGTAAAAATCACTAATCATAATCAATCGGATGCAATATGAACACTATATTGAATAACTACAAACTATCTATATCACTATCATAGAGTATGCAGACAATACACATATTAACAATATATTACTAAGAACCATCTTATGAATAGCAACATACTGTTAGTTAAAGTAAAATAATAAGTATAATTATAACTATAACCTATGAGCACCTCTTAATAACAATTAAACAATTATAAATTATCATTCGTAAACGCATCATAATTGATTCCCAACTTTTCAGTATTGCATGACTATTAAAATTAATTATAAATTTCATTTAAGATGACAAGGTTATATATTTAACATCAAAAATCAGTGATTAAAATCATCTTAATACTTTTCGATGTAGTGAATAAAAAAAATAGTATTTTGATACAATTACTCATGAAAATAGATAGACAGATAACGCAAATAATAATCAAATCAGATAAAAACCATATTATTAATATATTACATATAATTATTCTATATATTAATATTTTATTAGAAAATTTTTCCAAATTATATCAAATTATAAGGTAATATAACCCTATTTTATATAGTAAACTATTACAACTTTATTTTTTTATAGAAATACATATCAAAGCTCTTTTACTTTAGTAGAGCGCAATAAAAATAGCATTCTGATCATTCTAAAACATCATAATTAAAAAAACATACTCAATATAAACAAAAATTGCCTTTTTCTCATGAAATAAGTAATTACCTTGATCAACTCATGTATGTAATCAACTGTAATATCCAATAGACATTAGTTAAAAAATCATACTAAAATTTAATAAAATTGTGTACTTACACTAAATCTTTATCTCACTGATTATCTAATTATTTTCAATTTATTAAATAATTCCTTCTTATCTAAGTTACAAAATAAATCTAGTTTTTAGAGAAATCATCAAAAAGAAAAACACGATTTGAAAAATCATATAATCAATATACATTACTTTTCAGGACTTATCACCAAATTTCATTTAATACATTTTTAAAATAAACAACAATTAAGAAAAATTAATGAAAAGCAGAATACATTCCCCCCCCTAAAACACATTGCGTTATAGTTATAGTAACTCTAATTATTGATTTGTATCTAAACATCACAGTAATAACTTATAACTCTCAATATTACTAAAATACAGAATCTCTATCGATTATTAACATACTCAAAAAATTATTTCTTTATAAAACTCTTACAAAAACTATACTAAAAAATATATTCAACATCTTTCTATTTATTCAGGGAAATCATCGCTACACCTACCAAGGTGTTTTATAAATTCTGTAGCATCTCAAGAAATAATAGATGGCACACTACATACACTTCTTCAGTAAGAATATTTAGAACTATCATTGCTTCTACCTGCATTATAGCAATTAAGGTCAGACCTATGTTCAATTGTTTATTTTTTAAAAACTATAGATTATGGAAGACTAATATTATGTTAGATTATTGAAGACTATATATCTTAATTCTAATCTTGCATAGGCTACACTAGCCTAAGTTTAGTCTAGACTATAAAACAATGGATATAACCTAAAACATGATATCTAATATATACTAAAATTAGCATATCTATCTAAGCACTCTCTATTTTAATTTCATCCTATCCCATGGACAACTAATCTGATCATAACAATCTCATCTTTATAACATACATAATATTAATTATTTCTTCTTATCCGGGATATATAAAAAATAAAATATATACATATAGTAAATGGATCACATAGATTCTCTTAATTCATGAATAAACAAAAGAAATAATAAACAAATACATATTTATATATTTAAGATAAACTAAATAATTAGTAAAAATACATGAATACAATTATACGTTTATAACTGTAATAGATTAAAACAATTTAATCTTTTTCTTTTACGAAAAGACTTATAAAGCACTCGTTCGATGATAAAGAACTGTTATAAATTCAGGACCCCAAAAGTCATATATTACTTATTATCATCTGATTGCATCAATGATAGATTTTTAATCTATATACACCGATCCAAAAAAAATGAATAATTTAAAGATTTTATCTTATCTAATAGTACAAACTAATTAATCATACTTATGTTATATAAGCATATAAATAAGAACGCCATCACACCATCTTAACTCAGATAGAGAAAGATGATTTTAAATTTTTTCTAACAAGTAAAAACCTCTCTAGTGTATCAACAATTGATTTAGTATTTAAATCAATTTCAATATTGACTTTCTGACCAAGAATCTTTAGACCTAATGTAGTTCGTGATAATGTTTCTGGAATTAAATGCACGCAAAATGTTTTATTTCTAACCTTTCCTACCGTCAGACTTATACCATCAATCGCAATAAATCCTTTATAAAAAATATATTTTATCTGATTAAAATCTTGAACCTCAAACCATATTTGGTGAATATTACATGTACTACGTATTCGAATAATTATCGCAGTCATCATAATATGACCTGATATTAAGTGACCACCAATTTCATCACTAAATTTAGCTGCACGCTCTACATTAACTTTCTCACCCACTTTTAGTAAACTTAAATTAGTTAGTCTCAATGTCTCTGTCAGTACATCGAAACTAATTTTATCACTTTCAACCGAAATAACTGTCAAGCAACATCCGTTACAAGCAACTGATCCACCGACTTCTAATCCTAAGAGTAAATTTAATGGCATTTGAATCACATAAGTACTTAAATTGATTTTATTCTCAATAAAAAATACTTCTGCAGTGCCCTGCACCAAACCGGTAAACATATTTAACCTCAATCTCATAAGAACATATTATGTAATTTTCTGATCATACAGAAAAGACTATCATTCTGTTATTAATGTTGAACGCTATATTTATATTCCTCCCTTAAAACCATTCCATTAACGTTTTAAAATACAATATATAAAAATACTAATGATAAAATGCAAGACCCTTACCATTTAAGTCATAGAATAAAATTCTAATAAACACTTGAACAAACTTCTCTCTTTCTAACAATCCCTTATCTTTTCATTATTAAACCCTAATTTCAATCAAGTCCAATATAAATTAATGATCTATCAATTTCGTATAACTTATTTTTCTACATACTGCCATGCTATCTCTAGAGCTTTATTAGATAAAATACTGAGACTAGCGCTACGACCTATAGTCAAACAATCTTCTAACCTTAAGTCTATAAAAAAACTAAATAGATCCTTCTTACATAAATCACTAGGTCGTTGACCTTCAATAAGGGTTAATAAAATCGCAATAAGCCCGCGAATTATTCGCGCATCACTATCACCATAAAAATGCAGTTTATTACACTTCTGCATCTTATGTCCAAACCAAATCCGATTGGAACAACCTATCCCAGATAGTTGATTGGTTTTAATAGAATCAGGTAGCTTGGGAAGCTGATTACTTAATAGAATTAGGTATCGATATCGCTCCTCCCATTCAGTAAAATAAGAAAATTGATCTAACAAGAAATCAGATGTAATAGATTTACCAAAAGGATGCATAATCAATAACTCTCTGTTGATTATATGTTCCATAACATATGTAACTTTTGACAATAAATGAATGAAATCATAGAGTTGCTATTTATACTCCTTTTCGAAGAAATTCTGTCATAATTACGTCGAAGTAATAATGATATATATGATGTTATTTATTATTTCATGAACTTGACCACTATAATCACAGATTATTTGTTTATATAAAAAATATAATTCATGCACTAGTAATCAAGTTTAAATAAAATAAAAAAATATATACATTATATTTATTAAAGATCTGATAATTTTAGATGAAAATAATTAATAAATTTTTTATTAATGTATTAGCTTGTATGTAAAAATCTTTAACATTAAAATTAAATATCGTTAATTAACTCATTGATAATATATCTATACGATATTATAATTCATCATATGATATTCATCATAAGAACCTATAAAAAAACTATAACTAGGTTTTAATTTTTTTAAAAAAATTTGATCTTATACCAATGGTCTATGCGACTTATTATTCTCTTGAATATAGACAATATGATACATAAATAATCATTAAACTATATTACGCTAGTCACTTAACCGCTTAGGATAAGTGGTTCAGTGACTTTTCTAGTATATAGACATTTAATGTCATAAGATCCTAGATCATATTTTTTTATAAAAGGTTAAATATAACCATAGAAAATACTGACTTTAAATTAAAAGCTCTTTATCTGTATGGTACATAAAATATATAATCTCGTATTTTATAATAAAAATAGAACCCACCATTCAGATACATGCGATCTTACTTTTTCTCAAAACATCTTAAGTAATAAATCACTCAAAAATAACTTTTTATGATCCAGTATATACAATTCTTTCTATAAAATAATACTAATAGATTATAATTTAAAGACCTTCTAATCTAATAAAAATCACGAAAAAATTCACCAAAAATACATATACATAAAAAATAAATCATAACAATTCTAACTATTGATTAAGCTCATATAATCGTATTACATTTCAAATATTGTATTCAATAGTTATGCATCAACCTTTCTCGTAAACGCTTCCAACTTACAACTCTAAGTAAATAGCCAGGACAAATAAAAAAACCCCACTTATACCTTTCAATGAAAGGCCAGGCTAATTTGATTACATAACATATTATTCTTATATATAAGCAGTTTAATAAAAATATGGATAATACAGTGAAAGTTTATTAGAAAATATGTAACACTCTTTTAGCCAAAAAATTAAATCAAATTTTAAACAGTATTACTGAATTTATATGATAAAAACTACATAATTGAGTCTTATGTTATAACGCTAATCTAATCAATTGTTATTACCTATAAGCCCTTAATTAAGCTATATTTCCAACCTTTAAGCAGTATTTCTTTTCCTATCTCGTTTTAATCGTCACATAGATCAAATATGGAAAAATAGTAAAAAACTGCCGTACATTTCTTGCAATAAAATATTTTCATAAATCAGTAAAAACAGACATCCTAGACCTAATTCTACGAATTAACTAAAAAATAAGCTATGGATCAAAAAGCTCTATAATCTAGATAATGTTACTTTCTTTCTATAAAACAATAAATGTAAAGTTCTTTAATATAGACGGTGCTACTATGGGAGACTCTAGATTTATATGATAATATATATCATATTATCTATAAGTTTTATCTTATTCATAACATTATGACTTATGTACTTTAGGATTCAATGCAATTTCTTTAAATAAATATTTCAACTTTAAACTAACTTATAAAGCTAATGCATGAAGGTATACTATTTATTATTTCCGCTCCTAGCGGAGCCGGAAAATCAAGTTTAATTCAATCACTTTTAAAAATTAAACCTCTATTGAATATAAAACTATCAATCTCTCATACTACGCGTACAATAAGATCAGGAGAATATCATGGGGAACATTATTACTTTATTAAAGACCATCAATTTCGTAGCATGATTAATAAAAAAAAATTTTTAGAGTACGCTAAAGTTTTTGGAAATTACTACGGTACTTCACATCAAAATGTTACCAATATACTACAACAAGGGTTTGATTTATTACTTGATATAGACTGGCAGGGAGCTAGAGCAATTCGAAAGGTAATGCCAAAATCTAAAAGTATTTTTATATTACCCCCTTCAAAAAAAGAGTTACAACGTAGATTATGTCAACGAAATCAAGATACTCAGTTTATCATTTCTCAGAGAATGGCCCAGGCTATGACTGAAATCAGTCATTATGTAGAATATGATTATCTAATAATCAATCAAAAATTCGACGATGCTCTTATAGATCTTCAGACTATTATTAAATCTGAACGTTTACGTCTAAACCGTCAAAAAGTACGTGCTAAAACTTTAATAAATAAATTACTGACAGTCTAAAGGTTGACTTATTATACTTAACCTCTAATTACTTAATCCTAATAAATTCGAGACCTATCATAATGGCGCGCATAACCGTACAAAATGCAGTAAAAAAAATTGGTAATCAATTTGATCTAGTTCTAGTAGCAGCTCGGCGAGCTCGTCAAATACAAAGTAGTGGGAAAAGCCCTTTGGTGCCAAAAAAAAATGATAAGTCTACAGTCATTGCCCTTCGAGAAATTGAACAAGGCCTTATTACTACCCACATTCTTGACATATTAGATTGCCAGGAACGAACAGATCACACACATAAAGAATGGAAAGAGGTTAAAAATATTAATAAAAATTATTTTTAAGATTTAACGGATAGCATAAAATGTTATCCGTTAAGTCTGATAAATCACGTAGCCATAGCAAGAAAACTCTAACAATTAAAGTATAATGTCTCATTCTTAATATCTAATATATATAGACCAATGCATTACTAGAGAGAAAACTTGAATCTTTATATTTTTACCTAACCAAACCATAATTTCTTATTGAATAAAAACACTATGATGATCAATTTAAAAAAACATGTTGACTAACGATACAACGTTATGCAATATATTGATATTAATCGCTCTTATAATCAATCATAATCAACATATTCTTCTAAGCAGCCTTCCGACCCTATCTTATCTGAAAACAAACCTATCTACTGAGAATTTTTACTCTGAGAGAAGGTGTGTGTAAAATAAAAAAACAAACCATCTTCTTTCAATAGAAAGAATAACATCGTGTATTACATAAATAATAAATAAATATAATTAAAAATATAATAATTTTTAAAAATACATGCTTTCACCAACTACTTTTACTTTCTTGTACTTAAGTTATATATCACATTATAGTTTATAGTCTTTATTATTAATCTGAATAATTATAGCTCCATATTTTGAAAATAAAATATTAATTCAAAATTCTCATACTAGACACAAGAAAAAAAGAAAGAGTATCATAAATAAATTTAAAATAATGCTAAAAATATCACTTTTACACCTAATAATATCCTATATTGTGCGTCTATTAATTAAGAAGGGCTAGGATAGGTCACTGTATTTTACAGGATAAGTAGTAATGATGTTTATCAGAGGGGCATAGAGAAATGAATTAGCTTATAGATGAAATAATGACAGACTTAGTTACACTATCGAATATATAAATATTTAATATTCTACCTAGATACTGCACACGGTATAACAATACCTGGACAGGTAATTGCACTATCAGTCAACTGAACAACTAGGATTATATATGAACGAAGATAACAAAACGAGCGCAGCAAAACGCGCTTCAACAAGACGTTGGTTAAACGCTCAAGACTCTGGTTATCATAAAGCAATGGACAATCGCCATGTTCAGATGATTGCTATCGGTGGAGCAATTGGAACAGGTCTATTCCTTGGCGCCGGTGCTCGCTTACAAATCGCTGGACCAGCATTAGCATTAGTTTATTTGGTATGCGGTGTGTTTTCATTCTTTATTTTGCGGGCGCTAGGTGAATTAGTACTACATCGCCCTTCAAGTGGAAGCTTTGTTTCTTATGCTCGTGAATTTTTAGGTGAAAAAGCTTCATATGTAGCAGGTTGGATGTATTTTGTCAACTGGGCAATGACTGGAATAGTTGATATTACAGCTGTGGCTTTATATATGCATTACTGGACTGCTTGTAATGACATACCGCAGTGGGTATTTGCGCTTGGAGCTCTAGCTATTGTTGGAGGTATGAACATGGTTGGAGTCAAGTGGTTTGCTGAGATGGAATTTTGGTTTGCACTTGTTAAAGTGCTGGCTATTGTTATATTTTTAATTGTAGGATCTCTTTTTTTAGGAAGCGGACAGACGTTAGATGGAAACACAACCGGCTTTCATCTAATTACTGATAATGGAGGTTTTTTTCCAAACGGCTTACTACCTGCTCTTGTATTAGTTCAAGGCGTGGTGTTCGCATTTGCATCTATTGAGCTAGTAGGAACAGCGGCAGGTGAATGCAAAGACCCGCAAAAAATATTACCGAAAGCTATTAATCGTGTGATCTGGCGCATTGGTCTTTTTTACGTTGGATCAGTAGTATTATTGGTTTTACTACTTCCTTGGAACGCTTACCAAGCGGGGCAAAGTCCTTTTGTTACTTTCTTCTCTAAACTAGGTCTACCATATGCTGGTAGCATTATGAATATTGTAGTACTTAGTGCAGCACTTTCAAGTTTAAACTCTGGCTTATATGCTACAGGTCGTATTTTACGCTCTATGGCAATGGGTGGCTCAGCTCCTAAATGCATGTCGAGGATGAGTAGTCAGCAAGTTCCATATATAGGAATTATTATGACTGTTGCTGTATATATAGTTGGTGTATATCTCAATTACATCCTTCCTTCTAGCGTCTTCGAAATCGTTCTAAATATCGCAACCCTAGGAATTATTTCATCTTGGGGTTTTATTGTTATTTGTCAAATTCGACTACGTCAAGCAATTAAAGAAGGCAAGGCCGAGGATATTAGTTTTAAACTTCCAGGATCTCCAGTTACATCTTGGTTAACTTTAATTTTCTTAGTAAGCGTTTTAGGCTTAATGGCCTTTGATTATCCAAATGGAACCTATACGATTGCATCAATACCATTATTAGCGGTAGTACTTACTCTAGGCTGGCTCCGCGTTCGCAGACGTGTGCACTCTCTAGCTCAATAAAGTAGGTAAACTATCTGCATAATAATTAATTAATATCTTATGTTTTCTAAATTCTTCTTGTCATTACGCATAAGAAGAATTTAGAAATAAATTAAACAATCAATATAACTAAACTTACTCCCAATTTAAAGGACATTACCTTCCATTCTAACAATCAAGCTATTACCTCAGTAACAAAATGAATATATAACATCCAAAATACATATCAATCAAACTTAATTCCTCAATTTTGTTATACAAAAAATTCATTCATTAATCATTACTTATGTGATCAAATGTAATAAAATATTTATCATTATATTTTTAAGTGAACCTTTCCTAATAAATAGAGATTATACTTTCATTCTATTAGTTCTAATTAAAAAAGTGCATAAATTTTAAATCATTCATAGATATTCTTATAATTAAAGATCTATTGATTGTTAATAACACTAACAATCCTCTATAACATTAAAATCTATATTTTTTATCTTAATTAAATTTATTAAAAAAATGACAATCTCACTACTGAACACATAGATATAAAAAAACTAGATTAAAAAACCAATCTATTCATTAACCCAACATTACCATAATGCACGATAATAAGCCTAATAACGTTTTATCATAAAAATGCATTGACTAAAAAATTTACATGACGAGCTATATCTATAAAAATTAGTAACATAACTATATGAATGGAAAAAAATAAATTTACTAATTTAAATTCTTCTTGGGTATATCTAAATAAATTATAATTATCACTAAAATATATTAATCATCAACAAACCTTGTTTATCATATTTAAATAAATTTAATTACAATTTAGGAACTCATATCACATAGATTGGATAGAGAATTTTGCTCTTAAGAAAAAATAATTTAAAATTTAATTTCTATTTCTTTATATAAAGTCCAGAATGAAAGTTAAATTTTTTATTCCTATTTGAGTTAAATAATCTTAAAAAAATAAAATATGATCATTTATTCTAGAAAAGAAGGAAATAAGAAAATAACTACTCTAATATAAAAATTATATTGATAGAATATACATTCTTTTATATAAATACTGAATAAGTAAGTTTTATTAAAATATAATATATTATATACAAAACTAATCTGACTCCAAAGTTGAAGATAAATGTAATTCACTATAATATATCTAAAACAAACATGCCTAATATTACGAAAACACTAATCTGTCTGCAAACTATTAACATAATCAAAATAAAATTAGCTATATCATCATAGACAATCTATACACTTATTCTCTACAAAATATCAGAAATTAAGCAAAAAATTTTTCAAGAGATTTTTCTCACCTGACAAAGAGATTTTCTAGATATTATTATTTTCAATCAATGTATCTACAGTTAATCCAACCAATCTTAAGAACACAATTATAAAATAAAGAACAATAATGTTTCAAACCTTTGAATCATACAATTAGGATCAAAAAAAATAACAATATTTTCTTTTAATTTTATATTGTCACATATATGAATACCTCATTTCTTACTAAATCAATTAATAAAAATCAATAAAATTAGAATTAAAATATTGTCAATCTCCTAAAAAAATATTAAATATTTATTATCTAGTTCATATTGACTAAAAATAAAACTTTTATTGTAATTATAAAAATTTATAACCTACTTCTTTGATGCAATAAACCCTTATCAATTAAATTATTCTATTTAACTTATCTTTAATTATTTGACAAACATTTGATCAGATTAGATTTAAGTATATTTCAATACTATTCTAATCAAAAAAAATTGAATAGTGTTAGCAGTATTTCTTATAATCTTTTACATAACATAACTTTACTAGTGATGCATCTGATACGCTAGACCACTCTGACGTTTGATGTTCATTCTTACAGAGCTCTCCAGAACCAATTGATTAGCGTAAATGGTCAAAGACTTCTTAGCACGAGTAATTGCTGTATAGAATAATTTGCGCGTCAAAATAGGCATGACCTGGGTGGGTAAAACCAATACTACATTCTCAAATTCTGAACCTTGAGCCTTATGTACTGTTATTGCAAAAGCAGTCTGATGCAATGGTAATCGAGAAGGGTCAATAGCTACCGCACCTCCATTGGATAATGGAAACCAGACTCGTAACTGTTCGTGTTCATCCTTGATAGCTATACCAATATCACCATTAGATAATTTAAGTTCCTTGCTATTATGCAAAATCATAACTGGACGACCATTATACCAAGGATAATCTAAAAACATTTCATGACTAATCAACCCCTCCTGATATAAAATATGTTCAATAGACTGATTCATTCCTAATACACCATATAAACCTTCACGTAACACACATAAAACCTGAAATCGCCTAAAAGCATTTAAAACCTTATCTGGTCCTAACCCTTCTTTTAATTTTCTTAAATAATAGTAATACCCTTCTGTAATAATTTTTATCATATCATGATAATCAGAATCTCCTGTTATTGTATAGTAAGTAATATCATCACAATCACTCTTTAATACTTGCTCAACTAATCCAATATCGCCTCTATTGACTGCTTCAGCTAGATGCCCAATCCCAGATTCTATTTTAAAACGATAGTTTTTATGCAATAAGCAAATCATATTACCAACTGATGAAACATCGCTATATTCATGAGTCATAACGTTACAACCAGTTAAACGAGAAAGCTGAACACAACGGTCAGGGCTGTATCTATTATCAGAATAGTGACATATATCAGAAAATACCGTTCCAGCTTCTACTGAAGATATCTGATCACGATCACCAAGAAAAATTACCCGTGCCTGACTAGGTAAAGCAGAAATTAAATTATCAAACATTGATAAGTCAATCATAGAAGATTCATCAACTACGAGAACATCCACCGGAAGAGTGTTACAACTATTATAATACATATGTTGACTATCAATTTTAGCCCCTAAAAGCCTATGTAAGGTTGTGGCTTCTAAGGGAAAATTCTCTAAAACACAATCATCTAAAATAAAATTCTGTAAAAATAAACCTAGTTCTTCCGTTAATCGAGATGCTGCTTTACCAGTCGGGGCAACCACTTTAATACACTGAGGTGATAATGATAAATTAATTAAACTAGCTAAAATCTTTGCTACTGTAGTTGTTTTTCCTGTTCCAGGTCCACCAGAAATTACTGATATTTGAGATGTAAGCGCGACTGCAGCCGCGATCTTTTGCCAGTCAAATCGATCCTCTTGACCAAAATAAAAATCTAGTATCTTACGAATCTTACCTTCCTCTGAATGAATAAGACAACTTTTATATCTTATAAAATCAAGCACCACTTTTTCGCTTTTCCACATACGGTGTAAATATAAATGCTTATTCTTTAATACTAATGGAGATACTTTTGTCCCATCACTAACTTCTGAATACATATGTAATAATAACTCTACATCCTGGGGCATGTTAACAGATTGCCATATAGATTGAGCTAACTCTTGATTTAAACCATAAAAAAAAACTCTGGATGTATCTGTGATAAAGGAAGGCATACATGTCCTTCTCCGACATCACGACTCAACAATGCTGTTGCTAGCATTAAAATAGAATTTTCTTCTCTTGCTATAACTCTAGCAAACTGCACATCAAAAGAACGAAATAGATTCTTCTCTTGTCCGAGATACAATAGTTCTATTAACTTCATAATTTATATGCCGAATTTATAATAATTAAAAAATACATGATATAACTAAGCACACCATCATGCCATATTTAAAATATATTAATTTTAGATGTGAATAAAAAATCCAAATGAACATATTACTTTAAGTAGTCTACTATAATGTCTTACTATTAATATTTAATTATTGCTTTTTAAAATGGAGATCCATCTTGAAAACCTATATTAATTAATATATAAATTCTTATTTCTACTCCTTAAAGTATAGATAACTAACTACCCTACTATAGGAATATACCTATCGCTACAATATTAGTAGCCCTATCATGCTTATAGCTCTACTTAGAAGATAAATTTTTAAATCAACAAGCAATACATCTTTTTATTTTAACTCTAATTCTACCTCTAGAATTGTTTTATAATTGACAAGGTTTTGCGTAGGATAGACCTACGATGTTATATAGTTTCTAATATAAATTACAAACCAATACCATTTACTAACAGAGTACATAAACTAAAATTATATTTTGTATTAAAAGGATGTTTAATATCCTAGATATTTACAAAACATCTTTCTCTTCCTCTCTAATTCTAATGTTAAATGAAAATTTAATACTAATTAAAAATCATAAAAATATATACAATAATAAGAAAAACTTTAAGTACCATGGTAATAAGCTGAGCCTCATTCTCAATATTTTTACAATCTAAATCAAGTTAAGTACTTTAAAAAAAATTAAAAATTTCTCAGAAATCCCAATCTTATTTCAACAAAAAATAGTCTTAATAAAATTAAATCTTAAATTTAATTAAAACTATCCTATATATATTATTCTAATTTTTATATAACATCTAGATAACATTATTTCAATAATGCATGACTTATCACAACATACATATATGTTTATAATTAATACAAAACTAAAAAATTTACTAATAAATAAATTTAAATAATATTAAAGATACAGTTGTTCAGATAACCACAAAGACAAATGAAAATTCTTTTTTCTTATAAAGAAAAAATCATGAAAGGAAGAATACAATTTATATAAACATTATATATTAATGATTGTATTAATATGCAATTAAATTGCATAGGTACTAGAATAAAACAGAGAATGACTTAAATATTAAATATTTATCTAAGAATATAAAATACTTAATATCACTGTCTATGTTCTTTGTTAAACAAACGTCCACTGAATTAATAAAAAAAACTCTATTAAATATAAATCAATTCAAAAAATAAGATACCAATAATCTACAACCTGATATATAACAGATACATATTTCATTAATACAGATTAAAAAAATTTGTAAAAATAAAAAATCAAATAATCGTAAAATAAATAATATTTTCACATTCAAAACAAAGAGATTTTTACTTTTATAAAAAAAGAAAATTCATTTTCTTAAAAAAATTTAAAAAGAAGAATCATCGCTGATCATAGGTATTTTTATAATAATTATCTAATGTTGATACTGAAATCTAGAATAAAAAAGAAAACTTTATGGTTAAAACCCTATGAGATACAAAGAGCACAATATCTTTTTCTTGGCTAACAGATAATATTTTTTATACAATCAATACTATATAATATATATGAAACATACTCCTATTACTTATCATTCCTGATTAACATAAAATCATTATCAGAATTAGATACTCCTCATCCGTTTTGCACATAGTCACTGATATAACAGCATAGACAATAAAAATGGTATAATATCGGCTTATATTCACCTCTCTTCCCTCTACGACACAAGAAGAGAAGTTTTTCTATAAAATGTATGATTTTTTAATCAGATAATATTGATTTCTAATCATTCATCAAGAAAATTATAGGCAGTGTTTTAAAAATGTTTCACATGAAAACAGAACAACTAAAAATGTAAATAAATTACTTAGATAATCCATTGATTATTCGTAATACTGGTTATATATTAATTCTCATTGTCATTACTCTAATAATACTTATAGTTAATTAAAGAAATATTGAACACTTCCTGATTTAAATTTTATATTAATGTACTATCTTCCATATATTTTATCTAAATTCTATCTAAAATTAAATTAATGTAAATTTATTGGAATAAATTTTTCAATCAGAAAAGTCGACCTATGATATATCAAATATACAGATCTTTCATCCTTATCAACCTATAAGGATCTATATTTGTTAAAAAACAATATAAATTTCCATCATGTGACATTATCCAGATAATGCATATAATATAAAAATTATATATATCTATATTCTTATGATATAACTTTTCATATTGAACAAACTAGAATATATCTATTCAGATATACTGAAACGACCGATCTTCCTTGAAATCATCTTAATATTATTAGACCAAATTTACACCTTAGATGTAATTTGAATCTCATTTGCCACACATTCTATATATTAGTTCATCATGGATGATAAAATAATACTAATACGATACTCTCCCTTCCGCAGCTTCTCATCCAAAAAATTATTAAATCTATACCAAATAAAATAAATAATATATTTACAATATTTGAGTACTAAGAACAAAATAACGATATAAGATATTTAAGTCTACATAACTCATATGTGAATAATTTCTTTAAATATTAACTAATCCTTTTATTTATCATATATACATCTTGATTAACAATTAACCGATAATACTTATCAAACGTACTTTCTTAGAAATCTTGACCAGTGTCATATAGAATTCTAATCCAAGATATAAACTTTAACAAATTTTACATAAATTAATCAATGTTAAATATTGTACACTGACTATCAACTTGTATTTTTGATCTAATTCTACATAGATTCAATATAAAACATTCTCGTTAAAAGACTTAAAAATCTAACTCTAACAATTGATAATGTAACAAACCTAATATTATATATACGTATTACTCACTATCTTTAATATAATCCACCCAATGACTATAAAATATCACAACATGAAATATAGAAATAATATACACAATACTTCATTTTTTAAACATAGCCATATATGCTCTCATTTTTATTTATTAATGCTTAAAAATAGAAATATATCATTGATAAAATCAAGATTTCTCTATAATTTTGTATCAATGCTCACTAGATTGCAATAATAAAATCTAATAAAGGATAAACATTGTAACCTATTAATGAACAAACTTTATCCATATAGCTCTTAAAAGCTACGTAATATCAGTATACCATCTAACCTATACAACTCTATATATGAAAAAGAACCATAATAGGTATTCATAGAGGACTCAGTAATTATTGTGAATTTCTTTAAATTAAAAAACTTTAATTTCCAGCAAGTAGGAAAAGAAGTTGTACAAATTGAACGCGAAGGACTAGATCAGCTTGATCAGTATATCAATGAAAATTTCACCCATACCTGTGAACTAATTTATCAATGTCGTGGAAAAGTAGTAATTATGGGGATGGGGAAATCAGGACATATTGGAAAAAAAATAGCGTCTACTTTTTCTAGCACTGGTACTCCCTCATTTTTTTTACATCCTGCTGAAGCCAGTCATGGTGACTTGGGAATGATTAGCAATAGTGATGTTATTCTTGCTATTTCCAACTCTGGAGAATCTTTAGAAATTTTAGCACTCATACCTTTACTGAGGTATCGCCAAATCCCAGTAATTGCAATCACTGGTCATGAAAAAAGTACAATAGCCCGCTATGCAAAGATACATTTGTGTGTAAAAGTACCACAAGAGGCGTGCTCGCTAGGACTTGCGCCTACTAGCAGTACTACTGCCACATTAGTTATGGGCGATGCACTAGCTGTAGCTTTATTAAAATCTAGGGGTTTTACACAAGAAGATTTTGCTCTGTCTCATCCTGGCGGGGCTCTGGGACGTAAACTCCTTATGCGAGTCGATGATATAATGTGTTCTGGTGATAACTTACCATACATACATCCTAACACTTATTTATGTGAAGCTGTGCTAGAAATGACATCTAAAAAAATGGGGATAATAGTAATTTGTGATCATGAAAAAAACATTGAAGGTATCTTTACGAATTCTGATTTACGGAGAGTATTTAACGATAACATTGATATTCATCGATCTTATATCGCCAGCGTAATGACACCAAGAGGCATATCCGTACGACCTGGAACACTAGCAATTGAAGCTCTTAATATAATGAAAAAACACAATATTACCTCTATAATTATTTCCGACCAGAATCAACTTATTGGACTAGTTCATATACATGACATCTACCAAGCTGGTATAATGTGATATACTACAGAAGTAAGGTTAATATAAAGCGATTGACTCTACTATCTTATTTCTTAAATAATTAAAAATGCATATCATATTATAAATATCTGGAACACAATATTATTACTCCTCATCTGTTTCGATGAAATCTAATATTAAAGAGTTTCCTATTTCCTGAAAGTACAACAATAACTTTATATGTAAAATCAATTTTTATTATTTTATTTAAAAAAATTACTACACCAAATCAAAATTTAAAATATAATTTTTTCTTTTAACATTTATATTAAAACACAAATCATATTCAATATAAATTGACTTATTCAGTCACTCAATATAAGAAAACTCTGTTAAATCATATTGAGATATTAATAAATAGATTATATTCACAATCCAGCATGTATACATATTCTTATTATAATGTATATACATTATAATAATATATATACATTATTAATTATATAATATAATAAGATAACCTAAGATATATTCAATTGCTTTAATTAAATTAAATAAATTATAATTAATAGTATTATAATTATCAATTATAATCGCCAACTGCTGTCTTAAAGAATAAAAATGTATTTATTATCCCACATCACTTCGGACGATTGACGTCTCTTATATTCTCATGTATAAAAGATTAATGAATTTCAATTAACAGAAACCCTACCTTAACCTTAATTTTAATGATAAAAAATTCCTACTGAATTTAAATTCATCCATCTTCAAGATTATAACATCTCAACTATAAAAGAAGTTTATATAACTACCAGATATCAATATATCTAAAATAATATCACGAACTAATGAAAAGTCATAAAGGATCAGGTTTTAATCATAATTAAATTAAATCTCTTTCGTTGTAATCATAACATAACTACACATATGAATGATCATACTATTCCATCAAATCTATTATCTATGAGATAATAATAATTATGAGTAATAAACATACTACAATTAACACCTGTTATGGTCCCATTCATCATCATATCTTAAATAAAGCAAAAAATATTAAATTATTAATCTGTGATTCAGATGGTGTCATGTCCGACGGAATGATCTATCACACCAATAACGGTAATATAATACAGAGATTCAATGTCAGGGATGGATATGGTATCCAATGTTTACTTAAATTTGCAATAGAGGTAGGAGTTATTACTGGAAATCACAGTCAAATGCTGAAAGATCGATGTTCTAAATTAGGCATTTCTTATATTTATCAGGGGCAATCTAATAAAACTAAACCATTGAATGACATTCAATCTAAACTGCACCTGAATGAAGATCAAATAGCCTATATTGGTGATGATCTTATAGACTTACCAGTACTTCTTAAAGTAGGATTAAGTATCGCAGTGGCTGATTCCCACCCCATGTTACTACCACATGTTGATTACATAACAAGGATGAACGGAGGAAATGGGGCAATACGAGAAATCTCTGATCTCATTTTAATAGCACAAAATAAAATATTAAGAGATTTTAGTGGTAATCTAGATGATCTATGCTAAAAGCATAATAGCTCTGATTATAACACTATTTTCAATTATAGTGGTTAACTATCTTATAAAAGACAGAAACAAGGAAGAAGATACAAAAATTCTTACCAATCATATTCTTATACCCACATGCGTAAGTCATCAGACACAAATACTCTTGTATAATCCTCAAGGGATATTATCCCATCAAATCTTAGCAGATAAAAGCAGATATTACTCTAATGATGAAATTAGCTGGTTTACTAATCCAGTTATGATCATATATAATGAGAACAAACTACCAATGTGGATTATAAAATCCAACCAAGCTAAACTCACCAAAGAAAAAGTTTTATTTCTTTATGGAAACGTCATTATAAATAGCTTAATGAAAATCACACAGTTAAAACATCTTCAAACCGAAACTGCAAAAATTAACCTTATTACCCAAGAGTTGACTTCTGAAAATACAGTAACATTATCTGGTCCTGCCTTTTTCTCAACAGGAATGAAAATGTACGGTAATTTACAAAAACACACAGCTCAAATTATAGGAAAAGTCCGTACGACTTATGGCGCTAATCCTGAAGAGAAAAATAAATCAATTATTAATAACTATCCTACTTCTGGCTTGTAATAGGCCAGAAGTAGGACTGGATCCACACTTAAAAACACCAATTCATATCGATTCGGAAAAACAAATCATTGATATACAAAACAATATAGCAACTGCTAGTGGTAATGTTTCCATTACTCAAGGAAATCTTAAAATCATTGCTGATACCAGTACTATCTCCTTCTCGGGAGAAAAAAATAAGAATATAATAATTAACGCATATGGAAATCTTATTAAATTTTATCACATACTGAATAATGGTCAATCTGTCACGGGACATGCTAAAAAAATACATTATGAAATAGAAAAAGCACAAATTCAATTAAGCGGAAATGCTTATCTTGAACAAGATGGCAATAGAATACAAGGAGATCGTATTACCTATCTCATCAATGAAAAAACAATGCATGCCATAAGTAATACAGGGCAACATGTTACTACTATTTTAACACCTTCTCACCAGAAGAATTAAATCCTTTATAAGAATAAAATAAAAAAGAAATTTATTCAATATTATGCCAACTCTAATAATCAAAAACCTTATGAAAACCTATAAAGGTGATCTAATCGTAAAAGGTGTCAGCCTACAAGTAAAATCTGGTGAAATTGTGGGTCTTCTCGGGCCTAACGGAGCAGGGAAAACAACTACATTTTATATGATAATTGGGATTATTAAACACGATAAAGGATATATTTACATTGATCATGAAGATATTAGCCTATTACCGCTACATGCTCGAGCTAGTCGTGGCATTGGATATCTTCCTCAAGAAGCTTCTATCTTTAGACGATTGAGTGTATATGATAACTTAATGGCTATTCTTCAAATTCGCAAAGATCTTACTCACAAACAACGACTTTATAGAGCTAAAGAACTTCTTGATGAATTTCATATTAGTGATCATTTACACAAGATGATGGGACACAAATTATCTGGCGGTGAACGTCGTCGCGTAGAAATTGCTCGTGCATTAGCAGCAAATCCAAAATTTATTCTTTTAGACGAACCTTTTGCTGGTGTTGACCCTATCTCAGTAATAGACATTAAAAAAATTATTGAACACCTTCGGAACAGTGGATTGGGAGTATTAATTACTGATCATAATGTACGTGAAACCCTAGATGTTTGTGAATATTCCTATATTGTGAGCCAGGGTCATGTCATTGCTTCCGGAAACCCGGAAGCAATCATGGCTGATAAACAAGTGCAACATGTTTATTTAGGTACAGAATTTAGACTTTAATAAAGCGTGAATCTTGATCAATAGATAAAAAAATAAAATATATTACTTAAACTATTTTATATTTATTCAGTGACAAACCAATTCTTAAATAAGAATTTACATTATTCTAATTTGTATTAAAAATTTTTTCTCTTAACTACAAACTTGGGCTCCAAATAAAGAGATAGTTTTTTCTTTCAAAAAATATGAATAACATAACGCATTCATATCTAGATCATAGAAGTTAATAAACTTAATCTAGATAAGATTAAAATTAAAGGCTAGGTCATATAATTAAAAATATTCTAAATAAAAAATACGACCCTGGATGTAAAATAAAAAAACAATAAAAATAAATTATAAAATTAATTTCTGTTACGACTCGAGTTAATATTTTTCTGGGAAAAACTAGAAATTAAAACATAATATATGCAAATTCTTTTTACTCAGTAAAAAATAATTTAGCTATTTATTTTGTATTAAGAATAAAAATTTTAAATCTCCAAAATAAATTTTTTTAAGACATTGAAGATCTTACTTATTCCTCAAAAACTAACCTTTATCTTCATATAACTACTCTTCATAGTTTAATACTCCATTCAACATATATAAGTGTTAGCGACGAAAGAGCATTTATGCTATGATGTAATAATAATATTTTGTCACGTGACACGTATAGTGATTAACTAAAAAAAATTAATAAAATAATTATACCAACTACTAAAACTGAACAAACTATAACATAGATTAATCAATGCTTACTTTTTTAAGTATTACAGTTTTTAAAATAACTTGTCAAATATATAAAAAATATATACAACAGGTGCTAAACCTAGAATTTAAAACGAGTTAACATACATAAACATTCAGAAATCTTGTCCTGCATAAGAAAAGATTATCAATCCTATAAGATAAAACGCTCGTTAACAGGTTTAAAACACTAAAAAACTTAATATTTATAACTAACACATCTATATATGACATAGAAATAATATAAACAACTTAAATATAATTGTTGTAAGAAACGTTTCTAAACTTACAGTTCCTATTTTATACCATATATAAAATATCCATGAATAATAATGTTACTCATCATTATACATTATTTATAGAAAATAATGATGATAAATCAGTTATAATTATAAAAACGCTTAATGGTATAATAAGCAATATAGATGAATATAAATAATATGTCACAACATAGTGCATCTATATAATTCTTTTTCTTTAAGGAAATTAAAACCTATCTTGACCATATTAGACCAGTATAATACTTTTACTTCTTATATCTTATAAAACAATAGTATTATCAATAAAATTCTATATTTAGAATCACTATAGATCTTATTAATAATCCCATATTCAGATACGAATTACTGATCTTAATTTTTTTACTAAGATCTGCATACAATCAAAACAAGAAAATTATACAATTTATAATATTAACTATAAAATCATATGAAAAGTGTAGTTAAAGAGTAGGGGTGTTCTCTACCAACGATTTTATTAATTACATATACTTTACTTATATATCAAGTCTTTATATTAATTACTAGATATAATGAAATATAAAGAAACTGCTTCTCTTAAAGTAAAGAATCAAGTATAACTATGATAAACAATAATTTTAAATTAGAATTAGACGTAATATTAAGTATTTCTTGTACACGTAACGATGTTCTTTGTCACAACAAAGAAAGAGCATTAGAAATTATTAGTGAATTAGCTTCTCAAAAACTTAGACTTTCTCAGCAAATTATTTTTAATGCCATACAAAACAGAGAAAAAATAGGTAGTACAGGTATTGGTAATGGTATTGCAATTCCTCATTGCAAACTTGAGGAACAAAAATTACAATCTATTGGTGTTTTTATTCATCTTAAACATCCTATTATTTTTAATTCTATTGACAACCAACCAGTAGACCTACTATTTGCCATCCTTATTCCATCTCAACAATGTAAAACACACTTATACACACTATCTCTAGTAGCACAACACCTAGCAAACAAAATAATTCTTCGTCAACTTAGATCCGCATCTAGCGATGAAGATTTATACCGAATTATAACTCAAAAAAAGATATAATCTTATTATATAACAATTTTTCTAAAATAATTCACTATTAATCTAATTCTTCTATTGTTCCATCTATTGTATTCCAGGAGATCTATTAATATCCATGTCTGAAAATTAAGATAAAATTGTATATATGAGTTTTGTATAAAAATCTCTATAGCTTTATATAAACTACAAATGTGTTTCTATATACTAATAAAAATTAATTAATAAGATATAACAATAAAAATAAGGCAAATTGACTATGCTATAAAATGATTACCAATACCAGAATCACTCAATTTTTTATCAGAAGTTAAATACTATGAAGCCATAATCACCATTTAAATTATTGATACTATAAACAACATTTTTTCTTGATTTTAAAAAATTATAACCAAAAAACATTATCACAAGATGTATCCATACTAGTCACTCCTTAAGTTTCTATTTTATCGTGGTAAAAAATACTAATCTCTTTATTTTAAAAAAGATACAAATCTGTCCTGCATATCTATTCAAATAAAAAAAATTAACATCTGTCTAAAAAAAAGAACATAGACTATTAGCGTTAAGAATAGCCATTCTTTATGTTGTATAACATTATTCAAATTTAGTGGACGGTTGTTGAATACAAGTAATATTATCTTTCTCAAATAATGCTTGTTCTAATATCTGTTGTAAACTCCGCATCTTCTTTTCCATATGCAATGCATAATCACGAGTTTTAATTTTTTCCTCAGCTAATTCATAGCAAAGATTTAAAGCAGCAATCAAAACTAATTGCTCAGTATTAGTGACTTTAGTACGAAGCTTTAAATCTTGTAAACGTTGAGAAAGATCTTCCGCAGCTAAATTTAATGCACCCATCTCTTTATGAGGGCACTTTACTCGCAATGCACAACCAAGAATATGGAGATCTACTGGTTGTGTAGATATATCGCCAGGATGAGTCATTTTGGTATCCGTCATGATCTATTTTTTCTATATACTATAAAAAGATTAATATAACTATCCAATCAACAAGAAACAACCCTATTACAAATACTTATTACAAATCTTAATCTTTACATTATGATTTTATCTAAATAAGAAAATCCATATAACATTGAATAATTCAATAATGATATGAATTCACCAAATTTATAATAAGAAATCAGTCTATCTATCATTCCCTCATATTTACATGAACGTTAATTTAGTCTTGCAATGTCGATACGTTAAAAAACCATGTATGATTTAAATCATAAAACCTAATTTAACCGTCTTTTCCATAATTTGATGTCTAACTAATTTAGATACATTTGCTTATATAAAAAATATTATACATGAAATATAGCAACCTCTTTCCAAAAAAAACACACACATGATTTTTTAATTTTTTTTTATGATAGAAAATCAAACCTGAATTTTAAAAAAACAATTACAAAATATAAATCCCTCGTCTATTAGAAATAGAAACGAACCATATAAACCAAACTACCCACTAACCATACCTTATAAAACTTAAACACACTAAATAATAAATGAATATATAAAATATAAAAATAAAAATAAACTCATCTAATTTTATTAAAAATACAGATTAAATTATAATCCATGTTATCCATGAACAACCCAACATAATTTCTAATCTCATTTTTAAAAAATATAGGAGATTTTTAACTCATGAACATCATAAACCATACTGATCATAGGTAATATAATCTCTTATGTTAATAAATTTACCTATATAAACTAATATTTTATATAACATTATCAACATTAGAAGATAAATATTATAATATATTGTCAATATAATAACTTTAGAACAAATAAATTACAGTATAGTTAATTATCTTTCTAATTTTATTAGAATAAGATGTTTTACCTTACATATAACGATAATAGAAAAAATTAACAATGAAAAAATCCATATTAAGTTTATGAGTATAATCATCTTATTTTAATATAACTAACTCTATCATTATATAATGTCTCTAAAACATATGAGACATCAATCATACTAGATGCGATCTATTTAAAATGCATATTAACTATCTACCATTGCTATTTATCATCTAATTAAAGTTACAATGAAAAGAATTCAGTTATACTAAAATTAATAGTTATCTATTTTAAAAATCATCTGAAACAGATAAGTAATTTTATCTTTTTTTATTAAAAACTATTATGTAATTTTTATATGAATAATAACAATTACAATCACAATAATTTCTAAGGTTAGAACATATCTTTAAATAAAATGTTAAATAGAATAACCAGAATATCTTACTTAGTTTAAGGAGATTCAGTGATTGAAAAAGAATTTCTGTGCCGCCGTTTAGCTTTATTAAAAAAAATGGAACCTTCTAGTATTATCCTAATCTTTTCAGCTCCCGTAGCTATACGAAACAATGATAACCCCTACCCTTATCGACAAAACAGTGATTTTTGGTATCTTACTGGTTTTAATGAACCAGAAGCAATGTTCGGACTAATAAAAAACTCTGACAACTGTTATAAAAGTCTACTCTTTAATCGAAGCCACAATCGACAAGCTCAAATATGGGGACAGAATTATATTGGACAGGAATCTGCACGTATGCAATTAGCTGTCGATTATGCTTTCCCATGGGAAAGCATAAACGATCATCTCCATCTCTTTTTAGATGGATTAAAAACAATTTATCATGTAGAAAAACAATATTATTTCTCTGATCAAATTATTTTTACTGCATTAGAAAAACTGCGAATAAACCAAAAAAAAACTCTCTCCGTACCTAAAATATTACTCGATTGGCGCCCATTAGTACATGAATTACGCTTAATTAAATCCTCATCAGAAATAACTTTACTACGAAAAGCAGGACTTATTAGCGCCTTAGGTCACATGCGAGCTCTCAAAAAATTATTTCATGGCATCCATGAATATCAGATAGAAGGGGAAATTCAATATGAATTTAATCATCATGGTGCGCGCTGGACTGCCTATAACACCATTATTGCCTCAGGAGAAAATTCCTGTATTTTACACTATACCGACAATAACAAGCTTATAAAAAATGGTCAGCTAGTATTGATTGATGCTGGATGCGAATTTCAAGGTTATGCCAGTGATATTTCACGTACTTTTCCAGTAAATGGAAAATTTAATGCCCCACAAAGGTTTATTTATACTACTGTTTTAAATGCATTAAATCTAGCACTAAAACTTTATCAACCTGGAACCAACATTTATACAGTTACAAAAACAATAATCGCTTTTCTAGTACACAGGTTAGTGCAATTAAAAATCATGCAAGGTGATGTTCAACAACTAATTAAAGATAAAGCTATTGAACAGTTTTTCATGCATAAATTGAGTCACTGGATTGGTTTAGATGTGCATGATTCAAATTATTATAGTCAAGACGATAGACGAATATTGCAACCAGGCATGGTCTTAACTATTGAGCCAGGTTTGTATATCACTACTGATTCAAATGTACCATCAGAATATCGTGGAATTGGTGTTCGAATTGAAGATACCATTCTAATTACTAAAAATGGTAATGAAAATCTAACCTCAACAGCTATAAAAAAAATAAATGAAATAGAGTCTTTTATGGTAAAAAGGAAATCCTTATGAGTGTTATTATCGTAGGAGCAGGATTAGCTGGTCTAACACTAGCTTTCGCCTTGTCTTATTTAACACAAGGTAAAAAAGATATTAAATTAGTAGAAGCTACTTCACCCGATAAATTTCTTCACCCAAATTACAATGGACGCACTATAGCATTAGCTTATGGGCTTTGTCGGAAAATAGACGCACTCAATCTTTGGTCATTACTTGATCCTATAGCCACCGCAATTACTCGGATTCATGTAAGTGAACTCGGTTCTGGTGGTTTTTTCTCTCTTGATGCCTCTACTTATGGGATCCCATTTCTAGGACAGGTTTTTGAATTAAATCAAGCAAAAAAAAATTTTTTTTCTCATCTAGAAAAAACTAAAAACATCACTTTATACTGCCCAAACACTGTAGTCCTTATCAAACAATGTACAGATTATATTCTCATCAAACTAGATAATGGTGAAAAAATTAAAGGTGATTTATTAGTTGCTGCTGATGGTACATTTTCTAACATAGCTAGATTATGTGGTTTACAGTGGGAAAAAAAAGATTATCAGCAAATAGCATTAGTAACTAAAATTTCTACTGAATTAGCACATCAAGGACAAGCCTTTGAACGGTTTACTAGACATGAATCATTAGCTTTACTACCAATTTCTAGCGGATTTAGTTCATTAGTCTTGTGTTTAGATCGGACTAAGCGTAAAACAATGTCCAACTGGAATGACAAAGAATTTCTTTCTTATTTACAGAAAATATTTGGATGGCGATTAGGAAAAATAACAAAAGTAGATAAACGATACTTCTATCCAATAGAATCATGTACTAGAGTCAATACCATTACTCAACGCATAGTATTAGTGAGCAATGCCGCACAAACACTGCATCCTATTGCAGGTCAAGGATTAAATTTAGGTATGCGAGATATATTAACATTAACGGATATTTTAATTTCAGCGTGGAAAACCGGAAAAAAAGCAGGTGATTATTCTACGTTAAAACAATACCAAAAACAACGAATTATAGATGTAAAAACAACTATTCATTTTACAGATTTATTAGTCAGGCTTTTTTCTCATCCTTCCTCGACACTTTTTATTGGACGAACTCTAGGATTAATGATGATAAATGATATGGCATGCTTACGCAACATACTTATTAAACGATCTATTCAGTAGATCTTTATTTGAATAGTATTTCATAATATTTCATATAGATATCAGTTAAAATAAAAAGTTAAATATATTGAAGAATAAATAATACCAGTTACTACAACATATAATAAATACACAACTGATATATATTGAGGTTAAAAATATTACATTGACTTTCTAGGCATTATTTTAATAATAAAAGCCATCATAACGATGGCTTTTATTATTAAAATAATGCCTAGCGGTTCCCTACTCTCACATGGGGAGGCCCCACACTACCATCGGCACCACGGCGTTTCACTTCTGAGTTCGGTATGGGATCAGGTGGTACCACCGCGTTATGGCCGCTAGACAAGTTCTGTCATATTTTTAACTTGTTCTCTTTTTACTGAACAAGTAAAATACATATCCATTACAAGCTGAACTATATAATATCTGAGTTCTTAAGTATCTAAAAGAACGCTTCTGGTGTTGTAAGGTTAAGCCTCACGGATCATTAGTACCGGTTAGCTCAACGCATCGCTACGCTTACACATCCGGCCTATCAACGTCGTTATCTTCAACGTTCCTTTAGGACCCTTGGAGGGTCAGGGAAGACTCATCTTGAGGCAAGTTTCGCGCTTAGATGCTTTCAGCGCTTATCTTTTCCGTACTTAGCTACCGGACAATGCCATTGGCATGACAATCCGAACACCAGTGGTACGTTCACTCCGGTCCTCTCGTACTAGGAGCAACCCCTCTCAATCTTCCAACGCCCACGGCAGATAGGGACCGAACTGTCTCACGACGTTCTAAACCCAGCTCGCGTACCACTTTAAACGGCGAACAACCGTACCCTTGGGACCTGCTTCAGCCCCGGGATGTGATGAGCCGACATCGAGGTGCCAAACACCGCCGTCGATATGAACTCTTGGGCGGTATCAGCCTGTTATCCCCGGAGTACCTTTTATTCGTTGAGCGATGGCCCTTCCATTCAGAACCACCGGATCATTATGACCTGCTTTCGCACCTGTTCGAATCGTCACTCTCACAGTCAAGCCAGCTTATGCCATTGCACTAACCTCACGATTTCCGACCGTGATTAGCTGACCTTTGTGCTCCTCCGTTACTCTTTAGGAGGAGACCGCCCCAGTCAAACTACCCACCAGACACTGTCTCCACGCCGGTTAACGGCGTTGGGTGAGAATAGCAAACTTTAAAGGGTGGTATTTCAAGGATGGCTCTGCATAAACTAGCATCTATGCTTCATAGCCTCCCACCTATCCTACACATTAGAGCTCAGTATTCAGTGTCAAGCTATAGTAAAGGTTCACGGGGTCTTTCCGTCTTGCCGTGGGTACACTGCATCTTCACAGCGAATTCAATTTCACTAAGTCCCGGGTGGAGACAGCCTAGCCATCATTACGCCATTCGTGCAGGTCGGAACTTACCCGACAAGGAATTTCGCTACCTTAGGACCGTTATAGTTACGGCCGCCGTTTACCGGGGCTTCGATCAAGAGCTTTTTCTTTCGAATAACCCCATCAATTAACCTTCCGGCACCGGGCAGGCGTCACACCGTATACGTCCACTTACGTGTTTGCACAGTGCTGTGTTTTTAATAAACAGTTGCAGCTAGCTGGTATCTTCGGCTGGCTTTAGCTCCTCGAGCTTGTCGTTTCACCTGCAAGCCAGCGTGCCTTCTCCCGAAGTTACGGCACCATTTTGCCTAGTTCCTTCACCCGGGTTCTCTCAAGCGCCTAGGTATGCTCTACCTGACCACCTGTGTCGGTTTGGGGTACGATTAACTATGACCTGATGCTTAGAGGCTTTTCCTGGAAGCATGGCATTTATTACTTCAACACCTTAGTGTCTCGTCATAACGTCTCAATCTTACTGAACTCAGGATTTGCCTAAAGTTCAAACCTACACGCTTAAACCGGGACAACCGTCCCCCGGCCAATATAGCCTTCTCCGTCCCCCCTTGGCAGTCATAACTAGTACAGGAATATTAACCTGTTGTCCATCGACTACGCCTTTCGGCCTCGCCTTAGGTGTCGACTCACCCTGCCTCGATTAACGTTGGGCAGGAACCCTTAGTCTTTCGGCGAGCGGGCATTTCACCCGCTTTATCGTTACTTATGTCAGCATTCGCACTTCTGATATCTCCAGTATCTCTCACGATATACCTTCAACGACTTACAGAACGCTCCCCTACCCATCGGACGCATACTTAAAATAGTTAAATTAATTTAACTATTTTAAGTATGCGTCCGATGCCGCAGCTTCGGTGCATGATTTAGCCCCGTTACATCTTCCGCGCAAGCTGACTCGACCAGTGAGCTGTTACGCTTTCTTTAAATGATGGCTGCTTCTAAGCCAACATCCTGGCTGTCTATGCCTTCTCACATCGTTTCCCACTTAATCATGACTTTGGGACCTTAGCTGGCGGTCTGGGTTGTTTCCCTCTTCACGACGGACGTTAGCACCCGCCGTGTGTCTCCCATGATTACATTCTCCGGTATTCGGAGTTTGCATTGGCTTGGTAAGCCGGGGTGGCCCCCTGACCAAAACAGTGCTCTACCCCCGGAGATGAACTCATAAGGCGCTACCTAAATAGCTTTCGGGGAGAACCAGCTATCTCCCGGTTTGATTGGCCTTTCACCCCTAACCATAGGTCATCCGCTAATTTTTCAACATTAGTCGGTTCGGTCCTTCAGTTAGTGTTACCCAACTTTCAACCTGCCCGTGGCTAGATCACCGGGTTTCGGGTCTGTATCCTGCAACTAACGCCCAATTAAGACTCGGTTTCCCTACGGCTCCCCTATACGGTTAACCTTGCTACAAAATACAAGTCGCTGACCCATTATACAAAAGGTACGCGGTCACACTAAAAAAATGCTTCCACTGCTTGTACGTACACGGTTTCAGGTTCTCTTTCACTCCCCTCACCGGGGTTCTTTTCACCTTTCCCTCACGGTACTAGTTCACTATCGGTCAGTCAGTAGTATTTAGCCTTGGAGGATGGTCCCCCCATCTTCAGACAGGATATCACGTGTCCCGCCCTACTCTTTAGAACCCACTCCTTCCGAATTTTTATATACGGGACTATCACCCTTTATTGTTCGTCTTTCCAGACGATTCTACTAATTCGTAAGATGATTATGGTTCTGGGCTCTTCTCCAGTTCGCTCGCCACTACTAAGGGAATCTCAATTGATTTCTTTTCCTCGAGGTACTTAGATGTTTCAGTTCCCTCGGTTCGCTTCATATCACTATTTATTCATGAATATGATGATGTAATAAATTACATCGGGTTTCCCCATTCGGGTATCGTCGGCTATTACGGTTCATATCACCTTCCCGACGCTTTTCGCAGATTAGCACGCCCTTCATCGCCTCTGACTGCCTAGGCATCCACCGTGTACGCTTATTCACTTAACCTTACAACCCACAAGCGTCCTGTGGACTAATAATTAAATTTCTTATTAAGATACACTCAGTTATATACTTTCTCTATTTTTATAGTAAATAGAATTATTTTAAGTATACTATTTTATTTTTTCAGCTTGTTCCGGATTATTAAAGAGCATTATTCTTAAAAAAATACTAATACTTTATAATTTTAAATATATTAATATAAAATTACTTTTTACACAAGTTTTTATTGTGGAGCTAAGCGGGATCGAACCGCTGGCCTCCTGCGTGCAAAGCAGGCGCTCTTCCATCTGAGCTATAGCCCCATATAATTAGAACCTGAAAGAAACCTGTTATAGACTAAATATCCTAATCGACAAATCTTAATCATTTAAGATTTTATTTACAATCAAAATAACTTGGTAGGCCTGAGTGGACTTGAACCACCGACCTCACCCTTATCAGGGGTGTGCTCTAACCATCTGAGCTACAAGCCTATAAGGTTTTTCGTATTACTCTAATGATCAGACAATCTGTGTGGGCACTTCTTGGAATTCTATACTTAATGTAAGGAGGTGATCCAACCGCAGGTTCCCCTACGGTTACCTTGTTACGACTTCACCCCAGTCATGAATCACAAAGTGGTAAGCGCCCTCTCGAAAGTTAAGCTACCTACTTCTTTTGCAACCCACTCCCATGGTGTGACGGGCGGTGTGTACAAGGCCCGGGAACGTATTCACCGTAGCATTCTAATCTACGATTACTAGCGATTCCGACTTCACGGAGTCGAGTTGCAGACTCCGATCCGGACTACGACATACTTTATGAGGTCCGCTTGCTCTCGCGAGGTCGCTTCTCTTTGTATATGCCATTGTAGCACGTGTGTAGCCCTAACCATAAGGGCCATGATGACTTGACGTCATCCCCACCTTCCTCCAGTTTATCACCGGCAGTCTCCTTTGAGTTCCCGACCAAATCGATGGCAACAAAGGATAAGGGTTGCGCTCGTTGCGGGACTTAACCCAACATTTCACAACACGAGCTGACGACAGCCATGCAGCACCTGTCTCACGGCTCCCTAGGGCACTTCTACATTTCTGCAAAATTCCGTGGATGTCAAGGTTAGGTAAGGTTCTTCGCGTTGCATCGAATTAAACCACATGCTCCACCGCTTGTGCGGGCCCCCGTCAATTCATTTGAGTTTTAACCTTGCGGCCGTACTCCCCAGGCGGTCGACTTAACGCGTTAGCTCCGGAAGCCACTCCACTAGGGAACAACCTCCAAGTCGACATTGTTTACGGCATGGACTACCAGGGTATCTAATCCTGTTTGCTCCCCATGCTTTCGCACCTGAGCGTCAGTTTTCGTCCAGGGGGACGCCTTCGCCATCGGTATTCCTCCAGATCTCTACGCATTTCACCGCTACACCTAGAATTCTACCCCCCTCTACGAAACTCTAGACTACCAGTTTCGAATGCAGTTCCAAGGTTAAGCCCAGGGCTTTCACATCCGACTTGATAATCCGCCTGCGTGCCCTTTACGCCCAGTCATTCCGATTAACGCTCGCACCCTCCGTATTACCGCGGCTGCTGGCACGGAGTTAGCCGGTGCTTCTTCTTCGGGTAACGTCAATGAAAAAGGGTATTAACCTCTTTCGTTTCTTTCCCGCTGAAAGTACTTTACAACCCTAAGGCCTTCTTCATACACGCGGCATGGCTGCATCAGGCTTTCGCCCATTGTGCAATATTCCCCACTGCTGCCTCCCGTAGGAGTCTGGACCGTGTCTCAGTTCCAGTGTGGCTGGTCATCCTCTCAGACCAGCTAGGGATCGTGGCCTGGGTGAGCCATTACCTCACCCATAAGCTAATCCCGTCTGGGCACATCCGATGGCATGAGGCCCAAAGGTCCCCCACTTTGGTCATAAGACATTATGCGGTATTAGCTACCGTTTCCAGTAGTTATCCCCCTCCATCGGGCAGTTTCCCTGATATTACTCACCCGTTCGCCACTCGTCGGCAAAGAAGCAAACTTCTCTCCGTTACCGTTCGACTTGCATGTGTTAGGCCTGCCGCCAGCGTTCAATCTGAGCCATGATCAAACTCTTCAATTAAAAGTTCAATTCTTCATTATAGAAACAACATTCTTAAAAATAAATACAGAATATATAATATATCTATATTAGACTGACATATAAATTTAAGACTTGATATTCTTCACGCTATAATAACCTTTTATAGATATTCTTAGAGTGCCCACACAGATTGTCTGATCAATTTTTTAAAGAACGACTACAAGAGATATTCATCATACACGTAACTTATTTAGAGTCAACTTTTTTTTAACATTTTTATTATAATTTTATGAACTATCTATAATCCTCTGTTAATAAAGATCTTTAACTGAATTAGATTCTCTATCAACAACCATTCGCTCATCACCTATCTAAGACCCACTAACCATGATAAGGATTAGTGGGTCTTATAAAGAATTAAAAGAATAACTACATCATACCGCCCATTCCAGGAGATCCCATTCCAGGATTAGAAGCAATATCAGGTACATCACTTTTTGGTACATCAGTTATCATACATTCAGTGGTAATCATTAAACCAGCAATAGACGCTGCGTACTGTAAAGCTGAACGAGTGACTTTAGTTGGATCAAGAATACCAAAACTGATCATATCACCATACTCTTCCGTTTGAGCATTATAACCGTAATTGCCTGATCCCTCTTTGACAGAATTTGTTACTACAGAAGCTTCTGCACCTGCGTTTGATACAATTTGACGCATTGGTGATTCCATAGCGCGTAGCGCAACCTTAATTCCAACATTTTGATCTTCATTCTGACCTCGGAGATTGCCTAAACAAGATGCTACCCGAACCAAAGCCACACCTCCTCCAGCTACTACTCCTTCATCGACTGCAGCACGGGTAGCATTTAAAGCATCTTCCACACGTGTTTTTTTCTCTTTCATTTCAATTTCAGTTGCCGCACCAACTTTTACTACAGCCACACCACCTGCTAATTTTGCAACACGCTCTTGCAGCTTTTCACGATCATAATCAGACTTTGTATCTTGTATCTCCTGGCGAATATGGCTTACACGAGCAGAAATAGCCTCTGTCTTGCCACAACCATCAATAATAGTGGTAGTATCTTTGGTAATTACAACGCGCTTTGCCTGACCCATATCTTCTAATACAGTTTTTTCCAAGTCCATACCAAGCTCTTCTGATACAACGGTTCCACCAGTTAAAACAGCTATATCTTGTAACATAGCCTTACGACGATCACCAAAACCAGGCGCTTTTACCGCAGCTATTTTTACTATACCACGCATAGCGTTTACAACTAAAGTAGCTAATGCTTCACCTTCAACATCTTCAGCAATAATAACAAGCGATTTACTTGATTTTGCAACTTCTTCTAAAATTGGTATAAGCTCTCTAATACTAGAAATCTTTTTATCCACTAGTAGAATTAATGGAGATTCTAGCTCTATTAAACCATTTTCTGGTTTATTAATAAAATAAGGCGACAAGTAACCGCGATCAAATTGCATACCTTCAACAACATCTAACTCATCGTGTAAACCATTGCCCTCTTCAACACTGATCACACCTTCTTTACCAACTCTTTCCATCGCTCTAGCAATTAACTCACCTACAGATGTGTCAGCATTAGCAGAAATAGTCCCGACTTGCGCAATACCTTTAAAGTCAGTACAAGGGACAGATATTTTTTTTAATTCTTCAACCGCTGCAATTACTGCTTTATCAATTCCCCGCTTAATATCCATAGGATTCATACTAGCAGCAATTGCTTTTAAACCCTCATTAACTATAGATTGCGCTAATACAGTAGCAGTCGTAGTACCATCACCAGCGGCTTCATTCGCTTTAGAAGCCACCTCTTTTACCATCTGTGCACCCATGTTTTCAAATTTATCTTCTAATTCAATTTCTCGGGCAACAGACACACCATCTTTAGTAATACTAGGTGCGCCAAAAGATTTATCCAAAATAACATTACGGCCTTTAGGCCCCAAGGTTACTTTTACCGCATCAGCGAGCAAATTAACGCCAGATAGCATTTTAACTCGAGCATCATTACCAAACTTAATATCTTTAGCTGCCATGATGTATTTCCTTTTATATTATATTTCACATTACTTGTTGAAAATAATAAAGCTTTCTAACTCTAGATATGTATCCTTAAATCTTTTACAAGTATATCATACCTTAAAGTACATCACTAACGTCGCAATCATTAAT
Source organism: Candidatus Erwinia haradaeae (assembly GCF_900698925.1). Lineage (NCBI taxonomy): Bacteria > Pseudomonadati > Pseudomonadota > Gammaproteobacteria > Enterobacterales > Erwiniaceae > Erwinia > Candidatus Erwinia haradaeae. Next base: position 1,042,406 of record NZ_LR217713.1, read on the forward strand.
CCATGATATGATATATATATGATATAGTTGTAAAATTGGTACCTTTAATTAAACTTAACTCAATCCTTGATTCTTAGTAATACAAATGCCATTGTAATGCGATTAATATCTTCTTCCGGTAAAGAACTAAACCATCATTCTTCTTCTAACAAAACTCATGAGAAACAAATCAAAGTCAAACTACATCTGTGCTCACTGGTAAATAACTTAATTATATAACAAATTACTTTATTCGTTAACCCCCTAATTAAAGAAACCTAAGTTAATATCAAAAAAATATTTTAAAATCACCTTACGAATCTAATTAACAGTTATACTGAATTATATATGGTATTAGAAAAGATCTTTCAAGTATTCATCGTAATTTTTTTCAAGATATAATTACATCCCTTATAAGTAATAAACAATCAAGAAAAAATAAATTATATTACAATAATACAACTATCTAATAGATCATTATATTGTTATCAACATGAATCATACAATGTATCATATCCTGTTCTGTCGATACAGGTATTCATAAATAAAATCAAATTTAGAAGGCTCCATCAATGCATAACTTCATAATAACTCAGACCTTAAAAACATAATAACCACTCGAACGTTCATATAAATCTACACATACATCAATAAATGAAAAATAAAAAAACCGTTAATGAACTTTCATTATTATATTTATAACTTATTCTAAAGATATTAAAAATAATCAAATATCCTATAAAATCAAATTTTTTACACACTGCATTGCATTCAATTATGAAAAACAGAAACAGATAAAATAAACCTATAATATTATAATATTGAAACCATAACTGCTAATCATCATAAATATCGATTTTTTTTAAAAAAAGGTCCATCCAGGAACATATTCTAAACCAATAAAATATAACAGATATAGAATTAAAATAATGAGCATGGGTGAACAATCTATACCACCAATAAGTGGTATGAATCTACGTATTTTAACCATCATCGGTTCTGTTAATTGTAATAAAACATAATCTAGTGAATTTGCTTCACGATGAACCCAGCTTATAATCGCACGACTCATTACAATCCAGAAAACAAGTGAACCAACTGATTTAATCAGAAGAACCAAACCAAAATAGAAAAAGACAGGTTCAAATCTTAACAATCGTAATGTAATCGGGACTAATAATACACTAAGAATATAAGCAATAGCTAATGTGGCAATATCTATTGGTCTAAACACAGAAAGAATGCGCTTAAACGGTCTAACTATAGGGTAAGTAATTTTTATTGCACGCTGTAAGAACGGATTATAAAAATCACAGCCAGTCCACTGCATCCAAATATATAGTAACAATATCTTAATATACAAAGTTATTACAGTAGTTAATAAAAAAATCAACGCTAACATGAAATTCCTTAGTGATTTTTATTGACCAGACAAGTGTAACCCTCTATCACTCTAGTGTCGTTTACCAAAAATAGAAGTACCAATACGCACCATAGTGCTTCCACATATGATCGCATCGTTAATATCCCTACTCATACCTAGTGAAAGAGTATCTAGATCAGGATAATCGTCTTTTAATTGATTAAATGCGTTTTTCAGTCTCTGATATTCCATGACTGGAGAATTATTATTCTTTGGCTCTTTCGGTATAGCCATAAGACCTCGTAATTTCAACCGTGGAAAATGGTTCATATCTCTAACTAACGCTGGTAAATCTTCCAATAAAATACCTGCTTTTGTCTCTTCATAGCTAATATTGATCTGAATCAATACATTAAGCGGTTTTTGATCACAAGATCGATATTTGTTGAGTAAGTGTGCAATACGATAGCAACTAACTGTGTGACACCAATCAAAATACTCTGATATGAGACGACTTTTATTGGATTGAACTCTTCCAATGAAATGCCACAAGAGAAGAGGGTTGGCTAAAATTTTAATTTTTTCCACCCCTTCTTGTACATAATTTTCACCAAAAGAATATTGGCCAGCAGAAATAGCTTCCTTAATAGCTGTAATAGAGTGATTTTTACTGACTGCAAGTAAAGTAATCTCTTGAGGATTTCGGCCACATTTGTGTGCCATATCTGTCATTTGATTCCAGATATTGTATAAATTATATTTAATTAATTTCATATTTTACATAAATAACGATGAAGAAAAGAAGAAACTTAAACATTTATCTTCACTGTGTTGCGAGAAGTCAGATCCTTCCGATATTAACCTCTAAATTACTATAAAGTTTCAGAGTAATATTCTCCAAGCTTATAGATATAGTTACTACAAATTTAGTCATATTACTCTAGTAATCTTATACTTCTTAATCAAGATATTAATTATATATCATATAAACATCTGGTCCTAAGAGTACACTTATTCATCATATCATATTATCAGTGTCATCGTCATCTTCATCATACGGATACGGTGATGCTGATATAATCAATAAACAGGTTAGAAGTAAGTACAAAAAAACTTAACTTAAATATCATCTAGTGTTTTAGAGATACCATATAGTTATAAATAATATTATAACCATTGGGCATGGCTACTTCCATGACAATAGACTATACATACTGAAATGACGGTTACCTAGACAATACCGCGCGTATTTCTCTTTTAACATAGAGAGAATGCTATTTCCTGATTATTAAGTAATGATATACATCTTTTATTTTCTCATTAAAAGATTAAATGATTGTAGATCATAATAAAAAATAAAATCTTTCTAACATCGAATTATAATATGAATTTAGTTACTTCTCGTTATATCGTTATATGAAGTATAACTCGTAAAAAATAAAATAGACCTAATGCTTAACGAAAATATTTTTCAACTAATGACTTCTTTTTAGACTGAAAAAAAGGCGCTAGATACAGTATTGGGTATATCATAGTTAGAAGGATAGTCTACAGAAATTAAGTATAAACCACGAGCAGAAGCTGTTGCGGCCGCTAATGCACGATTTTTTTCCATAAGAACATCAAAAATCCAATACTCAGGTTTTTTTCCAGAACCAACCTCTATTAAACTACCAACAATATTACGAACCATATGATGAACAAATGAATTAGCCTGTATATCAATGATAACATACCTGTCGTCTCGAGTAATATTTAAGTACATTACTTTTCTCACAGGTAAACGCGATTGACATTGCCCAGAACGAAATGATGTAAAATTATGCTCACCTAACAAACAACGACTAGCGCGATACATTTTGTCAATGTCTAAAAAATGATAAACGTATGCCGCCCTTTCTCTAAAGATTGCAGATCGATGTAAATTATGATTATTGACCACATAACGATAGAAGCGAGACAAAGCACTAAATCTAGCATGAAATAAATCAGGTACTTTCTTTACCCACCTTATCACTATATCTTCAGGTAAGCATCTATTCACACCTCGCAGCCAAGCTTTCTCTGTACGTTGAGAAAAAGTTTTAAAATGAATAACCTGCCCAGTAGCATGAACTCCAGAATCTGTTCGCCCTGCGCAGGTCACCCCAACTTTATGATCGGCGACTCGTCCAATTGCTCTTTCTACTTCTTCCTGTACAGTAGAAACTGAAATTTGGCGCTGCCAACCCGAGTAACAACTCCCATCATATTCCACACCAAATGCTAATGTAGTAAAAGTATTTATGACCTGAGTTGCCACCAATTAATATACTCCTAGATGAAATTACTAAATATTAACAGCTATTCAGCTCATCATTCATCATGAATGATGAATGATTTATACTCAAACTACACAGATAAACCCTCTTCTCATTATAATTAAACTAACCCATGTGATAACATTTAAACTATCCAAAACTAATAACTCTCAACAAGGTTTCCTTTTTTGATAACTGAAATCTGCGATAACCATAAAATGTTGAGACTATACTAAATTTGTAATCTAGATCTTATATCTATTTATAGAGCAAGAATTGATTATAGAGCAAGAATTGAGAGAAAAATAAAAATAAAATCACATAGAGAATCTATCTAATGTTCTCACAAATTAAGCTCTTACATAAATAAAAGTGATAATATAATTTCTTTAGTATCTGTACTCTTCTAATTTGTATCGCTAATCTAATTAGGACATAATACTGATTAAGGAAATTAACTCAACAGAACTTCAGTCATTTCATGATATACAACATGTATACAAAAAAAATCACTAATTAATGATCACATATCTAAACTTATCCCATACTTCTAATCTAATGTAAGTAATAAAGTGCTTTTTGTGACTAATTACAAACAATAATACTTTTATGTAATTAGCCATACCAACTCAAAAAACCACATATCCTTATGTATGCTAAAAAATTATATATCTCATTCTTTTTTCTATATTAAGAAAAAAGTGGAAAAAAATTAAACATTAAATCAATTTTCTATTCTCTGATAAATCCGTATGATAGTTATTCTAGAAATAAAAACAATCTTCTATTTTTATATAAATCTACCATCTGATCTTATGAAGTTATTAATAACTATAATATATTGTTCAAGCAATTACTTTAACATAAGACACACTCAGACTCACAAAAATATTACCTAATTCATTAGTATGATTACAATCACAATATTAATTTCGATTACATCCATTAATAATCACAATTACCTAAATATTTTATTACCAGATAACAAAATAAAACCATAGAAGTCAAGAATAAATACTATGCCTGCAAAAACGGTTCTCACTAAATAAGCCTAGCGAACTAAAAATTCACAAACCCATTTTTTCTTCAAAACAGAAAAAACAGAGATAGAGTATCGATCTATCATTTTTTACTAAAATATAATAAAAATATCTTAACATCGACACATGTTATAGAAAGCTTCTAATTGATCACTGAAAATGACTTGTGACGCATACTTCTCTAATTTTAAAAAATACTAAGATTTAATATTAGAGCTAAAATTTCGTTGTGTATATCCAGTATATAATTGTCGAGGTCGAGAAATTTTAATACCTTCATCATACATTTCCTTCCAATGTGCGATCCAGCCCACCGTGCGCGCCATAGCAAAAATTGCTGTAAACATAGATGAAGGAATACCCATTGCCTTCAGGATAATACCTGAATAAAAATCAACATTTGGATAAAGCTTTCTCTCGATAAAATAAGAATCATGTAATGCAATATATTCAAGTTCCATTGCCACTTCCATGAGATCTTTTTTTACTTCTAGATGATTCAGAACTTCATGACATACTTCACGCATTACCATTGCACGAGGGTCGTAATTTTTATAGACCCTATGACCAAAACCCATTAAACGAAATGGATCATTTTTATCCTTAGCACGTCGCAAAAATACAGGAATATTTTCAATGGTACCAATTTCTTCTAGCATTAACAGACAAGCTTCATTTGCCCCACCATGCGCAGGACCCCATAACGATGCAACGGCTGCTGAAATACAAGAAAACGGATTAACACCAGACGACCCAACAGTGCGTATTGTAGATGTCGAAGCATTCTGCTCATGATCAGCATGTAAAATAAGAATAGAATCTAAAGCGCGTTCTAAAATCGGGTTAACAATATATGTCTCTGACGGATCAGAAAACATCATATATAGAATATTAGCAGAATATGAAAAATCATGACATGGATATACAAAAGGCTTCCCTGTTGCATATCTATAGCACATAGATACCATAATAGGCATTTGTGCTAACAAGCGTATTGCAATTAAATCACGATGACTTTTTTTATGAACATCCATTGAATCGTGGTAAATTGCGGCCAACGCTCCCGTCATTCCACAAAGCATTGCCATTGGGTGAGAACGGCGACAAAAACAACGTAATAAATTATATATTTGTTCGTGAAGCAGAGAATGGTGGGTTAATGAAAGTTTAAAATCATGGAATTGCTGTAAACTAGGAGCCTCACCATACAAAATAATATAACATACTTCTAAATAATTTGAATTCAATGCTAGCTGATCAATAGGGAAACCCCTGTACAGCAAAATACCTCTATCACCATCAATATAAGTGATAGTAGATTGACATGATGCAGTAGAAGTGAATCCTGGATCAAAAGTAAAGTATCCTTGCGCACCAAGAGTACGAACATCTAACTCTTTACAACCCAATGAACCCCTTAAAATATTCAATTCAATAGGATCTTTTCCATCGATGGTCAATATTGCTTTTTTCTTATCCATCTATCACCTCCTAAGTGACGTAATATGCATATTGTGATTACTGATGCCACTCATATTATAGCTCTATGCTCGGATATCAAAAACAATCTATTTTTTAATGATATCTAAAAATCCTAACTGATCTCTTCGGTATATTTTAATCTTTCTACGAGTGTCTTCGCAAATAAGATTAAAAAAAACCGTTAGGTCAAAAAATATTTCAAGATAAAACCTTAAAAATTTAATTTTTTAATAAAAACATTAAGAATTAAAAATATAATAAAACAGAGAAAGAGATGAAATCCTATCATATGTCAATCCTACAATATATCAAGATTCGCCTCAAAGGATTTTTATAAGATAACTCTATAATACTTAGAACAATATTCTATCAACTCATAAAAAAATATATTGAATTAATTAAATAACTAAAATGTATCATAAAAATGATTTTCTATAACCCAGATAACATAAAATAACCTGAATATTAAGATATTTCTCAACATAAAATAGTCAATCATCATTAATTAGTACTACTCATATGCTATCAAGAATATGAGCTCGTTATCCTGAAACCTAACCATTATTAATGTCCTTTATAAATAAAGGAACTTAAAGATAACATGTATCATATATACATATTAATTATACATATTAATTAGAATTCATGAAGTCATGACTTAAGCTTATGTATCTTTCTCTTCTCAAACGCTAGATTATAGACTAGCTTAAACAATAAATCTCTTTGATTAATATTTTCTCTTTCTTCTTAAATTAGCGATAATAGAAAGATTGATAATGCATTGTAATATAAGTAACTCTTTTCTTAGAATACTGAATAATGAGAGGTCTAATCTACATTTTCTAATCAGCATATTTCTCAGTATATACCAAAAAATTATTATATCTCTTCTTAAATATCTATTTTTTAAAAATGATATTCAGAACAACAGCAAAGGGAAAGACACAATCTTAATATATTTGCACATTTTTTAATATTAGTCTCTGAGTCAATACACAAACTCTATACAATACAAGAAGAATAATCAAGAAACATACATAATCAAGCAACATAGAAGATATTGGATAATTTCTAAAAAACACCGATTTAAACTATAACTCCTATTATACAATTAATAAAAAGAAGGTAGAAGAATTATAGCAAGATTAAACTTTTGATATATGAGATCTCTTGTATAACGACAAAAGGTTCTTCAAAAACTATTAATCCACATTGAATTCTATATATTAAATGTAAACTAAATTGTTTCTTACCAAAACTATGTAACAAAAAAATTAAATATTTCTATATATTACAAACTATTAAAATATATGCATTCTAATAAATTCACGAGATACCCTTAATCTTCCAAAAACTCTACGTATCTATATACCACTATATACCACAGATTAGTAAAATAAACTGAAAATATCAACTTCTTAATATTGTTACATTAATCATAAAAAATAGAAGAAAGCCATGATAGAAAATATTGTAATTATATAATGATAAACTATAATATTGACATAGTTAGAATATTTTCTCCGGCGCTAAAAAGCGATATTATATTATCAAAACTAGATCATAGATAAACCTATTTAGTATAGACATAAATACACATAGACCCAGTCTATTTATCTCCACCATTCAGCATACAGGATAAAATATGAAAGAGAGTGTAGAAACACCGTGAAAAAACAAAGACCAATAAACTTAAATTTGTCTACTATCTATTTCCCATTAACCGCAGTTACATCTATTCTTCATAGAATATCTGGAATTATCACTTTTTTCTCAATTGGAGCGCTTCTGTGGTTGCTTGGGCTATCACTCTCCTCTCCTACAAACTTTCTTCACGCATGCGCTATCATAGATAATTTTTATTTCAAATTTATTGCATGGGTATTGGTCAATACACTATTTTTTCACTTTATTGGTGGAATTCGGCATCTCATAATGGACTTTGAAATTATTAGAACAACTGTCGATACAGGTAATATTTCTTCAAAACTTGTACTAGGTTCTACTATTTTATTTGTAATTGTCTCTGGAGTTTTCATATGGTAAGCAGCGCTTCTGCCTTAGGACGTAATGGTTTGCATGACTGGATATTACTTCGTGCGACTGCTATCATAATCGCACTTTACATACTTTATATTCTAGCATGGATTGCGACATCAGAATCTATAACTTACAGCACTTGGCATATTTTTTTTAGTATACCTGCTACGAAAGTTTTTACTTGTCTAGCCTTGATTTCTTTAGTAGTACATGGTTGGATTGGAATGTGGCAGGTGCTAACTGATTATATCGCCGTATACTCAATACGACTACCACTTCAACTAGTAATAGTCGTAGTTCTTTTTATATATGCTATATATGGCACTATGATTGTTTGGAGCGTGTGATGCAATTGCCAGTAAGAGAATTTGATGCCATTGTTATCGGTGCAGGTGGAGCAGGAATGCGTGCTGCATTAGAAATTACCAAGTCCGGCCAACAAACTTGTGCATTATTATCCAAAGTGTTTCCTACTCGATCTCATACAGTATCTGCTCAAGGAGGAATCACTGTTGCACTTAATAACGTTCACCAAGATAATTGGGAATGGCACATGTATGACACTGTTAAAGGTTCTGATTATATTGGTGATCAAAATGCAATTGAATATATGTGTAAATCTGGTCCAGAAGCTATTATAGAACTTGAGCACATGGGTTTACCATTTTCTCGCCTAGATAACGGACGTATTTATCAACGTCCTTTTGGTGGGCAATCTAAAAATTTTGGCGCCGAGCAAGCTGCACGCACAGCTGCCGCTGCAGATCGCACCGGTCACGCACTTTTGCATACTCTATATCAGCAAAACTTAAAAAATAAGACTACTATTTTTTCTGAGTGGTATGCACTTGATCTCGTAAAAAATATACATGGTGATATTGTCGGTTGCACTGCATTTAATATTGAAGATGGTGCAGTAGTCTATTTCAAAGCACGTGCAACAATTTTAGCAACCGGTGGAGCAGGACGTATTTATCAATCTACAACCAATGCATATATTAATACTGGTGATGGGATCGGAATGGCTCTTCGGGCAAATGTGCCTGTTCAAGATATGGAGATGTGGCAATTTCACCCTACAGGAATAGCCGGAGCAGGAGTTTTAGTAACAGAAGGCTGTCGCGGTGAAGGTGGTTATTTATTAAATAAACATGGTGAACGTTTTATGGAACGTTATGCACCTAACTCTAAGGACCTAGCAGGACGTGATGTAGTAGCACGTTCCATTATGATTGAAATTCTCGAAGGTCGAGGCTATGATGGTCCAGCGGGTCCTCATGTCAAACTGAAACTAGATCATTTGGGTAAAAAAATACTCCAATCTCGCTTGCCTGGTATTTTAGAAATGTCCAAAACATTTGCCCATATAGATCCCATTCAAGATCCTATCCCCGTGATTCCAACATGTCACTATATGATGGGAGGCATTCCTACTACTATCACTGGACAAGCCCTAACAGTGAATAAAAAGGGAGAAGATGTAATCATCCCAGGTTTATTTGCAGTAGGAGAAGTTGCTTGTGTATCAGTACATGGTGCTAATCGTTTAGGAGGGAATTCTTTGTTAGATTTAGTAGTATTTGGACGAGCTATTGGTCTACATATCAATTCTATATTTCAAAAACAAGAACCTTTATTGGAAGCAAGTAATGATGAAATTCAAGCCTCTTTATCACGCCTATTGCGTTGGAATCATAATAAAGCAGGCGAAGACCCGAAAATAATACGAAAAGCCCTACAAAAGTGTATGCATCGAAATTTCTCAGTTTTTCGAGAAGGATCTTCTATGTCTCGCGGTATAGAAGAATTGAAAGATTTACATAAACGTCTTCAGACTGCTCGTCTTGATGACCATTCTAGTGAATTCAATACTAATCGCATTGAATGTCTAGAATTAGATAACTTAATCGAAACTGCTTATGTAACTGCATTATCAGCATATTACCGGACCGAAAGTCGAGGAGCTCATAGTCGAGTGGATTATCCTTCTCGTAATGATGAAGACTGGCTATGCCATACACTCTATCTCCCTAAATATAAAAAAATGATACGACGAGCAGTAAACATGAAGCCCATTTTTCGTTCACCCCTTCTTCCTCAAGTACGTCGCTACTAAAGGTAGCTTCTGGAAATAATCTAATGATACTTAAATTTTCTATTTATCGTTATCATCCAGAGTTAAATATAACTCCATATATGCAAGACCATCTTCTGGAAATAAAAGATGGTGAAGATATTATGCTTTTAGATGCGCTTATTCTCCTCAAAGAAAATGATCCAACACTTACTTTCCGTTACTCTTGTCGTGAAGGAGTTTGTGGTTCAGATGGATTAAATATTAATGGTAAAAACGGTCTAGCCTGTATCACTCCAATATCAACATTAGTACACAAAAATAAAAAAATTATTATCCGACCGTTACCTCTGTTACCTGTAGTCAGAGATCTTGTAGTGGACATGAAACCATTTTATTTACAATATGAAAAAGTTCAGCCTTATTTATGCCATGTTTCCACAATAATGCCAGAAAAAGAACACCTACAAACACCAGAACAACGAAATAAAATAGATGGTTCATATGAATGCATTCTCTGTGCATGCTGCTCTACAGCTTGTCCATCTTTTTGGTGGAACCCAGATAAATTTTTAGGTCCAGCTAGTCTCATTACTTCTTATCGCTTCCTAATTGATAATAGAGATACCGAAACTAATAAGCGACTTGATAATCTTAGCGATGCCTTTAGTGCATTCCGATGTCGCAGTATTATGAATTGTACTCAAGCGTGCCCAAAAGGACTAAATCCTGCTGAAGCTATTGGTCATATTAAATCCAAGCTTCTTCAGAGAGATGCTTGATACTGGTATATTACTATCTTCCGACTGACTAATATAATATGTAACAACTATCTTTAATATAATTCCGTAGCTAAAGATATGCTAAGATCACTATATACTAAACGCATCCACAAATAATCAGTATTTGATACTACTATAGTCTACTTATTTAATTTTTAATTAGAGTAGATGATGCGCATATAAAATAAAATACAAACTATTCTTAAGGGATTCAAATGCAGAATAGCACAATAAAGTCCTGGCGAAACTCCTCTTGGATTACTGGAGCCAATCAAGCCTATATAGAATGCCTTTATATAGAATTCTTAACTAATCCATTCTCTGTAGATCAGACATGGCGTTCTATTTTTGAGAACATTTCTACAACCAATATAAATCAAAAACGAACTTGCTTTTCCTCGAAAGAATCTTCTTTAGACTTAAATATAGACTATTTTAGCTCACAGAATACTACAGAGAAGTATAACACAACTGATTATTCAGTAAAAATATGGAAATTGATTAATGCATTTCGTGTATTTGGGCACCTTAACTCCAATACCAATCCATTAAGTTTAAATAAAAAAAACACAATTCCAGAATTAGAACTATCCCACTACCATTTTAGCGATAACGACTTAGAAAACAAACTGCACACAAGTCATTACTTTTCTAACGATATAGGTGACATCAAGTTAGCAGATCTGTATCTCAGACTACACAACACTTATTGCGGTTCTGTAGGAATAGAATACATGCATCTTACTGATTCAGATGAAAGAAAATGGATTCAAAAACAAGTAGAGTTAATAAAACAACCAACTGTATTTTTAATAAAAGAAAAAAAACAAATCCTGAATGATCTTACTAAATCAGAAAGTTTTGAGCGCTATATTGCTTCGCAATTCCCAGGTGCAAAACGTTTTTCACTTGAAGGCGGAGATACACTAATACCCATGTTAAATATATTAATTCAACATGCTAGACAAAAAAACACCAGTAAAATTATTCTTGGCATGGCACACCGTGGGCGCCTAAACACCTTAATTAATGTTCTAGGAAAAAAACCACAAGACCTATTCAATGAATTTTCTGGTCAAGAACCAGTATTTCAGGGAAGTGGTGATGTTAAATATCACATGGGTTTTACTTCTCACATAAAAACTGAAAGTGGCAGCGTGCACTTATCATTAGCATATAACCCCTCTCATTTAGAAATTGTTAATCCAGTAGTCATGGGTATGACACGTGCACATTTAGATCATCTGAATAAAATGGATCAGTCTCAAATTTTATCCATTACTATTCACGGTGACGCAGCTATTAGCGGACAAGGCGTCGTGCAGGAAACGCTAAATATGTCTAAAACACGTGGTTATCAAGTGGGTGGTACAATTCGGATTGTTATTAATAATCAAATTGGATTTACCACTTCTAATCCAGAAGACTCTAGATCGACAAACTACTGCACTGATGTTGGGAAAATGATTATGGCACCTATTTTCCACGTAAACTCTGATGATCCCGAAGCGGTAATCTTTGTAACTCGCCTAGCATTAGATTTCCGTTACATCTTTCAGCGAGATGTATTTATTGATTTAGTCTGTTACCGTCGACATGGCCATAATGAAGCAGATGAGCCCAGTGCTACACAACCTATGATGTATCAAATTATTAAAAATCATCCGACTACTCGTGAAATTTATGCTTCTCATTTAAAATCTGAACAAGTAATTACACAGAAAGATGTGCTTGAGATGTTTCAAAGAAATCGTAATTTGTTAGAAAAAGGAGATTATATCGCTCCTATAATACTAAACAAATCCCAAAAGGATGATTCTTTTAATAAACCATTAACGATTTCTAATCTTATAAAGACTTATACAAATACAAGCAATATCACTATAGATTATTTGAAAGCGCTTGCTATACAAATTAACACAATTCCAAAAGAAATCACTACACATCCGCGCATTACAAAAATTTACAAAAATCGTTCCGAAATGGCAATTGGTTATAGACCGTTTGACTGGGGTGCAGCTGAAAATCTGGCATATGCTACTTTGCTGGATATGGGGATTTCATGTCGTTTGTCTGGTGAAGACATTAGGCGTGGCACTTTTTTTCATCGGCACGCTATGATTCACAATCAATCAAATGGATCCATATACTGTCCTTTAAAACATATCAATGAAAATCAAGGTAATTTTGATATATGGGACTCAATTCTTTCAGAAGAAGCCGTATTAGCATTTGAATATGGTTACTCTATAACAGTTCCGGACAACTTAACCATTTGGGAAGCTCAATTTGGTGATTTTGCTAATGGTGCTCAAGTCGTTATCGATCAATTCATTAGTTGTGGTGAACAAAAATGGGGCTATCGATCTAATTTAGTAATGCTTCTTCCTCATGGTTACGAAGGACAAGGCCCAGAACACTCATCTGCTCGCCTTGAACGTTATCTACAGATGTGTTCTGAAAACAACATACAAGTATGTATTCCATCGACACCTTCTCAATTATATCATATGTTACGACGTCAAATTCTGTCGAGACTACAATGCCCACTGGTAGTAATATCGCCTAAATCTTTATTGCGTCACCCAGAGGCTATCTCTTCACTAGAAGATCTGGCATCTGGATTTTTTGAATTAGTAATAAAGGAAGTGGATAAACTTTCGATAGCATCATTAAAACGTATTATACTCTGTTCAGGAAAAGTGTACTACGATCTATTACAGCGACGACGTCAAAATAACAATACTCATGTTGCTATATTGCGCCTCGAACAACTATACCCCTTCCCTCATCAAGTCCTTAAAAGCTTATTAGAGCAATATAGTCATGTTAAAGAGTTCATTTGGTGTCAAGAAGAACCAAAGAATCAAGGAGCATGGCATTTTATTAAAAAACATTACCGACGCACACTACCATTAGGCGCTATCTTGCGTTATTCTGGACGACCACCTTCTGCTGCACCAGCAGCAGGTTATATATCTTTACATCGTCAGCAGCAAGAAGATCTATTACATGACGCATTGACCATTAAAGAATCTTAAGGAAATAAAATGAGTAGCATAAATATTACCGTTCCCGATTTACCTGAATCTGTGTCTGAGGCTACAGTCTCTAAATGGCATAAAAAAATTGGCGATACAATAAAGCGTGATGAGATTTTGGTTGATATTGAAACAGATAAAGTAATTATAGAAATTCCGGCAACTCATGATGGTATTCTCACAGACATTATAGTTAATTCAGATTCTTCTGTGAAAGCACATCAAATATTAGGAATTTTTAACTCCTTAAAGACAAGTAATCCATGCAAATCTTTTCATATTCCAGATCAAATAAATTCCCTAGACTCTCATAAAACGAATTATATCAATACAGAACAAGTACAATCTCTGAGTCCATCCATGCGTCGTCTGGTACATGAGAATGACGTACAACCACAAATATTAAAAAATAATAACTGTCATACCATTGTCTCAAAAGAAAAAATAAAAGAGCATTCTGTTAATTCTTTTATAAGCTCTTCTAGATCACAAGATGAAAAAAAACCTGCATCCTTAACCACTCAAGATCGCAGTGAAAAACGAATTCCTATGACACTTTTTCGCAAAAGAATGGCTGAACGCCTTTTACAAACTAAAAACACAACAGCTATGTTAACCACATTTAATGAAATAAATGTACAGCCAATTTTAACTTTACGTAAAAAATATGGTTTAGCATTCGAAAACAAACACTCTGTTCGTTTGGGATTAATGCCCTTTTATATTAGAGCTGTCATAGAAAGTCTAAAACATTATCCAGAAATTAATGCATCTATCGATGATTCAGAGATAGTTTATCATAACTATTTTGATATTAGTATTGCCGTGTCTACGCCGCGTGGTGTTATTACTCCGGTATTAAGAAACGCTGATATTTTAAGCATTTCTGATATGGAAAAGACAGTTAAAGAATTAGCAACAAAGGCCCGTAATAATAAACTTAATTATCATGATCTTACTGGAGGGACCTTTACCATTACCAATGGTGGTGTTTTTGGTTCGTTACTATCTACTCCACTGATTAATCCACCTCAAAGCGCTATTTTAGGAATGCATGCAATTAAAGATCGTCCAATGGCAATTGATGGTCAAATAGTAATTTTGCCTATGATGTATCTTGCTCTTTCTTACGACCATCGACTGATCGATGGTCGTGAAGCGGTTGGTTATCTTGAAAAACTAAAAAGCTTATTAGAAGATCCAACACGTATCTTACTAGATATTTAAAAATAATTACTGGGCTATCTTCTAGATTACAAGATAGCAAAAAATATTATTTATACATTATTATATTAAAAATTTATTAGAATGCACATTCTCTTTGCAGTTATGATGATAGATACCTGCAATACATTGTACAAAGTTTTCTATGCAACTTGGATCTGAGAGTACAATCAATCTATCTTTCTATCTTTTTTTCTGCATCAAGGATGATTTTAGTTATTGATATATAAATTCCATATTAATTACATATAATATCATTATTAAAATATCATAATGATTATTTTTCTCTGGATTATAAATATGCCCGTGGTTCAGGTAGTGTTACCTATTCCCTATTCTAACAGCTTTGACTATATATTGCCTATTCATATAAAAGATATAATTATTGGTGGGCGAGTTCGCGTTCCCTTTGGAAATCGCCAAGAAATTGGTATAACTATATCTATTAAAGATAATACAACGCTGCCATATAAAAAGCTAAAAAAAATAAATGCAGTATTAGATACACAGTCACTATATCATCCTACGCTGTGGCTAGTTTTGCATTGGATTGCTGAATACTATCATCTTTCATTAGGAATGATTCTGTTTCATGCTTTGCCAAGTTTATTATGTAAAGGAGCGTTGGTAGAAAATAAGCCCCTATATCAATGGGTAATTACTTCTAAAGGACGTCAAAAAGTATCTGATGGTTTTCATACACATACTAAAAGGGATAAACTGTTAACTATACTATATCATAGACCACTATTTAGTTACCAAACGAATAAAAATCAGATCACTAAGTTTATTCTTCAGTCACTAGCTTCTAAAGATCTATGTAAATTAGAAAAAATTACTTATCTTGAAGAAGATTGGCGTAAGACCTATTCTATTAATAATGTATATTTACGAATGAATGTAGAACAGGAAATAGCTGTTTCGTCTATCTGTAAATCGAATCATACTTTCATTGCCTGGTTATTAATCTGGACTATGCATGATGATAAAACTGAAATATATCTTCGTATAATCGAACAAACACTTGCTCAGGGAAAGCAGACACTCATTTTAGTACCAAAAATTAGTTCCGTATTACTCATGAATAAACTATGTGAAGAACGGTTTAAAGCGCCGATTGATATTTTGCATTCTGCATTAAATCATAAAAAACACTTAAGCGTCTGGAAAAAATCTAGGTCTGGCGACATAGCTATCATTATAGGAACTCAGTCAGCCTTGTTTACCCCTTTAAGCCAACTTGGACTCATTATTATTGATGATGAACATCATCCATCTTATCAAGATAAAAAAGATTGGTATCACAATACTCGCGACATAGCTGTATTACGTGCCCAAAAAGAGAACATACCCATTATTATGGGTTCTGCTACTCCTGCATTAAAAACTCTGCATAATGTTCATTTAGGCAAATATCACGCAATAAGTTTAAAGAAATCTCAAAACTGTACTCACTCCGTGACCCGCACTTTAATTGATTTAAAAATCCCCTATCTAAAAAATGGTTTATCAAAGTTTCTTGTAGAAAGAATTTCATTTCATCTGAATAATCATAATCAAATATTATTTTTTTTAAATCACCCTGATTTTTCTCTTTCTCTGTTATGCAATAAATGTAACTGGATCATGAAATGTGAAAAATGCAATTGTTATTACACCTTACATAAAAAAATATACCAACTACGCTGTCACTATTGTACAAAGACAATAGATACACCAAAGAAATGTTTTCATTGTAGCTCTACTTTTCTAACACCAATTAATATAAGTCAAGAACAGATAAAACTTAACCTACAAACATTATTCCCTCACTTTCCTGTTATAAGTATTGATTCTGATGGAATCACTCCGACCAGAAAATCTCTAGATCAAGTAACAATTAATCATGGTGGTAAAGCTCATATTTTAATTGGCACAAAAGAACTTTTTCAGGAATGCTTCCTTTCAAACGTAACATTAATAGCTCTACCAGAGATAGATAGTGTCTTATTTTCTACTGATTTTCAAGCTCTGGAGCATTTTTCCCAATTTTATCATCAAGTGATAAACATTTTACAAAATAACAAAAAAAAAGGAGAAATCATATTTCAAACTCGTTATCCAGAACATCCTTCTTTACAAGCTTTACTCAATAAAGAGTATATTTTTTTTGCGAAAAAAACACTTGTAGAACGTAAAAAATTTTTACTTCCGCCATATACTAAACAAATATATTTTGAAGTAGAGGATAAAGATACACAACATGCAAAATCTTTCTTAATAAAACTTATTAATCTTATTCAATTCAATCCAATATGTAATGCATCTTTGCATATAATTGGTCCTGCGCCCGTCTTATCCGTTAATCAAAATAATGTATATACATGGCAACTATCTCTGTATCATCCATCTCAATTTATTCTCTATCAATTGACAAAAATAAGTCTAATATCTATTAAAAATTTATCCATTATAAGAAAAATTAAATGGAGATTAGAAATCCATTAATTCTAATTAGAACTCAATCACACACTTTTATGATATAAAAGACTCAAAATATAACAAATTCTCATGAATTTATAATATACTGAAATAAACAGTTTTAATTAATTATCAATATGCATATGTATCAATATTCTATTAATGTCTTGTAAGACTAGTAGGTATCATATCTTTAATACTTCGCATCATTTTTTCCATACCTCCTTTTTTTATCTTTTGTACCATTTGTTGCATATCATTTAATTGTTTAAGTAATCTATTAACATCTTGAACTGTCATACCGGAGCCAGAAGCGATGCGTCGCTTACGAGATCCCTTGATTATATTAGGATATTGACGCTCTTTGCATGTCATTGATTGAATCATGGCTTCCATTCGTTTTAGAGAGGTATTATTTAACTGTGATTGAATATGATCTGGGACTTCTTTCATTCCTGGTAATTTACTAAGCAAAGTAGAAACACCACCTATATTACGAAATTGTTTTAATTGATTCAAAAAATCATTAAAATCCAGATTATTTTTCTTAAAAGTTTTTTGTGCTAATTTCTCAGCTTCAACTCGATCTACTTTATTCTCAATATCTTCAATTAAAGATAATATATCACCCATTCCCAAAATTCGCGAAGCAATTCGATCAGGATGAAAAGGTTCTAATGCCTCAATTTTTTCTCCTACACCTATCAATTTAATGGGTTTACCGGTGACATAACGAATCGATAACGCGGCTCCACCACGAGCATCTCCATCTAATTTTGTTAAAATTATACCAGTTAATTGCAATGATTCATTAAATGCTCGAGCAATATTAGCTGCATCTTGCCCAGTCATCGCATCGACCACTAGTAATGTTTCTATTGGCTTAATGACTGTATATAATTCTTTAAGTTCTTTCATTTTGAGACTGTCAAGATATAAACAACCTGAAGTATCTACTACAAGAACGTCATGGAACCTTAACTTAGCTTGCTGAAGTGCAGATTTTACAATATCAATGGGATTTTGATTTAAGTAAGATGAAAAAAAATCAAGTCCAATTTCCTTAGATAACGTTTCTAATTGTTGAATTGCAGCAGGACGATAGATATCAGCAGAAACCATCAGCACGTTTTTTTTATATTTATCATGTAGTAATTTGCTAATTTTAGCCACGCTTGTAGTTTTTCCAGAACCTTGTTGACCTACTAAAAGAATAACTGCTGGAGGTTCAGTTTTTAAATTAAGAGTTTCATTTTTTTCACCCATTACCAAAGTTAACTCATCTTTCATGAGTTTAATAAACTCTTGGCTTGGGGTAAGACTCTTATTTACTATCTGATTAATAGCGCGTTCTTTTACATGCCTAATGCATGAACGAACTACCGGTAAAGCAACATCTGCTTCTAATAATGATTTCCGAACTTCACGTAAGGTATCTTTAAGATTATCTTCAGTTAATCTACTGCAACCTCTAATTTTTTTTAAAGCTTGTGATAAACTCTCAGTTAAATTATTGAACATATTTTATGTCTCAAAATAATAAAATCATTTTAAGGAAATCAATGTTTTAAGAAATGACATTTAAATATTTAATTACTAAAAAATAATTAGATTTATAAAAATTTTTTCCATTTCTAGTTAAGTGGATTACATTTTTTTAGATAATATCGATTAATATCTATTCAATGTTAATATAACTCATTCATTGTATCGATTATATCTAATGCTAGTGACTACAGAAAAATATTAAAAATCACTATTACCCATGCATTGAGAATGGATTTAAAATACCTTTTTGATTAAAATCATCATTTTTTATCGTAAATAAATTATCTACATTAAAAAATCAATTAGATAAAAATATAAAAAAATAGCTGTATTAATAAATTTCAACTTATGTATCTATAGGTTAATTATCTATATAGGATGGATGCCATCATACTTTAAACTAAAATTATCATTTTTTTTCATTTATTTATTGCAAATTAAAATCTTGGTGGCCCCTGCTGGACTTGAACCAGCGACCAAGCGATTATGAGTCGCCTGCTCTAACCGTCTGAGCTAAGGGGCCTTTAAAAGCAGGATATTTCAAAGTACTACTAATTAGTATACTCATAATTTAATACATATGATGATATATTTTAAACCACATAACATGATATTATCATAGATAATCTCTATTATCCTGTGATAATTCTTTATTCTGATTGAAATAACTGACATGAACCTTTCTTTTTCATTTATTTTAGTTCTTAAGTAATATGAATTACTATTCTTATAAAGAAAACATACATTAGATTAATAAATTATTATAATAATTATTCATTTACAATCAATTATACAAATATTTTTTGTTAAATTAGTTTGAGATATAGTAATTTAAAGAGTGACTTCTTTCATCTGCAAAGTAATGCTATCATCATGTTGGAACATAAAAATTTAAATTGTTATATTAAGACTCAGTTTTTTAACTAATAAAAATATGCAATTTATGAATGACAGATGTATATAACTTATAGTCATTCTAACCACTATTAAATCGACTCATACTACAAAAATCTATGATACCTAAGTATTATGGCAGTCTCTTTCAATATTAAGTTGACACTCAAATATTTTATTATTAATCCGACCAAAAAAGTATGTTTATACTATATTTTACTCAAAAATTGATCTAATGGAGAAGTTGTTCTATTTATAATATTATCATAATTTTTATCAATTTTATACAATTCTATTATATATTAATTGATAGATACAATATCTATAATTAATGTCTTGTGTAGTTTTAGAAAAACATTGTTATATATTACATTAATAAAAAAATATTATTCATTGTTAATATAAAGAGATCCAGTCATTTGTAATACTACACACAGGTTCTTATAATAACTATATGAGTAATTTTATATATATATTTAATATAAGTCATCTTTTTTATAGATATTTATTAGATATTTATTCTTTTTTATCTATTAAATTAGAATGATTTTATTTAATTATGAAATTAATTTTTATTTAGTAATGAGCTTGTCCAAGAAACATGCCATGACTTCTGATTTATCCTAGGAAGTCCATCTAAAGTTATAAAAATACCAACAGCAGCAATAAAAACTTCTCCATAAAAAATTAAAGGAATTCGTGTACGTTTCCATGGCGGAACCTTATACTCTTGCCATATTTTCTTTAACGAACGACTCTTAGAACGACCTAAAATTTTATAGACACCACACGAATAAAAACGTATGTTAACACTAACATGTGTGTTAGGATAACATAACGCTATACCATTTGAAGATTGAATTAGTTGACCTAATCCATCAGGTAATAATAAAGGTTCCCAAGGTCGTTCCCATAATAAATTAACGTCAATGAGTGACTTTCTCGATTCTATATAATATAATCGCGAATCAAAACGTCTTATTTCTCGTAATCCAATTTTTAAACATGGATTTGCATCTGGACGACTCATCACTACTTCCGTCCATATTCGTTGTAATCCATCACAAGATGGTAACTCACCATTGTATTGATGAGAAATCCATCTACGTAATAAAGCGGAACGACGAGCGTAACTCATTGTTAATAATGGTATATAATTTAATGAATTAGAAGAATCGATTAAAGAATGTAATGTTTCTGATAAAAATTCATCTAATAAACGTTCTTGTTCACCACATAATTTCGCGCTGCGCGATACTGTTCTAGAAAAATAGGGCCATCTTTTATTGAGTAAAGGAACTACCTGTAAACGTAAAAAATTACGATCATAACGCATATTATAATTACTGTCGTCTTCAATCCATATGAGACCATGATAGTTAGCTAATTCTTCTAATGTCTTTCGTGTGTAAGTCAGAAGAGGGCGGAGATGGTGTCTGCCTTTTTGATTTCGCTCAGAAGACATTGCTGCTATACCAGCCGGGCCACGACCACGTTTTAATGCTAATAACACAGTTTCACACTGATCATCTTGATGATGACCAGTAAGCAATGCCTCTTCTGATAATAGTATTTTATATAAAGCATTATAACGTTCTTGACGTGCTGAAGACTCTAACCCATGTTTTTTAACATTAACTTGAATACTTTGCACTACTAAAGGTACTTTCCAAATATTACACTGATTTTGACAATGAACAATCCAGAGTTTAGAAGAATCGTGCAGTCCATGATCAATATAAGCCGCCCGAAGATTAAAATCACTGCATCGCTCACGTAATTGAACTAATTGATGAAGAAGAACGCTGGAATCTAAGCCACCGCTATAAGCTATTAACACAGAACGTTGATTGCAAAGAGATTTTTCTAGATTAATGATAGAAAACATTTTATATAATCGCAAAGAAGAAAAAAATCACCAGATATCAGATATGATAAAAAACCTTTCTAGGTAATCAACTTAAATGTATATATATTGAATATATATTCTATAGAATGGAAAATTAACGATTTGTAATATGTATTAACTAGTCATCTTATCAGCTGTACTGTAATTGTACTAGTTTTAATTACAATAAATAAAATATTTACATATTAGTATGTATAATAAATAGTTTATTTTTTATTCAGTTATTAAAATTACAGTTCTTACAATTAATAGTTAATTTTATTTTTATAAATAAAATAATCGTGCTAGATAAAATCTTATGTTTATTTAATCAATAAAATAGGATTATAATAGCATCTTCGTGAAAGAAGTTATGATTACATATCATTAATGTGAAATTCAGTTCTAATTAAATTAATTAGTTTACATCACTTATGTAATATGATATCAAAATAATAATAGCATGTATATTATTAGATTGTTAATAATGTAAAAATAATTTATATATATTTGATATGATTACTTTATTGTGCATGCACTAAACAAGAAGTTATTAACTTTCAGTGTTATATACAACTATATAATAACATATATAACTTTATTACATAAATTTATATATTTAATGTATACAAAATATTGTATGTGATGAATGATGACTTAATGGTTCCAAGATATTGTATTAAAAATTTTAGTAAAGTAACAATTAGAATCCCTGGATCACCCAACATAACTTATTGACTACAACTTCAATAATATAAGTATGATCATGATATTTCAATCATAGATGTCGAGTGTTAATCCAGGTTTCCTAGTATTGAATACTATAAGATTAAATCTTATTGACTAAATTAATCACTAAGGTTAGCTCGATTACGCAATTCTTTTCCTGGTTTGAAATGTGGTACAGATTTTCCCTTTAACTGTACTTTCTCTCCAGTTTTAGGATTACGACCAATGCGAGATGAGCGATAGCGTACAGAAAAGCTGCCAAATCCTCGAATTTCGATACGCTCACCTTTAGATAGTATACCAATCATCTGTTCTAATATCTCTTGTATTGCATCTTCAATAATTTGTACTGAAATATGCGATTGTTGTTCAGCTAACCTTGTAATTAATTCCGCCTTGGTCACAAAATCCTCCGTTAAATTACCAATTAAAATAATTGTGATAACTCAACTTTCTTGCTAAAAACAACACCGTATAAACTAATTTTATTCACTTTGTGCAGCTTTAAAGGCCTCAGCCATGACATTAGAAAAGTTACTACCTTCCTGCTCTTTCTCTTTGCTGACAAGATTGCTATTATCTCGTTCATCTATTTTATCCTTGGAGCGAGATGATAGATTCACTATACGATTTTTACGATCTGCACCATTAAACTTAGCTGTAATATAATCGCCTACTTTGAATATAACATCAGAATTTTCTGTATTTTCTGATGTTGTTTCTATCAAACGAAGATACCCTTCTATACCATCATCTAATTTTACTGTAGCACCTTTTGAATCAATAGACGTAATTATCCCATTCACAAGAGCGCCTTTTTTATTTAATAAAAGATAATTACTAAATGGGTCTTCTACTAATTGTTTTACGCCTAAAGAAATACGTTCACGTTCTGAATCAACTTGTAATACTACAGTAGCAATGTCATCACCTTTTCTATAATCCCGTATAGCTTCTTCACCTGTATTATTCCAAGAAATATCAGATAAATGAACTAAACCGTCAATACCACCTTCTAAGCCTATAAAAATACCAAAATCTGTAATGGATTTAATTTTTCCTATAACTTGATCGCCCTTATTATAAGTTTCAGAAAATTTCTTCCAAGGATTGGCCTGGCATTGCTTGAGACCAAGAGAGATACGACGACGTTCTTCATCAATATCGAGAACCATTACTTCTACTGTATCAGATACATTAACAATTTTAGATGGATGTATATTTTTATTAGTCCAATCCATTTCTGATATATGCACTAAACCTTCCACACCTTCTTCAACTTCAACAAAACATCCATAATCGGCTAGATTTGTTACACGACCAATCAATTGAGTTCCCTCTGGGTAACGTGTAGAAATAGCTATCCATGGATCTTCTCCCATTTGTTTTAAGCCCAGTGACACACGAGTTCGTTCACGATCGAATTTTAGAATTTTCACTAAGATTTCATCGCCAACAACAACAATTTCACTAGGATGTTTTACACGCTTCCAAGCCATATCAGTAATGTGAAGTAATCCATCAACGCCACCTAGATCAACAAATGCACCGTAATCAGTAAGGTTTTTCACTATTCCGCGCACTTCTAGCCCTTCTTGTAGATTGGTTAAAAGGTGATCGCGCTCTGCACTACTTTCTGATTCGATAACCGATCGACGAGATACTACAACATTGTTTCGTTTTTGGTCTAGTTTTATAACTTTAAATTCTAGTTCTTTGCCTTCTAAATGCAGAGTATCACGAACTGGACGAACATCTACTAGGGAGCCTGGTAAGAATGCACGAATACCAGCTAGTTCAACTGTAAACCCTCCCTTAACTTTTCCATTGATCACACCAGTAACAGTTTCTGCTTTGTCATAAGCCTTTTCTAAAGCAATCCAGGCTTCGTAGCGTTTAGCTTTTTCTCGAGATAATAGCGTTTCTCCAAAACCATCTTCTACTGCATCTAAGGCAACATCAACTTTATCACCAACTCGTATTTCTAGCCTACCAGATGCGTTTTTAAATTGTTCTATAGAGATAGTAGATTCAGATTTTAGACCTGCATCAACTACAACAACATCCTTATCAATGGATAACACTATACCACGAACGATAGAGCCAGGTCGGGTCTCAATTTTTTTTAGAGATTCTTCAAATAGTAAAGCAAAAGATTCAGTCATAATTGATAATCTTCAGGATTCTTAAATTTAACATCCCCTATCATCCTGACAGGTGGAATTTTGTGGCATGATCCATGGTATCCATCACATAGAATTAGATAAATGATTCTGTACTATCTAACTGTTTACAGATTCAATGAATATTCCTTAGATCTATAGTAAAGTCAGTTTTTCATATACATAACTAAGAGCAATTTGAAGTACTTGTTTCATTGGGATATTAGTTGAATCAATCTTGAGTGCATCAGGCGCAAGAACAAGAGGAGAACTACTTCGGGAACAGTCACGTGCATCTCTCTCTTGAATCTGATTTACAAGGTTATTAAAATTAACACTAAAGCCATTTTTCTGCAACTGTAGCTTACGTCGGTTTGCGCGTTCAGATAAACTAGCATCTAAAAAAATCTTAACTAATGCATCAGGAAATACTATTGATCCCATGTCACGACCATCTGTGACAAGTCCTGGTAATACACGAAACTTACGTTGAAACGATAGCAAAACTTCTCTAAGACGAGGTAATATAGCAATTTTTGATGCTATGTTGCTAATAGTTTGACTACGAATTTTCTCAGATATATCTTTATTTTCTAAAATAACCTGTACTTTTCCATGTTCAGAATAAAAAGAAATCTTCAGATTCATAGCAATTATGCAAAGATCTTCTTCAGAATTGGTATTAATTTTATTTTCTAATGCTAATAGCGCTAGAGCTCGATAAATGGCGCCGGAATCAAGGAAATTCCATCTTAGAACATTGATAATTTCTTGACATAATTTTCCTTTTCCTACGCCGCTAGGACCATCAATAGTTATAACAGGTATCATCTTGATCATCTAGATTTCTCCTTAACTATAGCGCTGAAGTCTACCTAATGATATTTAAATTTATTATGAATATATTTCACTACAGTGACTGAATTATAAATTGTGATAGATTCTATAAAATATTGATGTAACTGCCAAATCATATATTAAAATGCAGTATTTATAAAAATATTAAATAGTGTAGAGATTGAATTTATATAAGATTCTGTAGCTCAAGTACGCCTATAATTATTTTATGTAATAATTGAATTGTAAAAAAATGAAACAATTGAACTTCTTATTTTAGTAGCTTTATTTTATATATAAATTGAGTAATAATTCTACATAAATTATTTTGTATTTTAATGCGTAACTGTTATTACTTACATATTCTATTGTGTAATATTTTATATTAAATATCGAGCTTAATGATTTTGTTGTAAATTTACTCAATTATCTTCTGTATATATAGGCTATAGATTTTAAAGATTAGTTTTTAGTTGTATTAAAGTAATATCATGAATAAAAAAATAATAAAATGAAAGAAATATTGCAATAAAATTAGGATTAGGATACAGCTGTAAACAGAAAGCTTTATTAGTCATTATTTATATTATTTATTAATTAGTATGGATATTATCTGTTTAGTTAGATTAATAATTAATATTAACTAATAAATTGTAAATACAAGAAAATAAAGTAACTTTTTCTATTTTTGAAAATAGAACATTTAAAAAACAGAATAAAACAAAATTAATTTAAAGATTATTTAAGATAATTCATTATCTCTCATTTACTTATATGAAAATCTCTATTTATTTATATTTATTTAGAGCATCTTCTTTAATAAAAGAATGAATAAAAAAAATAACATTTAAAAAAAATATTTTAAACATCGTAATCATTTTTATTATTTATCACATCAAAATTGATATTTTGTTATAAAAAATAGTAGATTCAGAAATATTAAATCATTTATAACATTTTTAATTAAATCTAATCTAATATGGAATTCATTGCTGCTTATATATATGTCACATATATTAATCAATATTTAAAGCATCATAAGTAATTGTTTCCTATCAATATTTTAGATTTTCATTTAGGTTTTATAGTAGAATTTTAGCTTTTTCAACGGTTATAGCATAGAAGAAATTGTATCGATGTTTGGTCTTTTATCAAAAAGAAAACACATTAATTATTTAAAAATTTTTTTATTACTGTCATCATCTTAAATTCTAAGATAATGTATTAAAATAATAATTTTATAGATTTAAAAAAATTTTTTTATTTTATCAGAAGGTAAACAATTCAAATAATTTATCTATGGTATCGATATTCAAAATCTAGCATAAAATCAATTAATTTTTTTACGCCAGAAAGTGGCATAGAATTGTAAAGTGATGCACGCATACCTCCTGCTGTTTTATGACCCTTTAATCCATATAAACCAGCAGATAATGATTCAGAAAGAAATGGTTTTTCTAATTTTTTATTTAGAAGATAAAACGGTATATTAGTATATGAGCGATTGGGTGTAGCTATATTATTATAATAAAGAGCGCTGGCATCAATAGTATTATATAAGAGATTTGCTTTAATTTTATTTATTTTTGCTAGTTTTTTAAGTCCTCCTTTTTTTTTAACCATTTAAAAACTAAACCAGATATATACCAAGAAAAAGTAGGAGGAGTATTAAACATAGAATTATGCTCTGCTAATACTTTATAATGTAAAATTGATGGTAATCCATTACATGCTTGATCTAAAAGACTTTCATGTACAACCACCAATGTTAAACCAGCAACACCAATATTTTTTTGTGCAGCAGCATAGAAGATACCATATTTGTTTACATCAATAGGTCTCGATAAAATAGTAGATGACAGATCTGCGACTAGAATATGACGGGGAAAGTTAGGTTGTTCATGAACAGCAATTCCATCAATAGTTTCATTGGGACAAAAATGTACGTAAGTAGAATCTTCTGATATTCCCCATTCGTTTATTGGAAGAACAGAACGACATCCTTGCATCAAGGTTGTCGCGTTAATAACATTGGGTTTGCAATATTTTTTTGCTTCTATGCTAGCACTTCTAGACCAATATCCTGTATCAATATAATCTGCCTGAGGATTTCTCCCTAATAAGTTTAAAGGAATTGCTGAAAATTGCCCGCGTGCTCCCCCAGAGCAGAATAAAATTTTGTACCTCATTGGAATCTTAAGTAAATCGCGTAAGTTATATTCAGCCTCTTCAGCAATCTCAATGAACTCCTTACTGCGATGACTAATCTCCATAACAGATATGCCTAAACCTCGCCAATTTTTCAGTTCTTTTTCAACATGTTTAAGAACATCTCTAGGCAACATGGCTGGTCCAGAGCTAAAATTAACAATGAGACTCATTTTTTAACCATATGTTAAATGTTATGTGCTAAAAATTTATTTTTCTATATTATATTAGAGCCTTGTTTTATCTATTGTATTATAAAAATTTATTTTTTAATAGATAATTTTATTTCATATCGATGGTGTGAATAAAAAATCTTTGAATAAAAATAGTTGAGATATAAAGGCTTTTTACCAAGCCATGATTGATACCAATAAAATATTTATCAAATAAACACTTAATTAATCCATTAAAATCATAAATTTTATAATGGTTAAGTATTATGCATACAAGCAAGAATAAAGTATTAAATTAGAGTGATAAGTCTGGTTCAATTATTTACCAAATTATTATACAAAAATTATGTATCTATATTTAAATTATTAATTTTATCGAAAATAGGGAATTTATCTATTGATTGCATTAAATGTATGTTACATGATAGATAACATTGTATCATATTAAGTAGTGATTTTTAATATTGAATTAAACATTATTATATTACTCAATGAATTTGATATTAAATTTCATTTACCAAAACATAAAAAGCCGCAATATGCGTTTACTAAAGGATTAGAAATACTTGAAGTTTATGTCATGACTAAAATAATGGATCTAAATAATAAGAATTAGAAACATGCCTAATCTTCCTAAGTTAAGCTTATACATTCATATACCTTGGTGCATGAAAAAATGTCCATACTGTGATTTTAATTCATTTGTTTCAAAAACACAAATACCTGAACAAAATTATATACGTCATGTATTAAATGACCTGTCGAATGATATTTCTTTAGCATCTGAAAGAAAAATAGACAGTATTTTTATTGGTGGAGGAACACCTAGTTTATTTAGTGAGAAAAGTATTCAGTTATTGCTTAATGGAGTCCGCGCCCGTATTCACGTGTCTCCGTTCGCGGAAATTACTATAGAAGCTAATCCTGGAACAGTAGAAATAAATCGATTTAGCGGTTATCAAGCATCTGGCGTAAATCGTATTTCAATTGGTATTCAGAGTTTTAATCAAAAAAGTTTACGACATATTGGTCGTACGTATGATGCAAGTGATGCAATACGAGCCATAATGCTAGCAAATACACTAGGCTTAAATAGTTTTAATCTAGATTTAATGCATGGTCTGCCACACCAAACAAAAAAAGAAGCATTAAGAGATTTGCAAGTAGCAATTACTTTAAATGTTCCACATATTTCATGGTATCAATTAACTATTGAGCCAAATACATTATTTTCAAGATGTCGACCTTTATTACCTAATGAAGATGATTTATGGGATATTTTTCAAAAAGGACATCAGTTGTTACATGCTTCTGGTTACGAACAGTATGAAATCTCATCTTATGCTAGACAAGGGCACTACTGTACACACAATCTAAATTACTGGCGATTTGGGGATTATCTAGGTATTGGTTGTGGCGCGCATGGAAAAATTACTCAACTAAATGGTTCTATCATTCGTACCGAAAAAACGAAACATCCTCGTAAATTTATGTCTGGTTGTTATTTACATAAATTATCAGAAGTGTGTGACTATGATAAGCCGTTTGAGTTCTTTATGAATCGATTTAGACTATTGGAACCTATACCAAAAAATGAATACAGAAGTTATACTGGTTTATTAGAACATAGCATTAGGGTTCCTCTTGATATACTAATTACAAAAGGTTATTTAATGGAAACAAATAATTTTTGGCAAACCACCCAAAAAGGACGATTGTTCCTTAATTCTATGTTAGAGGTCTTTTTATCTAAATAAAACAGTATTAATATTTTATATAAAATATTATTTCTCAATAAAAAATTCTCTTTAACTAATGAAAACTTTATTATTTATTTTATAATTTTAATTATTTTATAAACAAGTGATAATAATCCAAATATAAAATAATATTTTTTATTTTCTAGTATAATTTATATATTTATTATTTCGTATAGTTAATAACTTATAGCATGTGATTATCACTGTATCTCAATCTCATATGATCTTATATAGATGGATAGTTTTATATATATTTTATATATTATCCATTCATTTAGATGAGTAACATATTTTTTCTTTTATTTTTTTATAAAAAAAATTGTTTATATATTCTACTAAACATATTTTTATGTTTGACTTAAATTATTAATATAAATTAACTAATTTATATTGATAAATAAATTTACTTACAATAATTAATAGTAGCTATTATGATAGATAACTTCATATCTAAAAAAAGATTTTTTAGTACAATGACTGCATTATTATAGAGTATTTCATGAAAATTTAATGCATTTTTAAGATTTTTAATTGTTACTATGATTGTTAAATTAAACATTTCTGAGAGACAGATGGTTGTAAGTTATCTTACTATCTATTCTAATTCAATCTGGAAAATAATAGATCGATACATTAATCTTGAATATAGAATGGTATATCTATTGTTTATGGTTATTTTAGTTTTCTCATAGTATTATTATCTTTAATAAGACATGCTTCACTATTGTTTGGTCTAAAAATAATTATTACAATTATTACTTGAATTTATGAATGAAGTAATTAAAAAAATGTCATTGTACTATGTGTTAGATAACGTATGAGTTGAAGAAATATCTATTAATATCATAGATTCATGTGCCAGCACTCTCTATTTTGTAATCTTGGACAATAAATTTTTAAAAAAACTTAGAGTAAGCTGTATGGCGATAGGGCTATACCCATCCATTATTTCTAGGTCATGAGGGTATACAGTGTTTGATGTACTGATGTATTTATTTGAAACTTATATTCATAATCAGGAAGAAATGCGCGTGGATCAAGATAAATTAACTAATGATTTATCGGATGCGGGTTTTCATCGTGAAGATATCTTTAATGCTTTGATCTGGTTAGAAAAATTAGTAGATTATCAAGATGAATTAATTTCTCCAGTTTTTTTAACTACTGATTCGTTTTCTATGCGTATTTATACTCAAGAGGAAAGTCAGCGTTTAGATGTAAATTGTCGAGGATTTCTTTTATTTTTAGAACAGATTCAAGTTTTAAACCTCAAAACACGTGAATTGGTTATTGAACGTATTATGGCTTTAGACACTCTTGACTTTAATCTGGATGATCTTAAGTGGGTAGTGCTAATGGTTTTATTTAACCTTCCTGGGTGCGAAGGTGCTTATCAAAAAATGGAAGAATTATTATTTGATCATAATGATGATATTACACATTGAGCATGAACACTGTAATACACTTGTGACATGCAACATTATTGCATAAATATATTTTAAATATTTAATTTTAAATCGATAAAATATTTGAAAAAAAATAAAATTGCTTATGTATTTTCTTTTGTCAGATAATTTTTATCTGACTGATTATAAAAATTATTACTACATACTGAATAAGCATTAATATTCAAAATATTCAATATTAATTACCAATAAATAATAAATTTCTTATACATAGAAAAGCAAGCGATCTTCTATAATTAATTTTTATCTTAAAAAAGATTTGATTTTTTTCTTAGTTAATAATTTTTATATTTTTTACTTTGAAAGTATATTTCAATATGAAGACGATTCAGTAAATTATACCAATAGATTTAAATATTATAAGATGTAAATATCATATCAATGATTTATTATATAAAAACTATTTCAAAAATGTATATGATATATTGAATTATTTCTCATAATATACTTGTATCTTACACAGAGATAATAATTTTATATATAACAATTTATTATTGTAATAATCTACAATAATATTTATTATTATAATATATTTTAAAGTATTTTTCGTAAAATATTTTTAATTTTTTTATTTATTAATAAATATTATATATTAATGCATGAATAACGCTATAAAGAAATATCGTTTTAATATTTTAAGAACTAATTTATAAACGTGCTAAATCTTATAAATTCTACAAAGAATGTATAAAATATTTTATTTATTAAAAATTTTTAATTAATGTATTTAAATTTTTTATTTTTTATTTATGAGCTTATTTTATTATATAAATAATTTTTTATTTTTTATATTTTATGATGACATTTTAATTTGGAGCATAGCACACATGAGTCCCATGATTTATTCATTAATGCAATGTGCAAAATATGTATCTCAGTCAATGGTCGTTTCTTATCCTACTGAATCAGTTTTTGGATTAGGCTGTAATCCTAATAGTCAGATAGCAGTCAAATATCTTCTTTCCTTAAAGAAACGATCCGTGAAAAAAGGTTTAATTCTAGTATCTGCAAATTATAAACAACTTATACCATGGATTGCTGATGAGGAATTATCTGATGATCAAAGATCTTACATGTTTTCACGATGGCCTGGACCGGTAACATGGATTGTCCCAGCTCGCCCTACAACCCCATTCTGGCTAAGAGGGCAATTTACTACAATTGCAGTACGTGTTAGTAATCATCCCACTGTAATTTCTTTATGTAAAGCTTGTAATACGGCATTAGTATCAACAAGCGCTAATTTAACGGGATTTCTTCCATGTCGTGGCGCATCTGAAGTTATAGAAAATATTGGTAATCATATTCCAGTGTTAGTAGGTCAAACTAGTGGGCATGCGCATCCATCCGAAATACGTAATCTTATCACTGGGGAGTTAATTCGTGGAGGATAAAAATCTTGTTGATAATTGTATTTTTTTATTTAATGGTATTTTTTATTGTAAATTTAGTTAAAAAATACAATTAATTTAATTTATTAATAATAAATAAAGTTTTTATATGAAAAATTATCTTATGTGATTTTTATTTTCTTTTTATCTTTCTTTGTTAAGTAAAGAAGAATTATACAAAGATCACATAGTTAGTATTGTATTGTACATCAGAATCTGATAATACTAATTGAAATTCTAATAAATTTATTTTTTATTTGGATTTCTAAATTGGGCTATAAATATTAATCATCTTTGTATATCTACCAAATACATTTATTTATCTATATAACTTACAATATTTAAATATTTATTTAAACCATGTTTCTTTTGTAAACAGGTACCGTATATTAATTTTCTAGATAAAAATTATTAAATAATTTATATTTTAATAGTATATAAACTTAACCATGATTAAAATCAGTAATCTATTGTGTTTAAAATATTTTATTGGTAAATGTTTTATTGATGACTTAAAGACTTACTAATATTTTCTATTATTAAATTTTATTTTATTTATTATTATTTAGGAACCGTTTTATTTTATTTTAGTATTAGTGTTTTAGTTTTTAGTATAGTAGTATAGTTAGTATAGTATATTAGGTTAGTATATATATATTAGGTTGGTATATATATTAGTATAGTATATACTAGTATAGTATATAGTATAATAGTTATTAGTATAGTAGTTAGTTAGTAATAGTATTATATATTATATATGTTGTATATATTTTATAATTATAAATTTTATATATTTGATATTTATATATTTCTATTGTTTATATAAATTTTCTAACAGAATTTTTATGTTAACAGATGTTTAAATATGATTACGTATATTGATATTTTTATACGTATATTGATATCTTTAGATGTTATATTGATTTTATAACATCAAATCAAATGAAATTCACATTAATGAATGTGTCTGTAAATTGTATGTATATGTTTAGTATTGATGTATATGTTTAGTAATGATATGCATTCTTAATCTTATATGCTTAATCAAGGTATTATATTTATTTCTTAAGATCAATTTTTTCTTAAATCTTTTCTTAACTAAAACTGCTTTAATTATTAAGGGTACATTGAAACTAATTTCAATGTTTTTTGAAAGTGATTTTAACGTTTTGTATTATATGAAATAATCTAAAAATATACAGACACTACTTTCTGATTATCTTAAGATAAATAAGATAAATTTAATATTTAATTAAATTTAAGACATTACAATGGTTATCTTCTTTCTAATTTTAACGTAGAAAATTTATCTTGTTTCAATTTTTTCTTACATCTATTTTAGATTTAGATTTTTTAGATTTAGGTTTGACTTAATTCGTATGATTAGTAATGTATATTATATATTACAGCGTGTCAACTGATTGGCTTAGAATCAATGTAAAAAAAGTTATCCTAAGATGCGAAACTTATTCATTAGTTTGATATTGATTTGATATTGAAATGTATTAATCAGCCTTGAATTTTTATACTATATTAGGTTTTTTTTAGATTTTCGTGTAGAAAACATGTATGAAATTAATGTAAAGGATGTGATTAGTTGATATAAATCATGTTTTTCTTAATCTTATATCCATTGATATAATATTT